>CAXTOP010000031.1:0-56739 GCA_964245965.1 uncultured Chthoniobacterales bacterium
TGCCATCCGCCAGCTTAGCCGAGACTTGCCTGCCACTCAAATGAGTAGCGCTCTAAGTGTCCGTAACAAAGTGCCTCGGTGCAAAAGCTTCGGGGTGGATGGTGCGCTCCGCCGCGCCATTGGTCGTATTGCGGCGCAGCCGCCCGATCTCTCTGGGCGGCGTTGCCGCAAAAGGAAACAATGGCGCGGCGGAGCGCACCATCCACCCCGGAACATTCTCCCGCATGCTTAGAGCGCATCTCATCTAAATAAGCCGCGCCCGGTCCGTTCCTTTCTGTCGTCCTGAGCGGGAGCGAGTTGACGAGAGGGAGTCGAAGGACCTTCCGAGCGCGGGCAGGCAAGCTGCGGGGTCGGCGACGGCCGGAAGGTCCTTCCGGCTCACTGCGTTCGTTCCTCACTCCGCTCAGGATGACGGAAAAGGGAAAGCGCAGCTTACCCGCTATGATCAGGGGGTAGCGGAACTGCCACGCCGAGCAAACATCCATGCTTGCTCGGGCGAATAGCCAAGCAGTTCGTAGTTCAACGCCAAGAGCATAGTCGCCAGCTCGGATTCCGGGGCACGCTCGCCCGGAGCCGCTTCAAGGATTTTCGACCACGCCGGAAGGGAGTGTTCAGCGGTCATCGACCGGACCTGCTCCAGCGCGGAGGTTTGTTGATTGAGCGGCACCGGTAGATCAAACACCAGTTACCTTATTGGGTCAATCCCCGTGTGTTTGGCACCAGCGCGCTTTCCGCTGCGATTTCTGGAGCACTTGAGCAATCCGGCGGATTGCTCAAGTGCAAAGAGGTCGTGCCGCGTAGCGGCTTCGTACCGAGAAGGATCCGCTTTCTGCGCGATCCGACTTTTCCTCTCCAGCGTCTTGTTCGCGGCGTTTCCCAAGTCTGGAATCAGCGGTGGCCCGTGCCGCCGAGCGATCCGCTGGTGCCGCCGAAGCCGCCGCCGGGGCTCACCGGTCCGATACCGGCCGCTCCACCGGTGCCGGAAAGCGGATTGGTGGTGTCGGGCGAATTCAGCCCGGGACGCAACGATTGGTTGGGTAAAGGAGCCGTGTTGGCGTCGGCGGGTGGCCGGTTATCCGTGGCGCAGCCGGCTGCGGCCAGCATCAGGATCAAAGCGGCCGGGACCGCGAGACGGTGGATAAGAGGATGGATCATAAAAAGAGTTAGTGGCTGCCGATCACACTGGTACCGCTGCCGCTGCCGTTATCCGCGCCGCCCAACCCTGCCCCGCCGACCGAGACGGACCGGGCATCCGTGCCGTAGGTGCTGCCCTCGGTGGCCGCACCGGAAGCCGGGCCGGCGGCGGTCTCAGGCGTGCTGGTGCAGGCTCCCACTCCAAAAACTAGCGCAGCCAGACCGGCGAGGAGCACGAAACATCTTGTTTTCATGCTGTTGATTCGGTCTGAGCCGAAAATCCGCGTGCAAGGGATTGCGGCGGCAACCGCTTTCACAATTTGCCTTGCAGCAAGATCGGGCCGGTATTCTTCGACGAGCCGCCCGCCGGCTCCAAACTCAGGGCAAAGGCCAGGACGCGTGCGCTGCCGCCGGCGACGGAGGGCTGGAAGATCACTTTCGCGCTGCCCTGTGCATCCACGCGGACCAATCCGGCGTTGACCGGGTCCTGGTGCCCCTCCTCCACCGCCCACAACTGGTAATCCTTGTCCCTGCCGGGGGGCGCGAGCTGCACGATTTGGAGCACGCCCTGGTGTCCGACCGGGTCCCAGGCGATAGCCGCGCGAGGCTGGTTGGCAGCGGCACCACTGGCCGCCGCGGGTTCCAGTTGGCAGAAGCTCACCGAGGTCAAAGTACCCACCGCCGGAGCGGAACGCACGGTGTCGGGCGGCCGCGACAGACGGACGGCGAGAATCCCGCAAGAAACCATCAATATTGCCGCCAGCGCCCACGGCAGAGCCTGCCGGACAAAGGACGCGCGGCCCGATACCCCCGTCACAGGCTTCAACCCAGCCATGATCCGATTTTTCAGTTCGGGCGGAGGGTTGCCCGGAACCGGGGCAGCCGCCAGGATCAGCGAAGCGAAGGTTTCCCGGCAATCGCGGGAAAAATCCTGCAACTCCGGGTCGGAAGCCAGCGGCCGCTCGAAATCGGCGGCTTCGTCCGCATCGAGCAACCCGAGTGCGTACAGGACCGCCTGCTCTTGTTGTGGTTCCGGAATCATTGCACTTTTTTCAAAGCGTCGCGCAATTTCAACAAGCCGCGGCGGATGCGGGCCTTGATCGTCCCGAGCGGCTGTCCCAGACGGGCGGAGATCTCGTAGTGGCTCAGATCGGAGAAGAACGCGAGTTCGATGACTTGCAACTGTTCGGCGGGCAGCTCGCTCAAGAGCCGCCGGATCCGGCCGGCTTGCTCGTTGAGGTCGGCCTGTTCCGGCACGCTGTTTCCTCCGGCAGCGGCCTTTTCTACTTGCACGTTGGCAACAGAGTTCATGCCACCATTTTGTCCCTCGGCGTCATGCATGGGCATGACCACCCGCAGCCGACGGCCTCGGGAACGCAGGTGGTCGATGACCTTGCAGCGGGTCAGATGCGCCGCCCAACCGAACACGCTGCTCTTGGCCGGATCATAATTGGGCGCGCGCCGCCAGATCAGCAGACACACCTCCTGGAGGATGTCCTCGGCTTCCAAGGCTTCGCCGGTCATCCGCAAACAAAGGGTGTAAAGGGGTCCGGCCAGGCGGTCGTACAGCGCGGAAAAGGCCTTGGTGTCGCCCCGGGCAACGCTTTCCAGCAGACGGCGGTCGGCGGCTTGCTGCGGCGAAAAATCTTGCATGACGGGCGAGAAACGTCGGCTACTGGCAAGACGTGGCCGATGAGGGACCGCCGGGTACAATCTTGGCGCAAAAAAGAGAGGACGGGTGCGGCATACCGGCGCTTTCCCCGCACGGTAGCGTACAAACACAAAGGATGTAAACGGTTTCCCGCCAGGAAAAGCCAACCGGGCTTCCTGGCGGGAATGGAAAACTCAACGAGCCGAATCAGGGAAGCAGGACTTTGTCGATGACGTGGATCACGCCGTTGGACTGCTTGACGTCGGCGATGGTCACCGTGGCCTGGCCGCCCTTGGCGTCCTTGATCACGATCTTATCGCCTTCCATCATGAGGGTGAGTTTTTCCTTGGCCACCGTGGTGAGTTCCGCCTTGCCGCCGCCCGCCTTGATCTTCTTGGCGAGTTTGTCGGCGGTGAGGTTGCCGGCGACCACGTGGTAGGTCAGGATCGTGGTGAGCTTGGCCTTGTTCTCGGGCTTGAGGAGGGTGTCAACCGTGCCGGCGGGCAGAGCCTCGAACGCTTCGTTGGTGGGGGCGAACACCGTGAAGGGACCTTTGCCTTCCAGAGTGGAGACCAAGCCGGCGGCTTTCACCGCGGCCACGAGGGTCGTGTGGTCAGCCGACTGGGAGGCGTTCTGGACGATGTTCTTGGTCGGGAACATCTCCTTGCCGCCGACCATCGGGTTGGCGGCGAAGGCGGTGGTGGCGCTCAGGGCGAGCGCGAGGAACGCGTAACGGATGGGATTTTTCATAAGGATCGTTTCTTTTTCTTCGGACAATGATGAGTCCGTTCGATCTGACGCATTGGATGCGTGGCCATTCATAAAACCCGGGACCCAAGTGGATTTTGCCAAGGGAACAGCAGGAATGCCGGTCCCTTCACACCATCGGTCGGAAGACACGGGCTACCGTGTCGGCGACGACGGATTTGAAGGCGGCAAAGGAAAAGTGCTCCTGCACGGCTTCCCGGCCCCGCGCCACCAGCGCGGCGCGTTGCGGCGGGTCCCTCAACAGGTCCACGCAGGCGGCGGCAAAGGCCTCGTCCGTGGCACCGACGCGCAGGGACTCGCCGTCGCGCAAGGTGCCGGCGAAGGGGGCCGCGGCAAAGGGACTGACCACACAGGTGCGGCCGTAAGCGAAACATTCGATGACTTTGATGTTCGTACCCGAGCCGGCCAGGATCGGGGCCACCGCGAAGTGCGCGCCGGCGTAAACGTCGGCGAGGTTTTCGACAAACCCGAGCGTGTCCACCCCGGGCACCGCACTCCAGCGCGCCTGATCCACGGGCGACAATCCCGGTCCGGCGATCCGGAAGCGGGCCCGTGGCTCCGCCCGATGCACCGCCGGCCAGATCGCCCGCACGAAATGATTCACCGCCGAGACGTTTGGGTAAACTCCCAGCGAGCCGACGAAAACCATCGCGGGCGGCGCATCCGCCGGCGGCTCGGGCAGCGGACCCGCCGCCGAAGCGTCCTGGCGCGGGAATGGAATGTTGGGCAGCCAGATCCGTTGCGGGAGATAATCCAATCCTTCCACCCGGTCATTCGCCACCCAGACCGCGTCGAAACGCGGCAGCAGTTTTCTTTGCAGCTCTTCCGCCTGGAGGTAGTGGCGTCGGTTGATCCAGCGTTTGAGGCCGGGCAGATGCGGATCGTTGAGGCGGCTGCGGTACACGTGGCTGTCCACGTCGTCGAGATCCAGGATGGTCGGGCCGCCCCAATCCAGGCAGCCGGATTTCATCGTGGCGCGCAAGTAGCGGCTGACTACGAGATCGTATTTCCTTTCACGCAGGAGCCGGCGGACTACCGGTGCCGCCTTTGGGTCGGGCTGGTATTCGAATCGCTTGGGCAGCAGCGCCATGGCCGCCTCGTTCCCCAGGCGCGAGCGGTAGCGGTGCAGCAAACGGAAAGGCCAACGCTGCCCCGGTTCCCGCCAAGTGGCTTGTCCGGCTACCTTGAAGTGGTCGTGCAATCCCTCGGTGCTCTCGCCGCCGCGGCCAGCCAGGACGAGGTCCACTTCGCCCAATTCTTCGAGTGCGCGGCCGACCAGATGGGAACGTTGCGAGCCGCCGCCGTGGACCGGCCAGGGACTCAGGTTGCTGATGAAGAGGATGCGCATCGAAGCAAACAAAGCGGTGAAAACTCACGACCTGCTCAGATAATCGGACCTGCCGCTTCAGCGCGGGCCGGGATGGCGTTTGGCTGCTGCCCTTCGACGATCACGCCCGTTTGTAGCCGCATTCTACGGGCGGCAGCGGCTTCGCCCCGTTTGATGAACCGGGAGCCTATCGCCACGAAAGGTTTCTCGATCAAGGTGAAAGTGAAATACGCGCAAGGTGTCGTCAGGAGCAGGCTCAAAAGGAAGATCCCTAGAAAAGCCGGCAACCCGTGTTGCAACCCCGGTCGGGTGCTCAGCAGGCGTACCACCCCTTCCAGAACCACGAAGTGCAGCAGGTAGAAGCTGTAGCTAACCCGGCCCAGGAAACACGTCGCGGCGTTTACGAGCAGTCCGGCGGGATGAACGGCAAGAGATAGGAGCAACAGCAAAAAACCCAGGGCAAACCAGAGCTGTTCTGGAATCAGGGGACGTCCGCCCCCGCCGATGCTGGCGTTCAGGAGCACGGCGGCGGTGATCAGCAGCAGCCAGCCGTTCCGCTTGGAAAGAAAGGTCGCCGGAAGAATCTGCCAGAGACGAAAGGCCAGTATCCCGCACGCGAAGACAGGGAGCTGGCTGAAGATCCAACGGTAATAAAACAGGTCCATCACTTCCTGGTCCACCCCGGCGAAAAGGAGGTGTCGGCTGGCCAGCGCATGCAGGATGTGGTTGCCGCCCATGCAGCCCAGCAGGGTCAACAACAAAAACGACAATGCTCCCTGCCAATCTTTGATCCAAGCGAAAAGCAGCGGCGCCACCAGGTAAAACGTCGCCTCGACGGCGATGCTCCAGCCGCCGGGCACCACGCTGTTCATGGACACCGGGTGCCAACCGTGTTGCAGCAAGGCGGTGAGCAGATAGTCCGACGAGCCAATCGCCACCGGATGGCTGTAGACTTCGCGCCCGGGAAGGAAGCTGTACAGAAGGATGCCGACCCAAAACATCGGGATGATCCTCAGAAAGCGCCGCGTGTAAAAGTTTATGGTGACATTCGCTTCCCGGGACAACGCGCGCTCCAGGGTCATGAAGATCGTGAACGCGCTGAGCATGAAAAACAACTGGACGCCGTTCCGGCCCGCGATCGGGTACTTGCTGCCCGGGAACGAGGTGCCGGCCAGAGCGGCGCTGTGCACCGCCAGCACCCCCAGGATGGCGAGCCCGCGCGAGGCGTCCAGGAATCTGTATCTGGCAGTCGAGGCGGATGGTTCGTGCGTCATCGTCATATTGGTTCTGCATGGAGTGATCCGGGAGACACGCAGCATTTGGATACCTAATTCCATTGGACCTTCTCCCGGATGATCCTGGCCGGCACGCCGCCCACCAAAGTGTGGGCAGGCACGTCGCGCGTGACCACCGCGCCAGCGGCGATCACTGCGCCCTCGCCGATATTTACACCCTTGAGGATCTTGGCCCCGTCGCCGATCCACACGTGATCTCCGATGCTAACCAGTGCGGCAACGGGTTTATCAAAACCGATGCGATGCTCGTCCGAGTCACGAATCACCACGTGGGGACCGATGAACACTCCGTGACCAATCCGCATTTCCTTCATGCAGATCAGCGTGCCTTGGTTGTTCATGTAACCGCTGCCGAGCTGGAGAAGCGCCCCTTCACCAACCAGCAGAGTACAACCGGTCAGGAACTGAAAATATCCCTCGATCCGCAAGGTGCAGTTCTTGATCATAGACAATTGCGAGGGGAAAAAAGCATGGTGCGGCCAGCGCGTACCGAAATGGAACTGGCCTTCACAGTAGATCCGGGCCGCTGCCGAAACGTGGAACCAAACCTTTGGATAAAGATAAACGCGGGCCGACGACGCACGGGCTGACCACCGGAAGAAAAGAGTTTTCAACGGCGCACCACACCGCAAGCGACCGGCTTCCCGGGACAACACGCCCAAGATGGCACGAACGTTTTTCTTCATGGCTGGTTGCCTCGGTCGCCCGCCGCATGCGCTTTATCACCTTCTTTGGCCCTTGGCGGGCGCACTTTTCCACCATCCCGCGGCTAAAGCGACATAATTCTACTGCCTGCTAATCACAGGCTTGCACGCCACAGCAAACAACGAAAACTTTGAGAGACGATATTGGTCCTGAATAAATCGTGCCCTGGACCGAAGCGCCGCCGCTCATCAGCTACGTCACCGGTTCTTCATCGCGGCGGCGAGATCGGCACGGACCCCCGCATCGTTGGGCGCATATTTCACCGCTTTCTCGAAGGCGGACACGGCCTCGCGGCGATTCCCCTGTCTCTGATAGCATTCTCCCAGCACTCTCCAGGCTGGGACAAACCCGGGCTGCAAAGCGAGCGCCTTGCGGCAAAATGCGACGCCCTGCGCCGGCTGGCCCGTCTGAAGGTAACAATACCCCAGCAGCGTCTGCGCCTGGTAGGCTCGCGGCGCGTGATCCGTGATCCGCTGGAGCGGCGGGATGGCGGCCGCCGGCTGTTTGTTATCTACGCAGGATTTTCCCAACGCGCCGAGGAGGACGTAATTGTCCGGCGCGAGGCTCAAGGCGTGGTTGAAGGATTTGATCGCTTCGGGGAATTGCTTGTCGTTGTCCTGGATGTAGCCCAACAAAGCCCAACCGTTCGGCGACCGCGGAGCCACCTGGATGGCGTGTTGCGCGGACGCGCGCGCTTCCTGCTTGTGTCCCGACTGGAGCTGGATCGACCCGAGCAACAACCACCCATCGGAAGACTTCGGGGCAAGTTGCACCACTTTGCGCGCGGAGACCATGCCCTCGACGTATTGCTTCTCCAAAGCCTGGGTGACCGCGAGCAACAGCCAGGCCGGCACCGCGTCGGGCTTGAGGCTGACGGCGATCCGCAGGGCGCTTTGCGACTCGATGAAAAAGTGCTGTTGAAAGGCAACCAGGCCGTGCACGAAATGGACGCTGGGGTTTCTCGGGTAACGTTCGGTCAACAGGCGGACGGCATTTAGAGCGCTCGCGCCGTCGCGCTTCTTCATGGACGCGGTAAATTGCAGGTACACGGGGTCGCGCAGCATGGGGTCCGGGTCCTTCAACGCCGCTTGCAGCGGGGATTGCGTGAAGGATTCCGGATCAGGCAGGCGGTTGATGAGATTGCCCACGGCCGAAGACGCCGCCGCACCTGCCGGACCAGACCCCGCCAGCAGCATCGACAGGATGCCTGCGACGAGAGTGGTGAGACGGTACCGGGTGCTGCGGTTGCGGATGGGTTGGCGGGGGTTCGATTCCACGCACACAGGCTACACGGCGGCCGCGGCACCCTCAAGCTTCTTCGAACCCAAATCCCGGGGTTCTCGTCCCGTTTGGACAACTTTCCTTGCGCAAGCCGCGGAGTCTTGGTATGGCGCTAGGATCATGTCCCGTTCCTTCACCACGCTCCCTCTGGTCAGGATCAGCCTTGCCGTTGGCCTGATGATCTCCGCGCTCGTTGTGCCGGCACGCGCTTCCCGCGTGGTCGTGGAAGCGCCCGCTCCCGCCCGGTGTTGCGTGTGGAAGGTGACTTCGGGCGACGCCACTCTGTATCTCGCGGGCTCCGTCCACGCCCTGCGCTCCCAGGACTACCCGCTGCCGGCGGCGTACGACCAGGCGTTTGATCAGAGCACGGAACTGTTCTTCGAGACCGACCCGAACGCCAAGGCCGAAACGTGGGCCCGCGAGATGGGCCGCGCGGCGACGCTGCCGGACGGTGTCACGTTGAAGGATAAAGTGGACCCGCGCACTTACGCGTACATCCTGCGCGTCATTAAACAGGTCAAAGGCTCCACGTCCGCCGAGACCAAGATCCAGCACCTGCGTCCCTGGGCGCTGGGTATGATGGTGCAAGCTCCCGACGGCGCGCCCAAGATCGCAAGCTCCATGGGGGTCGAATCTTATTTCTACAAGAAGGCGGAGAAGGCGCACAAACATTGCGCCGGCCTGGTTCCCCTGAAACAGCACATCGCCGTGCTCGGGGGCATGAGCGACGAGGACAGCGAGATCTTTTTGCTCATGCAGTTCATCAACCGGGACACCAACAGCACGGGCTTCGACAAGATCGTCAGCGCGTGGAAGACCGGCGACGCCGACACGATCAACCGCACCATGCGGACGGACTACAAGGATGCGCCTTCGTTTTACCAGCGGCTCATCACCGACCGCAACCGGCTCTGGATGCCGAAGCTGGAAGGATTTCTCCACGACCGCCGGCAGACGCGCCTGGTGGTCGTCGGCGCGGCGCATACCGCCGGCGACGAAGGTCTGCCGGCGTTGCTGCGCAAGCAGGGCTACCAGGTCGAGCAGCTTTGAGCGAGGACCTTCCGGCTATCTACCGCGTCGTTGATTTTCCATGGCTGCCCCAACCCTGACAACCTACTCGCTTTCCAGCATCGTCGAGGTGGCCCGCGAACGCTGTCCGTTCTACCGGCAGCTTTACGCCGGTTTGGGAAGCAATCCTGCTTTGCCCGAACTGCCCATCGTCGATTCCGACGCCTTCTGGCGGGCGCACCACCGCAACCGTCTGGAAGTGCTGACCGGGCCACCCCTCGGCGGGATCGTTCTCAATAGCGGCGGAACCACGGGCACACCGAAGTTCTCCTACTTCAACGATGAGGAATGGGACTCCGCCGTGTCTCTGACGGCGCACGCCGGCGAGGCGGCCGGGGTGCGGGACGGTGACCGCATCGCCAACCTTTTCGCGGCCGGAAACCTGAACGCGTCGCTCCTGGTCGCCACGGAAGGGTTCAAGGCCATGAAGCCGGACGTGCTGCAGTTTCCGATTGCCTACTCGCCGAACTTCGCCGCGGCGGCCGGGATCATCCGTCTCTTCGACCTCAACACCCTGGCCGGTTTTCCGACGCACCTGCTGCGCTTGATCGAGCACATGGATCAGGAGGACGGCCCCCGGGTCCAGCTGCGGCGCATCATCTTCGGCGGGGAGCTTTTTTCGGCGGACCAGCGGGCGTTTTTGGAACGGCGCTTCCCGGGCGTTTCCATCCGCTCGTTCAGCTACGCCAGCGTCGATGCCGGCACGATCGCTTTTGCCGACGCGTCCTGCGCCCCGGGCGAGCACCGGGTGTTCGACGGGGCGACCGTGGTGGAGATCTGCGACGAGGCCACCGACGAACCCATCGAGGAGGTTGATCGGCCCGGGCGAATCGTCTTCACCAGTCTGACCCGGTGCTTGATGCCGCTGCTGCGTTATCCCACCGGCGATCTCGCCCGGTGGGTGGACCCGCCCGGTACGGCAGACCGGCGTTTCGCGTTGCTGGGGCGTTCCAACGAAGCCGCCCGGGTAAGTGCTTTTACGGTGCCCGTAAGCGGGGTGCGCGACCTGCTCGAACCGCTCCGGCAGCGTCTCGGCCTCGGGGAGTTCCAGATGCTCGTCACCCGGGAGGACATGATCGACCGCCTGACCTTGCGGGTCGTCGGCGGCGCACCGTCGGATGTGCTAGCGTCGGGCGCGGCCGAGATCCTGGAGGCTTTCCACCGCTGGCAGCCGGAACTAGCCGCCGAGATGAAGGCTGGCATCGTGCATCCCCCCCAGGTGGAATGGATCGAGCCGGAAGCTTTGATCGTGAGCGAACGTACCGGCAAGCTGCGCCGGGTGGTGGACCACCGCGCCGGCTGAACCAGCACCCGTTTTCAAGATGATGGAGCAGGGCGGTTGTGCTGGCCAAGCTTTGGACGGGCACGCGCCGTCGTGTCCCTGACTGTTCTGCCTCTGCCCAAACGAACGGGGGCACGACGGCGCGTGCCCGTCCAAGGGCTCCATCCTTTTGAAAACCGCTGTATTGTCGGCGCTTGAATCCCTTACCGAAGGATCGCCCAAAGATGCAGTTCTCCTGGTTTATAGAGGACGGAACAACGGTAAACGCGCGGTGAACGTCGAGCCGCGCCCGACCTCGCTGGTGGCGCGCAAGGTGCCGCCGTGTTCGTCCACGATGCGCCGGGAAATCGCCAGCCCGAGACCGGTGCCTTCGGCCTTGGTCGAGAAATAAGGCTCGAAGATCATCGCCAGCCGATCTGGCGGAATGCCGGTGCCGTTGTCGCTGACGGAGAACTCGAAGAGGCCATCGACGATGCCACCTTCGACCCGCACCAGGCCGCGTCCGCTCTCGGTCACCTGCATGGCATTGATAATGAGGTTGTGAACCACCCGGCCCATCTGCACGGCGTCGATTTCTATCTGCCCGTTCAACCCGTTGGCTAGAGCGAAGTCGAGGCTCACGCCGGACATGGCCGCCAGCGGCCGCATGGCGTCCACCGCGTCGGTCAGGAATTTTGCGGCCGGCATCGGCGAGCGATCCTGCGAGATGTCGTCGCGGAGCTGCCGCCAGGTGTCGGCCAGACCGCAGCAATGCTGGATGCTTTTCTTGATCATCTGGATGTAGCCCAGGGCTTCCATCCACTGGCTGCTGGTCTCGGGGCGCATCTCGTCCACCTTGGTCTGCAAGAGGTCGATACAGCAGGTCAGAATCGTCAGGGGATTGCCCAGATCGTGGATGATCTCGTCGGAGTGCTGTCCGAGTTTGGCGAGTGAGCGGGTCTCACTCAACTCGGTGCTGAGGTTCATGTTCAGTTCGGCGAGTTCCTTGGACACGTTGTCTCGGGCGCGCTTGGCCCGGGTCAGCTCGACGTTTTTGGCCACCGCTTCGAGCATGGCGTCGGTGTCCGGCGGCTTGGTCATGAAGTCGGTCGCCTGATTGCGGAACGCTTCGCAGGCCGTCTCGATGGTGCCATAGCCCGTGAGCATGATGATTGACACGTGGGTGTCAATCACGCGCACATCCCGAATCCCTTCCAGACCCGTGCGACCCGGCATGCGGTTGTCCATGATGATCGTGTCGATCTTATGGTCCTTCAGCACCGCCATTCCCTCCACCACCGAGCAAGCGACGAGAACGTCGTAGTCGTATTTCAGCAAAATCCTGAGGCTCTCCCGGGGACCATAATCGTCGTCGATGATTAGGACCTTCGCGCGGTTCGTTCCTGACAACTTGGTGGCGACAGTTGGAGCAACGGAGTCAAGCACATGAGTCATAACGAGTGAAGACGGGCGCACAGATGCGATTCCGACACTAAGGGATTGCCCCGACACAAGACAAAGCTAAAAGTGTACCGCCCACATAATTTTTCTTCTTCGGCACGACAAACGCTCTGCTTTGTTGCTGCGGGAACATTTTGCCGCTTCTCACCCAGAGTATGTTTGGTCTAATGCTGAGTGCGACACCCATCGATTCCAGCTTTTCCTTATGAACGCTCTCCATCGTCACCAGTACCATCAGAGACCCGCCGCCAGGCAGGTCGTCATCACCGGCCTCGGGGCAGTCTGCGCCGGGGGCAACAGCGCACCGGAACTATGGCAGTCGCTGCTGGAAGGACAAAGCGGCATCGGTCCAATTACACGCTTCGACGCCAGCGGCATGTCGTCGAACATCGCGGGTGAAGTCAAAGGGTTTGATCCCATGCGCCTGATCGAACCGCGGCTCAAGCCCAAACGCCTAGCTCGTCAGGCCCAGATGACCCTGGTCGCCGCCGCAGAAGCCGTGCGTGACGCCAAGCTGAAGACCGGCAGCTTTACCAACCAGCGAATCGGAGTGGTAATCGGCTCGGCCATTGCCAACGTGGGAGCAGTCGCCGAGTCGGGCGCGCGTATGCATGAGAAAGGCCCAGCTTACGCGGATGCCAGCATCATCCTAGCTTGCAATCTACAGGGCACAGCGCTCGCGGTGGCGGACCTGCTGCACATCGACCAAGCTTTGGCGATGATGGTCTCCACCGGTTGCGCCAGCGGATTGGACGCGGTGCGCGTGAGTTATGATCTGATCCGCGCCGGCCGTTTCGACACTGTGATTTGCGGTGGCGCCGATGCTCCTCTCACGAAGACCCCATACGCGGAATTTGATTTGCTGGGAATGAATTCACGGCGTGTCGGTGACCCGACCGAAGCCGTTCGTCCTTTCGATCGTGAGAGCGACGACAGCGTTCTGGCTGAGGGGGCTGCCATCCTAGTACTCGAAAACGCCGGTACGGCGGCAGACCGCGATGCAACCGCCTACTCGGAAATTCTCGGTGCCTACGCTGCCGTGGACCCAGATAGATTCATGAAAGGGTCGGGTCTTGAGCTCACCATGCGCGGGGCTTTGCAGAACGCACATTGTCAACCCAGCGACATCGACTTCGTGTCCGCTTGGGGTTGCGGCAGCCCGGCGTCCGACCGCAACGAGACTTATTGCATTAAACAGGTGCTCGGCCCTCGCGCTTACGACGTGGCCGTGGGCTCGATCAAGGGCGTCACCGGGTCACCGTTGGGTGCCGCTGGCGTTTTGCAAATTGTTGCCACTTCTCTATCTTATAAGTACGACCTCATCCCGCCGACACTTAACTCGGAGTACTCCTCCGTTGACCTCGATTTGGACTACGTTCGCAACTGCCCCCGGCGAGTGCGGCTACGAAAATCGCTCATTAATGCACACGGCATGGGTGGCAATAATGTCAGCATGGTTCTCGCACGCCCTTGAATAACGGCAAAGCAAAGAAAGATTGATCTGATCATCCCTTGGAACGTCCATAGGCTCTCTGGCGTTCGAGATTGGCAGAGAGCAGATTTGCTTGGCTTGTTCTTGGTCTGCGATGCCCTTTCCCAAGCGATCTAGTTTCCCCATATGATCCCGCTTACCATGTCGGCTGCAGATCGCTTTACCTTTGCTGCGCTTTTATGCGATCTGCTTCTGGGATTTGCAGTTTTTGCGACCGATCCGCAGCGTCCAACGGGCCGTAGTTTTCTGCTACTGACCCTTACCATCGCAGGATGGTCGGGCGGCATCCATTTTGCGTTTGCGGCACATTCGCCTGAGACTGCTGCCTTCTGGGTTCGGTTTCTGTCGATCAGCGGTGCTTTAGTGATGCCCAGCTTTGGGTTGCTGCGCATTTCTATCCTCTATTATCGGGAGAACTGGTGGCAGCATTTCTGGCGGGTCCGTTGGTGGTGGGGTGCCGCCATCGTTCTTTCCATCCTAGAGTTGACGCCTTTCTACTTTACTAAGGTACTAATGGTCGCGCCACCGAACGGAGGAATACTTGCACCCGAACCCGTATTTGGTTGGGTGATCTCCTATGTGGAACTCCCTTATACCTTTTCCTCACTGCTGTTCATGGCCGTCCACTTGATCCGTGATCAATTCAGCAGTCGCGTCCGTGGGGTACAACGAGCCGAGTTGCAGTTTGTCATGCTGGCGGGACTGATTGTCCTCGCTGGTGTCTTGTTCACCCCGTTTTTGCGCCACCTCGTTGGCAATGCCCAGGCTTTGCAGCTTGCCCCGCTAAGGGTACTGATCCTTGATTTTATCATTGCTTATGGCATCACCTCGCGCGGCATTCTGCACGTTCGGGCGATTTTCCGGCTAACACTCTCCTACGTTCTGCTGGCACTCTACGCCGGGCTCATCTTTACGGTCGCCTGGTTTTTCTTCCGCGCCGCGTTTCTCTACTTGGGGAACGACTCAGCCTTTGCGCCTGCTCTGTGCGTGGCTATGGTCACGACGCTGCTTTTCAACGCCACTGGTATCCCGGTACGGCGCTTCGCTAATCGCCTGCTGCCACCGGAAATAGACTTCGAGAAAATTGTCACTGATGTTAGCAACATCATGCAGTCGGTGACAACGCTGGAGGCGCTTCTCGAGCGGTTCGCCTCGGTACTGGGCCAAGCGGTTGGTAGCCCAACGGTACGCGTCCTGTTGATCGGCTCCGAGCAATGGCGTACACCCGAGGTGCAGCCAGGGGGAAAAGCGGATGCTGCCTTGTGCCTAGAGTCATCTGATCCACTGATCGCCGCTTTGTGTGTGGGTGCGGCGGACGTGGCCATTGAGGAACTCCAGCGCCATGCGCCATCGCTGGAACGCGATGCCCTGCTAGCCCGGATGGAAACCATCGAAGTGGACCTTTTCGTTCCCATCCTCTACCAAGGTAGACTAAGTGGCGCGCTTGCCATTGCTCCCCGCCCCTCAGGCCATCTCTACGGCTCCACCGGGCGGGCCACCCTGCGCCTGATCGCCCGCCAACTCGGCGTGGCCATCGCCAACGCCCACCTGTACACCGAAGCCCGCCGCAGCCAAGCGTACAACCAGTTCTTGGTCGAACACCTGCCCTGCGGCATCATCGCCACGGACGCCGTTGGCACGTTAACGGTGGTCAATCCCGAGGCGCGGCGGCTCCTGACTCTGGACGAACTGGCCCCTCCCGGAGAACAGGACCTGCCCTTCGAGATCGCCGGGCTGATCCCGCCGACGCTCGACGGTGACTTCATCGGCCGCGACGAGGAGATCATCCTGTCTCCGGGAGCGCGCGGAGAGGTGAACCTGCGGGTAAGTTGCCTGCCCTTCACCAGCGAGCGGCAGGAACTGCTCGGAGCCGTCCTGATGCTCAACAACTACACGGAAGTGGAACGCCTCCAGCGTCAGGTGCGGCAGGCGGACCGGCTGGCGAGCATCGGCACGCTGGCCTCCGGCATGGCGCACGAGATCAAGAACCCTCTCACGACGCTAAAGACTTTCACGCAACTGCTGCCCAAGCGCTACCAGGACGCCGAGTTCCGCAACGATTTTACCGGGTTGGTCGGCGGCGAGATCCTGCGCATCGAACGCATCGTCAATCAACTCCTAGCCTTCGCACGCCCCGCCCCCCTGATGATCGAGCAGGTCAACCTGCACGATCTGATCGATGGGACCGTGCGCCTCGTCAGCCCGCAGGCCGCCCGCCAGAGCATCGACGTGCGCACTTCCCTGCTGGCCACGCACGACTTCGTGGCGGCCGACAAGGACCGGCTCCAGCAGGTGCTCCTCAACCTGATGCTCAACGCCATCCAGGCCAGCGAGGATGGGAGTTGGATTGAGTTGGCAACCGAGAACGAGGAAGTTTCCACCAGCGGCGAACCAATGGTCCGGCTCGACGTACGCGACGCTGGGCGGGGCATTTCGAAGGACCTCCTGCCGCACATCTTCGATCCGTTCTTCACGACCAAGAACGAGGGGACCGGCCTGGGTCTTTCCGTCAGTTACAACATCATCGCGGAGCACAAAGGCCGTATAGAGGTGCGAAGCGAACCAGGCAAAGGCACGTGTTTTTCCATCTACCTGCGCACGTGCTGAATTTGCGTTGCTCCCGGACGGCCCTTCCGCTAGAAACCGCTCCAGTACCTGCGTGAATCCACTCGGGCAAGGCCTTGCCGCGCTTGCCATCCGTAATCGTACAAGTTCGCCCGTCGCATGAACAATTCACTCGCTCCGACCCGACCGCTGTGCATCCTTCATTCCGGCGATGTCGAACTCCGGCACCGCCTCGCCGCGGCGTTGCAGGAACGGGCCTACGTCTGCCATGCTCCCGACGAGCAGCGGCTGGAAGAACTGCTCGGAGGCGCCGAGCCCCTGCTGCTCTTCGTCGATCTCCGCCTGCCGACGACCGTGGAGCTGGTCCCACGTCTGGGTCGGCTCTACCCGCACGTGGTCGGCATCGGTCTGGGCCACCAAGACAGCGACCCGTTCATCGCCGCGCAGGATGCCGGACTCTACCGGGTCGAGAATTTCGAGATGTCGCGGCCCGCGCTGCGGACGTTGATCGACCACGCTATCGAGCGGGTCGGCTGGATGCAGGAAACCCAGATGCTGCGCGACGAGTTGGCGCGCATGCGGACGCTCCACCAAAGCGGCAACGGGTCGGGCGGCCGGGGCGGCGGGGCGAACACGCGCAACCCGCAGGGAGTGCAAAACCTCGTCAAAGCCACCCGCAATCTGGACCGCCTGGAAGATCTTTTCGAGAAGATCATCGACGGGGTGGCCAGCGCCGCTCTGGTGTCGCGCGCGGGAATTTTCTACCGCTCCGAAAACGAGGCGGTGTACCGGCTGCGGGCGGGCCGCTGCTGCCTGGACGACACCGAGGGAATGGAGTTCTCCGAACGGGACCCGCTGGTGCGCTGGCTGCAGCGCCATCCCCGCCTGATCACCCGCGCCTCGCTCGACCACATCCACGATCCTGCCGAGCGATCGCTGCTGCGGCGTTCCCTGGATCTGTTTGGCGCGGAGACCTTCATCCCGCTCAACCTGCGCGGCAAGGTCCTGGGCTGGCTCTTCACCGGACAAACGGACGGCCTGCCTTTCGATCACCACGACCACCCGGAGCTCAGCTTCCTGAGCGAGCACGTGGTGCACGCCCTGGAAAACACGCTCAAGCATCATGAATTGGTGGTGCAGAAGCATCTGGGCGACAACATTCTGCAGATGATGCCCACGGCGGTCGTCACGGTGGATGCGGACGGCCATGTGACGTGGTCCAACGCTCCGGCCGAGCGGTTGTTCCCCGCGCTCGCCCGCGATCTGGCGCGTCATGCCGGCAGCAGCGGTCCCGCCAAACCGGCCGCGCGGATTCCCGTGGAAGACCTGGGCAGCCGCCTTGCCGGATTGCTGCGCGGCGCTCTGGCGGGTGAAGCGGCCCAGGAGCCTTTCGTCTGGGAGAGCCAGGCGGCGGGCGGGCGGATCCTGACGATCCGCACGCGCCTGCTCCAGACGGGCAGCGGCAAGTGCATGGGGGCCGTCGCGCTGCTCGACGACATCACCGATCAACTGCACGCCAAGGCGCAACGGGAACACCTCGAGCGCGCCAGTTTCTGGCGCGAACTGGCGGCGGGGATCAGCCACGAAATCCGCAACCCGCTGGTGGCGATCAAGACGATGGCCCACCTCCTGCCGCAGCGTCACGCCGACGAGAGCTTCCGGCTGGAGTTCAAGGAACTCGTCATGAGGGAGGTGGATCGACTGGACGGGATCGTCGGCGAGATCGAAACCTTTGCCCACCCGGAAGCCACCGACCTGGTTGACGGGGTGAATCTGCCCGCCGTGTTGCAAGCGGCGGTGGAAGTGGCCAGGGCCGCTCACCCCGCGCCGGACGCCCAGTTCAAGATCAGCGCAGACGAAGACGTGCCCGTCATCCGCGGAAACATCAAAGCGCTGACGCAGGCTTTTCACCACCTTTTCGTCAACGCTCTGGAAGCAGCGGCGGGAAAGAAGGTGAGGCCGCAGGTCAAAATCCGGGTGATTCCGCAACGTGCCGGCACCAAGATGACAGGTGTAAAGCTGGCCATCGTCGATAATGGACCCGGCATTCCCGCCGGGATGCACGAACGGGTTTTTTCACCGTTTTGCACCACCAAGGCGCGGGGCCTCGGCCTCGGCTTGCCACTGGCGCAAAGGGTTTTTCTGGATCACGGCGGCAGCGTGGAACTCGATCATGGCACGATGGGGTTGTGCGTGAACATCACGCTTCCGTTGGAGCCTCCTTCGTCGGCCGAGGGAAGCCATCAGCTGGTGCCGGGGAAGGCAGCCGCGCAGTTGCAGGACGCCGCCAAAACGCGTGCGGAGGATTACAACCTGCCCTACACGGCCCGCAAGCGGCTGAGTTGAAGATCAGGCACCGCCGCATGGCGGGCTGACTTGTTACGGATGATCACTTAAACCCGAAGAAGCCGTTTGCTCTTCGGCTTGATTCGAGGTTGTTTCCGCCTGCACGTGGATACCACTTACCGCCAGCACCAGGGATCGCGGCTCTTCGTGGCATGGCTGAGCCTTTTCCTGCTCTGCGGACATCTTTTTCTCTTGGTCCAACCGGCAATCGCCGCGGATAAACCACGCGCGCGGTTGCTCGGCATCCCTTTCGACGGCACCCCTGGCCCGTTGAACGCCATCACGGACGTGACCGGCGTCGAGGTGGGATTTACCACCCTGATCGAAGGCTCCGGCCCGCTGCAGGTCGGGGTGGGCCCCATCCGCACGGGCGTAACCGCCATCCTGCCGCGCGGCAAGGAAGGCACGCTGGACCACCCGGTGTTCGCCGGCGGTTTCAGCCTGAACGGCAACGGCGAGATGACCGGGATGGCCTGGGTGGAGGAAAGCGGGTTTCTGGAAGGTCCCATCATGCTCACCAACACGCACAGCGTCGGCGTGGTGCGCGACGCCGTCATCAAGTGGCGCGTCGGGCACGGTGCGCCGGACCCTTCCGGCTACTGGTGGAGTCTGCCGGTGGTGGCCGAGACCTACGATGGCTACCTCAACGATGTGAACGGGTTTCACGTCAAGGACGAGCACGTCTTCCACGCCTTGGACAGCGCCAGGGGCGGCCCGGTGCCGGAAGGCAGCGTCGGCGGGGGCACCGGCATGGTGTGTTACGAGTTCAAGGGCGGCACGGGCACGGCCTCGCGCCAGCTCGGCGCAAAGGCCGGCGGCTACACCGTCGGTGTGTTGGTGCAGGCCAACTGCGGGCTGCGCAGCCAGTTGACCATCGCCGGCGTCCCGATGGGCCGGGAAATCGCCGAGCCGGCCATCTGGAGCCGCGAGACAGGCTCCATCATCATCGTCGTCGCCACCGACGCCCCGCTCCTGCCGCACCAGCTCAAGCGGCTGGCGCGGCGCGCCAGCATGGGCCTGGCGCGCACGGGCAGCGTTTCGGGCAACGGCTCGGGCGACATTTTCCTGGCTTTTTCCAACGCCAACTTCCAGGCGGCAGCCTCCGAAACCGTGGCGCACGTGGACATGCTGCCCAACGACGACATGAACCCGCTTTTCGACGCCACGGTCCAGGCCACCGAGGAAGCTATCATCAATACCCTCGTCGCGGGCGAGCCGATGGACGGCCAGGGCGGCCATCACGTTCCCGCCCTCTCCCACGACGAAGTGCGCCACCTGCTCGCAAAGTACGGCCGGGGAAATGGTCCGGGTTCAACGACCAGGGTTCTGCCACCCGCCGCTCCCACCTCACCGCCCTGAACCTTCCCCGCTTTCCTCATCCGCTGGTGCTGCTCGTGGGCGGCATCCTGGTCGCCGCTGCTCTGACGTGGATTATCCCCGCTGGCAGCTTCGACCGCCGGGAAGACCCGGTGTCGGGACATAAGATCGTCATTGCCGGCACTTACCACGCGGTGCCGGCGAGGCACGTGGGAGCGTTCGAGGCGATGGTGGATCTTCCCGCCGGCCTGATCCGGGCGGCGGACGTCGTGTTTTTTGTCTTCCTGGTTGGCGGGGCCTTCACGGTGGTGGATAAAACCGGCAGCTTGCGCTGGGCGGTGGACCTGCTGGCAGTCAAGCTGCAGGACCGGCGCGGACTGGTCATCCCGATTACCTGCGTGCTCTTTGCGTTGGGCGGCGCCCTGGAGAACTTGCAGGAGGAGATCATCGCGATGGTGCCGGTCCTCCTGCTGCTCTGCCGCCGCCTGGGCTTCGACGCGCTGACCGCGGTGGCCATGAGCATCGGCGCGGCGTCGGTGGGCTCGGCTTTCAGCCCGGTCAACCCGTTCCAGGCCGTCCGGGCGTTGAAGCTCGCGGAACTCCCGGCCAGTTCGGGATTGGGTTACCGCGTGGCCTTCCTGCTCCCGGCGGTCGGACTGTGGAGCTGGGCCGTGCAGCGGCGGGCCTCGCGCCTGCGCCGTGAAGCGGAAGCGCCGGGGCCGGCGGGGGGCAGCCCGCCTTTTGTCAGCGATGAACCTCCCCTGCTGACCACGCTCGACCGGCGCTCAGCGGTCATCCTGGGGCTGGTCGGTGTGACCTTCGCGTTCTTCATCCTCGGTGTGCTTCACTTCGACTGGGGTTTCGAGCAGATGGCCGCAGCGTTTTTCGTGATGGGCGTGGCCGCTGGCTTGATCGGCGGACTCGGCCCGAGCGGGACGGCGGAGGCCTTCGTGGAGGGTTTCCGCTCGATGGCGTTCGCGGCGCTGTTGATCGGCTTCGCCCGCGCCATTTTCGTCGTGCTGGAGCAGGGACAGGTCATCGACACGCTGGTATCCGGGTTGTTCTCGCCTCTGGGGCACCTGCCGGTTGCCGTGAGCGCGGTCGGGATGATGGCCGTGCAGACGTTGCTGCACTTTCCGATTCCCAGCGTGGTCGGCCAAGCCGAATTGACCCTGCCCATCCTCGTGCCGCTCGCGGACTTGCTGGATCTTTCGCGTCAGGTCGTGGTGCTGGCTTACCAGTACGGGGCCGGGTTGTGCGAACTGCTCACCCCGACCAACGGCGCGCTGATGGCGATCCTGGGCGCGGCGGGGGTTCGCTTCGAAGAGTGGCTGCGTTTCGTCGTGCCGCTCTACCTGCTGCTGGCCGGGTTGGGCTTGATGGCCATCCTGGTCGCCATTGCCACCCATCTGCACTGAGGCGAAGGTTAAACGTGTCAGGGCTCCCGGCTTGGCACTCTTTAGGCTCTCTAATTTCCCATGTGCATTCCTTCCCTTTTCTCCATCCGGTTCCTGGCCTTCGCCGCCCTCGCGATCCTGGCCGTGGATGCCCACGCACAGATTGCCGGCTCGGAAGTCCCCGGCGATCCCGTTTACCGGGCGAACGGGATGACCGACCAACCCTTCACGGTGGAAGTGCTCGGGGTTCGCCGCACGGTTTCCAATTCGCTGCTCGTCCGCCTGGCGCTGACCAACAACGGCTCAAGTCCCTTGTCGATCCGACACGAGTTCTCCGGCTCTTCGAACCCGGCCGAGGAGAGAAAGATCAGCGCCATCTACGCGGTCGATCCCAACGGGCAGAAAAAGTACGGCGTCCTGCCCGACGCCCAGGGTCAAACCCTTTGTTCGCGTCTCGACCCGGATTTGCTGCCACGGGAGCGGCGGGAACTCTTCGCGCAGCTCTCGTCGCCTCCCGACACGAGCAGCGCCGTGAACATCTTTTTCCCACGGGCCACGGCGATCCTCCAGGTCCCGATCGGCCTGCCGGGCGCGGGTGAGCCGCTGCCACCCAACGCGACCATCGGCAACACGGGCAATTATCCTGCCCCGGCAGCCCCGGTGCCGATCGCGCCGACGAGCGCCATTGACGAGACCACCACCAACGTTTTGCCGAACGTGTACGCCACCGTGCCGGGCAGGCTCGCCGCCGACACGCCCAGCAAAGCGCTCGGCAACATCCAGAGCGGCAATTCCACGACCCCGTTCACGGTGGAAGCCCTGGGGATCAAACGCACCGGCGGGACAGGTTCGAACACCGTGCTCCAACTGACTTTGACCAATAACGGCAGCAACGCGCTGGACGCCGCCGGCCAATTTACCAGCGGCCTAACCGATTTGGGCGACCCGCGTGCCATCACGGGCGTTTACCTCATCGACCCGCAGACCCAGGTTCGTTACGGCGTGATGCGCGCGAGCCAGACGGGTGCGTCGTGTTCCAGCATTTCGCCCCCGGTGAACACCGGTGAGCGCCGCCGTCTGGAAGCGCAGTTCCCCGCCCTGCCGGCGGCAACCAAAAGCGTGAGCGTATATTTTCCGCACGCAAGTCCGATCAACGACGTGCCGGTGGAGTAGCGGTATGTCAGCGGTGGCATGATCCCGCCGCACGGCGGCATCCAAGACAAGGTAGGGATGGCTCTCCGAGCCGTCCGACTTCTCGGTGTGCCGCAGGAGACAAGGCTGCCATCAAAGACAAGGCCTGACCAAACGAAATCACGGATCGCTCGGAGAGCGAGTCCCTACCTTGGTACGAGCCGCTGCGCGGCAGGTATTCCCGCCTGGCGTACGCCGAATGCTCCGGCCATCCCTTTAGTTGAACAAAGGCCCGTGCGCCGGGCCGGCTTCCTCGCTCCAGCCGCGCGGGCGGGTCGTCTTCAGCCAATCGACCGACTTGTGGCTGATCTGTGAGCCGAGCGTCTTGGGCGTTTGCACCGGCACCGTGGCCAGATCGACGACCTGCTCGTCCGGCTGTTGTGCGGCCTTGCCGGTCGGCACCCGGCCCGGTTTACCCGGTTTGAGCGGCTTGTACTTGATGAACAGCTTCTCCAGCGGCTCGTCCGACAGGAACAGAACCTTCGCCTTGGGTGGTACGCACGAGTATTCCTTGTTGAGAATCGTCCCGCCGAAGGTAAACCGCTTCAGGTACGTCGCCCCTTGCGTGGAATACACCAGGGTGTAAAGCCGATCGCGCGCGAACACGGCAAAGTGGTTCACGTCCCGGTCGGCAAACAGCTTCTCCGGCGGCGGGATCACCCGATAACGCCCGTCGTTGTTGACGATGAGCACCCGATCCAACTCCGAACAACGAAAAGCCGGCTCGATCCCCTCGCCCTTCACGCCGTAGCCGAGATACCCCTTCACCGGATCATACGCGACGGCTAGGTTCTTAGCGACCACGGTACGCGCGTCGGCATCCTCGAAGGTGACGAGCCTGGTCAACCGCGGGTACTGCTTGCCGTACGTCTTGAGCAGGTCCTTGAGATAACCCAAGGCATATTTGGTCAAGCTTTTGAGATTCTTCTCGGTCTCGGCCAACTCGGCCTCCATCGCGTTGATCTCGCGGCGGTTCTGCTCGATGTCGAAGAGCGAGATGCGCTTGATCCGCAAGCCCAAGAGCATCTCCACGTCCTCATCGCTCACGTCGCGCCGCAACTGCTCGCGAAATTTACCGACCCCCTTCATCACCGTGCTGGTTACCGCCTCGTAGGTCTCGCACTTCTCGATGTTCTTGTAGATGCGGTTCTCGATGAAGATCTGCGCCAAGGTCTTCTGGTGAATGCCCGCGAGCAGTTCGTCGCGGCGCATTTCCAACTCATTGCGCAAGGTCACCAGCAACTGCGCGGTGTTCGCACGCAAAATCTCGTCCACGTCCATCTCCACCGGACGGTCGCCGCGGATGAGCACCGGACGCGCGGAAAGCGTCTGTTCGCATTCGGTGAACAAATACAGCGCGGCGATGGCCTTCTTGACGTCCTCTCCCGGAGCCAGCTTGATTTCGATCTCGACGTTCTCCGCCGTGAAATCGTCGATCGACTTGATCCGAATCTTTTTCTTCCTGACCGCCTCCTCGATGGACGCCGTCAGCGAATCCGTCGTCGTCCCCGCGGGCAATTCACGGATCACAATCGTTCCCGCCACGTGCTCCTTGGCGCTGATCGAGGCCCGCAACTTGATGCGCCCCGTGCCCTTCTCGTAGCCGCTGGCGTCCATCAGGCCGCCCTGCGCGAAATCCGGCACCAGGGTAAACGGCTTGCCTTGCAGGATCGCCATCTGCGCCTCGACCAACTCGCAAAAGTTGTGCGGCAAAATCCGCGTGCTCAGCCCCACGGCGATGCCTTCCGCGCCGAGCATGAGCAGCAGCGGCAGCTTGGCCGGCAACGTGACCGGCTCCTTGTTGCGCCCGTCGTAGCTCGGGATGAACTGGGTCAGCTTGTCGTTGAAAATCTCTTTGCGCGCCAGGTCCGTCAGCCGGCACTCGATGTAGCGCGAGGCCGCCGCCGGGTCGCCGGTGTGGATGTTGCCGAAGTTCCCCTGCCCTTCGATCAAGTACCTTTTCTGCTGCAGCACCACGAGCGCATCACCGATGGAAGCATCACCGTGCGGGTGGTACTTCATACAATCGCCGACGATGTTGGCGACCTTGATGAAGCGCCCGTCGTCGTTCTGGTGGAGCGTGTGCAGGATGCGACGCTGCACGGGCTTGAGCCCGTCTTCGAGCGCCGGGATTGCACGGTCGCGGATGACGTAGCTCGCGTAGGAAAGGAAGTTGCGGTCCATCAACGCCCGGAAGGGCGGATCATCCGGCGGCGGCGCGTGCAGTAAGTCGCCACCATCCGGCGGCCCCCCCCCGTCGTCCGGCGGCTGGCTGCCATCACCAACACCCGCCGCCGCACCTTCATGATCGAGCAGAGGCAGAGGCTCATCCGGGTCTGCCTCCGACACCGGCGCGGTGCCGAGCAGCCCATCGGCGGGCAGCGGATGACGACCGACGACGACTTCGTGCCCGATGGTGCCGCTATTGCCGTTGGGCTGGCGGCCGACGGGGCCAAGCGGGTAAGGATCAGGATCGGCGGTCGGTTCGGTGCGGCTGGCCTTGCGATTCATGGGACGGTGAAAGGATCCTCCTGCTCCAACCGGTTCACCCGGCGGGGGAAAGATGCTCCGCAAAGTACACCCGACCCGCCGAAAAATCTACAGGTTGATGCTCCCCGCCCAAGAAATACTTGCCATTGGGGACTTCTGGAAAGATCGGAAGGAATACCCGATGCCAACGACCACTTTGCAACCGGAATCCGGCGACGAGGCGGCGAGGAACGCTCGCGAGAAGGAGCCGTCGTTCTCAGGCGAAAAGTGCTAACACGCAAAAAGAACCAGCGATTTTCGGTGCATGGTCGGCCAACGTCCGCGCCAGCCGTTGACCTTTTGCGTTGACCGGGAGCCCGGCTCAGCGAATCAAGATCACTCCCGCGTGAACGGATCCCTGCCGAAACACCAGTTCGCCGAAATCCTTGTCTTCGGTCACCAGCAACGCATCGTGCTCGTTGGCCAAGGCGAGCACCACGTCATCCGTCACGCCCGGATGGTGCGCTCCGCCGTGCCATGGTCCCCCTGTGCCGCAGCCGCCCAGAGAGAGAAAAGAGAGATTTAGTGGTACGAAGAGGGGGAAAAGCTTTCTTGTCGTCCCCCGAATGCCGTGAGCGAAAAGCTGATGGATCTAGGCGTTAAGGAAGGCAGGTTTCAGCACTTCCTCGCACCACCGCCGGAAGCTCGTCGGGGTCGTGTTTTCAGCCGTGCGCGGTTCGGCATTGTCCATGCCTTGGTCCTTGGCTGACATCATGTCCACAAGCCCCTGAGCAAATACCGCGCTCGCCCCGTACTGCACGAGTTGGGCTTTGTACGCGTCGCCAGAAATCGGCTGGAACCGGATCGGCTTGCCGAGTACCTCCGTCATAATCGCCGCCATGTCGTTGAAGGAGAGATCTTCCGGCCCTAGCACCGCCAGTCCACCTTGACCTGTCCATGCTTGGTCGAGGAGAAGTTTGGCACCGCTCGCGGCGATGTCCCGCGTGGCCACCATGGGAGTTTTAAACTCCGGGTTGGCCGGCAGGAAGAACATCCCTTGGTTCTTGAGCGCCTGCACTTGGCCAAGCATGTTCTCCATGAAGCCAGGGCACCAAAGCGCGCGGCAAGCCACGCCAGTCTTCTCGATCTCCTCATCCTTCGCCAGGCAAGCGGTGATCGGACCCGCGTTTTTTGCCAGGGAGGTTCCCCGGCCCAAGACGGATACCGTCACGATTCGCTTGACTCCCTTCCTCTGGATGGCGCAACGCGCGGGCCGGGCGAACCGAAGATACGATTCCATGACGTTGTTTGTCGCAAAAGAAGGCGCGGTGACGAGGAAGATGCTTTCCGCGCCCTCGAACGCCCGGGTCAGAACCTCCTCATCATCCAGGGAGCCTTGGACGACTTCGACTTTATCGTGAACCTCCGGCGCGAGTTTTGCCGGATCACGGGCGACGACCCGCACGTCGGCGCTGGCATCCAAGAGATTTTTTAGAACCTGCGAACCAATTTTTCCTGTAGGAGTAGTAACGACAATCATATTGTAAACTATACCGTACCGTTTACATTACAACGAGAAAAAGAAATGTGCTTTCATGCGTGGTGACAAACTGAGCGACCACATCCTCTGGATCGCCAAGAACGTGTTCCTGGAAATGGGGTTCGAGCGTGCTTCGATGGACGTGATTGCCAGCCGGGCGGAGACCTCCAAGCGCACCCTCTACGCTCACTTTGAGAACAAGGAGAAGCTGTACCTTGCGGTCATCGACCTGGTGCGCGGGCTTGTGGTCAGCAAACTCAAAATGCCCGGCGATTATCCGGGCGGCACCACGGAGGCGCTGGTGATGTTCTGCGGGCGGTTCTTGGAGATCCTGCTTTATGCCCGCACGATCCAGATGTGCCGCCTGAGCATCGCGGAGGCAGCGCGGTTCCCGAACGGTTCCGCCCGATACTTCGACGTGATCCTCTCCATTCCACACGAACGGCTGGGTGCTTACCTCAACACGGCCTTTGGATTGCCCGAGGAGGCCAGCGCGCGCGAAGCGCAATTCCTGCTGGGCCAAATCATCCACCCGCGATTTCCACGTGCCTTGTTTGGCTTGGAAGAATTGTCCGAGCAGCTGGATGATGAAGCCATCCGGGCGGACTTTGATCTGGGGCCGGTTCGCCAAACGATTACAGAATGGAGGGTGTCTATGGAAGGCCGACAAAGATCATCGTGACCCTTGGCAATCAGCGGGATGTCGAAAGCGGGTGATGACGGTTGCGTGCGGTCCGTAGCTCAATGATCCCGGCAAAAAGGCGGCTCGCCGGCCAGAATCAAAGCAGTTCCATCTCACTAGCCTGCCAACCCTGGCAACCACCGGCCATTTTAGATGCGCTCGCCCTGGGTCAGTCCCGACGAAAACGCCCGTTCGTCCGTTTAGAACACGCCGGGATGACCTTCTTCCATCACCGCGACTTGGCCTTCCACGCCGGCTTCCCTCGCTTTGGCCAGCAGACGGAGCGGAGGCTCTTCCAAAGGCTCGTAGCTCAAGCGGAAGGTGCCGTAGTGCATCGGAACCAGCGTTTTGGCACCGAGTTCGAGAAAGGCTTGCACGGCTTCTTCGGGATTCATATGTACGGCGCGGCCGCTCGGGGCGTCGTAGGCGCCGATGGGCAGCAGGGCGATTTCGGCCGGGCAGCGCCGGCCGATTTCCTTGAAGCCGTCGAAATACGCGGTGTCGCCACAATGGAAGACGGAGCGTCCGCGGGCGGCGAGGGAGAAACCGCCGAACCCGCGGTGCTGATCGTGCAGGATGCGCGCTCCCCAATGGTGGCAGGGGGTCAGGGTGATCGAGAGTTCGCCGTGCTGGAAAGTGTTCCAGTAGTTCAGTTCGTGGACCCGCTCAAAGCCGAGATCGTGGACCAGGTTACCGACCCCGAAGGGCACTACGATCGGCTGGTTGGCAGCGACGGCGCGCAGCGTGCGGCGGTCCAGGTGGTCGAAATGGGCGTGGGTGACCAGCACAAGGTCGATCATCGGCAGTTCGTGCAGGTGCAGGCCGGGCGTCTTGAGCCGCTTGATGCCTTTGAGCCACAGTGACCAGATCGGGTCGATGAGGATGTTCACGCCGGCCATCTGCACCAGGAACGACGCGTGACCGATCCAGGTGATGCCGACCTGGGTTTTGGTCAGGGCGGGGAAAAGCGGGGCGGCGTTGGGTGTGCCGTCGCGGCGGGCGAGCAGCGACGGCAGCAGCACCTCGGTGAGGAAATTGCGTTTGTTCCAGCCTTTTTCCAGACCGACGCCCACCCGCGTGGCCGTTCCGGCGGGCACTGTCTCTGCCGGAGAGTCATCTTTCCGTGGTGTCTGGACCGGCGGGACTGCGGCGGTCGCCGAGATGACCTCCGCTTTCTGGCGGTTCTTCTCGCGGCCTGCTTCTTTGATCTTCTGCCGGCTTTTCCTGAATTGGTTGGCCACGGTTCGGCAATGATAAAAGGAAACCCCGGCGATGCAAGATGCGGGATGAAGACGGAGGAAGGTCAACCATTATCTACTCTGCGCGCATCCCGCGTCCCGCATCCTCACCTGCGCAGGTAGAGCACCATCTGCGCGCAGTCGATGACGGCTCCCTTCTGCCGCAGAAAATCCGCACCCAGATAGCCATCGATGGGCGGTTTGCCGTTTTCCTGCAGAGCGGCGTTGCCGGCGGAAATATCCGAGGTGGCGATGACCGCCGAGCGCACCCGCAGCGAACTCAGGCGCAGGTTGTCCACGATGCCGATGCTGATGCGGCTGCGTCCACCGCCCGCGCCGCCGACGCTCAGATTCGTGCGGTTGAGCTTCACCCCGGCCCGCTGGCTCAGCGAGGTGTCCAGCAGTGTGATCGCCGCCCCGGTGTCCACCAGCCAGAGCGCGCGCTGGTTGTTGACGTTGGCCAGCACTTCGAAGTCGCTGATGGAGGAGCGCTTCATCGCGATCCGCCCGTAGCCCTGCGCCTGCAGGTATCTGCCCAGGCTGCCCGGAGCGGCGCCATCGAACTTTGCGCTCCCGCTGGGACGGGCAAAGAGCTGCAGGCTGCCGCAATCAATGATGAAGGAAAAGTTCTGGAGCACGTCCGCCCCGATGATCCCGTCGAAGTGCCCTTCGAGCTTGCGGCGGCGGCCTTGGTTGAGGGTGCCAAGATCGGTGACACCCAGGAAGAACGGGGCCGCCACGCAAGGACCCAGTTCCAGCCGGCTGGCCAGGGCCGCTTCGATGCGCTCCCCCGGGCCTCCCACCGCCCCGTACACCCGCACGCCGGTGCGGAAGGGCGTCAGGTTGAACTTTCCGAGGCTGCTGCGGTTGATCACCGTGATCTGCGCCCCCGTATCGACCAGGAACAAACCGGCGACGCCGTTGATCCTGGCGGTGGTTTCCAGGTGCGGGCCGGCGGTGCGTTTCAGCGACAGACTGCTGTAGCCTTGACTCTCCAGGGAAGCTGCCAATTCACGTCCGCTGGCGGTGATGGACAGAGGCGGCACCGCCTGATCGGCGAACACCGGAGGTACCAGCAAGAAGCTCAACAACAGCGACAACAGCAGCGCGCCGGACAGGGCGGCGCCAGGATCACAACGGCGCGGGGGGCGGGCGGCGTTCAGCCGATCACGGCGGGGGAACATACGGGAAACGATCTTCTTCCATCCGGACCAACAAACAAGCGCCAATCTAGCGGGAGCTTTCCCGCGATTGCCCGGCCAGCGTGCGCCTGTGGATCGAATGGTTGTGTAAGTTGTACGAGCCAAGCTCTTCCATCCTCCATCCAGTTCCTATGCAAAATCTCGGTGAAACCTTCAAAAGCACCCTTCAGCAAATTGAGCAATCCCGTGATCCCGCGGCGTTGGTCGCTCTTTTCGGCGAAGACTCTGAACTCATCAATCTCGCGTTGACGGAACCGATGCGCGGAACGGAGGGCGCGACGAAGTTCTGGTCGAACTACCTGACAGCTTTCGATAGCATCAAATCGACTTTCAACCACACCACCCAGACCGACACGACTGCCGTGTTGGAGTGGGTGAGTGAAGGCACGATGGCCACCACCGGCCAGCCGTTCAATTACCGCGGGATCAGTGTCGTTGAGCACGACGGCGAAAAAGTGCATCGCTTCCGCACGTACTATGATTCAGCAGTGTTCCTGCCCGGTGGGGCCAAGCACAAGGAAGCGGTCTAAAGGCTTCTTCACAGAATTGTCCTCCGGATGGTAGGATGGGTGCTTCACTTGCCGTGGGTTATATCGACCAAATAGCAGGCGCAGCAGCCACCCTACCATCTGGAGGTTTGCCAGAAGGATGCTGTCTGACCGCTGGTTTAGTTCTTCGTGTTGACCAGGAACTTGCGCGCCTGCTCGCTGTCCCGGCTGATTTGGGCGCGGAGTGCCTCCAGGTTGGCGAATCGTCGCTCGGGCCGCAGGAAATGGCGGAAACGCACTTCCACGTCCTCATCATAGATTTGTTTGCTGAAGTCGAAAAGGTGAAGCTCCAGTAGCCTCTCGCCTCCGGGTTGGGCCACCGTTGGCCGGTAGCCCAAATTTACTACGCCCGGGTAGGTGCCGCCCCGCCAAGAGGCTTCCACCGCATAGACGCCGTTCGGAGGAAACTGCTCGTTGTGCGCGGCGAGGTTCGCCGTGGGAAAACCGAGCTGCCGGCCCAGTTGCTGCCCGGCAACCACCGTGCCGAGGATGGTAAATTCACGGCCCAACAACCTTTCCGCCCTCGTCAGGTCGCCCATTTCCACGGCTTGCCGGATCAGCGTCGAACTGACGGTCTCACCGTCCACCGCCACCGACGGCAGGCCGACCACGGCGAAGTTGAAGCGGTCACCCAGCCGCGTGAGCAGGTCGAGGTTCCCTTCGCGTCCACGGCCGAACGACCAGTTGAACCCCACGCAGATCTCACGCAAGGGCTGCGAATACCGGGCGAGCGAAGTGATGAACTCTTCCGGCGGCGTGGCGGCAAACGGGAGATCGAACGGCATCGCCAGACAATGCGTGGCCCCCAGCGCGGCAAAAAACTGGAGCTTGTGCCGGGTGGAAGTGAGCAGCCGCGGGGCCGACTCGGGCCGCAGCACGCGCAACGGGTGCGGATCAAAGGTCACGACGACCGCCGCCGAACCGGGATCACGCCGGCTGTCAGCCACCGCACGCCCGATCACCGCTTGGTGACCCAGGTGGACGCCGTCGAAGACGCCGATCGCCAGGTAAACCGGGCCGAGCCCCGCAAGCTGCTCCGTTGAGCGAAAAAGTTCCAAGGGATGTTCCGAAATGACGTTCCGGACCGGCCTCTCAGGCTCCGCGCAACCGGGAGACTTCCGGTAGGCTGACAATACGCGAGAGCAACTCGTTCGCCGGCAGCGTTTTAATTTCGTCCACCGTCACGGCGCGGCTCAGGTCGAAACGGCCCGACTGCGTGCGGCGCAGATCCTTCAGGTGCGCGCCGCAGCCCAGCTCCGCGCCGATGTCATGCGCGTAGGTCCGCACGTAAAAACCTTTTGAGCACACCACGCGAAAGTCGATCTCCGGCAGCCGGACCGCCTGGATTTCATGGGTGAACACGTGGACGAACCGCGGTTGGCGCTCCACCGTCTGGCCCTGCCGCGCCAGCTTGTAAAGCGGCACACCACCCATCTTGATGGCGGACACCATCGGGGGCATCTGGTAAAAGTCGCCGTCGAACTTGGCGAAAGCCGCTTCAAGTTTGGCGTCGTCGAGGTCTTCGGGTACGGGAAGAGTTTCCACGATCTCACCGTCGCGATCCTGGCTGGCCGTGGTGGCACCGAGGGTCATGGTGCCGACGTATTCCTTGTCCTCGGCCATGAGCAGGTCCTGGATCTTGGTGCCGCGGCCCAGCACGACGATGAGCAGGCCCGTCGCCAGCGGATCGAGCGTGCCGCAGTGGCCGACCTTCTTGGTGTTCAACGCGCGGCGCACGATGGCCACCACGTCGTGTGAGGTCATGCCGGGGGCTTTGTCCACGAGCAACACGCCGTCGGGGCCGCCCGGCTGCTGCTGGGGACGTTGATTTCTAAACGGACTCTGGATCATACGGAAAGGTCAAAGGGCCAAAAAACGGGAGTGGAGGCTAGAAGCAAAGCGGTCCCCGCGCAACCATCGAACCAACTATTGCGCAGTAGCGGTCAGCACCGGCACCTGGATCGGAACATGCGCTTTCACCACCTCTTCGTGAATCCGCGCCAGCACACGCGCCTCCACTTCGGCCAGGCTGCCACGCATCCGCGCGCCGGCGGCCAGGATGTGTCCGCCACCCCCGAAGCTGCCGCAGATCGCGCTCACGTTCACCGAAGGTGTTTTCGAGCGCAGGCTGATTCGCACCAATCCTCCCGGCAGTTCTTCGAAGAACGCGGCGACCTGCACGGTGTCGATGCCGCGAATGTGGTCGATCAGGCCCTCGTTATCGTCGGGTTGCGCGCCGATGGTCCTGGCCGTGTGCAGCGATAAAGCGAAGCTGGCCACGCGGCGCTCGCTGGTGAGCTTCATCGTGTTGAGCAGCGCACGAAGCAATTTGATCCGTCGCAGCGGGTGGCTCTCGTAGAGCTGCTGCGACAATTCGCCGACGTTCACCCCGGCGCGGATCAACGCCGCCCCGATCTCGAACGTCTGGGCCGAGGTCGAGGGATACTGGAAACAGCCGGTGTCGGTCGAGATCGCGGCAAACAGGTTGGTCGCGATTTCCCGGGTGATCGGCATCCCCTGGCTGGCGAGTAGTTCGTAGAGGATCTGGCCGGTCGCCGGGGCGGTCGCGTCGATGCGCGCCACGTCCCCGTAGCCGTTATTGCTGACGTGGTGATCGATATTGACGATCTTTCCCACCCGGCCCATCGCCCGCAGCGGCGTACCCAGGCGGGAGTAGGTCGCCGTGTCCAGCGCGACCAACACGTCGAAATCTTCCGCTTCGGCCGGCGGGGTGGTGACCAGTTCGGCGTGAGGCAGAAAGCTCAGCTTTTCGGCCATGCCGTCCTCGTTCCAGAGCTTGACCCGCTTGCCAGCAGCCAGGAGGGCCAGACCCATTGCCAACTGGCAACCCAGGGCGTCGCCGTCGGGCCGCAGGTGGCTGACGACGACGAAGGTGCTCCCCGCCCGGAGCACCTCGCCGATCTGCGCGAAAGTGGCGTCTTTGCTCGGCGCGACGGCGGGCGGAGTGTCGATGTTCACGGGGCGGCGTGGCCTTTCTCCTCGTCGTCGAGATGAGCGTCGGCCATTTCGTCTTCCTCCAGCGGCGGCAGCGTTTCCCCGATCTGACGCATGATTTCCATGACCTTGGTGCCGCGTTCGAGGGCCGCATCGAATTTGAAATGAAGCTGCGGCGTGAACTTCATGATCACGCGTTTGGACAGCTCCTTTTGCAGCATCTGCCGGTTCTCGTTGAGCTTCACCAGAGCTTCGCGCTGCTGCGGTTCGGTGCCCAGGACGCCGATGAAGACATGGCAATGCCTGAAGTCGGGCGTCAGGTCCACGCCGTGAACGGTCACCAGGGTTGCGCGGAAGGTCAGTTCGCGGGCGATGATCGCGCCCAATTCGCGTTGGATGAGTTCCCGAACTCGGGCGGGTCTGTTTTTCATAAAGTGGTCGGGGCTCAGCAGGCACTCCGCGAAGCGGCTCGTAACAAGGTAAGGACTCGCTCTCCGAGCGATCCGACTTTTCAGCGTCCCGCAGGAGACAAGGCTGCTGCTAAAAGCCGGACCGGGCGAAATCACGGATCGCTCGGAGAGCGAGTCCCTACCTTGTTACGAAGCCGCTCGCGCGGCGGGGATCAGAGTTTCTGGGCGATCTTCTCGAGCGTGTAGCACTCGATCACGTCTTCGGGCTGATAATCGCTGTAGTCGCCCAGCTTGATGCCGCACTCCACGCCGGCGCGGACTTCTTTCACGTCGTCCGTGAAGCGGCGCAGGGTGGACATGCCACCATCGTACACCGGCTGGCGGCGGCGCAACAGGCGCGCCCGCGCCGTCCGGGTCACTTTGCCATCGAGGACGATGCAGCCTGCCACCGTGCCCTTGGACAAGGCGAAGACCTTCTTCACCTCGGCGTGGCCGATGACCGTTTCGCGCAACTCCGGGTCGAGCAGGCCCGCCATGGCTTCCTTCATCTGGTCGAGCAGCTCGTAGATGATGCTGTAGAGCTTTACCTGGATCCCCTCGCGCTTGGCGCTGGACACCGCCACGTTCTCCACTTTCGTGTTGAATCCGACGACGATGGCGTTCGACGCGCTGGCCAGCAGCACGTCGTTGTCCGTGATGGGACCAACCCCCGTGTGGACGAACTCCAGCTCCACCTTCTTGGTGTCGATCTGTTGAAGGGAAGTGACAATCGCTTCCAGCGAGCCTTGCACGTCGGTCTTGAGGATGAGGCGCAGGTTTTTGCGGTTGTCTCCGGCCCCGAAGAAGTCTTCCAGCTTGGCGCGTTGCGGCGCGACCAGCTTCTTGGTGCGGGCGGCGAGGATGCGCTGCTCGCTCAATTCCTTGGCCTGCTTCTCGTTGTTCATCACCAGGAACTCATCGCCCGCCGAGGGGAGACCGGAGAACCCGACCACCTTCACCGGCGTGGACGGACCGGCCGACTTGATTGGCTTACCCACATCGTCGAAAAGCGCCTTCACCTTGCCGGAGAACGCGCCGCAGATGAACGAGTCGCCCGTCTTGAGCGTGCCCATGCGGACGATCACGGTCGCGGTCGGTCCGCGGCCCGCTTCGATCTGCGCCTCGATCACCGTGCCGCGCGGGGCGGCCGTGGGCGAGGCCTTCAGGTCGAGCAGCTCGGCCTGCAAGGTCACCAGTTCGAGCAGGTGGTCGATGCCGGTGCCCTTGGTGGCGGAGACCGGGCACACCGGGATGTCGCCACCCCAATCGTCGGGCGTGAGGCCCTGATCCTGGAGCTGCTTCTTGACGCGGTCGATGTTCGCGCCGGGCAGATCGATCTTGTTGATGGCCACCATGATGTTGACCTTGGCCGCCTTGGCGTGGTTGATCGCCTCCTGCGTCTGCGGCATGATGCCGTCGTCCGCCGCGATGACGATCACCACGATGTCGGTGATGCTCGCGCCGCGGGCCCGCATGGCGGTGAACGCCGCGTGGCCGGGAGTGTCGAGGAAGGTGATCTTGTGCCCCTGGTAATCGACGCTGTACGCGCCGATGTGCTGGGTGATGCCGCCCGCCTCGCCCTTGGCGACGCGCGTCTTGCGGATGGCGTCCATCAGCGAGGTCTTGCCGTGATCAACGTGGCCCATGAACGTGATGATGGGTGCGCGAACCTTCAATTCTTCCTGCGGATTGACGATCACCGGCGGAGGCGGCGCCTGCACGACCACTTCCTGCTTGTGGACGCCAGCCCCGCGCTCGCGGCGCTCGGCCTCGAAGGTGTAGCCCAGCTTCTTGCAGATGGTGGTGACATCATGGGTCTCCAGCACCGTTGCCTGGTTGGCGAAGATGTGGATTTCCATCAGGTTCTTGATGATGACGAAAGGCTTCAGCCCCATCGCCAGCGCCAGGTCCTTCACCATGACGGGCGGCTTGAGGTGGATGGTCTTCTCACCGGTCTCCGCGTTGATCTCGACCGCCGTCTGCGGCGTGACGGGAGCAGAAGCAGGGATCGTTCCGGCGGGTGGAGCGATTTCCACCGCCACCGGCTCAGGCTCCGGCGCGGGCTTGGCCGCGACCGACGAGGCGCGGATGGAAGGCGAGGAAATCAGGTCAACCACCTCGCGGACCGGTGCGGTGGGCGCGGGCGCGGCCTGCACGGGTTCAACCACAGCCGGAGCCGTGGTAACGGGCGGAGCTTTCTTGCCTCCAATCGAAGGCAGCGGCTTCAGGGCGGGACGCATCGTCTTGGCGGGTGCGGCCTTGGGTCCGTCGTTGATGAGGGAAACCGTCGCGGGCTTCTCGACGGGAGCCGCTGGCGCGGCCGGAGCCGGCGCGGGAGCGGCCGCCTTGGCGGAGGCCGTGGACTTCGCCGCGCCGGAGCGCGAACTTACCGAGGACGAGGCGCCTGGGCGCTTGCCGGAACTATCTTTTGAGGTGGCGCGAGGGCTGGGCATGATAAGGAAGAAAAGTTACTCGGAAAACTGCGAAAAGGTTGGGTGTTCATACGGTCATCTCCATTTTGGTAAATGGGGATCAACCGTTGGATTGACGGGCTTTGCCGAGGATGACGGTTGCTTGCTCCAGGTCGATGGACATCACCTCGGCCAGGTCCTCGGGCTCCAGGTCGAGCAAGGCTTCGACGTTGGTGAAGCCGTTCTTGACCAGCGCCTGCGCGGTGGGAGCATCGACCCCCAGCGCGGCGACCAGAGCGTTGGCGGCCTGGGTGACTTTGTTCTCCATCACGAGAGCGGCGCTTTCGTCCTTCTCGATGTTGATTTCCCAGCCGGTGAGCTTGGCGGTAAGACGGGCGTTCTGGCCGCGTTTGCCGATGGCCAGGGAAAGCTGGTCTTCCTCCACGCGGATCTGGGCGGTCTTGCGTTCGCCGTCCAGAGTCAGGCTCTTCACGCGGGCGGGTTTGAGAGCTTCGAGGATGAACTCGCGCGGGTCCTGGTGCCAGCGGATGATGTCCACCTTCTCGTTGTTCAACTCGCGGACGATGTTCTTGACGCGCGAACCGCGCATGCCGACGCACGCGCCGACCGGATCGACCTTCTCGTTGGCGCTGTGGACGGCGATCTTGGTGCGGTAACCGGCCTCGCGCGCCAAGCCGCGGATTTCCACGGTGCGGTCGTTGATCTCGCTGACCTCTAACTCGAAGAGCCGGCGGACAAAGTTGGGGTGGCTGCGGGAGAGGATGATCTCGGGTCCGCGCAGGCCGTTGTCCACGGCGACCACGTAGGCGCGTAGACGGTCGCCCACATTGTAGTCCTCGGTGACCACGCGCTCCTTGCTCGGCATGATCGCTTCGAATTTACCCAAGTCCATGATGACGTCGCTGCGCTCGAAGCGCCGGACGGTGCCGCTGACGATCTCGCCGGCACGATCCTTGAACTCGTCGTACATCATCTCCTTTTCCGCCTGGCGGATGCGCTGGAGCATAGCCTGCTTGGCGGTCTGGGCGCTGATGCGGCCGAAGTCCTTGGGCGTGACTTCGACGTCCATGACCTCTCCCACCTGCGCATCGGGCTTGAGCTTGCGCGCTTTGGAGAGGAGAATCTCGCTGTGAACCTCGTTGATCTTCTCGGCCACGATCAAGCTGGCCAGGGCGCGGATTTCGCCCGACTTGGGGTTGATGTCGATGCGCAGGTCGCGGGCTGGGCCCACCGCCTTCTTGGAAGCCGAGAGCAGCGCATTAGACACGGCTTCGATGAGGATCTCGCGCTTGATCCCTTTCTCGCGCTCGAAGTAGTCCAGGGCGGCAATCAGTTCGCTGTTCATAAGTGAGGGGCAAAAATGGCAATACGCAGCTAAACCGAGCCCGGGGCGGACGGTTCAGCGGTAAGCCAACAGTGAGAAAACGCGCGTGAGACGTTCCGATCCGCCAGGATCAGTCGAGTCGATGACAATAACGGGTAGGCGTCCAACCGTCAAGCGGTCGAAAAGTCTTGCAACCCGGCAGGCTGACCTGTGTTAGTACGGTGGCAAGGGGAACGACAATGAACGGCGACCAAGATGATATTTCCAGCCCGGCAGGACTGGAAGGCGACCAGGAACTCTGGCAATTGCTCGGGCGGGCGAAGCCGCCGGAAGTCAGCCCGTACTTCGCGCGCCGCGTCCTGCGCGAAACGGCTTCACTGGCTCAGACCCGCCCCGCTGCCGCCGTGTGGCGCGGGCTGCAAGCCTGGTGGCAGGCCGGGCTGCCCCTGTTGCATCCGCCGCGTGCCGCGGCCTGGCCGGGAGCTGGCGTGGCGGCGGCGATCTGCGCGTTCACGGCGCTGCTGACCTTCTCCAACGGCAACAACCTTCCCCTGAGAACCGTGTCTCCGGTATGGCAGCCGGCCGCTTCGCTGGAGGCCAGGCCGAGCAACGCCGTGGTTGACGCCGCGCTGGCCGATCATAGTGCCTCTCCCACTTTGACAATCGCCCTGGACGCAGCAGCGGCGGAAGGCACATTGACGCCGCAGGACGCCGAGGTGATCGCCGACCTCGACACCTTGCTGGCGCGTGAGGAAGACCACCTATGGACCGACGACAGCGCCGCCTACTAGCAGCGGCCATTTTCTCCCGCGCTGTCTTCCTCGTGTACGCATCCTTGCTCGCGTGCAGTTTGCAGGCAGATGAGCCGACGCCCGCTCCGTCACCTTCGCCAGTTTTCTCCACGCCCGCCCCTCGGTCTTCGCCGGTGGAAGCGCCGCCCTGGGGCAACGCACCAGGCAGCAATCCCAGACCGTGGGAATGGCGTTCGTGGAGCAGCGCAGACAACCCGGACAAGGACGTTCCGAACAAGCCGGTGCCACCCGCGCCCGGCACTCACGAAAAGAGTGGGCCGGAACCGGAAGATCCTGGCGCGGTGCAACGCATCATCGAACAACTCCCACCCGAGGAAAGAGCCGTGTTCACACGCAATTTAAAGCGTTGGTCCCAGATGACCTTCGAAGAGCGGCAAACCCTACGCCGCCAGGCCGGCGAACGTCGCCAGCGCATGGTGGAGGAAATGGAAGGCGCGTTGCGCGAGAGCGGTCTGCACCTGGACAACGACCGGCGCGAGGTCTTCATGCTGCGTTACGGCCAGGAACGACGGAAACTGGAGCGTGACTTGCAGGCAAAAATCGCCGCTGAACGCGCCCGGCGCACCCCGGAAATCATCGAACGGTTGAAGAAGGAGTTTGGCTCCGCATCCGCGCCGCCGCCTGCACCAACGCCAGCCGCGCCGGCCTCAAGTCCTTCGTCGCGGCTATAAAGTCACCCATTTGGATCTCTCTGGATGTAGCCACGGCGCTCCGCCGCCGTGTCCGTTCCGGTACCAGATACGGCGGCGGAGCGTCGTGGCTACATCCAGAGTGTGTCTGCGCAGGCACTAAGCCATGGCGGCGGTTTGGAATTGAATTCGCGGTTTCCTCGGCCACATTGCCGCCGAGTCATGAAGCCGCCCGAGAAGAACATTTTCAAGAAGGACATCGGCGAGGTCTTCGATCTGCTCACCCGTTTTCTCCAGGACCGCGGGCACAACGTCTCCATGGAGCAGCGCGAACGCATCATCCAGCGCGCGGCGGAAATCCGCAATTATCAGCCCAAGATCGCCGTCTTCGGCAAAACCGGCTCGGGCAAATCGTCGCTCTGCAACGCCATCTTCGGGCACGACGTGGCGGAGATCAGCGACGTGGAGGCCTGCACCCGCGAGCCCAACGAATACATCCTGCACCTGAGCGGCGATTCCGCGGTGGCACTGGTCGATGTGCCGGGGGTGGGCGAGAGCGTCGAGCGCGACCGGGAATATTCCAGCCTCTACCAACGCTTGCTGCCCGGCGTGGACCTGCTGCTGTGGGTCATCAAGGCGGACGACCGGGCTTTTTCCGTGGACCAGAAGATCTGGAAGGACCTCGTCCAGGTTCACGTGGCCAAGGGTTCGCCGGTGTTCGTGGTGCTCAACCAGGTGGACAAGCTCAACCCGCCGCGCGAGTGGGACCCCCGGAAGAATGAACCGGGAGCCAACCAGGCGCGTCTCATCGCCGAAAAGCGCGCGTCGATCAGCGGGTTGTTCGATATTCCGGAAACACAAGTGATCCCCGTGTCTGCCTACGAGCGGTACAAAATCGCGGACCTGGTCGAAGCCATCGTGTTCGCGTTGCCGGCTGAAAAAAAAATTCCCTTTCTCGAAGCCGTCCAGGAGGAAGCCCGGACCGAGCGCGCCGAAGCCGAAGCCAAGCGCGGGTTCCTCGAAAGCGTCTTCCGCCACGCGCCGACCGTCTGGAATGAGGTGAAAGAGTACATCCCCAGCTTCATCAATCTGCTGTCGGTCATTTTCGGGCGGAAATGAATCTTCCCACCTACGCCGTTCTCGACATTTGCCTGGGGGCTTCCGAGGTCACGCTGGCCTTGAGCCGGCGGGCCGGCGGCACGGGCGCGACGGACCGGGACCGGGGCTCGCTGCGGCTGCTGTGGGTCGTCATCTCCCTGGCCATGACTGCCGGGCACCTGCTCGCTCTGTCCGGATTCGGCCCGTACCTGGAGCCGTACCGGGTCTGGCGGTGGGTGGGAATCGCGCTGTTTGCCGCCGGGTTGCTGTTGCGGCGTTGGGCGATCCGGCATCTAGGCCGGTTTTTCACCGTGGATGTCGCGGTGGCGGGCGACCAGCGGGTGGTGGATGACGGCCCGTACCGCTATGTGCGGCACCCGACCTACAGCGGATTGCTATTGGAGTTCGCCGGCATCGGCCTGACCCTCGATAGTGTGACGGGATTGCTGGTGATCTTCGTGCCGGTCTTCTTGGCGTTGCTGCGCCGGGTGCGGATCGAGGAAGCGGCGCTGGCCGAAGGATTGGGCGCGCCGTACGTGGCATACATGAGCCGTACGAAGCGGTTCGTGCCGGGAATTTTCTAGAACCATAAGGCGGTTCAAGCCAGAGCCGCCGTTTCGGTCAGGGCACGGACGATGGTGCGCCGGGCCAGCTCGATTTTGAACTCGTTATTCTTATAACCCTTGGCAGATTCCAACTCCGTGGCGGCGGCCACTTTGAAAGTCGCCTCGTCGGGCTTCCGGCCCACGAGCACCCGTTCCGCCTGGTCGGCGCGCCACGGCTTGTGCGACACCCCACCCAGGGCCACGCGGGCGGATTGGATCTTGCCGTCCTCGATTTCCAGGGCGGTCGCGGCGCTCACCAGCGCGAAGGCATAGCTCGCCCGGTCGCGCACCTTGAGGTAATGCGACTGCTTCAACCAACCGGTCGCGGGCAGATCCACCGCGGTGATGAGATCGTCACGGTCCAAGGTCGTATCCAATTCGGGCTGCGTGCCGGGCAGACGGTGCAGCTCGCGGAAAGGCATCGCGCGTTCACCCTTCGGCCCCTGCACGTGGATGACGGCGTCCAGCGCGGCCATCGCCACGCACATGTCGCTGGGATTGGTCGCGATGCAATGCTCGCTCTGGCCGAGGATGGCGTGGATGCGGTTGAAGCCTTCGATCGCGCCGCAGCCGCTGCCGGGCACGCGCTTGTTGCACTGCGCGAACGCCGGATCGTAGAAATAGTAGCAGCGGGTGCGCTGGAGCAGGTTGCCGCTAACGGTGGCCATGTTGCGCAGTTGCGGGCTGGCCCCGGCGAGCAACGCCTGGCTAAGCGCCGGGTAGCGGCTCACGATCAATGGGTGTTCGGCCAGGTCGGAGTTGCGCACCAATGCGCCGATGCGCACGCCGCCGCCGGGCAGTTCCTCGATCTTGGCCAGCGGCAAACGGTTGATGTCGATGAGCTTGTCGGGACGCTCGACACCCATCTTCATGAGGTCGAGCAGGTTCGTGCCGCCGCCGAGCAGCTTGGTGTGCTCACCGGCGGTGAGGTCTTTGAGCGCCGTGTCCTGATCGGCGGCGCGGGAGTAGGTAAAAGGGTACATGGAAGAAAAGGAAAAGTTTGCAGCGAGGAGAGGAGAAATCAGGACACTTGGGAAAGCGCCTGGTGATGCTGGGCGTTCGCCTCGCGCACGGCGTCAACGATGCCGTTGTACGCGCCGCACCGGCAGAGATTGCCGCTCATCCACTCGCGGATCTCGGCGTCGCTGCCCGCGTGGCCTTCCTTGATGCACGCTACGGCCGAGCAGATCTGGCCTGGGGTGCAGTAGCCGCACTGGAAGCCGTCGTGCTTGATGAAGGCGGCTTGCACCGGGTGAAGTTCGTCCCCCGTCGCCAGACCTTCGATGGTGGTGATCTCGTCGCCCTCGTGCATGACCGCCAGGCTCAGGCAGGCATTGACCCGCCGGCCGTTGACGAGCACCGTACACGCGCCGCATTGGCCGTGGTCGCAACCCTTTTTGCTGCCGGTGAGTTGGAGGTGTTCACGCAGGGCATCAAGGAGTGACACCCGGGGATCGACCTGGAGCGGGTGGCTCGTGCCGTTGATCTGCAAGGCGACGCTGACCAGGTCAGCGGTGTTACCCTTCGAAGCAGCGGCGGTGGCGGTAGCAGTCCCGGTGGCCGCGCCCTCTTCCGCGGCGAGACCGGTCGTGGTGGAAGATAGCCAGTGCGCGGCGACCAGGCCGGTGCCGACCGCGGCGGACGTGGTGGCGATGAACTCACGCCGGGTGAAAGCACGGTCTTCGTGCGCTTCGACCGGCTGGTCGGGAGTGGAGGGAGGGACCGGCAGAGGGCAAGGCTGCGGAACAGGATTTTCTTCGTTCATAGCGGCGGCAGAATGAGATGGATGGCTTGCAGCGATCGGCACCGGATATACAGGCGCAAATATATCGGAGGAGTGTCGCGTGGTACGGTAAAGCGGATACGCTCGACTCGCAGGCAACGGCTGATGAAATATTGCTCTGAAGACTCCATGAAGAGATCTGCGGCAAGTAGATGGTCCTGGCACGACGGAACGTGGGGCATGACCTTGGGGGATGGTTTGAACCCGGGTGGCGGGGTTTACAGCATACCCAAGCGCTCCTTACGATCCGGCGGCGCGAAGGCTTCGTCAATCTGTGCCAAGTCCTCCGGGGTCAACGGCAACTCCGCCGCGGCGGCGTTCTCGCGGACGTGCGCTTTATCACCGGCTTTGGGAATAGAAATAACCCCCGGTTGGCGCAAGGTCCAGGCCACGGCCACCTGCGCGGGCGTGGCGTCGTGCCGCCCGGCCACGGCTTTCAAGGCCGCGTTCTTGAGCAACGACCCCGCCTGACCCACCGGCGAGTAAGCCATGATCGGCACCCGGTGTTCCTGGCACCAAGGCAGCAGGTCGAACTCAATGCCGCGGGCCGCCGGGTTGTAGAGCACCTGGTTGGTCGCGCACTGGTCGGATGCGAGTTCCTCCAGGTCGTCCACGTCGAAGTTGGACACGCCCCAGCGGCGGATTTTGCCCTCCGCGCGCAGCCGCTCGAACGCTTCGACGGTTTCCGCCAGCGGCGTGCTGCCGCGCCAGTGCAGCAGGTAGAGGTCGATCACGTCGGTGCGCAACCGGCGCAGGCTGCGTTCGCACGCGGCCGGCACGCCTTGGCGCGAGGCGTTGTGCGGATACACCTTGGTGGCCAGGAACACCTTGTCCCGCTGGCCCGCCACGGCTTCCGCAACGAGAAGTTCCGATGCGCCGTCAGCGTACATCTCGGCGGTGTCGATGAGGGTCAGACCGAGTTCGATCCCCAGGCGCAGCGCGGCGATCTCGGCGGCGCGCTTGTTCTTGTTTTCCGCCATCTTCCAGGTGCCTTGGCCCAGCGCGGGAACGGTGGTGCCATCAGGAAAGGTCGCTTTGTTAATCGTCATTTCGATGATGCGAACGGGCTGGGCGCATTGGCTCTATGCTGCGGTGCAATATTCGACATGGCAGCCGATCCTTGGGGCGACGTGCCGCGCAGCGGCTTCGTAACAAGGTAGGGACTCGCTCTCCGAGCGCTCCGTGATTTCGCCCGGTCCGGCTTTTAGCAGCAGCCTTGTCTCCCGCGGGACGCTGAAAAGTCGGATCGCTCGGAGAGCGAGTCCCTACCTTGTTTTGGAGGCCGCTACGCGGCGGGAAGGGCGCGTCGATCCGTTGGCATTGGCGCACAAGCTGCTTCCCACAGGGAGCAGCAACTACCTCTTACCCATCTATGTCGCGTGAAATCAGTCTCAGCGGTGGTGACATCAGTGTACTCAAGGCCCTGGGTCTAAACGGCACAGTCACCAACGGCAAAACCCTGCTCGACCGCGTCGGCAGCATGGAAAGCTCCGAACTCATCGACGCGTTGGACGGCCTGATGATGTTCGACTATGTGCTCTGCGACCTTCCCGCCCTCAAGAGGCGGGAAGACCTGGAAAAGGCGAGTTTCAAAGTCAACCCGGCCTGCGCGAAGTCCTTGCGCGACGCCGTTGCCCCGCAGCGCAAGGAACGTGAGCCCAAGCGCCAGCGCCGCGGGTGAGGGCAAACACCGCCCCAGGATTAACCGCGGCTCCTTGTTATCGAGTTGTCCTCGGAAACAAGAAGAAAAAGCGCGGCTCACTGCTCAACGAGCCTCCTGCAAATCGCTGTCGGTGACCTGCGTGCCGTCCGGCAGCGTGTAAATGCGTCGGCGGGTACGCACCCCTGGAACTGCCGGCTGGGGACTGCTGCCCAAAGGCACCACGTTGATGAACCGGTTGGTGGCCGGATCGAAAATCCGCTGGCTGGCCGCCGGGTCCACCGGCAGCGCGCGACGGACCGGCACCGCCCCCGTTGGTGCTGGCATCGCTCCCGGAGCCACCGCCGTGACACCCGGCTGTCCGATGACCGCGTTGGACGGCTGCACCGGGATCGCCGGCAATACCCGGGCGTTCGGATCGTCCGCGGCCAGCCCGCGCTGTTGTTCCTGAGCGCGCTGGACGCGCAACTCCTCTTCCTCACGCGCCGCGCTGGCGGAACCATCAATGCCCACGATTTGGCCCGTTCGAGGGTTAGTGATATAACGGCTTCCCGGGTCCACCGGCTGCGCCCGGGGCACCACCGGATCAGGGTCCGGCGTAGTCATTGGCGGCACGGCGCTCGTGCCCGCCCCACCGGGGCTGCTGTTGTTGGCGTAGGCAAGGTTGGGTTGGTCCGCCGACCCGGCGGCAACCGGACGTAACCCGGATGAGGTCGAATCCGCGTTGTGCAGCGCCAGCGCCGGGAAACGTTTGCTGGAGGAAACCACCCCCTGCATGAAGTCCGCCCAGATCGGCAGGGCCAGCGTCGCGCCGTAACCCTTGGCGGTGATGGTTTGGGGCTTGTCCATGCCCACCCACACCCCGCACGTCAGGCTGCTGGTGTAGCCGACAAACCAGGCGTCCTTGTAGTCGTTGGTCGTGCCGGTCTTGCCCGCGCCGGGCAGGCGGAAGCCGAAGGATGCCGCCTGTTTGGCCGTGCCCTCGGTCATCACGCGCTCCAGCACGTTGGAAGTCGTTTGCGCGACCAGTTCGGTCATCACCTTCACCTCGCGATGTTCGGCCTGGTAGATCGGCTGGCCGTTGGCGGCGTCCACGCGCTCGATTAAATAGGCGGGCCGCTCCGTGCCGTGATTGGGAAAAACGGTGTAGGCGGAAGTCAAGCTCTTCAGCGACGTTTCGAAGGACCCCAGGTACATGGACGGCAGCCGCGGCGCGTCCAGGCCCGCCTTCTTCGCCAGCGCCTGCACGTTGTCCAAGCCGGCCCACTCGCCGACGCGGATGCTCATGATGTTGCGCGATTCGATCAGGCCAACCTCGGCCGGCTGCTCGCCGAGGAAACTTGAATCCGAGTTGGCCGGCTTCCAGTCGCGTGACCCATTTTTGACTTCGTCCGGTCGCAGCGGCGAATCTTCCACCAGCGTCTCGGGCTGCATCCCGCGGGCGAACGCGGCGGCATAGACGAACGGCTTGAAGGTCGAGCCAATCTGGCGGCGAGCCAAGAGCGCGCGGTTGTAGCGGCTTTCCTCGAAGCTGCGTCCGCCCACAAGTGCCAAGATCGCGCCGGTGTGGTTGTCCACCGCCAGCAGCGCGCCTTGCAGATATTCCGGCGAGGCGTCGGCTTTTGGTTTGTCGGCGGCGTTGACCTCCGTTTGCGTGCGGAATTGTTCCCGGGTGAGATGGCTATAGCCCTTGGTGCGCTCAATGTTGGTGAGCTGGTCTTCCACGGCGTCGGTCGCCAGTTGCTGCAAGTGCAGGTCGATCGTCGTGTAAATCTTAAGGCCGCCCTGGTTGATGGCGTCCGCACCGACGAGGTCGTCCAGTTCGTTGCGCACGGCGTCGAGTACATAATCTTCCTGCAGAGGCCTGGCGTTGCCGCTGGTCAGTTGGATCGGTTCCGTTTTGGCGGCGGCAACATCCTGCTCGGAGACCTTTTGCTGGGCCAGCATCTGGCTGAGCACGCTATCGCGGTCGGCGCGGGCTCCGTCGAGGTTCTTGAGCGGGGAGTTGCGGTTGGGGTTGCGCACGATCCCGGCGAGCAGGGCCGCTTCGCCCAGGGTCAACTGCTTGCTGGGCTTGCCGAAATACTTCTGCGAAGCTGCCTCCACACCATAGACCCCCGAGCCCAGGTAGATGCGGTTGATGTAAAAGCCGAGGATCTGGTCCTTGGTGTACTTGTCCTCAATGCGGCCCGCGACCATCGCTTCGATGAGCTTGCGGTGGAGGTTCTGCCCGCCCAGCGACAGGCTGTTGCGTGCGAGCTGCTGGGTGATAGTACTCGCGCCCTCGCGCCGGCCATCGTTCCGCGCGTTGCGCAGGACCGCCCGGACGATGCCGATGTAGTCCACCCCGTGGTGCTGCCAGAAGCGGGTGTCCTCGCGGGCAATGATGGCATCGAGAAAGCGCGGCGAAACGTCCTTGAGCGCGACGACCGAGCGGTTCTGGTCGTTCTGCAAACGTCCGTAAGGTTTGCCGTCGCCGTCGAGCACCTGGGAGTGCGAAGGCATCTGGCCCAGCTTGGTGATGTCGTAGGTGGTGGCGAGTTGTTTATAGACAAAGAAAGCCGTTCCGAGGGCGATGCAGCCTCCGACGAACGCGATCAGCAACAGGACGGCGGCGATTTTTAGGAGACGGCGCGTCATGACTTAAGGGAGGCAGAGGAGAAACAAATCTTCATCAGCTTGAAATCGGCCATCCCGGGGCGGCTGGCCGGATGAGGAGGCAGACGTGATGGATCGAGTGAGGGCTAGCTTACTGAGCAGGAGAGAAAACGTCCGAGGTGGATGGTGCGCTCCGCCGCGCCATTGGTCGTGTTGCGGCGCAGCCGCCCCGATCCATCCGAGCGGCGTTGCCGCAAAGGGAAGCCATGGCGCGGCGGAGCGCACCATCCACCTCGGAGTAACTGCCGAGATACTTCGTACCGGACGCTTGTTACACATCCCGGCAAGGACATGCAATGCCGGGCTTACCACCAACGGGCGAAGCCGGTTGTCGCCGCCGGGGGCATCGGCTATTCTCCACACCCGTTCCGCTGCTTTCATGATCCAGCCAGCCACCGCCACCGCCATCCCAGCCGCCTTGCCAAAGACGCCTCCCCCGCGCCTTTCTTCAGCCGCCCGGCTGCTCTGGCCGTGGGCGGCAGCGCTGCTGAGCGGCCTGTTGCTGGTGCTCTGCCTGGAACCCTGGAACCAACAGTGGCTGTGCTGGCTGGCCCTCACCCCGTTGCTCACCGCGCTCTGGTTCGGCCAACACCCAAACGACACCGCCCTCCCCACCACGCTCCGGGCGGACGGGCCCGACGGCCCCCTGACACCGGCTCCCCTGCCCCGCGGGCGGCACTGGTGGCGGCGCATCCTGTGGGGACCGCGCGTCGTGCTGCGCGCTCCGGCGGCACGCGGGTTCTTCCTCGGGTACGTGACGGGGTTGGTGGCCTATTGGGGAGCGTTCTACTGGCTGTGGGAGGTCACGCCGCCGGGTTGGTTCATCCTGGCTTTTTACATGGCGCTGTACTGCGCGCTGTTCGGGGCCTTCGTCGGCACGGTGGCTCGTCCGACCACGCTGCCGGGACAAGCTTCCCTTTTCCTGCGTTCGCGCTGGAACCTGTGGTTCGCCTTTCTTGCTGCCGCGGCCTGGACCGTCCAGGAATGGCTGCGCGGCTGGGTGTTCTCGGGCTTCGGCTGGAACGGCCTGGGCATCGGCCTGCACGCCAACCTGCCCCTGATCCAGATCGCGGAATGGACCGGCGTGGGCGGCGTGTCGTTCGTGGCGGCGTTCGCCAACGTGATCGCCGTGGCCACGGTGTACCGCTTCATCCTGGAGGTGCGCACGCACCGGGTGCGGGCCCACTTTGATTTCACCCTCACCATCGCCGGGTTGCTCGCCGTATTCGCCTTCGGCCTCCACCGCGTCCAGACCATCGACCGCGAGGGCGCGCGGCCCGGGGCGAGCATCCCCTTGAGGGTAGCAGCCATCCAGCCCGACGTCCCGCGCGTCGAACGGCTGGACCAGGCATTGATCGACAAATTCTTCACCACCTACGGACGCCTGACCGACACCGCGCTGGCCGCGCGCCCGCAGCTGCTCCTCTGGCCGGAGGGCGCGACCCTTTTCGGCCTTTTCGCCGACCGGCCGACCCACGACTTCCTCAAACACTTCAGCGAGCAGGCGCCCGACACCAACCTGCTCATCGGCACCCAGGACTACGATTTCGGCGAGGACGGCAGGATGCAGAACGACTACAACGCCGCCGCCCTGCTGCCCGCCCACGGCGGAGACGCGGAAATTTACCGCAAGATCCACCTCGTCCCCTTCGGCGAGTACATCCCCTTCCGGAAGTCGTTCCCGTTGTTCGCGTGGATCATCGGCGACCAGGTGCCGGGAGACTTCGAGGCAGGCACGGAGCCGGGTCTGTTCCACCTGCGTGCGCCGGACCTCGTGGCGACGCCGCTCATCTGCTTCGAGGACACGCTCGGGCGCGTGGTGCGCGCGCCGGTGCTCCAGGGCGCGCAACTGCTGGTCAACCTCACCAACGACGTGTGGTTTGGCCGCACGGCCCAGCCCGAGCAGCACCTGGCGGAAGCCGTCTTCCGCACCGTGGAAAACCGCCGTCCGATGGTGCGCTGCGCCAACACGGGCGCGACCGCCTTCGTGGACACCACGGGCCGCGTGACCAACGTCCTGCGCTCGCCCGAGAACGGCACGGTTTTCACCACCGGCATCCTCTTCGGCGAGGTCAAGGTGCCGGCGCACCCGGCCCTGACGTTTTACACGCGCCACGGCGAGGTGTTCTCCGGCGCGTGCGCGCTGGTGGTGGCCGTGGCGACGCTGCTTTGGGTGCTGAGACAACGGCGGGTCATCGCACCGGCGGAGGCGGCGGCACGATGAACCCACCCCGCCCGGCCCTGGTGGTGTCTTTGCACGACGTCAGTCCGCTGACCAGGGAGGTGTTCGCAGCCATGCTGGACGACCTGCGTTCGCTGGGACTGAAGAAATGCTCGCTGCTGGTGATCCCCGAGCACCATCACCGCCGCCATTTCCTGTCGGACGCCTCCTTTTGCCGCTGGCTGGAAGGGCTGGCACGCGAGGGGCACGAGTTGGTCGTCCACGGCTACTACCATCAGCGCGAGCGGCAGCCCGCCGAAACGCTGGCGCAACGGTTGGTGACCCGCGTGTACACGCTGGGCGAGGGCGAATTCTACGATCTGCCCCGAGCCGAGGCCGCACGGCTCCTGGCCCGGGCGCTGGAGGAGTTCCGCGAACTGGACGCGCCGTCCCCACGCGGGTTCATCGCCCCGGCGTGGCTGCTCGGCGACGAGGCCGCGGCGGCGGTGCGCGAGGCCGGGTTCCAGTACACGACCCGGCTGGGCAGCGTGGAGAACATCGCGCGGGGCGAAACCCTTTCTTCCCAGTCGCTTGTTTACAGTTGCCGCAACGCGTGGCGGCGCACGGTCAGCCTGGCCTGGAACGCCTCTCTTTTTCGCCGGTTGCGCTACCAGCGAACCCCGCTGATCCGCCTGGGCCTGCATCCGCCGGACTTCGAGCACCCGGCGGTGTGGCAGCAAATCCGGCGGATCGTGCGCAACGCCTTGCAAGAACGCGAAGCCATGACCTACGGGAAGTTCGTGGCAGGCTCCCTCTGATGGAACAGGTGGAGGGTAGAAGGGTATTCCGGGATTCAACGGATATTCGGTACCCGACACGCTCCTCTTATTATTAGTTTTTTTGATAAAGTAGGAAACAGCCTCATACCCTCCACCTATTTGCCCGATCTGCCATGAAAGCTGACCTACATCTCCACTCCCGGTACAGCGACCGCTCGGCCGACTGGCTGTTCCGGCGTTTTGACTTTCCCGACAGCTACTCGCAGCCCCGGGAACTTTACTCCCGCCTGCGCGCCGCGGGCATGGACCTGGTCACCCTCACCGACCACAACCGCATCGACGGCTGCCTGGAGATCGCCGACCTGCCGGGCGTGTTCGTGAGCGAGGAAGTCACTACCTACTTCCCCGCCGACCGCTGCAAAGTTCACCTGCTCGTCTGGAACCTTTCCGAGGAGCAGCACCGTGAGATCGCCACCCTGCGCGAGTCGATCTTCGACCTCCAGCGCTACCTCGCCGCGCAGGACCTGCCGCACGCCGTGGCCCACCCGCTCTTCAGCGTGGACGAGAAGTTGACCGCGGACCATTTCGAGCGCCTGATCCTCCTTTTCAAATGCTTCGAAGGGCTCAACGGCTTGCGCGACCACCTGCTCAACCAGGTGGCGCAACACCTCCTGCACCGCCTGACACCCGCGAAGATCGAGCGTCTGGCCGAGCGCCACGGCTTCGCGCCGACCCACCCCGAACCGTGGCGAAAAATCCTCACCGCCGGCAGCGACGACCACGGCGGCCTATTCGCGGGCAAGGCCTTCAGCGAGACACCAGGCCACGCGGCCCACCTGCCGCCGGAAGCGGTGGGTGAATTCTTCTCGCACCTGACCCAGGGGAGGATCACCCTGCGCGGCCAGGGCGGCACGCCGCTGGCGCTCTCGCACAGCCTCTACAAGACGGCGTACTCCTTCGCGACGGACAAGTTCCTCAAGAACTCCAACCGGGAAACACCGGCGCTGATGGAAAAGATGTTCGCGCGGTTCATGGAGGGCGAGAACCCGACGGAATTTACCTTCACCGAAAAACTCAACTTCCTGGCGCAGGGCATCCTGAGCGGGAGCATCTTCGAGCTGGTCAAGCCGGGCAACGCGTCCGTGTGGCGCGAGCTGTCGGCGTACTTCTCGCAGCCGGCGGTCAAGGCCGCGCTGGCCAAGCAAACTGCCGGCGTCGCGGAGCCGGAACGCCGGGCTTTCCTGATCGCCAACCTGTTCGCCAACCAACTGGCGTTTCGTTTTTTCACCAAGTTCGTGCGCCAGCTTTCCGGCGGCAACATGATGGAAGGCCTCCAGGCGCTGAGCGCCATCACGCCGCTGGCGCTGCTGCTGAGCCCCTACATCTATGCCTTCCGCAGCCAGTCGCCGAACCGGCCGCGCCTGCGCGCGCTCAGCCAGGACATCGCGGGCGACCTGCCGCCCGTCCTGCGCAACAGCAAACGCGCCTGGTTCACCGACACATTGGAAGACGTGACCGGTGTGGCGACGACCATCCAGAAGCTGACCGCCGCCACGGTGGCCGCCGGGCACGACCTGACGGTAGTGACCTCGCGTAAGAACATCCACATTTCGGGCATCCCGCTGAAGAATTTCGAGCCCATCGGCGAGTTCGAGATCCCGGAGTACGAGCTGCAAAAGCTGACTTTCCCGCCGATGCTGGAGATGCTCGACTACATCCAGCGGGAGCGTTTCACCGAGCTGATCATTTCGACGCCCGGCCCCATCGGCATCACGGCGCTGCTGGCGGCCAAGACGCTGCACCTGCGCACGGTGGGCATCTACCACACGGATTTTCCGCAGTACGTGCAGATCCTCACCGACGACCACTTCATGGAGTCGCTGGCGTGGCAGTACATGCAGTGGTTTTACCAGCAACTGGACCTGCTGCTGGTCAACTCGGAGCAATACCGCACGAGCTGGATGGACCGCGGCATCGACGGCGGCAAGATCCGGATCATGCCGCGCGGGCTGGACACGGATTTGTTCCACCCGGACAAGCGCACGAAGGATTACTGGCTCAAGCGCGGGGCGCGTCCGGGCGAGCTGGTGATGCTCTACGTGGGGCGTGTTTCGGTGGAAAAGAACCTCGACGTTTTCGCCGCCGCGCACGACCGGGCGCGGGCGGCAGGCGTCCCGGTGCGGGCGGCGATCGTGGGCGACGGCGTGTACCTCAAGACCATGCAGCGGCTCCTGCCGGACGCGTGCTTTACCGGCTACCTGGCCGGCGAGGAACTGGCGCGCGCCTACGCGTCGGCGGACCTGTTCGTGTTCCCGAGCATCTCGGACACGTTCGGCAACGTGGTCATCGAATCGCAGGCGTGCGGGCTACCCATCATCGTGTCGGACCAGAAGGGGCCGCAGGAGCTGGTGGAAAACGGGGTCACAGGCCTGATCACGCGCGGGTTGGACGCCGAGGACGTGGCGGCGGCGATCATCCGGCTGGGGCGCGATCCGGCCTTGCGTGCCCGGATCGGCGAGGCCGCGCGCCGGGCGGTGGAAACGCGCAGTTGGGCCGGCGCGGCGGAGAAGTTCTGGGCGTTGTCGGAGGCGTAGATGCGGTGCTTGCGGAGGAGTGGCGCGATTTTAGCTTTGCTCTGAGTGCGTTGAAACTCGCACTACTTTCCACGCTTCTACCAGTGACCGCGTCCCCCGCGCCGCCGCGAGGGACGCAGACGATCTCACCGGTGACATTGTCTCGCCGCATGCAAACACTGCTGGCGGTGTTCGTTCTGCTTGTTGCCGTTTGGGCCGCTTACGCGCAGGTCACCGCCTTTGACTTCATCCCCCTCGATGATCCGGGCTACGTGTACGAGAACCAGATGGTCCAACACGGCTTGAGCCTGGAAGGGGTCCGTTGGGCCTTCACCAGCCTGGAGCACGCCAACTGGCACCCGCTGACCTGGCTCTCACTGATGGCCGACTACCAGCTCTACGGCCTGCACCCCGGCGGCTACCACCTCACCAACCTGCTCCTGCACCAAGCCTGCACCTTGCTGCTCTTTGCCTGGCTGCTGCTGGCCACCGCGCGCCTTTGGCCCAGCGCGGCCGTGGCCCTGCTCTTTGGCATCCACCCCGCCCACGTCGAGTCCGTCGCCTGGGTGACCGAGCGCAAGGACGTCTTGAGCACCTTCTTTTTCTTTCTCGTCCTGCTCGCCTACACCCGCTACGCCCAGACCAAAGCCGCCCGCTTCTACCTGGGCGCACTTGCCGCCCTGGGGCTCGGCCTGCTGGCCAAGCCCATGCTCGTGACCGTGCCCCCCTTGCTCCTGCTCCTGGACGTGTGGCCCCTCCGACGCGTGCGCCAACCAAGGGACTGGCTGCACCTGGCTTACGAAAAGCTGCCCTTTGTCCTCCTGGCCCTGGCCTCCTGCACTATCACCTTCCTCGCCCAACACCAAGGCGGGGCTACGATCCCTCTCCACACGCTGCCCGTCCACTGGCGTTTGGCCAACGCGGCGGAGTCCTATGTCGATTATCTGACCAGCCTGTTCTGGCCGACGAAGCTGGGAGTTTTTTACCCTTATCGGATCAACCTGGTGCTCTGGCACACGCTGGTTTGTGCGGCGGGCCTGGCGTTGTTCACCGTCGTGGCAGCCTGGTTTTACCGTTCACGGCCCTTCGTACTTGTGGGCTGGCTGTGGTTCCTGGGTACCCTGGTGCCGGTGATCGGCCTGGTGCAGGTCGGCAGTCAGGCGAGGGCGGACCGTTACACTTATCAACCCTCCATCGGAATTTTTATCGTGGTTTGTTGGATGGCAGCGGAGCTTTTCCAACGCCTGCCGCGCCTGCGTCCGACCTTGGCCCTGGTATCCGGGGCGGTGTGCAGTGCTTGTTTGGTGCTGTGCTACCAGCAGGTGGGCCATTGGCGGAACAGCACCGCGCTTTTCAAACACACGCTCGCCATTACCCGGCCGACCCCCGGCAGCTACTTGATCCTGGGTGACTTCTACGCCATGATGAACTGTTACACCGAGACCGAAGCCGCCTACCGGCGGTCCTTTGCCCTCCAGGCGAACGATCCCACGGTGGTCATCAAGCTGGGTGAGTTGCAGTTGAAGCAAGGCCACTGGAACGAGGCCTGTCACTGGCTGCAGCAGGTCGCCGCCCGGAGCACGTGCAAAGACCCGAGCGTCTTCAATCACTTGGGGGTGACGCTCAACCACCTCGGCCGCTTCCAGGAAGCTGTGCAAGCCTTGCGCCGCAGCCTGGAACTTCTTCCAAACTACGATCTGGCCCACTGCAATCTAGCCGAGGCGCTGGCAGCCAGCGGACAGCGGGAAGCCGCTGCCGCCGAGTACGAGAGAGCCTTGTCCCTGACCCCCGACATGCCCGCGGCGCTTGCACCCCTGGCCTGGCTCTACGGCTTTTCAGACCCACAGCACGATCCGCGTCACGCGATGCGCGCGCTCTCCCTGGCGTTGCGGTCAGTCCAAATCAACGCGGGCAAGAGCGTGACCAGCCTCGACTCCCTGGCTGCCGCCTGGGCGGGGGTCAGCGATTGGCCACTGGCGGCGCTTGCCGCCAGCAGCGCGTTGATGGTGTCGGCCGATCAACCCGACGCCTCCGTGGACTTGCTCTGCATCCACAACGAGCGGTTGAGGTCCTACTGCATGGGACGGTGGCCGCAGCGTTAACTCCACAAACACAATTTTTGCTCCTCACTTTTCCCCGCACTCTTGAGACTCGCCGTGCTCTTCCCGTCCTCCCCGACAGCGCAACTCATCCTCCTGGATCAGGCACCCCAGACGGCCGCTTCGGAGGCTCCACGTCGCCGCATGCAAACACTGCTGGCGGTGTTCGTTCTGCTTGTTGCCGTTTGGGCCGCTTACGCGCAGGTCACCGCCTTTGACTTCATCCCCCTCGATGATCCGGGCTACGTGTACGAGAACCAGATGGTCCAACACGGCTTGAGCCTGGAAGGGGTCCGTTGGGCCTTCACCAGCCTGGAGCACGCCAACTGGCACCCGCTGACCTGGCTCTCACTGATGGCCGACTACCAGCTCTACGGCCTGCACCCCGGCGGCTACCACCTCACCAACCTGCTCCTGCACCAAGCCTGCACCTTGCTGCTCTTTGCCTGGCTGCTGCTGGCCACCGCGCGCCTTTGGCCCAGCGCGGCCGTGGCCCTGCTCTTTGGCATCCACCCCGCCCACGTCGAGTCCGTCGCCTGGGTGACCGAGCGCAAGGACGTCTTGAGCACCTTCTTTTTCTTTCTCGTCCTGCTCGCCTACACCCGCTACGCCCAGACCAAAGCCGCCCGCTTCTACCTGGGCGCACTTGCCGCCCTGGGGCTCGGCCTGCTGGCCAAGCCCATGCTCGTGACCGTGCCCCCCTTGCTCCTGCTCCTGGACGTGTGGCCCCTCCGACGCGTGCGCCAACCAAGGGACTGGCTGCACCTGGCTTACGAAAAGCTGCCCTTTGTCCTCCTGGCCCTGGCCTCCTGCACTATCACCTTCCTCGCCCAACACCAAGGCGGGGCTACCGTGCCACTCGCCGCGCTGCCGCTCTCGGTCCGGGTCGCCGGAGCCTTGGCGGGATATACGATGTATTTAGAAAATTTGTGTTGGCCGGTAAACCTGGGGGTCTTCTACCCGTATCGAAGTGACCTATCCCCTGGCTACGCGTTGGTCTGCGCGCTGGGTCTGGCCGTAGTGACCGGAATCGCGGTGGCCCAGTTTCGTACCAGGCCCTATCTCTTGATCGGCTGGTTATGGTTCCTGGGCACCCTGGTGCCGGTGATCGGCCTGGTGCAGGTCGGCATCCAGGCAGTGGCGGATCGCTATACCTACCAGCCTTACGTAGGGTTGTTCATCGCGCTCTGCTGGGCAGGTGCGAATCTCTATCAATCGCGTCCCGGTCTTCGTCCGGTGCTGGTGGTGGGATGGACCGCCGCCGTCGGTGCCTGCTTGGTGCTCTGCTGCCGGCAGGTGGGGTACTGGCGCGATGGCGTGACTCTCTTCGAGCGTACGCTCGCCGTCACCCAACCGAATACGATCACCTGCACTCTCCTGGGTGATTCCTACGCGGAGGCCCACCGCTACGAGGAAGCCCGCAGCGTCTATCAACAAGTCTTCCGGGATGACGTGAACAACACCGAGCTTCTTACCAAGTTCGGCCACCTTGAACTCATGCAAGGCCACTGGGTACAGGCCGGGCACTGGTTGCAGCAGGCCACCGCCCGATCCGATTGCCACGAGCCTCTCCTCTTCAACAACCTGGGTTTCGCACTCCAGAGCCAAGGACGCCTCGACGAGGCCCAGGCCGCGTATCAGCGCAGCATCGCCCTGCGCCCCGGATATGCCTATGCCCACAACAATTTGGCGGACATCCTTCTCGCCCGTGGACAAACTGCCGCCGCCATTCCGGAACTGGAGGCAGCCATCGCCCTGAACCCGGATCTGCTCACGGCCGCAACCAAATTAGCCTGGCAATACTCCTTTGTTTTGCGCGACCACAATCCCGAACGCAGCGCACGGGCTCTGCGCTTGGCGCAGCATGCGGTGGACCTCTCGGGTGGCATCAGCCTAGGCAGTCTTGATTCACTGGCAGCGGCCCATGCGGCGCTCGACGACTGGACGGAAGCCAGCGTCGCGGCTCGGGCCGCCTTGCTCGTGGCCTCCCATCAGCCCGGCAATTCCCCTGACCAGATCGTGTTGCGAGGAGAGAGAGCAGCAGCCTATCAGGCCGGCCATTGGCCGGCTCGATAGGCAAGTCGAATGGTCGGCTCCATCTTACATTCCTCTGATGTACGGCGACCAGAAAGAAGCATCAACCACGTCCAGAAGGCTGTCATAGCTCGAGGAGGGAACAGGCGGCAGGATGCCGAGCTGCTGGTCCCCGTAGACCCCGCCGAAGAGATCCGCACCGGTGGTGTAAAGCCGTGTACCCGGCTTGATGTATGCCTTCCAAGCTGCCACGGTGATCGTGCTGTTGGCAGCTCTACCGTTTTCCAGGGCGTACTGGTCCATCGCCGCGTCGATCAATCGTAAATCCGTGCGGACGGAAACGGCTTGAGCCCGCTTGCGTGCACGGATAAAACCCGGCAGGGCAATCGCTGCGAGCAGAGCGATGATCGCAACGACGATCATGATTTCGATGAGAGTAAATGCGTTCGGTCTAATGGATGGAGGCAGTTTGTTGAGCTTCATGGAGTTAGAACAATAATTTTCGAGCATAGGATGGTGCCTGGGCATTTGAAGCAGGATGAATAGATGAATGATGGATGCCGTCCGGCGTCCAGCCTCTCGGGCAATCCGTTGCTAAAGCAGATTAAATGCTGGAGGGAACTAGTTTATCGTGATAACCGCGTCCCCATTACTACTTCCTGGCCATCTCGCATCGCGGTCCAGGTGATCGCACCTACAGCCAATTTCAGAATGATTGAGAGTGTACGGGCCAGCCGCAATGCTTGAACC
>CAXTOP010000032.1:0-56469 GCA_964245965.1 uncultured Chthoniobacterales bacterium
CGGCCTCATCAAGGGCAAGGTCAAGAGCGTCGTCAAGGGCGGCCTCATGGTCAACATCGGCGTTGAGGCGTTCCTGCCCGGCAGCCAGATCGACATCACCCCGCCGAAGGATCTCAACGGCTTCGTCGGCAACACGTACGATTTCAAGATCGTCAAGATCAACGACGACCGCAAGAATGTCGTCCTCAGCCGCCGCGAACTCATCGAGCAGGAGCGCAGCGAAAAGCGCCAGGCTTTCCTCTCCAGCGTCAGCATCGGCGACGTGGTCACCGGCAACGTCAAGAACTTGACCGACTTCGGCGCGTTCATCGACCTGAATGGCATCGACGGCCTGCTGCACATCACCGACATGACCTGGGGCCGGCTCAACCACCCCAGCGAGATGCTCAAGGCCGGACAGGAAGTCACGGTCAAGGTGCTCGACATCAACAAGGAGAAAGAGCGCGTGTCGCTCGGCCTCAAGCAGCTCCAGAGCAATCCCTGGGACAAGATCGAGGAGCGTTTCCCGATCGGCAAGCGCGTCAACGGCAAGATCACCAACCTTGTGCCTTACGGCGCGTTCGTGGAACTGGAAGAGGGCGTCGAAGGCCTTATCCACGTGAGCGAGCTGAGCTGGACCAAGCGCATCGTGCGTCCGGCGGACGTCTTGAGCGTGGGCCAGGAAGTCGAGGCCAGCGTGCTCGGCGTCAACAAGGAGGAGCAGAAGATTTCCCTGGGTCTGCGCCAGTTGGAAGCCAACCCGTGGGACGAGATCGAGAAGAAGTACCCGCCGGGCACCGTCGTGAAGGGCAAGGTCCGCAACATGACCGCCTACGGCGCATTCGTCGAGATCGAGGAAGGCATCGACGGCATGATCCACGTGTCCGACATGAGCTGGACGCGCAAGATCAATCAGCCCAGCGAAATGCTCAAAAAGGGCGACGAGGTCGAGGCTTCGGTCATCGACATCGACAAACAGAACCAGCGCATCAGCCTGGGTATCAAGCAGCTCGACGGCGATCCTTGGAAGGATATCGACACCAAGTACAAGATCGGTGATCTGGTGACCGGCAAGGTGACCAAGCTCGCGAGCTTCGGTGCGTTCGTGCAGTTGAAGGACGATATCGACGGCCTGGTGCACATCTCGCAGTTGAGCGAGGACCACGTGGCCAAGGTCAAGGACATCCTCAAGGTGGGCCAGGACGTGGAAGCCCGCGTGATCAAGGTCGACAAGGCCGAGCGCCGCATCGGTCTTTCCATTAAGGCCGCCAACTACAGCGAGGAAGACCTCAAGCGCGAGAGCGAGGCCTTCGACACCCTGCGTCCGGGAGAGGACATGGTGGGCCTGGAACAGGCTTTCCAAGCCGCCCAGGAAGAGTACCGCCCCGGCGACAGCAAGAAGAAGTAACCGCTTCCTCTGATCTGCTGATTACAAATCAGCTGCTCATCCGTTTAACAAACCCCGCGTGTGACCCGCGCGGGGTTTTGTTTTGTGCAACGGCAACGCGCCGCTGCTGGACAGAAACGTGTTCATTTATCATTTTGCACGCATGCCCACCGTGCTGCGAATTGGTGATTTCCGCTTTTTCTTTTACAGCCGCGAAGGAACCGAACCGAGGCACATCCACGTGGAGCAAGCCGAACGCTACGCGAAGTTCTGGCTCGAACCGATTACGTTGGCGGAATCCCGTGGCTTCCGGAGTGCTGAGCTACGTCTGTTGCACTCCATGATTGCAGAACACGGGCAAAGGTTTATCCTCGCTTGGGATGAACATTTCGGCCAGTAAACCTATCGTTGTCGCCGACGCGGTTGATGTGACGTGCACCGATGATGAGTTGATTGTCACACTCGCGGATGGCCGGCGGGTTTCGGTTCCCATGGAATGGTCACCACGGCTCTTGCAAGCCACCCCGGCCCAACGGGCGAACTGGCGTTTGATTGGCGGCGGGGTCGGCATCCACTGGGAAGACGTGGACGAGGATATTTCAGTTCGCAGTTTGCTCGCTTCCTGACTCGGGTCATCCTGTTTTTCTGACAAGAAGTCAAAGAGTTTAGATGTTACTTCGAAACTGTAAGATGAACACATCATGCCTGCACTCCCGCCAGTTTCTTGGTCTCGCATGAGTGCGGCGGTCGAAGCCGTTCGTCGGCGACTCCTGCGCGCTGCGGCGGCGTTGGATGCGGCGGCGGTGCCGTATGCGGTGGTGGGCGGCAACGCCGTGGCTGCCTGGGTTTCGCGCGTCGACGATGCGGCAGTGCGCAACACCCGCGACGTGGATCTGCTCTTGCGACGCGCCGATTTGCCCGCCGCGACCACTGCGTTGGAAGCCGCCGGTTTTCAGCACCGCCGGGTGGCATCTTTGGGATGGGCGGGCGCGATGGACATTTTTTTGGATGGCCCGGAAAGCCGGGTGGGCGACGCCGTGCACGTTGTCTTCGCCGGAGAGCGCACCCGCCCTGACCAGCCGGAGCCGAACGCGGAAGTCGAGGCGAGCGAGGACGCCGGGGATTTTCGCCTGGTCGCTTTGGAAGCCTTGGTACGGATGAAGCTTTCAGCCTTCCGCGACAAAGATCGGGTGCATCTACGCGATTTGCTCGGTGTCGGGTTGATCGATGCCGGATGGCTGTCGCGGCTGCCGGAGACATTGCGTCTGCGATTGGAAGACATCCTGGCTCATCCGGAAGGATGACCACGTAGCCAATGTCATGGAACGAGGCATCAGAGGGGTCAGTCCGTGCACATGTGCAAGGCGAATCTGCACGCATGCACGGACTGACCCTTCGCCTTTTCAAGGTGGGCCAGGACGTGGAAGCGCGCGTGATCAAGGTCGACAAGGCCGAGCGCCGCATCGGTCTTTCCATCAAGGCCGCCAACTACAGCGAGGAAGACCTCAAGCGCGAGAGCGAGGCCTTCGGATACGTTGCGTCCCGGCGAGGACATGGTGGGTCTGGAACAAGCCTTCCAAGCCGCCCAGGAAGAGTACCGCCCCGGCGACAGCAAGAAGAAGTAGACTGCTTCTCTGTTCTCCAGCTTAGTTTCCCTGCAAACCCCGCGTGTGACCCACGCGGGGTTTCTTTGCGTTTACCCATCACTGACTTTTTTCCTTGCAATGAGGAAGCTTTCTTTGCTAATCGTTCACACAGATACATTTCGGAATGCTGAGAAGAATTCAGTCTACCAGAACTATGCCGAGCAAAAAACTTCCCGCTTCTACTAAGCCCAAGGCTACGAAACCCCGTGCTGAGACAGAACCGAAATTTCCTTACACGACGAAGCCTTCCTCTTTGCGTCGATTCTTACAAGAAATTCCAAAGAAGCCGCGTCCTGCAAAATTCGATCGTGCACTTCTGCGATCTTGGAGCTTCGCGGATGCTAACGACCACAGCGTACTTCGCGTGCTTAAAGCTGTTGACTTACTGAATGAGAAGAACGAGCCCTCAGAGTTGTACGCACAGTATATGCACTTGCAAGGTGGAGCAGCAGCACTGGCAGAACCTTTAAGGCGTATCTACGCTCCGCTTTTTCAAGCAGCTCATCAGCCTTACAACGAATCCAATGAGCAACTCCAAAATTTGTTCAACATCCATTCGGGCGGAAGTGATCGTACTTTGGAGCAGCAGATACAAACATTTAAGGCTCTCTGCGAAAACACTATCTTTGACGCGAAAGAGCGTCCTTCCGCCACACCTAGCGCCTCGTCAGATACATTACCTAATCCCGGCACGACAGCCACAACGGCAGCTACGTCTCATACATCTGTAAATGGCCAGCTTGGATCTGTAAACATCAACGTCCACATACATCTTCCGGAGAATAAGGCTCGTCGAGATTACGAGTGTATTATCGAAGACATTGGAAAGTACATTTTTGGACGCTCGGATGCACAACATCGTAATGAATAGTCAATTTTTTACAGCTTTATGTGGTGTAGATGAATTAAGGACCAAGTACAAGCAAGAACCAGTAGCATCTAAAGAGGTCAGAGTAGAAGTCTCTAAGCTTATAGCAGCCCTCCATTCTTACGGCGATTGTGTACGCTATCTTAACACGCGCCGCAGTGCAGGTGCGCTTCTAAATCTAGACAGCGAGGCTGCTGTTCAAGATGTCCTCTATCTCATGTTACGCCCATGGATTTCTGATCTTACACCCGAGAATCCTACAGATAAGGTCGCAAATCGGTACTCAATCAAGGATTTTGTCTCCCAATCTAGCAGGCTTGTCATCGAAGCTAAATACATTCGCAACACCGATCACGGAAAGTCGATTGTTAAAGAACTTAACGACGACATAGAAACTTATCGGTACCATGCATACTGCGATGATCTAGTGTTTTTCATATACGATCCAGATGGCTTTATTCCAGATGGCGGGGCATTAGAGCGGCACTTGTGTTCTAAACGATCGTACGGTGATAAAGTTCTCACATGCTATGCCGTCATTAAACCATAGCACTCTCGTGTCTACTATCCCGAAAATTTTTAAGGGTTTGGATTGGTAATGTGGCTTGACCTTATTCTAGAACTGCATGTGTGACAGCTCTACTTGCATAGCATGTTCTCTCGCCGCGATGCCTAGACGAAGAGACACGTCATAACGCAACAAGTCACAAGAGGTCGGAAGTTCCATTCTGGAACGTAAGAAGACAGAAGAAGATAGCAAGTAACAGCACTAAACAAAATTCTATGAGCAAAGAAACTCGCTACTCAGAAAAGCTAGAGTGTCGCCGATGCCAAAATGTGGCAAAGATGAGAGTTGTTGGTACTATTTCAGACACCGATGATGACGATGGGGATGAGACTAGCCCTCCAGTTGAGTATGGTACTATCTACGAGGTGCTTCAGTGCCCACGATGCGAGCAAGTGACATTCCGTTCCGGTTTTTGGCACGATGGTATGGAGTCGGACGACTGGAATGGCGCAATTCTCTATCCAAGTGAGCGGCAAGGTATTGAAGGGCTGCCACCTGCTGTGTCACAGGAGTTCCGAGCAGCTGAGCAAGTTGCATCGATTTCTGCTAATGCTTACGCAGTTCTACTGGGACGAGTATTGGACGCAGTTTGTAACGACCGTAGTGCCAACGGTAAGAACCTATTCGAAAAATTGACTGATCTAGCGGCAAGGAACGAAATTCCGAAGAACCTTGCAGAGATGGCACAAAAACTTCGGCAGCTGAGAAATGTAGGTGCACATGCCGACTTAGGTGCTTTGACGAACGAGGAAGTTCCCGTCCTCGCAGCGCTTTGCAAAGCGGTTCTCGAATACGTTTATTCGGCACCGAAGTTAGTTGATAAAGTTGGAAAACTCTTGGCAAAAATCACTACTCCTTGAAATTAGATAGAATACGCCGCTTAATTCATATTAGAACGTTAAAGCTCATTGCATACCTAGCAACTTTTCTTGTTCCCAACCTATAATTAGGAACGTCTGCCTTTAGGGACACTTTATTCCCGCAGTTCAGACTCGCAATGGGAACAAAGTTCCCAAAAAGACATTCCTAAACAGAGTTTGGGAAAGGAGAAATAGATAACCAAGTGATTCTATATTCATCGATCTTCTAGCATCATGGCGAATGATTACAACACCCTTTAGAGCGCCCCGATCTGTCACCCTTCTTAGGGCATTTAACGAAAAACACCAAGAAGCAAGATAAATTCTCAGCTTTTGAGAATTTGATCCACATTCTCAGAAGTGGAGAAATCTGGGGGAGCGATTCGAAGACGGGCTATGTTCGAGGACCTAATAAGGCGGCCTGCTTCATGGACATACCATTAGGATCACTTAAATACATCCTCAATGCTGCAAACACTGACCCATCAGACCCAAGGTATGAACCTTATGGAATCATTGTGTCAAAAATGTTTGCTTATGAGCACGGCTGTAGGCCAGTTCTATATCTGTCAGAGTCAGAACGAAAGAGCCTCAAGATTCCAGAGGAGGAATTATGGAGAGTGGTGACATTGGAGGGAATGGATGGATCAAGTATCAATTGGGTTCATGAACGAGAGTGGAGATCAAAACATTCATTCAAGTTACCTGTTTCTTTGCGCAGTGTTCTTGTAAAAGACACAAACGATGCAAAGAAACTGCAAGAGCTTATTGCGTCTGAAGCAAAGGATCTTGTGACCATACCCGCTTCGATCATTCCATTAACTGTACTATGCCAAGGTTTGCCATATCTATCAAAACCTACGGAGTAATAGATATGGGGGCAAAGGGGTCAGTCCGTGCATACGTGCAGAACATTCTCTTTGCACGTATGCACGGACTGACCCCTTTGCCCCCCTCCCGAGCATCTCGCGACCGAAGCCCGGCGCGCCGCGCTTGATATCCCCACCCAGGGCGGATAAAGCCCGATACATGCCGAAACCGAACACGAAAGAACTGCATTTCTATCCGGGAGAACATCAGGTCATCTGGGTGGTGAATGGCAAAGCAGTGATCAAAGCGGAAGGTTGGGGCGGAGAGGAACCGGCCAAAGGAGTGAACTACGGTCAGATGAAGCCCCAGCGCACCACGCCGGGCCGCTACGTCATCTACTCTTACGCTCCCTACACCACCAAGACCTGGCCGCTGTCCAATCTCGCCTGGGGAACAAAGCTGTCCGTCGATCCCACGGGTCAGTTCGTCCTGTACGCCGACGGCGGGGCCAACCCGGTCTGGAAGAAACTGGAAGACGTGATCCCGGGGGCAACCCTCGCGTGGATAAAACTCACGTACAGCCAGTACTACGGCAACTCGGGGAAATTTGACGCCGACGGGGACGGCGTCCCGGACATCTGGGTTTTCAACGACTTCGGCGCGTGGGCCGTCCGTTACTTCAAGGACAAGAACAACAACAGGAAACTCGACGCCAACGAGAGCCTTTCCGGCGAAATGTTCCACACCACGCCGGACAACGAGGCGCAGGTGGCACAAAGCCAGGCAGTCACCATGGAATCCTCCCACGGCTGCATCCACCTCAACCCGGTGCAACGCGAGCAACTGCACGCCGCCGGAGCCTTCTTGAAGGGAACCAGCCTCATCATCCACCAATACAATGAAAAAGTGCCTGCCAGCTTGCACTAGGCCAGCAGGAGGGCGACGCCGGGTTTTGGGGGCAACTGCCGCGATCTGCGCCGTCCTGGCTGCCACGCTCCACGCGGGAGGCACGGATGATCCCGCGCCGTCCCCGGCCGCCGCCAAGATGTCCGGGGTGACGCAATTCCATCCGGCGTTTCCCGCGACGGGTCTGACCGCGCTCGCAGACGATCAACTGCTATTCTGGCACGGGAATGGACGCGCCCAACTCCGCCGGAAGAACGGGGAACTGACTCCCGTGTTCCAACTGCCGATGAAAGCGGTGATGGCAGTGCAGGCCGACGCGGATGGTTTTCTGGCCTTGGGCACCTCCGCGCCGGGAACGGCGGCGGTCGTCAAGATGACGGCCGCGGGAAACGAGACCGGACGCTGGACGCTGCCGGGCCTGGATGCCTACGGCTTGTTTGCCGGCGCGCGGGGTCCAAGTGCCCTGACCCGCACGGGGGTAGTGACCCTGTTGCCGGACGGCAAGGTGTCCGTTCCGGAACCACTCCCCGCCGGACAGTCAACGGCTTACGGTCCTCTTCCCGTGGTGCTGGCCGGTGATGGCATCACGGTCGTTTGGCGAGCCTCGGATTTATCCATGCAGCACCAGAGCAAGGGCAGTTGCGAGCGGCTGGGAGAGGCCGGGTGGAAAGTGGAAGGCGATTTCATGTCGCCGCCGGTACGATGCGGGCGGTGGCTGGTCTTTGCGGAACCGGCGGGCAGCGACGCGCTGACCGTACGCTCGCTGGAATCGGGTGCGGTCGAATCTCAAATCGCCGGTCATCCGCGCGCCGTGGTCGCCAGCGACTCCTCGGGTACGCTGGTCGTGGGCGACCGGCAGTTGTCCATTATCGAGTTGCCTGGAGGCAAGGCCATTTGGACTGCTCCGCTTGCCGGTTCCCGAGTGACGGCCCTTGCCGTGATGCATGATTCCATCGCCTACCGGGTGGAGGATTCGCCTGACATCATGCTGGTAGCCCGGTGATGGTGAGCTGCCGGGGTCGGATTAGGGGTCACGGATTAGGGGTCAGGCTGCGATTCTTGACAGCTTCAACGCGGTCGGAAAAAGGAGAACGACTGGCTTCAGGATCAGCGCACTTCAATGAGCCGGTCTCCACTCTCGATGCTTGCCAGTACAAAAGGCAGCAGAGGCAGGAACCAATCCAGCAACACGGGATTGGTTGCATTGCCGATCCGCAGCCAGACGATTACAGGTGCCTTGTCGCTCCGCATCGCCCGATCTGCAAAATCTTCGTCTTTCGTCACGACTACGGCATTGTTGCGGAGCGCGTGTTCCCAGATGGTGCTGTCCTTGGCTTCACGCAGGCCGATTTCCCGCACAGCCACCGCATCGCAGTTGGCTGCTCTCAGAGCGGCGGCAAAACTTGGCGGCAGCTGCGCATCAACGATCCACTTCACGCGGCTTGCAGCACGACATGGTTGGCCTGAGCCGCCGCGTATTGCAGACAAGCCCGGATGTCTTGGGATTCCAGATCAGGGAAGTCAACGAGGATTTGCGCCTCGGTCACCCCCTCGCCCAGCATCTCCAGCACATCCTTCACCCGGATGCGCATCCCGCGGATGCACGGGCGACCTCCGCATTGCTCGGGGTCGAAGGTGATCCGATCAAGGAATTTCATCGAGCCAGTTTATGCCTCCGGGTAGGGATGCACAAGTATCAGCAGTCGGGGTGTGAGAAACAGTGCCACAGGATGAGGGGTCAACTCTTGACACTTGACATGCGCAGAAGGGGTCAGTCCGTGCATGTGTGCAGAATCGCCTGTTTACGCGCATGCGCGGACGACTGACCCCGCACCGGTACGGACTGCAATGCGCCCGCAGGGTCGTCACGGCTGAGGGTTCGAGACCGTCGCTCTGCCATTCTCAACGGCAAGCAGCCAGAAGAAGAAAATACAACTCCCTCGAGATGCCCGCCGTTTTAAGGTTGTTGCGAATGATAAAAACTGGCACCTCGCGGTGAGTCGGGATCACGACAGGCCGGGCAATGCCTTCTTTCACGTATGACCGGTGACTGCCTTCCTGCCGAGCGAATTGGAAACCAGCTCGCAGGAAGATAGTCTCCAACGTCTTCCAATCAACGGGTGCAAACTTCGCCATGGAACCCGATCTCGTTCCGAGATGCGTTAACCTTTGGCCGCCAGACCGCGATATTCGTTGGCGATCCACTCCGGCCCCCGCCAATTCTCGGCGTTCTGCCGCTCGTAGCCCGCTTCTTCGAGCACTTCGTCCAGGGTGCCGTACGATGCAGCCGTATCCAGGAAGAGTTGAACCGCTTCTCCCAATGCTTGGCGCGCGGCTTCAGGCGTGGGTCCGGAACTGGCAATATCAAGCGGCATGGCATGGGCAACACATTGCGAACCCTCTCTCCAAATTTGGACGTGGTAATCGACTTGCACAGCAACTATCTAGTGGCACAAAGGGCGAGAGGCAACAGAGAACGAGTTCGCTTCGTTCCTGGATTTTGCCGCGCTGCCTCGAGTCGAAAGAGCAGAAGATTAGTGAAAGTTCCGGGGTCAGTGCTGAGTATTGAAAGTACCGGCCTACGTGGGCAGGGCCGGGGAATAGGCATCCTCCGTCCCAAGTCGCGCATGGGAATGATCATATCCACGAAGCTCCACCTCACATCTTGCCAGCGAGCGTCTCCTGGAGCCATAACCAACGCCGTTGCGCTTCGTCCTCGACACCAACGGAAAGGCAACGGAAAGGGGTCAGTCCGTGCATGTGTGCAGGATGTGGTCGGAGGGGTTAGTTCTGGTTATTCACAACACACCGGGTCAGAATCAGGGCCAGGCATCATTTCTTGATTGATTGCCCTTTCCCCTATAACCTCCGGCGCATGGCGCGAGGCCTCCGCCTTGAGTACTCCGGTGGAGGGTCAAGACAGACCCTGCTGCCGCGCTGGCAACTTAGAAGCCGAGCTTGGCGAGCAGTGTCTCGACAGTCAGCTTATGGTGCTCGGCGACGGGTTTCAGAACGTCGCCAAGCAAGGTCCCAAGCTCGAGCGGACAATGGTTCGGTACCGTCACATGATGCGCGCCGCCAACCATCGTCGTCAGGCGAATATGCGATCCACTTTGCCGCACGCGCTCGCAGCCGAGCACCCGCAATGCGCGCACGAGATCGGCGGCGCTGAGATCACGCGGGATCTTCACACCGCTAACGCTTCGTCACGCACGAAGTGCAGCCGGATAATCCGTGGCATCGGCCCCGCCTCGCCGTCGCCGAAGTGGCAGTGAACGGCATCACGAGCCATTTCGCGGAGTTCCTCAATGGTGTCTGCTTGCGTTGCGATGGCGTGACCTAACCCGATTGCAACGTATCCCCCTTCGGCCTCGTCTTCGCGCACCTCAAAGATAATTTCCTCCATCGTCACGAGCATGGCACAGCCCATCGACGGCGCAAGGCAGGATCCGGAACAGATCAAGGGTCAGGCTGGAACGGCACCAAGATAAGAAATTAATTCACAAATGTCACGCGGCGAGCAGATAACGAACGATAATCTCACGGATGAGAATTGCCGGGTGACCCGCCGTTGTAAAAGCCTCTTCGGGAGAATAGTCGCTCGCGAAAGTGAGAATGAGTAAGCCGTCGATGTGGCGGCTGTCTGGCAGGCACTTACGCTTATCTTAGTGCCATTCGAGTCAGGCATCATCCTGCAACCGAACTCTCAGGACCAAACCCCCTAAAATGCTGCCTCAAAGAATGAGGGTCGCCAGGAATTGAAACTGCTGCCTTAATCCTCCATGCAGCCGGGCTCTGAAGTTTCCATCGTGCGGGTGATGCTCGCGGCCATCGCCCTGCTGGCCGTCGTATCGCCCGCGAGCGCTCAACTCACCCAACGAACCCTTCAATACCAGGGCTCGACGCGCACCTGGTTCGAGCATCTGCCAGCCGGCTACGACGGTTCTCATCCTGTCCCACTCGTGGTGGCGCTGCACGGCTACAACAATTCGGGGGACCAGTTTGCCGCCGCGACGGGTTGGGAGCCGGTAGCGGATGCGGGTGGGTTCATCGTTGTTTTCCCAGACGGCGGGCTGACCGTGGATGATAATTTCGGGTGGAACAACTTCGTCTTCGACGGCAGCGCTCCCGACGATGCCGGCTTTCTGCTGGCCCTGATCAACCAACTGGAGGGGGATTACCGGGTCGATTCCAACCGGGTCTTCATGAACGGCTTCTCCAATGGCGCGGGCATGACCAACAATTTCGCGGGCATCCACGGTTCTGTCCTGGCGGGCATCGGGGTGGTCAGCGGGGGATGGCTCACGGGGTTTGGCGTGCCGGTGAGCAACATGCAGCCGGGCGGGCCGCTGCCGGTGTGGGTGTGGGGAAACAACGACGGGGACAACTTCCAAAACGGCACTGAGACCATGGAGCAGGAGGAGCAGGACCAACTCCAATGGTGGATCGGCTATGACGGCAACGGGCTGACGCCCACCACGACCATCGATGCGCCGTGTACGACAAGGGTTTACCCGGGCGGTGGGGCCGAGGTGCGCTACACGGAGTACCTGAGCGGCCAACATGCCTTCCAACCGGGCACGGCGCAGAGGATCTGGAGCGACTTCTTCTCCAGCTTGTCAAAGAGCAGCACCCACCCTGCGCCAACGACGTTTGCCGTTTGGCAGTCGCAGCATTTCACCGCCGCGCAAATCTCCGATCCATCCATCAGCGGAGACGCCGCGGATCCGAGCGGCGACGGGTTGTGCAATCTGCTCAAGTATGCGCTCGGGCTTGATCCGGGGGAACCCAGCGCGAGCGGACGGCCTGCTGCACGGTTTGTGGACGTGGGAGGCTCGACCTACCTCGCGCTGAGCTTCCGTCACGCGAATGCCGCCACGGACTTGACTTATACCGTCGAAATGAGCAGCAACCCGGCGACCGGAGCGTGGTCAAGCGGGAGTGTGGCGGTGGGCCCGGCTACGGACAACGGCGATGGGACAAGCACGGTCGTCTATCGAAACACAACGGCACAAGGTTCGCCCGGCGAGTTGCTGATGCGCCTGCGCATCACCCGTCAGCAGTGAAGGTTGCTTGCAACAAGGATGGATTACAGTGGTTTTCAGATGAGTAAGCCAACGTTGTTTCTGGTTGTAGGATGGGCGCTCCGCCTGCCGCCTGGTTGAGTTGATCACGGCAGGCGGAGCGCCCATCCTACAATTCCGGAAGGCTAGCCCAAAAGGAAACCGCTCTTATTTGTCGCGCCCGCCGATGGACGGCGTGTTTCGGCTCCCTTGCAATGGTTCCCGCGGCTTCTGGATACCACCCCGGTGCAACGGCACCAACTGACGTCCCATCAGCCGCGATGTGGGTATCCATCAGGAAGCTGTGGACGAAGACATCTTCGCCCACAGCTTGCTGGCTTCTTGAAGCTACTTCGATGGTTATCTATACCCAAACTTGGGCTGTGCCTGACTGCGCAACAGAAGATGGCCGGCACTCATCTCTGCCACAAGTGGTTACCCGGCCCCTGGCATCCCGCAGCCAAGCGCCCACGCGAAGTATTCTACTCTCCCGACTTTGCGATAGCCGCTGTCGTTGTAGCGCTTGCTGCGGACGCCGACACCACCGGACCGGGTGCCGTCACACGCACATTGCCACGCAGGCGGATGTCCTGAGAAGAGGCACCGACGAGGATGTTATAGTTTCCACGTGCCACCGTGAATTCTTCCGCGTCCTCGCTGAAGTAAGCAAACGCACGCCGGTCCAGTGACAGGGTAATGGCCCGCGACTCGCCCGGCTGAAGAGCTACCTTTTTGAAGCCTTTGAGTTCCTTGAGCGGGCGGATCACTTTCGCGTTGCGCTGACCTAGGTAGAGTTGCGCGATCTCAGCGCCTTCCCGACTGCCGGTGTTGGTAACGGTGAACGACACCTGAATCGTGCCGTCGCCGCTTAACGTACCTGGACTCACAGCGAGATCGCTGTAAGCAAACGTCGTGTAGGACAGCCCGAAGCCGAAGGGATACTGCGGCTGAACGTTATTGTGCTCGTATCCCCGGTAGCCCACGAAGATGTCTTCGCCGTACCGGATGGAATCGGCACTGGGGTCCTGGGGGTAACTCGCGTAGGCCGGATTGTCTTCCAACCGCTGCTCAATGGTGATCGGCAACTTGCCCGAGGGATTCACCGCGCCAAAGAGGATGTCACCCAAGGCAAGGCCACCGTTTTGGCCCGGGTACCACGCGTGCAACAAGGCGGGCACCTGGTTGATCCAGTTGGCCACGTTCACTCCCCCTCCGCCGTGCAGCACCACGATGGTCTTCGGATTGGCCGCGGCGGCGTTGGCGATCAACTCGTCCTGGAACTCAGGCAGGTTCCAGGGCCGATCAAGCCCTTCCCCTTCGTACTGGTTGTCCAGTCCCACGCAGAGCACCACCGCGTCGTAGGAGCCGAGGCCGGCCGGCGCCACCAGTGGCACCCAGCTAAACTGAACCCCCTGCAGACCTCCGTTGAAGCCCACGCCATTGTTCGGCTGCTGGTCCGCGAACGTCGCGAAGCCGCCGAGACGGTGGTATTCCAGCTTGACCGGGTACACCTGCCCTGCCTGGAAGGCGATCTCCGCCGAGGTTGGCACCGTGGCACCGTAACCAGGAGGATTGGTCTTGCCGAAAGTGTCGATGAGCACCTGGCCGTTGACCGTCAGCCGCACCTCGCCGTCCGCCCGCACCTTGAAGAGGTGGTTACCCGTGTCCTTTGCCCGTACCTCGCCCGTCCACCGCGCGGACAATCCCCCGGGATTGGTGATCGCTGAGGGGGGCGGAGTCTGGTTCCAGTCGATGTTGACCTCGTACTGGTTCTGGGTCACCGCGGCGGTGCCGGCGAGGGTGGCATTATTGAAATACTCCGCCTTGAGTCCATTTTGCAAGTTGCCGTTGGCGTCCACGTTTTCCCAAACCGAAGTCAATGGGTCAGCCGTGCCCGCCGGGATGAAATCGACAACCGCGTCGCGCGCGGCCTGCCGGGTGATGCCGTTGAGCTCGCTGGGTGCCGAGAGGGGCTGCACGTACGAACTGCCGAAGGTGGTCGGCGGTTCACCCTGGGCTAGACGGCCGAGGACCGCGATCCGGCGCACCGACGTCGAATCCAGTGGCAGCAAGTTGTTCTGGTTGCGCAGAAGCACCATGCCCTCGCGGGCCACCCTCAGTGCGGTCTTGGTGCTGGTGGGATCGTCCAGGGGAATGGTGGTGTCCAGTTGCGGGCGATCCAGGAAACCGAAGCCGATGATCTCGTGCAGCAGCCGCCTGACCTTGTCGTCGAGCTGGGCGGTGGATAACGTCCCGTTGGCCAGCAGCGGTCCCAGGGTCGCCTGGTTAAAGAAATCGCTGAAAGGAAGATCAAGGTCACACCCTGCCAGCGCGGCGTTGGGACCCGAGTGAATCGCGTTGTAGTCCGAGATCAGGGGACCGGGAAAGCCCCATTCCTGCTTGAGCACCTGGGTGTCCAGAAAGGAGTTTTCGCAGGCGAACTCGCCGTTGACCTGGTTGTACGCTCCCATGACCGAAGCCACCTGGCCTTGTTTCACCGAGGCTTCGAAGGGCGGCAGGTAGATCTCGCGCAGAGCGCGTTCGCTCACTTCGATGTCCACCGAGTTGCGCTTGAACTCCTCGTCGTTAGCCACGTAGTGCTTGGCGCAAGCCCAGACTCCTTGAGCCTGCACACCTTTGATGAATGCCGGAGCCATCCGCGAGCCGAGGTAAGGATCCTCGCCGGTGAGGTACTCGGCGTTGCGCCCTCCGATGGGAAGCCGATAGAAGTCCATGCCGGGTGCGAGGATGACGTAATAACCGCGGGCGCGGGAATCACGGCCCATCCCTGCACCCATCTGTTTCGCCAGGCGGGTGTTCCAGGTGGCTGCCAGCACCAGTTCCGCCGGGTAGCGGGTGCTTGGCTGCAAGCGGACGCCCACCGGACCGTCCGTCATGAAGATCTGCGGCAGGCCAAACTGCGGCAGCGGCTTGATGTCGAAGAAGGAGGTGCCGCCGATGTAGTCGATCTTCTGCTCGGTCGTCATCTGTGAAAGGATCTTTTCGGTCCTTTCATTCACGTCGATCGGAGAAGGCGATGGCTGTTGCGCGCGGGTGGGACCGCTCGCGGTCAGAAGGGCACCGAGCACGAGCCCGGCGCAGGGAAGGAAGTGACGAGGGGATTTTGGGAACATGGGGGGAGTGTTCTTAGGGATGATAAGAGTGCCGTCGAGCCGTGGTGGTTCGACAACCCTCTCATGGGGATGGGTAGCAAAGAACAATCAGAAGAAAAACCGTGGCGTGAACCACGGAGCCTCCTCTGGATTATTCTCTCTACGGTTAGAAACACCGAACCGGTCCCAAGTTTTTTCGTGGAAGCAGGCGCGCCAGGCACCAGCGTGCATCCAGGTCACTCGGACTCAGAGGGATAGATGCTTCGACAAAAACTTAAGGCCGTAGGCGACCCAACCAGCGGGCGCAGCAGCAGAAATGGTTCTCAGTTCGAGCAGGGCGGCTGTGCTGGCCAAGCTTTGGACGGGCACGCGCCGTCGTGCCCCGCTTTGTCCGGACAGAGGCGGAGAGTCAAGGGCACGACGGCGCGTGCTCGTCCAAGCACTCAATCAATATTTTCACGGACGAGAACTGCTAGCTTACCCGCCGCTGTAAAAGCCTCGCCGGATCAACTTGCCAAGCGTGAACGCCGAACCCTTTGCACTAGCCCTAATCCCACCACTCCGGCCGCTATATAGACAGCCGAACCAGGCTCCGGCACCGCCGCCTGCACGAACGATACATTGGCGATGTGAGCGCTGGTGGCACCGGAACTCAAGCCAGCGGTTCCCGTGTTGTTCTGATCCAGGAACGCCACGCGGTAGGCGTCGCCGACCGTGATGGCGAAGGTGTTCGAGTACACCGTGTTGGTCGTGAACGCAGCCGTGGGATTGAAGGCCTGATTGAGGATCGTCGTCCCCTTGGTTTGATCGGTGATGGTCAGAGTAAACTTATCCTGGCCGCCGGCGTCGCGCGCTGAGTAGCCGAAGGAAAAGGTGGCGCTCGCTCCGCCCCCGACGCTGGTGGTCACGTCTTGGCGCATGGTGTTGCCACCGGAGCTATTTGCCAGCTCCATCGTGTTGCCCACGCCGGTGGGACTGCCCTGATAACCCGGCGTCCACACTTCAAACAAACCATCCGATTCGCTGGTGAACCAGCCGGCGGTGCCGGTGGTGCCGGTGAGGACTTGCACAGCGCCCGCGGTGCCCGTGCGACCAACGGACGGCGAGTAGGACCCGGCTGCGATGGCGGGATTGGTGGCAAAGTTGCCATCCAAAATCAACTGTGTCTGCGCGGAGGCTCCAGACACTCCGAGCGCAAGCCCGGCGATGCCGAAGCAAAGAGAAAGGTAGGAATTTTTGTTCATGGTTTCGCTGTCAAAAAGCAGCTTTTGAGCCAGCTCCGCATAGAAAACACTCGTTGAATGAGGAAACTATGAGGAGCCAGGCATCCTTTCTTCGTCTTCACCGTGCCGGTGCCGCCGACGCGAGGAAGCTGCGAAAGGATTGAACTTCATCAGATGATGTCTTCCCCCTGGTTTCCACGCTGGTCCTGGAACGCCTTCCTCGCGCCTGGCACAGGAACGGCTATGGCGTCAGTCGTGAGGAAAACGTTCCATGAGACTGAACGTGCAGCCGTGCTGGTGCCAAGCACGGGGGATTTACCCTTTAGAAAAATCTTCGCGCGAGTGCCCGTTTGCCGTTCGACAATCGTAGAAAGTTACGTGTAGGATCAACCCCGGTTAATTTCTCCTCGTCTCCCGCTATGCAGCTCCCCTGGCGCTTCATTCGCAGACCGGCCCGCTACGACCGGCCGGAAGCCTGGCCGCCGACCGCCACCCAATTGCTCGTTGCGGCCAACGCCACCGGCTTTCTCGTCCAGTGGATGCTCGCGGGCGGGTTCCGCGTCATCGGGGCTTCATCTACGCCCTCCTCGGCCGCGGTGCAGACTTACGGTGCGCTATCGTGGGAGGGCCTCCGGGTGGGATACCTCTGGCAGCCATTCACCTGCCTCTTCCTGCACGAAAACGCCTGGTCGCTGGTGATTAGCCTTGTGGTGCTTTACCTCGCCGGGCGCAACCTGGAGATCGTTCTGGGGCGCCGGCACCTCGTCGCGCTCTACCTGGGCGGCGGCTTGCTGGGCGGCGCCGGGCAGCTGGGCTGGCACACGGTGGACCACGGTGTGCCCGCCGTCATGGGGGCCACCCCGGCGGTGATGGCCCTCTTTATCGCGTTCGCCTGCGCGATGCCCGAATGGGAAGTCACCCCGCTGCTGACGACCGCCCGGATGGCGCGGCCGCGCGGGGTCCGCGTCAAACATCTGGCAATGGGCACGGTGCTGGCGTTGGCGGCGCTGGTGGTCATCAATCCCGGCGGCCGGATGCGCGGGCAGGCCGACCTGGCCGGCTGGCTGCTCGGGTGTGTGGCGGGAGCGTTGTACATGCGCCAGCTCGGCTTTGGCCGCCGCCGCTCCTCGCCGGGGAGCACGGACGCGACGGAGCCGGAAACGCTGCGCGGTTGGTCCCCGAAGGGCGCGCCGGATTCCCCTTCCCCATCGTCCACCCCGTCGGCGGTATCCTCATCGCGGACGGAGGTCGCCACCATCGCCGCGGCGGACGGCCTGATCGTGCCGCGTTTCACCGAGCGGGAGCGCCGCATGACCGCCCGCGAGTACATCGCCGAGCAGATCGACCCGATCCTGGACAAAATCCTCCGGCATGGCCTGGGCAGCCTGAACGACGACGAACGCCGCGTGCTGGAAAAAGGCCGCGAAAAGATGGAGCGGGGACAGAAAAGGAGGAAGGATGAAGGATGAAGGGCATGTCATGGTGGAGTGTTCCCCATCCTTGTCCCGTGTGTTTGGATGCCGTCGAGCTGTCCGTGGCTGAAGCCCGGGACGCCTTTACTTTGTCTCTGCCTTCATCCTCCATCCTTTTTCTTTCATCTTTTTCTGTCTTTTTTCCAAATTGCATTGCTTTCTCCGCTCTTGCCGCACACTCTCGCCGCGATTCTTTTTTCCCACCCTATTTTACACTCATGACTTGGTTTTACGCGCAGGACGGACGGCAGGCGGGGCCCGTTGAAGACGGTGAACTCGACCGGCTCGTGCAAACGGGTGCGATCAGCTCGGCCACCCTGGTCTGGCACAGTGGCATGGTTAACTGGACCCCTTACAGCCAGGCTCGCGGAAACGATCCCGCCCTCACTGCCGCGGCTTACGCCGATGCCCCGGCGACGGGATCGTCGTACGCCGCTGCCACCACCACTCCCGCGCCCGGGCAGGTGCGCTGCTCCGAATGCTCCCGGATCTTCCCGGCCGACGAGATCGTACAAATCGAAGGACTCAACGTTTGCGCTGATTGCAAGCCCATTGTGCTCCAGAAACTGCGCGAGGGCGTGCGTCCCGGCGGTGCCGGGTTCGAGTACGGCGGGTTCTGGATCCGAGTCGGCGCGATTTTCATCGACGGCATTCTCCTTGCCATCGTCGGAGCCATCGTCGGCTTTGTCATCGGTGCGGCGTTTTCGGGAGCGATGAACGACCCGAACAGACGGTTGGGGGTGGTCCTGACCATCAATGGTCTAACCTTTCTTATCCGGGCGGCTTACGAAACCCTTTTCATCGCCAATTATGGGGCCACACCCGGCAAGATGGCTTGCGGCTTGCAGGTCGTTCGGCCGGACGGCTCGCGGCTGACGCTCGCCCGTTCGCTCGGAAGATTTTTCGCCAAGATTCTGAGCGGCATCATCCTGGGCATCGGCTTCATCATGGCCGCCTTCGACCTGGAAAAGCGCGGTCTGCACGACCAGATCTGTGATACGCGAGTGGTGGTGAAGAGGGGATGATGGGAGCGGTGTTGCGGAGAGACGTTGTGAGCTTCGCGCGATGGGTGGTGAGGATCAGGCAGGTCCACCATTCACAACGCCGCACAGATCTTTAAGGGTTCTTTATGCCGACCGACTACCTGCGCTGCGGGCAGTGTGAGACGATCCTCGGAGGGGATGTGGTTAACACCCCCGCGCCGGTGCCTTGTCCGGCCTGCCAGACCCTGTTGCTCACGCGGGTGTTCCCGGCGTTCTTCCGGGCGCCATCGGCTGGAGAGCAGCGGCAGGAGACCATCGCGTCGGACGAGGAGGCGAGTTGCTTCTTTCACCCGAGCAAAAAAGCGGTGGTGCCTTGCGCCAACTGCGGACGGTTTCTCTGCGGGCTGTGCGATCTGGAGATCGATGGCCGGCACCTGTGTCCCACCTGCGTGGCAGCCAGCGGCGGCAAGGGCGGTGGGGGCGCAAAGCTCCTCGCTCGCGAACACATCCGCTACGATTCCCGGGCGCTGACGCTTGCGGTGGGCGGCACGGTGATCTGGTACATCTCGCTGCTCACCGCGCCTCTCGCCATTTACTACGCCACCCGTTACTGGAACGCTCCCAGGGAAGCCCTCGTTCCCCGGAGCCACGCCCGCCAGATCGTCGCCCTCTTTTTGTCCGTGCTCCAGTTGATGGTCTGGGCAATATTCATCGGCTACTACTGGGTGCATCGCTCCTGAGCTTTTGCCCGCCGCCTGCTCCCGCCGGAATATGCCGCTTCCCGCTTCCCCATCCCCGTCCACGTCCACGCCCGTTGCCGCCGTCACCCCCGCCCAGCCGGAAAAGTTCATCCGGCTGCCCGGCCGGGCCACCACCTTGCGCCTGCGCGCGCAGGGCAGCGTGCTGCTGTACCTGGCGGACACCTACCTGTTGCAAGTGCAGGTGCTCCGGTTGCGGGAGAGCTACCTGCGGTTCGCGTACAAAGACATCCAGGCCATCGCGATCTGCCGGACCACGCGGGGAGTCGCTTACTCTGTGACCCTGCTGGTCGTTGCCATCCTGTTTTTGCTGGGCGTACTGGCAACCGGGGAGCCGGAAGCAAAGTACACGCTGGCCGCCTTCGCGGGAGTCACTGCCGTGTTGCTCGCCGTGGAACTGCTCCGCGGCACGACCTGCCGCTGTGTCGTGCAAACGGCCACCGGCAAGCACCCATTGCTTAGCCTGGTTCGGATGAAGCCGACCCGGCGCGCGCTGGCGATGATCACCGAGCGCATCGCTGCCGCCCAGGGCACGCTGGACCAGGCGACCGCCTCGCAACAGATGGAGACTTTCCTGCTGAATCATTCCTCCCCGCATCTCCAGCGCACCGTGGCAGCGCAAGCGGCGGCGGCAACGGCGAATGCCCCCGCGCCGGGCTCCTTCGCGCCGACGCCCCAGGAACCCGCCTCCTACTAGGGGCGACGGAGTGGGCCGGGTTTCTTTTTTTCTATGCCGACCGCCGTCACCCTGACCCGTCAGCGCTGCTGGATTCACCTGGAGCGTGAGGCCGCGGCGTGCTGTCCGGTGTGCGCGCATTTTTATTGTCGCGAGTGCGTCACCGAGCACGAAGGACGCGTGATCTGCGCCGCGTGTCTGCGGAACTTGCTGGGTGCCGCGGCGGCACGCCGGCGGGAGTTGGGTGCGGGCACACGCCGGATTCTCTCCGGCTTCGTCCGCACGGGGCAGTTGGCCGTCAGCGTGTTGCTGGCGTGGATCTTCTTCCAGCAACTCGGCCACTGGCTGTTGCAAAGCACCGCCCAGTTCCACGAAGCGGCGGTGTGGAAGGAACGTCTCTTCGGCGGTGGTGGCGGTGCCGATACTGACGACGACGACGAGGACAACAAGGACGGCGCCAACCACGCGAGCCCGAGTCCGCATGAGTAGCGCCCGGCCCTACCGCGCGAAGCCGCCCAGGGAGAAGGGTCCGGCGGCGCTGGCGCTGCTCGACGAAGCCTTTCACCGGCTGCGCACCGCGCCGCTGGGGGTGCTCGCCATCTACTACGCCGGCAGTCTGCCGTTCATCCTGGGACTGCTGTACTTCTGGGCGGACCTGAGCCACAGCGCCGACGCGGAGCGCTACGGCACCGGCGCAGCGCTGGGCCTGGCGCTGCTCTTTCTGTGGATGAAGCTCTGCCAGGCGGTGTTCGCCGAGCGCCTGCGCGCCACTCTCAACCGCCGCCCCGACCGGCCCTGGTCCGTCCGCCGGGTGCTGCAACTCCTGGTCGTGCAGGGCGTGCTGCATTCCGTCGGGTTGTTCGTGCTCGCCGTCGCGGCTGTCCTGACGGTGCCGCTCGGATGGGCGTACGCCTTCTGCCAGAGCGCCACGGCCATCGGGGCCGGGGAAGGCGGGACGGTGCGCGAGGTCGGCAGGCGTTCCTTGAAGGCTGCAGCGCTGTGGCCCCGGCAGAACCACCTCATGCTGCTCATCCTGAACGTGCTCGGGCTGTTTGTGTGGTTCAACATCCTGAGCGCCGTGTTCGGGCTGCCGTACCTTCTCAAGCTGGTGACCGGCGAGGAGAACGCGTTGACCCGCGGCGGGGTGGACCTGTTTAATTCCACGTTCATGCTGGTGACCCTGTCCCTGACCTACCTGCTGCTCGATCCGGTCAGCAAGACGTTCTACGTGCTGCGCTGCTTCTACTCGGATTCAATGCACTCCGGCGAGGACCTCAAGAGCGAACTGCGCGGCCTGCCCCCCGTCGCGAAGCCCGTGGCCGCGGGGGTGGCGGCAGTGGCCGCGCTGTGCCTCGGGCTGTGGCCGGTGGGCGCGCGTTCGGCCCTGACCCCGGTGGCGACACCCTCCGCGGCGGCCACGTCCCCTTTGCCGGAGAGCCACATCCGACCGCCGGAGTTGGACAAGACCATCGAGGAGGTGCTGCACCGCCGGGAGTTCGCCTGGCGGGTGCCGCCCGCGCCCACCACGGCCAAAGCCCCGGTGGAGGAAGGATTTTTCAGTGGTGCCATGCGGTGGCTTCAGGACAGCACGAAGTGGGTTTTCCATCAGCTCGGGCGAGCGTGGCAGGCGGTTTCCGGCTGGTGGGATGCCCTGAAGAAAAGGCTGTTCCCCGACCGGAAAGAACCGGCCGTTCAACCGGAGGAAAGCGGCGGCGGCGGCAACATCGGGATCATTTTGCAGAATCTGATGTACGGACTCGGCGGCTTGATCGTCGTCGCGCTGGCTTACCTGGGTTGGAAAACCTGGCGGCAGCGTGCCCTGCCCGAACTGGCCGGAAGCGCCGTCCCGGCCGGCACCCCGGTCAGTCCCGACCTGAGCAGCGACGAGGTGCTGGCCGACCAGTTGCCCGAGGACGAATGGTTGCGGCTCGCCCGGCAGTTATTGGAATCCGGCGAGCACCGGCTGGCGTTGCGGGCCTTTTACCTGTCGATCCTCGCGCTCCTGGGCACCCGCGGGCTGCTGGTGATTTCCCGCCACAAGTCCAACCGCGATTACCTCGCCGAACTCCGCCGCCGCGCCCGCGACCGCGCGGAACTGCAAGCGGCTTTCACCCGCAACGTGGGCCGCTTCGAGCGCGTGTGGTACGGTCCGCACCCTGCCAGCCGGGATCTTCTGGACCTGTTCCAGGCCGACCGCCAGATTATCTTCGACGACGCGGCTTCTGCTGCCGCCGTTGCCGCCACGCCCTCATGAAAATTGCCGTCGGCCAACCGTCGTCCGCGCGCCGCCGCTGGCCAGTCGGAGCGCTGGTGCTCGTGGCCGCGCTCGCGCTGTTCGCGGCGGGGGTGGTCCACTTGTTCGACCTGCGGTTTTCCACGGGCGAGGTGTACCCGGTTTATTCCAGTTTTCGCAGCGATCCGCTCGGGACCAAGGCGCTCTTCTACAGCCTGCAAGCGCTGCCCGGGCTGAGCGTCGAGCGGAACGTGCGGCCGTTGCGCTACCTCGGCGAGGAACCCTCGGCCGTGCTCAAGCACCACGACGATGACCCCGACCCGACGGGCAACTCCGGGGCAGCAGCCGTATTCTACCTGGGTGCGAGTCCCGGCGAATGGCCCTTTCTGGTCCACGAGGCCGAAGCCACGCGGCTGGAAAAGATCATGGAACGCGGGGGCCGCTTGATCGTGGCGTTCCTGCCGACCGAGGTGGCAATGACCGGAAAGAGCCTGGAGCACAACCGGCGCGAGCAACGTCAGGACAAGGAGGACGGAGGCGACAAGGGCGACAAGGGCAACGGCAAACAGAAAGCTCAACCCGGCGACAAGCCGCCCGCGGTACAGGGTCCACCCCCCACCCCCGCCCCGCCCTTGACGCCTGCGGAAAAGCTCGCCGCCAGGGAAGACCTCGCCGAACGCTGGCGCGTGGATTTCCTTCGCACGGAGGAAAAGAAGAGCACCGGCAAGGCGGACAGGAAGCCGGCCCCCCCGCCGCCGCTGGAAACCACCGCCGCACCCGTGCCCGGGGCACCGGCGGGTCTCGAGCCGGTGGCCTGGCACAGCACGGTGAGCTTCGATCTCGACGCGCCCGCGGCCAGGGCTGCCGGGTGGCGGGCGCTTTACACGCGCTCGCGGCAGCCGGTGGTCGCGGTGCGTCCCTTCGGGAAGGCAGGCGGCGAGTTGATCCTGGTTGGCGACCCCTACTTTTTCAGCAACGAGGCCTTGCGCAAGGAGCCGCGTCCCGGGTTGATCGCCGCTCTGGTGGGTCCCTGCCAGCGGATCATCTTCGACGAAACTCACCTAGGCATCGCCGAAAAGCCCGGCCTGATGACCCTGGCGCGCCGCTACCATTTGCAGGGCGCGATGGCGGCCCTGGCGGCCCTGGCGATTCTCTTCCTGTGGAAGAACATGGTCAGCCTCGTGCCGCCGCCTTCGCAAGAAGGGTCTGCCCCGGCGGATAACTTCGTGACCGGACGCGAGAGCGCGGAAGGATTCGTCAACCTGCTGCGGCGCGGCGTGCCCGCGCGCGACCTGGTGAAAATTTGCCTGACCCAGTGGAGGGCATCCCACGCCCTGCCCGGCAGCCGGCAGCCAGCCGCGGAGGTCGTGTCCCGGCTGGAAGCCATCGCCGCCGAGGAAGCCGCCAAACCCGTTCACCGCCGTTCCGCCGTGGCTGCCTACCGCGCGATGTGCGCCGTGCTCAAACGCCGGGGCGACACTTCGAAGGCGTAGCTTGGTGGCAGCGAGATGGCTTGTCATTGGCGACGCGGAGGAATAGACTACCGCCCGTGAACCCATCGAAAGCTGCTCCCAAGAAGCTTGTCGCCAAAACAAGCACGAAAGACAAACCCGCTGCCAAGAAGCAGCCACTTCGGCAGATGACCGTGGCCTTGGCTGAAAAGCGGGCGTTCAAGCTGCGTGATGGACACCAGATCGATATCGTCGCATTTCTTCGTACCCTACGCTAGGAAAACGGGGTGCTCTACTACGCGGATACATCCTGGTGGCTGACGTTCTACTTCAGCAATTTAGAGCAGTACACCTTCGCAGTTCGGCTCTTTGAGCGTGATCCAGAGGCCCGGGTACTCTGGACCCCCTGGCAGCGCGTAGAGGTCTTCAATGGTCTCTATCAGCTGGAGCGAAAAGGTGCTCTGGAACCCGGTGACGCCAAGCGTATCATCCGCCGCTTGGAAATGGAGGTGCGCCTAGGTTACTGGCAGCATCAGGAGTTCAGCTGGACGGACGCGGTGCGCCGAGCTTGCCAAATTGCGGAGCAACTCGGTCCGACCCTGCCTATCCGGGGGATGGATCTTTTTCATGTGGCAATCGCACTCACGGTCAAATCACCCGCCTTCCTCACCTTCGACACCGATCAAAAGGCGCTGGCGCAAGCGGCCGGTCTGAGCGTGTTGTAAATTTCCGGGGAACACCCGCTCGTTTCTCGCGTTTGCGGGCTTGTGCGCGCCAGCCTGCCGCCGCTAGCATGAGCGCGCATGGAAAACCTCGATCAGCTCAAGACTCTCCTGGCCGCGGCGCGGGCCGAAGTCGCCAAGGTCATCATCGGCCAGCAGGAGGTGGTCGATAAGGCGCTCATCGCCGTCTTCACCGGCCAGCACGCGCTGATCGAAGGCGTGCCCGGCGTCGCCAAGACCCTGCTCGTCCGCACGCTGGCCCACGTGCTCGGCGCGGAGTTCAACCGCATCCAGTTCACTCCCGACCTGATGCCCGCCGACATCACGGGCACCAACATCTTCGACCTCCAGCGCAACGCCTTCAACCTCGTGCGCGGGCCGATTTTCACCACCTTTCTGCTCGCCGACGAGATCAACCGCGCCCCGGCCAAAACCCAGAGCGCCCTGCTCCAGGCGATGCAGGAACGGCAGGTCACCATCGACCGCGAGACCTACGAGTTGAGCCCCAACTTCACCGTTTTCGCCACGCAGAATCCCATCGAGAGCGAGGGCACCTACCCGTTGCCGGAAGCCCAGCGCGACCGCTTCCTCTTCAAGATCGTGATGCCCTACCCGGGCCGCGAGGACGAGCTGCACCTGGCGCAGAAAACCCTTTCCGCCCAGGAAGCTCCCGAGAAACTGCTCGCCAACGGGGTCGTCCGGCCCGTGATGACCGCGGCGGCACTGGCCTCGTTGCGGGCGGACTTGAACGGGATCACGGTGCGCGAGGAACTGGTCGCCTACGCCGTGGACATCGTGCGCGGGACGCGGGCGCAGGAGAGCATCCTGGTCGGGGCCGGTCCGCGGGCGACCCAGGCGCTGTTGCTGGCCAGCCGCGCCGCCGCCGCTATCGACGGGCGGGACTTCGTCACGCCCGATGACATCCGCGCCCTAGCGGTGCCCGTGCTGGAACACCGGCTGATGCTGCGTCCGGAGTTCGAGATCGAGGGATTGACCTTCGCCGAGGTAATCGGGCAGACGCTGGCCAAAGTGGCGGTGCCGAAGTAGAGCAGAAGGCAGAAGAACAAACGGATAACTACCTCCCTACTCGGCATCACCCAACCCCTCTTCCGCACTCTGCCTTCTGCCTTCTACCTTCTGCCTTCCCTCATGCCTTCACCGCGCAATCGCCTGCTGATCCTCGTCGCGCTGCTGGTCATCCCGTTGACCATCGGGGCGTTGCAGCCGGAGATCATGCCCACCGCGCTGGGACTATGCGCGTTGGTGGTGATCGCGGCGGCAGGCGATTTCGCCATCTCCCTTCAGCGTGGCGGGTCGTTGGAAGCCCGCTTTCCGGAGATCGTGCGTTCTTCGAAGGATAAACCCGCGGCGGTGTCCTTCGTCTTGCGCAACCAACGGCCTGGGCTGCGTGCACGCCGATTGCGTCTGGGACTGGCGCTTCCCCATGAAATTGAAACGAGCGACCACGAACGCACCGTGCGGCTCGAAGCGGAGGTCGAGCGCACGCAGTTCGAGTGGCCGGTGGTCCCACGCCGGCGCGGCAGCTACGCGCTCGAACGCCTGTACTTCGAGGAAGCGTCGCCGCTGGATTTATGGTCCGTCCGGCGTTCGCTGCCGTTGCGCTGCGAGCTGCGCGTGTACCCGAATCTGCTCGCCGACCGGAGCCAGGCGGCGGCGGTGTTCCTGCACCGCGGGGGGTTGGGCAACCATGCTTTGCGCCAGGTCGGCCGCGGGCGCGATTTCGAGAAGCTGCGCGATTACATCCCGGGCGACAGCATCGAGGACATCAGTTGGAAAGCCACCGCGCGCCGCCAGCGGCCCGTGAGCAAGGTGTACCAGATCGAACGCACGCAGGAAGTGTACGTCGTCCTCGACAGTTCGCGGCTCAACGCGCGGCCCGCGCCGCGCGGCTCTGCCACCCCCACCGCCACCGGCCACGACACCGCTACCCTGCTGGAACGCTACGTTTCCGCTGCGCTCCTGCTGTGCCTGGCGGCCGAACGGCAGGGCGACCTCTTCGGGTTGGTGACTTTTTCCGACCGCGTCCACCGTGTTCTGCGCGCCAAGGGCGGGCAGGCGCACTTCAACACCTGCCGCGACGCCATCTACAACCTGGAGCCCGAGCCGGTCAGCCCCGATTTCGAGGAAATTTGCGCGACTCTGCGCGTGCGCCTGCGGCGGCGCGCGCTCCTGATTTTCCTGACCTCGCTGGATGATCCGGTGGCGGCGGAAAGTTTCACCCGCCAGATCGAGTTGATCAGCCGGCAGCACGTCGTGATGGTGAACATGCTCCGGCCCGCCTCGGTGGTCCCTTTGTTCACCAACGGGCAGGAGGTGTCCACGGTGGATGACCTCTACGAGCGCCTGGGCGGGCACCTGCAATGGCAAAAGCTGCGCGAGCGCGAAAATCTCCTGCGGCGGGTGGGCGTGCGCTTTTCGCTGCTCGATCACGAACACATGATCGAGCAGTTGGTCAAGCAGTACGTGAACGTCAAACAACGGCAAATCCTCTGAGCTGATCCTGCGGCCGTTCAATCCTCCGCCGCCAGCTTCCCGCCGGCGCGGCGTTCCTGGAAGAACGCCTTGAGCACCCGGCCGCATTCCTCGCCGCGCACGCCGGGGGTCACCTCGCAGCGGTGGTTGAGCGAGGGATGCTGCAACAAATTGAGCAAACCTCCCGCCGCCCCGCCCCGGGCGTCGCCGCAGCCGAACACGACGCGCTTGAGCCGGGCGTGGACCGCCGCTCCGGCGCACATCGGGCACGGTTCCTTGGTGACGTAGAGCGTGCAATCCGTCAGCCGCCAGTCGCCCACGGCGTTCTCGGCCTGCGTGATGGCCAGCATCTCGGCGTGCGCGGTGGCGTCCTTGAGCACTTCCACCTGGTTGAACGAACGGGCGATGACCCGGCTGCCTCGCACGACGACGGCACCCACCGGCACCTCGCCGGCTTCGTACGCCCGCAGAGCCTGGCGCAACGCCTCGCCCATGAAGTAGCTGTCGCTACCTAAATCGATGATGAGTTCGTCGGGTTCCACTCAGAAATAAAAAGGCGCGTGGTAATAAAACCACGCGCCGTATCATCAGCCTACGTAGATCAGCAGTTTACAAGCCGATGTTGATGTCAATCGGCGGGCGAACGAGGGCCGGACCGTAATAACCATCGTCATCATCGTAATAGCGGCGGCCGTGACGGTAATGGTAGTGACCGCGGCGTCCACCAGGATGAGCATGATAACCGCGATCCTGATAGCCGCCGTGACCACCATGCCTCTGATGCCGGTACCCACCGCCACCGTGGCCGTGGGTCCGATGGTCATCGGCATGGGCGGCTGGAACCGCAAACATGGTCAGGACGAACAGTGATAGAGCAAAGAAAAGCTTTTTCATCATATTGACTGGCGGAAGAGGCCGGCTCGCAAAAGATAGTAGATACTTCCAACTTATGTAACGCATGACCCTTTTAAACTATTATTCGGAAGCTGCCGCCCAGACGGTTGCCTTGGGCAAGGAACTGGTCGGTACGGCAACGCCGGGCGCGGTCTGGGCGCTGGTCGGAGACCTGGGAGCCGGTAAGACGCATTTCGTCAAAGGCCTGGCGGATGGACTGGGCGCGGCGGCCCGTGTGACGAGCCCGACCTTCACGCTGGTCCACGAGTACACCGGCGGAAGGATGCCGCTGTACCACTTCGACTTCTACCGGCTGGAGTCCGCCACCGAGGCGTTGAACCTCGGGCTGGACGAATATCTCGACGGCGACGGGTTGACCGTCATCGAATGGGCGGACAAATTCCCCGCAGTCCTGCCGCCTCGCACGGAATGGTTTTATTTCGGCCAGGCGGAGGGCGACGGCGACCGGCGGACCATCCGCCGCGAAACCGCCGGCTCTTGATTGAATACCCTTCTTCGCGTTCATGCTGACCCTGGCCCTTGATTGCTCGACCGCGCGCGGCAGCGTGGCCATCGGCCGGACCGCAGAGGGCGGCGGAAAAATGCCCGTGGTTTGGGAACGGCTGTTCCCGGCCGGCCGGGGGCATGGCGGTGAGTTGTTTTCGACTTTAGAGGAAGGGCTGCGAGCGGCGGGAAGCGGCCCGCTGGAGAAAATCATCGTCGGGCTGGGGCCGGGCTCGTATTCCGGCGTGCGCCAGGCCATCGCGGTGGCCACCGGCTTGAGCCTTTCAGTGGGTGCCACGCTGGTGGGTGTGCCTTCCACCGCCGCGTTGGAGACGGGTCTGAGCGCTTACCACGTCATCGGCGACGCGCGGCGCGGGACGTTCTACTACACCGCCGTGGAAGGTGGCCGCCTGCTGGATGGACCCACGTTGCTGGAAAACGCCGAGGCCTTGCAGGCGCGGCTGGATCGGCATCCCGACTGGCCGGTGCTGGCGGTGGAAAGCGTCCCTGCCGGGCTACAAGCCGAGGTGGCACTGCCATCGGCGGCGCGATTGCTGGCGGTAAGTTCCGCCCTGCACCAGGCCGGGCCGCTGGAGCCGATCTACCTGCGTCCGCCGGCTGTGACGCTGCCGAAAGCCAAGGTGCCACGATGACCACAGCAAAGCTTCCCGAAGTTACCTCTCGCTGTTGGGCGGAAGTGGATGGAGCCGCCCTGCGGCACAACGCCGCGGTGGTCCGCGAGATGGCCGGGCGTGATACGACGATCCTCGCCGTGGTCAAGGCCGACGGCTACGGGCATGGCATGGTGCCGGTGGCGCGCGCCCTGGCGGCAGGCGGGGAAATCTCCTCCTTCGGGGTAGCCAACGTCGCCGAAGCCGCGCACCTGCTCGCACACCTGCCCGGGGTGGCGGTCACCCTCTTTTCGCCCGTGCTGCCCGACGAAAGGCGGGAAACCGTCCGCCTGGGCGTGGTGCCCTGGATTTCGAGCGTCGAGGAGGCCCGGGGGTACGCTCACGCCGTTGCCTCAGTGCGGGGCGAGGAGGGGCCGCCGTTCGCAGTGGAGATCAAGGTGGACACCGGCATGGGCCGCATGGGCGTCCTGGAGAGCGGTTTGGACGAACTGCGGCGGGTGATCGACCGCCTGCCGGCGCTGCGGCTCATCGGGCTGGTGACGCACCTGCCGATGGCCGACGAGGATGCCGGCTACACCACGGCGCAGATGTCGCACTTCGAGCACCTCCTGGCCGACAACATCCCGCCGCCGCTGCCATCATACCGCCGCCACGCGCAGAACAGCGCGGGCTTGATGGCCTACGCGCACGGCGGCTGCAACGTCGTGCGGCCCGGGCTGATGCTCTACGGCAGCAGTCCGTTGCCCGGCTACCAGGCCCGCCTGCGGCCGGTGATGACGCTCAAAACCCGCGTGTCGCTCGTGCGCGACCTGCCCGGCGGGTGGGGAGTGAGCTACGGGCGGACCTTCGTCACCTCCGGGCCGATGCGCGTGGGCACGCTCGCCGTGGGCTACGCCGACGGCTACCCGCGCCACCTTTCCAACACCGGGGCGGAAGTCCTGGTGCGCGGCCGCCGCTGTCCCCTGCTGGGCCGCGTGACGATGGACCAGATCATGGTGGACCTTAGCGCCCTGCCCGAGGTGGCGGCGGGTGAGGAGGTCGTGCTGATCGGCAAACAAGGGAACGAGGAAGTTTCCGCCGCCGAACTGGCCGGAAAAGCCGGGACGATCCCCTGGGAAATCTTCACCGGCCTGACGCCGCGCGTGGGACGGTACTACAAAGATTGATGGTCGCACCGCCCAGGACGGTTCCAGTTGGGTCACATCGAGTACACCCACAGAGCCCAATCTAGAGCTTTTTTCCAAAATGATGGAGCCCTTCGGCGGGCACGCGCCGTCGTGCCTCTGACTCTCTGCCTCTGCCCGGACGAAGGGGAGCACGACGGCGTGTGCCCCTCCAAAGTCTAGCCAGCAGAACAGCCCTACTCAATATCTTGGAAACCGCTGTAAGCAGTTACCTGGCGGCTCGTGTATCCTGCTTGTACGGCTTTGCTATCTTGCCGCTCTTTGTAAGAATTCCTGCTTTCACAAACGTCTGCTTTTTCTCTTGGGGCGTCATCGCGTGCAACGCCTTCTCGGTTTGTTTCCAAGCACGTGTCACATCAAAAGTATTTGTGCCCGGCTTTCCTTTGTTCATTTACCTTCCGATGATGGCAGGAAATATCCGAGGATGCAAGCCTGATGCCGGATGGCGATCTGGATGTGTGAGCGGAGGCGAACGCCCGAACCAGGGAAAGCTGCTACCCCTTCCTGAAACACACCGCGTACACTGTCGAATCTTGTCTCGTTCTCTTCCTCCAGCCGTTGAATCGTCCAATTGATCACAGCACAGTCCCTGTTTCGCAGGAGCTTATCAGGATCACGCATGTTCACCGGTTGGTTCTTGGGGATCATCTTTCCGGCTGTCCTGAGATAAGCGCGGAACTTCGGGTACGACCTTTTAAGAACATCCGGGTAAGCAGCATCCAGCAGATCGAAACATTGTCCGAGATGCAGCAATGCTCCGAGAACCGCCGGTTTTTCGATCTTGCCTCGTGTGCGCTGCTGCTCCGCCCACTCCAGTGCTCTTTCGGGACCATGTTCCCAGAAGTAAATGCCGTGCCCGAGCCAATCATAATCATTTTGGCTGCGGTTAAGTTTTCCCCGGTGCCGGATCACCTGATCGCGCACCGAGGCATCGCAACCATGATAGCCAATGACAAAACGCTGGTAGTCGAGTGCGCGCATCGATAGGAGCTACGAACTTTGCCACCATAGCCACCTTTTTGGCCGTTGGTCATTGATCATTTCCTGCTAGTTTGGGACCAGTCTTTCTATTCCACCTGGAACCATGTTCCAAATCATCTTCAACGACCTCAGTGCCGCGGAACTCTCGGCCCTGCCGAAGCTCTTGCAGTTGAGTCTGCTCAGCGAGTTCCAAGTCCTGCCCGAAGACCTTGACCAGCTCGACAGCGAGAAATTCGGCCGCATTGAGCGTGGCGGCAAAAAGCTCTACCGCTACCGCGCGAGCGATTACCGCCTCTACTTCGAGCCGTGCGGGGAAGGGATCACCGTTCACCGCATCCTGCACAAGAACACGATTTCCGACTTCCTCTTCCGCAGCAAGCTGCCGATGGCCGAGGACGACCAGCTCGGCCGCACCAAGGCTTTCTGGAAGCTGATCGACGAGGGGGCCAAAGCCCGCCTGCAACAGCCGTGAGCCGTCCCGTGGCGCGTCCCTCTCGTCCCTCCCGTCCTACTTCCCTGCCCGGGCGGTTGCCCCTGGCGGTGTGGATCATCCTGGGGGTGGCGGCGGCGCACGCGCTCTTCTTCTGGGCCGTGGCCGACAAACACTTCCTGCCCAGGACGGCGTACCTCCCGCCCCCGCCGCCGGTCAACTTCGCCGCCCGGGAACACGTCTCGCTCGAGCCATCGACCGGCCAAACGGTCACCGAGCGGCAGTTCGTGGTTAGCACTCACCTGTCCGGCCCGCTGCCGTCGCCGCCGCCGTCCCCCGCCCGGCGGCGTTGAGCGGGTGCGAATCGCACACGGCCAGCCGGGGCTGACGAGTCGAATCTGCTGGGAAATCAGCCCTTTGGCTCCAATCCGTAACCCGCTAGCTATCTGATCATGACCACACTTCTCGCCACCTTTCTCACCGCCCACGCTTGGCTGCTTGCCCAGGCCACCGACACGACCACCACGACCACGGTGGGCCATCCCGGCGCTGGCGCGGTCGGCAACGGCTTCCTGTACTCGCTCGTCATCGGTCTGGTCATCGGTGTCATCGCCAAGTTCCTGACCCCCGGCCGCGACCCGGGCGGCTGCATCATCACCAGCCTCATCGGTATCGGCGGCTCCGTGGTGGCGTACTTCCTCGGTTCTCTGGTCGGCATCTACGGCAACGGCAACACCCCCGGCTTCATCGCCTCGGTGATCGGTGCTATCATCCTGCTGGTGATCTACCACGCGGTGATCGGCCGCAAGAATGTGTAGTTCCACGCCGCGCTTTCCCTTTTACCCGCGCAGTTGATCCGGCGGGCGGACTTTGTTCCGCCCGCCTTTTCTTTTTGAGTCGATCCACACTTGCGGTAGATTTCACGCGCCATGTCCACACCGACGACCGACTCGCCGTATTCCCGCAAAAACCCCTTCCCGGCCCGCGTGCTGACCAATCGCCTGCTCAGCCGGGAAGGTTCCGGCAAGGAAATCCGGCATTTCGAGGTTTCCCTGGAAGGTTCGGGCCTGACCTACGAGACGGGCGACTCGATGGGTGTGTACCCGACGAACGACCCGGTGCTGGTCGAGGAATTGATCACCGTGCTCGGCGCGACGGGCGAGGAATTGGTCCCCGATGGCGCGGGCCAGGAAGTGCCCCTGCGCGAAGCGCTGCTGCGCAATTACCACATCACGCAGCCCTCCAAGCAGTTCCTGGAGGCCCTCGCCGCCCGTACGGAGGGCGAATCCGTCGTCAAGGAGTTGCTCGCCGATCCCCTGCGCAAGGACGACCTCGCCAAGTACACCTACGGCATGGAGTACATCGACTTCCTGTTGACGCACCCTTCCATCAAGTTCACGCCGCAGGAGCTGGTGCCGTTGTTGCGCAAGCTCCAGCCGCGCCTGTACTCGATTTCTTCCAGCCCCAAGGCGCACCCCGACGCGGCGCACCTGACGGTGGCTTCGGTGCGCTACGAGACGCACGGCCGCCAGCGCAAAGGGGTCGCGTCCACCTTTCTGGCCGAGCGGACCGGGCACCCGGCGACGGTGCCGCTATTCTTCCACAGCGCGAAACATTTCCGGCTGCCGGAGGACAAGTCGCTGCCGATCATCATGGTTGGGCCCGGCACGGGTATCGCCCCCTTTCGCGCCTACTTGCAGGAACGCCAAGCAACCGGCGCGACGGGCAAGAACTGGCTTTTCTTCGGCGACCAGAAGGCGGCTTACGATTACCTCTACCGCGAGGAACTGGAAGCGATGCACGAGACCGGCGTGCTGACGCATCTGGACGTGGCGTTCTCGCGCGATCAGGACACAAAGATCTACGTACAACACCGCATGCTGGAGAAAGGGGCCGAGTTGTACCAGTGGCTGGAGGAGGGCGCGCACTTCTACGTGTGCGGCGACGCCAGCCGCATGGCCAAGGACGTGGACGCCGCCCTGCACAAGATCGTCGAGGTTCACGGCGGCAAGAGCCCCACGGAAGCCGCCGAGTACGTGGAAGCCCTCAAGAAGGCGAAGCGCTACAAGCGCGACGTTTATTGACGAGCCTGCTGCCCGGCCAGGGGCGGTGAATCGGCTTTACAGAGCTCATTCCGGCATTGGGCGACACGACGTTCTCGACATCCTGTGTGGCAGGCGTATTCTGCCAACGATGAGTCAGACCCTGCAATACCTTACCGACGCACATGGCGATCGCACGGCCGTGGTCCTGCCGATCAGTGATTACGAGAAGCTTTTGGAGGATCTCGACGACCTTGCTGTCGTCGCTGAACGCCGCGAAGAGCCTGTCCTTTCTCATGATGCATTCCTAGCCGATCTGAAGAGCGATGGCACTCTTTAGCATCCAATGGCGTAGCTCTACCAGGAAGGACATTCGTGAGGTGCCACATCAGGAGGTGGCGCGTATTCTTGCCGCGGTCACCCAACTCGCCAGCGAGCCTCTGCCGCATGGCTCCCAAAAGCTGGTCGGGTCCGAGCGCACCTATCGCATTCGTGTCGGTGATTATCGCGTGATCTACGAGGTGTTTAACGATTCACATTTGATCGAAGTTCAGCGCGTCAGGCACCGCAAGGATGTTTACCGCCGTTAGCGACGCGGTCCAACCATGCATTTCAGCGTATGGCAGCTTCCGCCACCAGGCGCTCTCCCATCATGAGCCAGACTCCGCGCAGCGCCTATGATCTGGTCGAGGGTCTCGTGTACTTCGCGCGGATGCTCGACAAGATCCGCCTGCACGCCGCCGGCCGGTTGCGCGAAGATTTCCACGCGAACCTCGGCGGCGGCTTCGACGGCCGCTGCTGCCGCTTCCTCAACGTCCCTTACCCGGCATTGTGTGAGCAGGTCCGCGCGGGTGGTACCGATTCGGAAATCCTCGCCTGGTGCCACGCCCAGGGCACCCGACCCAGCGAAGAACAACTCCTCGTCTGGAACAAATTCATGCTCAAGCGCGGCTGGCGCGACGAGGACGATGGCTCCACGCAGGAACTGGCAGCCTACAAGGCCGGCAGCGGCCTGGCGCACCGCGCCGACCTGCTCACCTTCTTCGACTACTACGAGGTGGACGAAGGCCAGCGACCCTGAAGGATCCGGATGGTAGGGTGGGCGCTTCGCCCACCCTACCATCCGGAAGGACTCAACCTTGGGTCGCCCGGGCAAACGCCCGGGCCAGGATCAGCGTGTTCTTCCCGGCCAGGAAATTTTCCTCCACCCACGCGCGTCCGCCCAGGCCCAGGCGGCGACACAACACCGGGTCACGCGACAAGCGCTCCACCGCCGCCGCCAGCGACAGGGTGTCCTCGGGGTTGACCAGCAGGCCCGTCTCGCCGTCGTGGATCGCTTCGGCCGCGCCGCCGGCGGCGCTGGAAATCACCGGCAGCGCGTGCGCCAGGGCCTCCGGCACCACGTTGGGTAACCCGTCGCGGTCCCCTTGGGAATCGACGATGCCGGTGTGCCAGAACGCGTCGGCCCAGGCGTAGGCCTCCGTCACCTCCCGCGGCTCGCGCTCGCCGGCCAGCTCGATGCTGCCCGCCAGGCCGGCGGCGGCGATCCGCGCCTGCAGGCTCGCGCGCAGCGGGCCGTCGCCGATGATCTTCAACTCGAAGGCCACCCCGCGCCGGGCCAGCTCCCAGCAGGCATCGACCTGGAGGATGTGGCCTTTCTTCTCGACCAGCCGGCCCACGGACAAAAGGCGGAAGAGACGTTTCTTGACCGCGTCCGGGTCAGGAGCCGCCGGCAGCGGCGGCAACACACGCAAGCCACGCCGCGCCAGCACGATCTCGGCGCGGCGCAACGGGTAGCGCCGCTGGATGTCACCCACGTTGGCCGCGGTGGTGGTGTGGACGAACCGGGCCGCGCGCAGCTTCGGGGCGAGCATCGGGTCGCCGCCGTGCCGGTGCAGATCGTAGGCGTGCGCGCCGAAGCTGAACGGCTTGCCGCACAACTCCGCCAGCACCGCCGCCGCCGTCGCCGGATGGCTCGCCCACGCGCCGTGGATGATCGACACCCCGCGCCGCCGGAACTCCTCCGCGCGCGCCAGCGCGAAGAGCGTGCCCCAGAGCGTCATGAACCAGCCTTCGGCGAACTTCGGCAGATTTACCCAGAGCAAACGCGCCCCCTGCCCGAGCAGCGCCGGACGCGCCCGGACCTCGCGCCATGCACCACGGGCGGCGTCCACGAAGAACCGCCAGCGGCGGGTCAGGCGGACCACTTCCAGGCCGGGCGGCACGGGTTCCAGGATGTCTTCCGGGCGGCGGAAATCGAAACACGGGTGGACCTCCACCCGCCAGCCGTGCGCGGCCACGGCCCGCATCTCGCGGTCGATGAAGGTCTGCGAAAGGGTCGGGTACTTCATTAGGATGTACGCGACGGAACGACCCGGCTCCGCCTCTTCCTTACTCTTCGCCTCTTCTTCGTCCTTCATCCTTCTACCTTCTGCCTTCCGCCTTCTCCGCCACCAGTTCCCGGACGCGTGCCGCCACCTGCGCGGTGCCGTCGAACGACCCGGCGGCGGCGATGCGCGCGCGGTAATGTTCCAGGTTCGTCTCAAACCGCTCGAAGGTCGCCGTTTGCGGGTGGCTTTCGGTCGAGAAATCCCCGTAGCCCAGCGACCGGATGTGCCAGGCGTTGATGAACTGCTCGAACAGCCGCGCGATGGGAAAACACAGCACCGGCTTGCCGAAGTGCAGCGCCTCGCAGATCAGGTTGTGCCCGCCGTTGACCACGGCGTACGCGCAGCCGGCGAGGTCCTCCAGGATGCCGCGGTCGCTGTACGGCTTGAAGGTCAGGTTGCCCTCGCGCGTTTCCTCGGTGGTGCCGTAGCCGTAAACGACCACCGGCCGCCTGAGCCCGCGCAACGCGTCGAGCAGCGGGCGAAACGTCTTGCTGGTCTGATAGACGAGAAGGTAGTCGCCCACGCCGCCGCGCGGCTGCCCGGCCACGGCGCGGCGCAGCACCGGCGGCAGCAGTTCGTTGGTCTCACCCAGACGCGGGCGGGCCTTGAGCGGCGGGTGGAAGAATGACACGATCAGGTTGTGGCGCGTGCGGTCGAAGAACAGGTAATCGTTGAGCATCGCCAGCGACCACGACACCCACTGGCCGGGCGGCACCGGGTAGCGGCAGGCCTTGAGCACGTGCGAGTGGTCGAGCGACACGCAGCGCAGCCCCGCTTGGGCGCACGCGATGGGCAGGAAAAATTCTCTGTCGCAGATGGCCAGGTCCGGCGACCAGCGTTCGATGACGTGGCGGATCTGCCGGGTGACGCGCCCGGTTTCCACCGTGCGGCGGGCGATCTGGCCAATCGTCGCGCTGACGGACACCTTGCCCCGGCGGTGGACGGTGCGCAGGACGGGGACTTCCAGGACGGGGTGGCCGCTGCCGGCGAGGGCCTCCGGCACCCGTCCGCCGCCGACGAAGTAGAATTCGTGCTCGGGCACCAGTTGGCTGACGATCGCCTGCGTGCGCATGACGTGCCCGTAGGTGTTGCCCATCACGCCGTAGAGGATTCTTGCCATGAGGAAGGAGAGGAGAGTGAAAGTTCCAGATGCCCGCCCGCAAAGCAAACGCCGGATTGCCCGTGGTCTCCTTGGTCCGGCAAAGGTGGAAACATCCCCGGCACCCCCCACCACCTGCCAGCCTCCAGGCGAGGGTGCCCCGTTCCTGGAACACACATCGAGAGGCAGGACGCCGCTTTTCGGAGCGGTCAGCGCGTGGGGAAAACTACCTTGTCGTAGATCTCCGCCAGCGGCAATTCACAGCCGACGCTGACCAGTTGCAGGATACCCTCCGGACCGAACCGCTCCTCGCGCGTCCACACCCCGCTGGGCTGGCGGATGTGCTGCTCGGTCTGCATCCGGTCGGTGGAGACGAGGATGTAATCGGTCAAGGTTTCGATGCGCCGGTAGCCCCGGAACTTTTCCCCCCGATCAAAAGCTTCGGTGCTCGGAGAAAGGACCTCGAAGATCACCTGCGGGTTGAGCAGGCTGGCACGCCCGTCTTGCCGCGTCCGTCGAACCGCGGCTGGCCGCAAAAGGCCATCACGTCGGGGTAGGTGTACATGTTCCCCTCGGCGGCGCGCAGGCGGATGTCCATGAAATAGGTGTCGCAGTCGCGGCCCTGGAAGCGGCGATGCAGACCAGCGAGGACATTGCCGACGATTTTGTTGTGTACCGGTTGCGTCCCGGCCATCGCGAAGATTTCCCCGTGGACGTACTCGCTCTTGTACTCTGCCGCGTCTTCGAGCACGAGGTACTCTTCCGGCGTGAAGTGGAGTTTCGGCAGCGCGCTCATCGTGCTGACATTAAACGCCCTTTGGGGTCCATTGGCAACCACGACGGATCGCCTGGAAGCGGTTTGGAGCAACGAGGAAGAACGGGACGGATGCTGGCCACAGGGAAATCCCGGAGGACTTGCGCAGCGCCCGCTTTGGCGTGCGGCACTTCCACCACCCGGACCTGTTGCGCGCCATCGACGACCTTTCGCCCGAGCGGCGGCTGCTCGACCTGATCGACGCCGAGTTGTTCCGCGATCCGCGCAGCGAGCCGTGGGAGGGCAAGGCCGAGGCGCTCGAGAAGCGCCTGACGGGCAGCGAGAGCCGGAGCGCTTTCGAGGCGCGTCGCGTGCTGAGCTTTAGCAGCGCGTGCGGGGTGTACCTGAGTCGTCTGGCCAAGAAGCAGCCCGGGCGCATCGAAAAGCGGATGCTGCGCGGCAGCTTCTGCTGGAAGATCCAGCCTCCGGGCGGCGGCGATGGTGGTGGGGAGTAGGGGGGAAGTTCCGGGGTTTGCGTCCTGCGGCCGTCGTTTACCCCCCGGTCCACCCAAGCAGGCGGGAGAAGGGTCCGGGGTGGATGGTGCGCTCCGCCGCGCCATTGGTGGTACTACGGCGCAGCCGCCCAATCCATCTGGGCGGCGTTGCCGCAAGGGAGAGCAATGGCGCGGCGGAGCGCGCCATCCACCCCGGAGCTCTTGCATCGACGTACTTTGTTGCGGGCACTTAGATGCCTTATCCGCCGCCGGTCAGATCCTTTAGCTCCACCTGCGCGAACTGGTATTCCACGTACCACTTCTGCCCGGTGGCCAAGCATTCCTGGAAGGCTTTGGCGGCTCCGGCCTTGTCGTGGCTCAGGAGCTTCTTCATGCCGATGTAGTACCAGGCTTCACAGAGGAGGCCGGCGTCCGGCTTCGCTTCCGGAGCGTCCGCGAACTCCGGCGTGGCCGCGGCGAGCAGGTCCGCTTCCGGCAGTTTGCCGAGCAGGTAGTCGGCGATCTGGGAAGTCCAGGCGTTCGCCCGGGTGCGGCCGTTCTCCTTGAAATAATCCTCCAGGCGCTTGGCGCCGGCCGCCCCCTCGCCGATGCGCATGCGGATCAAGCAGATGGCCAGTTGCGCGTAATCCGGCGGACGCTCGGAGTAATCGCACGCGCTGCGGTAATCCGCCCAGGCATTCATGTAGTCGCGCTGGACGTTCTCGGCGTTGGCGAGCTTCAGGTAGGCGCCCGCGGACCGCCGGTCGAGTTCGACGGATTTCATCAGGTCGGCGTTGGCCCCGGCAAAATCGCCCTGGTCGAGCCGGGCGCTGCCGCGGTCGCCGTAGGCGAGAGAGTTCTTCGGGTCGAGTTCGATGGCCCGGCTCCAGTCCGCCATCGCGCCCTGCGAGTCTTCGGTCCGCTGTTTGACGAAGCCCCGGTCGGCGTAGAGCCTGGAATCGTTGGGAGAAAGCCGGATCGCGAAATCCAGGTCGGCCATCGCTCCGGCCAGGTCGCCCGCCATGACCTTCTTGAGCGCCTGCCGGTGCAGGATGTTGGAATTGCCAACCGGCAGTCCCAGCGCCCGTTCGAACGCCCCGGAACCGGTCGCCGCGCTCCGGGAGGCGTCGTCGCCTTCGGCCGGGCGGGCGCGCCGGGGAGGAGGGGCTTCCGGCGGGACGGCGAGGGCCGTTCCCAGCGCCGCCAGGAGCAGCAGCAGCGCCAGAGCCGGGAGGTGCGCGTGGGTGGGCCGGGGAAGTGTCATGCGCTTGGACGGGTTTTCCCCACACAGTTGCGCCAGATCGGGATATATTCAATGGATGCGCTTCCTCTTCGCCCTGACCCTGCTCTGGCCGCTCGCTTCCCTGCCGACGCCGTCCGCGCTGGCACAACAACCACAACCCCCACCGCCGTCCGCGCCGCCGGCTGCCGCCTACTCGCGGCGGACCGCCAGCGACGACGGCATCGGCAAGGTGTACATGGGCCGCGAGATCGCGCAGGTCATGGGGCACGCCGGGGCGGACTGGCTCGACCGGCCCTCGCGCGAAACCGAGGAGCGGACCGACAAGCTCGTCGAGGACCTCAAGCACCGGCTGAAGCCGGATGCCGTCGTGGCCGACATCGGCGCGGGCAGCGGATATTTCAGCTTCAAGATCGCGCCGCTCGTGCCCCGGGGCAAGGTGCTGGCCGAGGACATCGACACCGAAATGCTCCGGATCGTCGAGCGCAAGAAGGCGGAAACCCACACCGCCAACGTCGAAACCCTGCTCGGGACCACCACCGATCCCAAGCTGCCGCCGGGCGGCGTCGATGCGGTGATCCTCGTGGACACCTACCACGAGTGGGATCACCCGCTCGAAATGATGCAGGCGGTTTTACGCGAACTCAAACCGGGCGGGCAGGTCATCCAGCTCGAATACCGCGGCGAGGATTCCACGGTGCAGATCCTGCCCCACCACAAGATGACGGTGGCGCAGGCCCGCAAGGAAATGGAAGCCGCCGGACTGCGCTGGGTGGAAACCCGGGATGAGCTGCCGCAGCAGCACGTGCTTATTTACGAGAAGCCGAAGGGATAGTTCGGCCGCCCCGTCATCACGAGCGACAGCGAGTTGTAGAGGCGCTTGTGCCAAACGCCTCTACAACTTCGCTATTGCTCGGTACAACGCAGACAGCGGTCTACTTCCGCTCCAGCGCTTTGAGCCAGTCGGAGATGCGTTCGCGCTGCTCCTCGTCGCCGTTGTCCTGGTAGATGTAAAGCAGGTTCGCCAGCACGCGGATCAGGATCATGCGGCCGCTGGCCGGCTCCAGGTACGCGGGCTGGAAGACGAGCTTCTGCTTGCGCAAGATCATCTCGCAGTCCGACTGCGTCAGGATCTTGCCACGGTGGAACGGATCGAAAAGGATGTCGCCGTGCCGCACGATGAAGTGTCCCGGCAGGTTGATCCCCTCCACCTTCATGCCCGCGCGGGCTGCGACCGCCATGTACAGGATCGCCAGCGAGATCGGGATGCCCAGGCGCGAATCCACCAGGCTCGGCAGCAGGGAATTGTGGAAATCGTAATACTGCTCGGAGTTGCCGCGGAATCCGAGATCGTTGGCCATGTAGTTGGTCAGGATGGCCACGCGCTCGCGGGTGGAAACGGCGCTGGCCGTCAGCCGCGTGAGTTGCCGGCCCCAAACCTCCAGCTTGCGCTGGTAGTGCGTGCCGTCCACCCCCGGCAGGAAGATGCGCGCCAGCAGCCAGGAAGCCGCCTCGATGTCGCCGTCGTCGGGGAACAGGTGGCAGAGCAGGGTAAAATCGTCCAGGACCTGCCGGCTCTCGATCTCGGCGAGGATGTCGTGCGCGTGCGCGCTGACCGTCGCGTCATCCACGGCCGCCAGGGCGCGTAGGTGGGCGATGGAGTCCGGTCCGCCTTCCACCAACTGGGTCTTGAGCAACGTGACCGTGGGAGGATCGTTGTCGCGCAGGAGGCGCACGATGGCTTCGTGTTGCTCGTACATGGAAGTTGGGGAAAAGAAAAATGTTTTACGCCGTTGCACCAAAAAAGCAACAGACCGGCCCGTTGCCAAGCAAAATCCGTCTGTTCGTCACACTCTGCCGCCGGGCGGCGGAAGGCGGCAACCCTTTGCGGCCCGGGAACTTCAAGCCGCGGTGGTTTCCGCCGACTCGACCTCGCCGGGTGAGCAGCGCACCTCCACCTGCATGGGGCGGCAGCACACCGAGCAGTCTTCCACCGTTTCGTAGTCACCCTGCGACGTGTCGAGGGTAATGGGAAACCACTCGCCGCAGGCCGGGCACTCGATCTCGGTCTCGACGAGGAAGTTCATCGTCTCTGCTCTTCCGACTAGCTGTTTTGCGCAAACGCAGCCGCCGCCTCGCTGGGCAACTCCAGCCGCGGCGCGTCGCCCCACAGATCTTCCAACCCGTAGAAGCTGCGCTTCTCGCTGTGGAAGATGTGGACCAGCACGTTGATGTAATCAATGATGACCCATTGGCTGATCGGGAAACCGTCCACCGCGGCGGGGGCGGTCTGGAAATTCTCCTTGAGCTTTCCCTGGATCTCGGAGGCGATGGCCTTGAGGTGCGGCTCGCTCGTTCCCGAGCAGATCACGAAATAATCGGTGAACGTCGAAATACCGCGCAGATCCAGCACGAGGAGGTCCTCGGCTTTTTTGTCAACGGCGCAACGCGCGCACTCACGGGCTAGTTCTTCGGCAGTAATGGGGCAGTCTCCTTCTGGCGGCCGGGGTGACCGCGGTGGTCTCGGGGAAGGTGATGGTCACCGGTAGAGCCGCTGGGCTTCGATAAACTCTGACACCACCTCCGGAACTAGATACCGGATGGACTGGCTTTTGGCAACCCGGTTTCTGATTTCCGTCGCCGAGATGTCCACCAGGCGGGAGAGCGGGGAAGGCGGAAGGTAGAAGGCAGAAGGTAGAAGGCGGAAGGCGGAAGGCGGAGAAGAGGATTTTTCCTCCCGCCGGAAGACGACGAAGCGCACGAGCGTGCTCAGTTCCTCCACGCGGTGCCAGGTGGGCAGGGCGGCCACGTTGTCCTCGCCGATGAGGTAGAACCATTCCGTGCCGCCGGGCAGTTCGCCGCGCAGGTCCCGGACGGTGTCCACCGTGAAGGAAGGACCGGTGCGGTGCAGTTCGCGGTCGTCCAGGGCGAAACGCTCCTCGCCCGCCAGGGCGGCGGCGAGCATGGCTCGGCGCTGGGGGCCGGTGGCGCCCGGCGCGCGGCCGAGCTTGTGCGGCGACACGGCGGCCGGGAGAAAGATCAGCCGGTCCAGTCCGAGGGCTTCCACCGCGTCGCGGCCCAGGATCAGGTGCCCGTGGTGAACCGGATCGAAGGTGCCGCCGTAGAGGCCGATGCGCGGTGGTTGGGAGTCGGTCATGGTTTGATCCAGCCGGCAGCATAGCGGGAACAAGGCGGGTTTTCCACCGGCGAGACGGCGGGCATGGAACTGGCTCCTTCGGGAGGAGTGAACCCTGTTTTTTCTGTCTCCCGCCGCCTGATCGTCGTTGTGACGGTGAGCCTGTTCGCCGTTGGAGCGGGGCCGGCCCGCGCCGAGGACAAGCCGCTGAAGGCCAGCCCGCCGTTGAGCATCGAGAAGGCGCTGCCCATCAAGGAGGTCTGCCTGCTGCTGCGCAGCGGCTACACGAGCGAGGAGGTCTTGCGCGAAGTCGCCACGCGCCGCCTGCTGGAACCCGTGGACGCCGCGGGCGAGACCCAGTTGAAGACGGCGGGTGCCACCCCGGCGCTCCTCAACGCGCTCAAAGCAGGCAACTACAATCTTTCCGCCGCGGACGCCGCCGCGGCCCGGGCGCGTCAGGCCGACATCGAGCAGCGCGAGCAGGTCACGCATAATCTCGCCTTGGCCGCCGCCCAGCAGCAGCAACCATCACCGCAGACGGGGAGGGCCGCGCCGCCGGGTGCCGGCCTCCAACCCCGGTCGCTGGTGATGGCAAACCTCCTGCACGAGCACTTGGTGACCATGCGCGACGGACGGTTCTACCGGTACGACGAGAACAAGTTCATCGAGAAGCGCTTGTACGCGGTTTATTTCTCGGCGTCGTGGTGTCCGCCGTGCAAAAAGTTCACGCCGCTGCTGGTGAACTTCTACAACGATTTCGCGAAGCTGCACCCCGAGTTCGAGTTGATTTTCGTGAGCAAGGATCGCTCGGCGTTGGCCATGCAGCAGTACATGCAGAACGACCAGATGCCCTGGCCCGCCGTGCCCTACGAACAGCTAGAACAAGTGCCCGGGCTGACCAAGTATGCCGGAGCCGGCATCCCGGATCTGGTGTTGCTCGACGACGCCGGGCGCGTGCTCTCGGACAGCTACCGCGAAGGCAAGTACGCCGGACCCGGCGAGGTGATCAAGGACCTGCTGGCGAAGGTCGGTACGCCGGTGAAGTGACGACAGCTACAAGAAGAACCTCGGGGGTCATAGGTCACTCGGCTTCAACCCGGTATGCTTAGCGATCCTGGAGAGCATGCGAGGACCAATCTCCTCGCCGTCGTGAAAAGAAAAAACGTAGTCAGGCCAGTCTGCACGGGCCAACACTCGGTGTGAGCCGCCTGACTCTCGCTTGATGCTCCAGCCGAGCTTGAGAAGTGCAGACAGGACTCGCCTAGCTTTAGCTGCTCCCCATTGGCTCATGCAGCGACAGAGAAAACTTCCTGAAGTTCTCGGGGTGTCTCGCCGTGTTCAAGGCGATCAGCGAGGACACGCAAAGCCAAAGCTTGGACCCGAGAAATGGCTTCCTGACGATTGCTGCCATAGCATAAGGCTCCTGGAATTTGGGCAATCTCAGCGATCCAGCGACCATCTGTCTCCTGCTCGGTTTCCACGGCTAGATTCATGGCTTCAACTTGGCGGTTGACGGCGACAAGGCAAGCGTGGACTTGCCCGCTCGTGTCAGAGCCGGCTGATTTTGTCTGACCTACTGCCTGAGCCTCATGCCATCCGTTCTCCATCTTCTTCAATACAACAAATACGGCGCACGCTCGCGCTTGAAGCGCTCCACCCCCGCCGCCCAGCCGGCGACGATGCGCTCGGGCGAGAACCCTGCTTCCACCTCCGTCTGGATCGAGCGGCTGCCGTAGATCTTGTAGAGCAACTGGTCCGGATCGGTCGCCGCCTTGCGGAACAACCGCGTCCCGCCCGAACGATACAGCGTTGTCATGATGTAGATGCCCAGCCCGGTCAGGTTCGCCGGGGTATGCGGATCGATCACCAGCGCCGACCCGCCCCCGTCCGAACCGTGGAACGCCGTGAACCGCACGCCCGAGGTGTTGTCCAGCGAACGCAGGTACGCCGTGAAACTGTCCGCGTTGAGGTACGGGGCCGCCACCAGTTCGAAGGGCGTGGACGTGCCGATGCCCAGGTCCAGGCCGCTCAGGTTGCCCACGATGCCCGTGGTCACGTAGTACAGCGGCGAGTCGCCGCGCGGGATGTTGGGCGAGCTTTTGATCCAGGTCAGACCGGTGTCGCCCCAGGTCATGCTCCGCCCCCACCCGCGCATGGGCACGACCGTCAGCCGGCACGCGGCGGCGGTCCAATGATTGGCGTTAATCATCTTGGCCAGCTCGCCCGCCGTCAAGCCGTGGACGTAGGGCACCGGGAACTGGCCCACGAAGCTGATCCACTGCTTCTCGATGCCCGGGCCTTCCACGCGGTTGCCCCCGAGCGGGTTGGGCCGGTCGAGCACGATGAACTCCAGGTTGTTCTCGCCCGCCGCTTCCATGCACCGGGCCATCGTGGAAAGGTAGGTGTACGAGCGGCAGCCGACATCCTGCAAATCGAACACCAGCGCGTCCAGGCCGCGGAGCATGTCGGGCGTGGGCTTGCGCGTGGCGCCGTAGAGCGAGTAGGCCGGCAGACCCGTCAGCGGGTCACGACGGGTGGCCACGTAAGCGCCCGCCAGCTCGGTGCCGTCCAGGCCGTGCTCCGGGGTGAACAGGGCCACGAGGTTGACGCCCGGCGCGTCCCTGAGGATGACGCGGGTCTTGCGCCCGGCGGCGTCGGTGCCGGTCTGGTTGGTGATCAGGCCGATGCGCTTGCCCCGGACGGCCGCAAAGCCGCCGTCGCGCAGGTTGTCGATGCCGAGCTGCACGGAAGAAAAGGCAGAAGGCAGAAGGCAGAAGGCGGCCAGCAGCAGCAGGAGGAGAAAAATCCCTGGGAGGGAAGTGAAATGGCGCCGCAAACTTCCTGGTTGTCTTCCCCTCGCCTTTTTCATTTCTTCTTCTACCTTCTGCCTTCTGCCTTCTGCCTTCAATGGAACATTCCTCACCCGGCCAGTTGCTCCTCGTCGGCATTCCCGGCCCCGAACTCGATCCTCACACCGCCGCCGTGCTGCGGCGCGTGCAGCCGGGCGGGTTCATCCTCTTCACGCGCAACATCACCAGCCCGCAGGGTTTGCGGAAGCTGCTGGATGACCTGCGCGACCTCAGCCAGGCCGAGCCGATCATCACGATTGACCAGGAAGGCGGCCGGGTGTCGCGGCTCAAAGCCATCGGCAACGAGCCGCCCGGGGCCACGGCGCTGCGCAACCTGGACGATCCGGCCCTGGTCCACCGCCACGGCGTGCTGACCGCGCGGATGCTGCGCCTCTTCGGCTTCAACCTCGACCTTTGTCCGGTGCTGGACCTGTGCCTGCGCGGCGACGAAACGGCTGACAATTCCCTGCGCGGACGCTGCTACGGGGTGGATGTCGCCCAGGTGGTGCGGCTGGCCGGCGCGTTCAACACGGCGTTGCGCGAGGGCGGGATCGCGACCTGCGGCAAGCACTTCCCGGGTTACACGGCGGCGACCAGCGACGCGCACCACGAACTGCCCGTCATCGAGCGCACCCGCGCCGAACTCGACGCGATGGAGCTGGCTCCCTACCGCGAACTGCGTGACGCGCTGGACAGCATCATGGTCTGCCACGCCTATTATCCCTGCCTGGACCCGCATTCCACGCCGGCGTCGCTCTCGGCCAACGTGATCGGCGGGCTGCTGCGGCAGGAACTCGGCTACCGCGGCCTAGTGATCACGGACGACCTCGACATGGGAGCCATCATCAACGGCTACGGCCTGGAACAGAGCCTGCACCTGGCCGTCAACGCGGGCGCGGACATGGCCATGATCTGCCATCAGGTCGATCACCTCGACGGCGCTCGCGAGATCCTGGAGCGGGCACCGGCCCGGGCCGTGGAGCGCGCGATGGCCGCCGTGTCCGCCGCCAAGCAGCGGCTCGCGCCGCCGGAGGTGAATTTCAGCGAGGAGGTTTTCCGCGCCCTGGACGCCGAGGTGTGGGACCTGCGCGTCGCCGTCATGGGCGAGGAAGGCGCGGCGCACCGCGCCCCCGAGGATGGGAAACGCTCGCCGGTGGAGAGTTATTGAGGGTGGACCGAGCAGGCAGGAAAGTGTTCCGAGGTGGATGGTGCGCTCCGCCGCGCCGTTGGTGGCACTGCGGGGCAGCCGCCCGATCTGTCTGGGCGGCGTGGCCGCAAAGGGGAGCAATGGCGCGGCGGAGCGCGCCATCCATCCACCAAACCGGCTTCGCCGGAACATTGGTTCTAGCATTGTAGGGCGACCGTTCCGGTTGCCAGGGAGGACGTCGCCATTGGCAACCGGGACGGTCGCCCTACCGTTCCAGAGATTACTTCACCCCCGCTGCACGCCGCCGGTGAAGCTGCCCGTGCCGCCCTGATAATTCGAGTAAGCCAGAGAGCCGAGCAGAAACGCGTTGTAGAGGCTGCCTTGCAGCACCTCGTACACGCACAACCCGGCGGCGAGCGCGGTGCCGATGGTGTAGGTCGCCTGCGCCCGCCGGGGTCCCAGCACGTCGCGCAGGATCTGGCCCCCGTCGAGCGGGAGGATGGGCAGGAGGTTGAACAGCGACCAGAACAAGTTGATCCAGACCATTTGTACGACCAGGAAGTACATCACGTAGATGTCGAATTGGTTCGTGTCATGGAAAAAGTCGCTGCTGAAGACGGCGTGCCGCACCAACAGCATCAGCCCCCACAGACCGAAGCCCGCCGCCGGACCGGCCATGACCACGAGGATGTTTTCCAGCCTGGTCAGGCGCGCGCCGGGCAGGAACGTCAATCCGCCCATGATGTGGAGCACCACGTTGGTTCGAATCCCGTAATGGCGTCCGGCCAGCGCGTGGCCCAGTTCGTGGACCGTGATGGACACCAGCACACAAACCGCCCAGAGGATGATATTCAGCACGGCGTGTTCCCCTTGGGCGAGATTATGGCCGACGATGGCGGTACCCAGCCAGAAGTACCACGTGATTTGAAAGGGGATGCCGAAGAGCCGAAAGCCGAACATGATGGAAAAGGGGTTGAGACCGCGTCAGCAGCGGATGCCGCCTTGCCGCCGTGCGCAAGCCATAACCGCAAATGGCCCGCAACGCACGGACGGAAAACGCCGCATTGCCAAGCGGGGAGCCGGCTGCTTTGCTCTGCGCCAACATGCGCGCTTGTCTCGTCACCGGCTCCTCCGGGCTCATCGGCTCGGAGGTCGCCCTCTTCTTCGCCCGGGCCGGGTACTCCATCCACGGCGTGGACAACAACCAGCGCGCCGTCTTCTTCGGCCCCGCGGGCGACACGCGCTGGAACCAGCGCCGCCTCGCTGAGCAGATCCCGGGCTTCGTCCACCACGAACTCGACATCCGCGACCGCGCGGGCGTGCTGGCACTGGTGCGGGAGGTGCGCCCAGCGGTCATCATTCACACGGCCGCCCAGCCCAGCCACGACCGCGCCGCCGCCATCCCCTTCGAGGACTTCGACACCAACGCCGTGGGCACCCTCAACCTGCTCGAAGCCGCCCGCCAGGCGGCTCCCGAGTCGCCCTTCCTCCACATGAGCACCAACAAGGTGTACGGCGACGCGCCCAACCGCCTGGCTCTTCAGGAGCTGCCCACGCGCTGGGACTTTGCCGATCCCGCCTACGCAAACGGCATCGCCGAGACCTTCTCCATCGACCAGAGCAAGCACAGCCTCTTCGGGGCGAGCAAGGTGGCCGCCGACGTGATGGTGCAGGAGTACGGGCGCTACTTCGGCCTGCCGACCTGTGCCTTGCGCGGCGGCTGCCTGACCGGGCCCAACCACTCGGGCGTGGAGCTGCATGGCTTTTTGTCCTACCTGGTCAAGTGCAACCTGGAAGGGCGTGAGTACCGGGTCTTCGGCTACGGGGGCAAGCAGGTGCGCGACAACATCCATGCACTCGACGTGGCGCGCTTCATGCACGCTTTTACCGAGGCACCCAGAGCGGGCGAGGTGTACAACTTAGGGGGCGGCCGGGACAACGCCTGCTCGATCCTGGAAGCCTTTGCGCTGGTGGAAGGTTTCTCGGGCAAGAAGCAGGTGCACACCTACGTGGAGGAGCACCGTGCGGGCGACCACATCTGCTACTACAGCGACCTGCGCAAGATGCGCAGCCACTATCCCGGCTGGGACATCACCAGGAGCCTGGAGCAAACCATCGGCGAGATCGTGGCCGCCTGCCGGGAGCGCATGGCAACCTAGCCTTGCCAGCAGGGTTTCATCTCCGGCACGATCGGTGCTTAGCTTTCTTTTTTCCACATGATCCTCTTACTCGGCGGCTCCGGCTACGTGGGCCTGGCTTACCAGCGGCTGCTCACCCGGCTGGGCGTGCCCTTCCGCAATCTCGCCCGCAAGGAACTCGATTACGCCAACGGCACGCTCCTGGCGGATTTTCTCGCCGATCTGCGTCCCGAGTTCCTGATCAACGCCGCCGGCTACACCGGCAAGCCCAACGTGGACGCCTGCGAGAACGACAAGGCTGCCACCCTCTTCGGCAACGCCGTGCTGCCGGGGGTCATCCAGGCCGCCTGCGAGCGCACCGGCACGCCCTGGGGCCACGTGTCCAGCGGCTGCATCTACACCGGCCGGCGCGCGGACGGGGCGGGCTTCACCGAGGAGGACACACCGAATTTCTCTTTCCGCAGCGGCTACTGCTCCTTCTACTCGGGCACCAAGGCACTGGGCGAGGAAGTGCTGGCCGGCGCGCGGGACCTGTACGTCTGGCGCCTGCGCATCCCTTTCGACGAAGTGGACAGCCCGCGCAATTACCTGACCAAGCTCATGCGCTACGAGCGGCTGCTGGAGGCGGAAAACTCCATCTCGCAGCTCGACGAGTTCGTGGCGGCGACCTTTGCCTGCTGGCAACAGCGCGTGCCTTTCGGTGTGTACAACGTGACCAACCCAGGCGCGGTGACCACCCGCGAGGTGGCCGGGATGATCCAAAAGAGCGGCGTGGCCGGCAACAAGCACTTCCAGTTCTTCGACGACGAAGCGGAGTTCATGCGCAAGGCCGCCAAGACGCCGCGTTCCAATTGCGTGATGGATGCCTCCAAGCTGGCCGGCGTGGGCATCCACCTGACCGAAGTCCACGAAGCCATCGAGCGAGCCCTGCGCGAGTGGAAGACGGGATGAACCACAGAGACACCGAGGACACAGAGCAGGAAAACTAATTCCTGATTTTCTCTGTGCTCTCTGTGTCTCTGTGGTGGCTATTCAACCCTGCGCCAGTTCCAGCACCTCCTTGAAGGGCGCAGTTGCCAGCGAACCGAACAACGCGTGCCGCCCGAGCTTCTCGCGCGTGATGCCGGGCGAACCGATACCGCAGAGAAACCGCGTCCGCTGCCGCGGCGTGCGCAAGGCCCGCGAGTTTGCGGCCATCTCTCCGACTTCCTCCAGCCGCTGGGAAATCACCGCCGCGGAAGGTACCTCCCGCGGTGCCGGGATCGGTGCCGCCGGCTTGCCCTCGCACCGGCCGCAGTGGCCGCAATCCTGGCCCAAATCCTCTCCGAAGTAAGCCAGCAGCCGGCGCACGATGCAGCCTTCCTGCTCCACCAGACCGATCACCTGTTGCAAGCGGCCGATGTCGTTTTCCTCGCGGGTCTGGAAGCGCTCGATCAACACCTCGCGCAGGGCTTCCTGCTCGTCCTCGTCCGGCCGCGCTTTGATGCGGTACGCCTGCCGCAAGCCCGCGACCTTGAGCTGCAGGTCACCCTGCGATTCCAAGTAGTTAAGCGCCTGCACGATCCGCTCGCGCGTGGACCCGAGCTTGGCCGCGGTATCCTCCAGGTCGATGGAAAACCATTTGGCCGCCTTGGTCGAGCAACGCAGGATGCCGCGCAAAAACTCCCGGCGTTCGCCCTCGAACTTGGCCAGGATCTCGGCCGAGGGCCGCTGCGGAACGAACTGGTACTCGCGGTAAAAGGGCGTCGTCGCCTCAATGATTCCCTCCAGTTCCAGGTAGGTCAGCAGCGTGCCGACCACCAGCGGGCGGATGTCGTAGTCGCGCGAGAGGTCGTAGCTGGAAACGTCGAACGTGTCGCCCTGCTGGAGGATATAGGCGAGAAAAGCGGTAATCGCCTCGTCCTCGGGTGTATCGCCGTAGGAGAAGTTTTCCAGGGTAAGGAGGTCGTCCGCGCACGCGAACATCTCGCAGGACGACGGCGCGCCGTCGCGGCCCGCGCGGCCGATTTCCTGCGAGTAGTTTTCCAGGCTCTTGGGCAGGTTGAAATGGTACACGTAGCGGATGTCGCTCTTGTTGATCCCCATGCCGAAGGCGATGGTGGCGACGACGATGGGCTGTTCGCCCGCCGCCATGAACCAATCCTGGGTGGCGTTGCGTTCGTCGGCAGTCATCCCGGCGTGGTAGGCGCGGGCGGGATGGCCGGCTTCGGCCAGGGCGGCGGCGACGCTCTCGGCCGTTTTCTGCAAGGTGACATAGACCACCGTCGCGCCGGGCGGCTGCGCGGCCAGGCGTTTCCGGAGACGGCCCAGGGCTTGATCAGCGGTGCCGGGCGTGATGCGCAGCGTGAGGTTGGGCCGGTGAAAGCCGGTGTGGACCACGTCGTGCGCGTCCAATTCGAAACTGGCGGCGATATCCTCGGCGACCGCTGGAGTGGCCGTGGCGGTCAGGGCCAGGACGCGTTCGGCGCGCAGGACCTTCGCGAGGTTGGCGAGCTTCAGGTAATCGGGCCGGAAGTTGTGCCCCCATTCGGAGATGCAATGCGCCTCATCGACGACCAGCAGTGAGATGCGCGTGCGGCGCAGGGTGGACAGGAAGCGTTCGTTGGCCAGCCGTTCGGGCGAGGTGTAGAGCAGCTTGAGTTCGCCGGCCTTGAGTTGGGCGGTGGTGGCGCGCAGTTCGTCCAGGGTGAGGCTGGAATCCATGCGCGCGGCCGGGATGTGGCGGCCTTGCAGGAAGCCGATCTGGTCCTTCATCAGCGCGATGAGCGGCGAGACGACCAGGGTCAGCCCGGGCAGGTGCAGCGCGGGCAGTTGGTAGCACAGGCTTTTGCCCGCGCCGGTGGGAAAGATCGCCAGCGCCGAGCGCCCGGCCAGGAGCGTCTTGACGACCTGTTCCTGCCCGCCGCGGAACTGGGGGAACCCGAACACATCGCGCAGGGTGGCGGTCGGATCGTCGGTGAGGGTTGGCATAAGAGATTCTTCTGGTTGCAGGGCGACGGTCCCCGTTGCCAGGGAGAACGTCAACACGGCATCGGGGACCGTCGCCCGAGAGTTGCCAAATCATAGCATCTCTCACGGTTAATCCATCCTCCCCGGGGTCTGTCATCCTGAGCCGAGTCTTGCGAGGTCGAAGGACCTTCCGGCCGGCGGCAGCCAGGAGAACGTCGCGCAGATAAGGCGCATCGCCGGTAACAGCCGCTGCCTCCGGCGGCGGAAGGTCCTTCGACCTCGCAAGGCTCGGCTCAGGATGACAGACCCCGGGGAGGATGGGGCAACTCTGAAAGATGGTATCAGGTCGGTCTGCCGGCTGGTGCCGGAACCGGCCACCACAGCCCGAAGCGCGCCAGGTACTTCCTCAGCCGGTCAGCGTCGTTGGTGATCTTGCGGCCGCCGCGTGTCACCGCGAACAATTCTCTCCCCGCCTCGCTGAGCGTCCGGCTCGCGCGGCAAACCCGGACCACACAGGCCAACTGCGCGCGGTCGAATAGATCCAGCCCGGCCGCGCCGTCTTCACCGAGCACCTCACCGAGCAGCACGGCATCGTCCCGGCCGGGATGGCCGCTGCCGCTGCCGTTTCCACGGTCCACTCCTTCCCACCCGGCCCGCAGCCGGGTCAGCTCGGCGTCCAGCACCTCGCGCGTGATGCGCCCGCCCGGCGCGAGCGTGGACATGCGCGTGACCGCCGCATTGAGGTCACGGAAGTTCGCGCGCCACTTGGCCTCCGGCGAGCGGGCGAAGTCCAGGAACTTTTCCCGCACTTCCTTCGCCATGCCGATCCGCCGGCCCAGGCGCCGCGCGGCCCCTTCCAGTTCGTGATCCAGGTTGGGTTCGATGTCTTCTCCGCGTTGCGCCAGGCCCGGGAGCTGGAACGTCCACAGGTTGATGCGCGCCAGCAGATCCTCGCGGAACTCTCCGGTGCGCACGTTGCCCGCCAGATCGCAGTTCGTGCCGGCGATGAGCTGGAAATCGCTTGCCGCCTCGCGGTCCGCGCCCACCGGCAGGAAACGCTTTTCCTCCAGCGCGCGCAGGAGCATCGCCTGTTCGTCCGGCCCCAGCTCGCCGATCTCGTCGAGAAACAACAAGCCGCCGTCCGCCGAGCGCAGCAGTCCCGGGCGGTCCTTCTGCGCGCCGGTGAACGCGCCGCGCACGTGGCCGAAGAGCGTGCTCGCCGCCGTGTCCCCGCGCAGGGTCGCGCAGTTGACCTCCACAAACTCGCCCGCCAGTTGGTGGCGGCCCTTCTTCAACTCGAACACCTTCCTCGCCAGCGACGACTTCCCCGCGCCCGTCGGCCCCATGAAGAGCATGGGTTCGCGCGAGGCAACCGCCACCTGTTCGATCTCCTCGATCATGCGGTTGAACGCCGCGTTGCGCGTGGCGATGCCGCGTTTGAGGAACGTGCGGCCCTCGCGCTGTTCTTCCTCGAAACGCGTTGCCAGCCGGTCGTAGCGCGACAGGTCCAGGTCGATGATCGAGTAAACCCCCGCCGGGGTCCGCTCGCTCGGGCGGCGCCCGTCGGAGGGTGAGCTTTGAATCAGGCGCGCGGGCAGCCGGCGGGATTCCGCCAGCAGGAACAAACAAATCTGGGCGACGTGCGTGCCCGTGGTGATGTGGATGAGGTAGTCCTCGCGCACGGGATCGAAGGCGTAGCCGCGAGCGAAGTCGGCCAGCGCGCCGTACACTTCCTCGAAGTCCCACGCGTCGCCGAACACTACCGTGTGCGGGCGCACCTCGGTTTCCGGGGAAACGCTGGCGATGTCAACGGCCACCATCGTGGCGAGACTGGTGGAGTGGCGGTCGTGCAGCAGCTCCAGACGGTCCACGAGCAGATCATCGTGCTGGCAGAGCGAGACGGTCGGCCGCCAGCGTTCCCAGCGGTTTGATCCCGCTCCCCGGTCGAGCTGGGTGCCGACTAAGCCGATGATCACGAGCTTTTTCCGAGCCATAGCTTATAAGATAAACCCTATTTTTTAAGATAGTAAGTGCTTATCCTCAAACTCTGCTTCTTCACAACCTTTGATGTGAATTTTAATTTTTATCCTCTTCTCTCAGAATAGTTTATAATTTTATCCCGCCTCCTCGTCCCGAGAGTTGGCACGCGGTAAGCAATAAGAGCTTCTGTCGAAAGACAATGGGGATGACCCGGAGGACAAGATCTCTCCGCTTCATCTCCCCGACCCACCACACCTAGCCCATCACCCACCATGCCAAACAACACTCTCTTCCGCACTTCCGCCGGGCCGCTCCAGCCGAAGACCGATGCCCGCAACGAGGCCGGTGGACGCGCCTTCGCCCTGCCGCCCAGGCACGCCTTGGCACAGTACGCCGTGACGGGCTGCCTCAACGCCACGTTCTACGCCAGCGCCGAAACCCAGCTCGACCGCGTGTTGGAGCTGGCCGGCGCGGTGGAGCCCGAGTTCCTCGCCAAGACCGCCGTGTACTGCCGCACCCGCGGCTACATGAAGGACATGCCCGCCCTGCTCTGCGCCGCCTTGGCCACGCTGGACGTGCCTACCCTGGAGCGGGTTTTCGACCGCGTGATCGACGACGGACGCATGCTGCGCTCGTTCGTGCAGATCATCCGCAGCGGGGTGACCGGTCGCAAGTCGCTCGGCAGCGCCCCGCGCCGCTTGGTGCGCCGCTGGTTGGAAACGCACGACGACGATCAGGTGTTCCGCGCCTCGGTGGGCCAGTCCCCTTCCCTGGCGGACGTGATCAAGATGGTTCACCCACGCCCGGGTAACGCCGGCCGCGAGGCCCTGTACGGCTGGTTGATCGGCCGCACGCACGACGGGACCCAGCTGCCACCGCTGGTCCGCCGGTTCGAGTCGTTCAAGCGCGGAGAATCCCAGGTCGCTCCCGAAGTGCCCTTCCAGATGCTCACGGCGCTCGACCTCGGCCGGACCGCTTGGCACTCGATCGCCGAAAACGCTCCCTGGCAGATGACCCGTATGAACCTCAACACGTTTGCCCGCCACGGGGTGTTCGACGACCCGGCGCTCACCCGCCGCATCGCCGACCGCCTGCGTGACCCGGAGAAAATCCGCCGCGCCCGCTGCTTTCCCTACCAACTCCTGACCGCGTTCCAGTCCGCCGGCGAGGCGGTGCCCGCTGCCGTGCGGGACGCGCTCCAGGACGCGATGGAAATCGCGATCCGCAACGTGCCCGCCATCGCAGGCCGCGTGTTTGTCTGCCCGGACGTTTCCGGGTCGATGCAGTCGCCGGTGACGGGCTATCGCGCCGGATCGACGACGGCGACACGCTGCATCGACGTGGCGGCCCTGGTGGCTGCCGCGGTGGTGCGACACAACCCGGCGGCGGAAGTGCTCGCCTTCAGCGACGACGTGGTGCCCTGCCGGCTCAACGCCCGCGACAGCGTCATGTCCAACGCCCGGAAGCTCGCCTCGCTGCCCAGCGGCGGGACGAACTGCTCGGCCCCGCTGCGCCGGCTCAACGCGCAGCGTGTTCGGGGCGACCTGGTGGTGATGGTCTCCGACAACATGTCGTGGATGGATTCCGCCGGGGGTGGCCGCAGCACGGCGACGATGGCGGAGTGGGCAATGTTCCGCTCCCGCAATCCGTCGGCGCGGCTGGTGTGCCTGGACATCCAGCCCGCCGCCACGACGCAGGCGGCGGAGCGGGCGGAGATCCTGAACATCGGCGGGTTTTCCGACACGGTGTTCGAGATCATCGGAACGTTCGCGCGGGGTGAGTTGAACGCCGGGCACTGGGTCGGTCTGATCGAAGCGATCGACCTGTAGAAACGTGGGTGACCCTCGCGGCTCGCTGCACCCGCCCGCATCCAATCCCGGGTGCAGGCGGACGGAAGGAGCCGCGCGGGGAACTCAAACAAACCTTCGCCGAATGCCGATGGGACTACATCCTTACAATGACATGTCTCATCAATCCCTTGTCGGCAATCTTCATTCACTTCAAACCCTTGTTCTTTCTGGAAAATTTCCGAGCGTGCCGAATGCTGGCACGGACTACATGGTAGAGCACCCGCGCCACGGCGTGGGAGGTTCCGGTTTTCAAATGCCGGCCCGCTTCCGAGAGGAAGCGGCGTAGCTCAAAAACGTCTCGCCGACGGTTGTCGGCACGCTCGTGATAAATTGGTTGGTCTTCGTGACGAATGCCGTGCGGAACTACATTTAAATCGACTGTCCCAGGTTCGAATCCTGGCCCGCTCGCAAGAGCGGGTAGCTCAGTGGTAGAGCATCGAATGTTTCGCCAACTCCTTGTCGTCACGAACCCTTCACCTACGACAAACCTTACAACAACTCCCTATTACCTCAACAAGGTAGCTTCTGTGGGTGGATGGCGCGCTCCGCCGCGCCATTGGTCAAC
>CAXTOP010000033.1:0-55858 GCA_964245965.1 uncultured Chthoniobacterales bacterium
GTTGACCATGAGGCCGCCCTTGACGACGCTCTTGACCTTGCCCTTGATGAGGCCGCTGCCGTGGAAGACGCTGACGATCTTCTCCCAGTTCTGGCGGTGAAGCGCGCGTTCGCGCGAAAGGATGACCATGCCCTCGTCGTTTTCGAGGCGTTCGAGCAGGACGTCGATTTCCTCGCCGACTTCGAGCGTTTCGGCGTCATCGAACTCGGAGATGGGGATGATGCCCTCGGACTTGTAGCCGATGTCCACGAGGACTTCCCGGGGGCGGACCTCCAGGATATGGCCTTTGATAATGGTGCCTTCGCGGAAGTCCTTCATGGACTTGGCGATCAGTTCCTGCATTCCAATCATACTGTGGTGTGGGGTGGGTGCGAAAACGGCAGGCGGCAGCATGCGGCGAGAAGTGGCGGCAGCGAACGCCTGACGGGTTGAGGTTGAGTGTGAATATTACCGACGACTGACAGGATGCGTGCCCGTCCGGCGCATGAGGCGCTTGGGACACGACGGAAGGAAGAAACTACCCGTAAAAATCGGGTTGGCAAGGCGGAGATTCACCACCGAGAACACAGAGAGGAGGAGAGGGAAACGTGAGGGATTGTTCCGGAAACACCTTTCCGTTCCTTCTCTGTGAACTCTGTGTCTCTGTGGTGATACTTACTTATCCTCCAGGTACTTGGCGAAGAAAGCTTCCATCTTCTTGTACGCGTCGGCGGCGGCCTCGGGGTTGTAGGCGGTGGGCTTGGTGATGTCGCTGCCGGCCTCGGGGTTCGTGAAGGCGTGGACGGTCTTCGGGTAGGCCACCAGCTCGTAAGGGACGCCGGCCTTGTTCATCTCGGTCATGAAGTTGGCCACGTCGGACGGGGGCACGGTGGGATCGATCGACCCGTGCAGGATGAGCATTTCCTTGGCCTTGATGTTCTTGGCGTCGTCGGGGTTTGGGGTCTTCAAGCCGCCGTGGAAGGTGACGACCGCCGCCACGTCCGCGCCGGAACGGGCGAGTTCGAGCACCGTGGCCCCGCCGAAGCAGAAGCCCATCGCGCCGACGTGTGCCTTGTCGATACCCGGCTCCTTGAGCAATTCGGCCAAGGCCGCCTGCGAACGCGTGCGGAACAAAGCGTTGTCCTTGTAGAACGCCCCGGCGAGTTTGGCGGCTTCCTCGCGGTCCTTGGCGTAGATGCCCTTGCCGTACATGTCCACGGCGAAGGCGATGTAGCCGAGGTGGGCGAGCTGTTCGGCGCGTTCCTGGGTGAACTTGCCGCGGCCCATCCAGTCGTGGACCACCAGGACGCCGGGCGTCGGTCCGCTGACCTTGGCGGGGCGGGCGACGAAGGCTTCAAAGGTGTCGCTACCGATCTGGTAGGTGACGGTTTTGGTTTCGATGTGATCGGAGGCGGCTTGGGCGGTGGGCATAATGAGTGGGAAGGCGAGCGCCAGGAGCGGCAGCAGGCGGAGGCAGAGGCGGTTCATGGGGGAAAACGGTAGGCGCAAAACCGCAAATGCCAACCGGTCTTCTTTTCTCAAAAATCCAAAATCCGCGTTTCATCCGCGTTTCATCCGTGGCTAAATCAGAGTTGCTTTGAAAGTCACCCTGGTCTCCCTCACCCCCACCGCCGCGGCCGACGCCGCCGGCCGGCCCGCCCTCAGCCCGGAACTGCTCGCCGCCACCGGGGCGCGCTATTCGCGCAGCGACGAGGGGCTCGACGCCATCCTCTCGCGCATCGACCCCGCGCAGCCCGACAAGTCCATCGACGGCATCTTCCGCATGGTCGATTACGGTCACCAGTCCATCGCGGACATGGCACCGGTGGCGATCTTCATGGACGGCCTGACCCTGTGGCTGGCCTACCACGTGTGGACGCTCTGCCCGACCGCCGGCGGGCAGGAATCCTCCACGCGTTACATCAAGATGTCCATCGAAGGGCTGCCGGACCCAGCGAGCCTCGGCGTCCAGCCGGACAAGCAGGAACCTTGGCGCGCGGTGATGGCGCAAAGCTTCCAGGCGTACCACGAGGCGCTGGACATCTGGGAGGGGCTTGTGGCCCGGCAGCCCGCACTGGCACGCATCCCGGCCACGCTGCTCGACGATCCCTCGGAAAAGGCGCGCAAGGCCGTGGCCCGCATGGCGCGCAACTACGGCTTCGACCGGGCGCGCTATTTCCTGCCCTCGGCGGCGTTGACCAACGTGATGCTCATCATGCCCGCGCGTGGGTGGGTGAGCCTGTGCCAGCAACTGCTCTCTCACTCGGCACCGGAGGCGGTCCGGTTGGGCGAACTGATCCGTGGCGAATTGGAACTCTGCACGCCGCGTCTGGTGCGGCACGCGGTGCGGCAGGGCTCCATCGCGGCGGGCTTGCAGCGCGAATGGAGCGTAGCGGCGAAAGCGGCCGGCCTGAAGGACAACCCTGCCTTGGACCAGGAATCGATGGTCAAACGCGCCCTGACCACCTCTTGGGAGCACCCTCCCTTGCCCTCGCTGGAGATCATGCTGCCGCCGGGGCTGGGCGATTACGCGGAGGTCGCCTTCGTCGCGGACCTCAAGCACCACGACAACCGCTACGCCTGGATCGGTGAAACCCTGCGGCGGACGGCGGTGCGTTTCGGCTGGGAAGCCGTGGCGCTGGCGGAGATCCGCGATCTCAACCGGCACCGCACCGGGACGAAGTATTGCCCGCCGCTCCCGCTGGGCTTTTACGGGGCGCTCGACCAGATCCCCGACGAGATGCCCGAGGAGCAGCGCAAACGGCTGTTGTTCCTCAACGAACTCGGCGGCCGTCTGAGCGCCGGAGCCGGGCAGCATCTCGCGCGGGGCTACGTCGATCATCCGTATTGGACGCTGCTGGGCACGCAGTTCCGCTTCGAGCATACGACGACGGCGGACAAGTTCCTTTACGAGGCCGAACTGCGCACCGGCACGGGGGCGCACTACCGGTACGCGCAACACCTGCGCGACGTGCTGGCGTTGTGGTACGAACGGTTTCCACGGACGCGCGGGATGGTCCTCGAAGGCAGCGCGGAGCCGGAGTGAAGGTAGAAGGATGAAGGTAGAGGGATGAAAGCGATTGCCGCCATGAGCCGGAACCGAGTGATCGGGCGCGCGGGGAGCGTCCCGTGGCACTTGCCGGAGGATTTGCGATGGTTCAAGCGGGCCACGCTAGGGCAAGTAGTGCTCATGGGCCGGCGCACGTTCGATAGCCTCGGCGGATGTCCTTTGCCGGAGCGGTTGAACCTGGTCGTCACGCGCGGCCAGGCGGTCAGGGGGCTTGGGGTGACTACGGTCCGGGACCTGGCCGGGTTCCAGCCGGAAGTGTATGCGTCCCGCGAAGTGTGGGTGGCCGGCGGTGCGGAGATTTACGCTCAATTGCTGCCGCGTTGCTCGGAGTTGTATTTGTCGGTGCTAGGTCGCGAGATGGAAGGAGACACGTTTTTCCCACCGTTCGAAGACGATTTCGCCGTAGCCGAGGTGATCGAGAGCCACGCGGAGTTCGAGGTACGCCACTACCGGAGGCGTCCGGATGCCGGTTAGCCGGGGGTGGCGGGTGCTGCTCGGGGCGGCGGCGTTGATGATAGTAATAGGCGTTTTGCCGTCGCCCGCCCGCGGGGCCGACGCGCTCGTGGATGCGGCGGTGACGGCCTTGTCGCAGCTGACCGATCCCGCCCGGCTCGCCAGCCTGCCGGATGACGATAGCGTCGCGGCCCAGCTGGGTCCGGCGCTGGGCTGGATTCACGTCGCGCGCCGCCACGACGTGTCGCCGGAATCTGTGATCGCGCGGGCGTTCCAGCGCAACGGGCTCACCGGCGAACCGGCACGCGCCACCCGCGAAAGCCTCTTGCGCAACCTGGCCCGTGCCGACGCCTGGGAGCTTTTCAACCACACGGAGAGCGCTCGCGCGCTGGCCTACGGCCGCCCGGCCCCGATCCCGGTCGGGATGCACCGCGGGCGGCTGGCCCGAACGGCATTTGTCACCTCTGCAGGCGGTATCCTGCAGGCCGCGCAACGTCCGCCCGAGGGTTGGTATTTTGGCAGCCTGAGTCTGCGCGCCGATGATGAACTTACCCTTCGCCCGGCACCCGGACGACGCCGCGGCGCCGCGGTTATTCCTACCGTGAAGAAGCCTGGCGTGAGGAGCAAAAAAGACGTGCCTCACTTGCCCCCGCCGCCGATTATCTACGACGAGCCTTTGCCCGTCGCCGACCCATGACACACCCTCTAAATCAATCGAAAAGCCTTTTCCTCCCGGCAAGCAAACACCGGGATGAAGTCCTCGACTAGTTAGCTAACTCAGGCATCCGCGCGCTGGCCGTTCACGTCCCTGACAACTAGTGTTCCCTTGGTGGCCAGTTGCAAGGCCCGCACCACGGCACGTTTTCCCATTTCGATCTTGAAGGCGTTATGACTGTAGCCCCTGGCACCTGCCAGCAAGGCCTCGGCGACAGGCAGAAAATTCTCCCGCGTGGCCGTCTTGCCGGTCAACAGCGCTTCCGCCGCCGGCACCCGCCAGGGCTTGTGCGCCACGCCGCCCATCGCCAGGCGCGCGCTCGTGATCGTGTCGCCGTCCAGTTCGAGCAACGCCGCCACGGACACCAGCGCGAACGCGTACGAAGCGCGGTCACGCACCTTGGTGTACACGGAATGTTCCGCGTAGTGGTTCGGGGGCAGATCGATGGCGGTGACGATCTCACCGGGGGCAAGATCGGTCTCGATGTTCGGCGTGTCGCCGGGCAGCCGGTGGAAATCCGCAAACGGGATGGTGCGCTCGCCCCCGGGCCCGTCCACGCGGACCACCGCTTCCAACGCCGCCAGGGCGATGCACATGTCGCTTGGGTGCGTGGCGATGCACTGGTCGCTCGTGCCCAGCACGCCGTTCACGCGGTTCTGGCCGTTGATGGCGGGGCACCCGCTGCCGGGTTGGCGCTTGTTGCACGGCATCGCCACATCGTAGAAATAGTAGCAGCGCGTGCGCTGGAGCAGGTTGCCGCCGTTCGTGGCCATGTTGCGCAACTGCGGGCTGGCTCCAGCCAGGATCGAGCGCGAGAGCACCGGGTAACGCTTCCGGACTTCGGGGTGGTAGGCGGTGTCCGAATTGGTGGCTAGCGCGCCGAGGCGCAACCCGCCGCCGGGCGCTTCCTCGATGCCGTTGAGCGGCAGGCGCGTGACATCGACCAGCCGCGTGGGCCGCTCGACGTTCTCCTTGAGCAGATCGACGAGGTTGGTGCCCCCGGCGATGAATCTCGCGCTGGTTTCCGAAGCGGCGGCGCGGATGGCCTCCGCGACGCCGGTCGCGCGGGTGTAGGCAAAGTTGTTCATGGCGGTCGGTTCCTAGTAGGCGCTCACGGCGGTGCTGCCGTGGTTGGATTTTAGGGTCTGCTCGATGGCGGCGACAATATTTGGGTAAGCGCCACAGCGGCACAGGTTGCCGCTCATCTCCTCGCGGATGTCGTCGCTGTTTTTGATGTGGCCTTCCTCAATCATGCCGACGGCCGAGCAGATCTGACCCGGCGTGCAGTAACCGCACTGAAACGCGTCGCAATCGATGAACGCCTGCTGCAACGGGTGCAGCTTTCCATCTTGGCTCAGGCCCTCGATGGTGGTGACCCTGGAGCCGTCCTTGGTGACGGCCAGGGTCAGGCAGGAGTTGACCCGTTTGCCGTCGAGCAGCACGGTGCAACTGCCGCACTGGCCGTGGTCGCAGCCCTTCTTGGTGCCGGTCAGGTCCAGGTGCTCGCGCAGGAGGTTGAGCAGCGTGGTCCAGGGAGCAACCTCCAGCTTTTTCTCGGACCCGTTGATGGTGAGGGTCATCGGTTCCTTCGCCGGCAGGATGGAGGAAGACCGGGGGGTAATGGGTGGTTCTAAAACTTGGCTCATAAGTGACCGTGGGAAAACGGTGAAAGCGCCGGGCCAGAATGGCCGACCGGACACGGATGATTATTCGCTGGCTCGTGGATGACTGGCCGTGGTTTCTCCGAAAGGGGAACTCTGACTACCCCTTTCTTCCGATCCGTGTTTCATCCGCGTTCCATCCGTGGCAAAATGGGTGGCTTTGTCTGGCATGATCCACACCGCAGTTGTCGGCGGCGGCCCGGCGGGGTTGCGCGCGGCGCAAGTCCTGGCGGAACGCGGCTGCCGGGTCACGCTCTTCGAGCAGAAGCCGTCCGTGGGGCGCAAGTTCCTGGTGGCGGGCCGTGGCGGGTTGAACCTGACGCATTCCGAGGAGCTGCCGGCGTTTGTCACGCGCTACGGCGAGGAACTGCCGCGCTGGCGCGAGTTGCTGGCGGAGTTCGGCCCGGCGGAACTGCGCGCGTGGGCGGCCGATCTGGGGGTGGAAACCTACGTCGGCACGAGCGGGCGGGTGTTTCCCCGCGGGCAGCAGGCAGCGGTGCTGTTGCGGCGCTGGGTGGCGAGGCTGCGGGAGATGGGCGTCGAGTTTCATGTCAACCGGCGGCTGGCCGGGTTGCGGGCACTCACGGTGGAGGAGGGTGGGGGATGGCAACTGATCTTCGTTGACACTCGTTCACAACAGGAGGAAACAGTGATGTGCGCCGCAGTGATCCTTGCGCTAGGCGGTGCCTCGTGGCCGCAAACCGGTTCGGACGGCCGATGGCCTTCCATCTTGCAGGAAGCTGCTGACGGCGTGGCCATTGCGCCCTGGCAGCCGGCGAACTGCGGCTGGGAAGTCGCCTGGGACCCGCACCTGCTCGCCGCCGCCGAAGGGCTGCCGCTCAAGAACCTCGCCGTGTGTGCGGACGACGGCGGCCCGTTCATCCCGGGCGAGGCGCTGATTACCCGCTACGGTCTGGAAGGCGGCACGCTGTACCAACTCGGCCGCCGGCTGCGCGCGATGGGAACTGCCCCACGCCTGATCTTCGATTTCAAGCCGTCCGCCGGCGTGGAGGATTTGCTGCGCAAGCTTCCCGGCAAAAAGACCGCTCCGGTGACCCTGGACGAGGCCGCGGCCCATTGGCGGCTGGGCGCGGGGGCCAAGGCGCTGCTGGAGTTTCACGGCCCGGGCGGGTCGGCAGAGCGAGGCGCATTGGCTGCCGCGGTGAAGGCGTTCGCGCTGCCCCTGCGGGGACCGCGTCCCATCGCGGAGGCGATCTCCTCGGCGGGCGGCCTAGCGTGGGCGGAGCTGACGGACTCCTTGATGCTGCGCCGTCTGCCCGGGGTGTTCCTGGCGGGCGAGATGATCGATTGGGAAGCCCCGACCGGCGGCTACCTGCTGCAAGGCTGCTTCGCCACCGGCACCAGGGCGGGTTGGGAGGCAGCCGATTTCGCTCGCGGGCAAATCTCAAGCTGGCAGTGACGCCTTCTTCTAGTCTCGGCGGGGGCTAGAAAGCATTCTCAAGCACGATGCGTATGTCCTCTCCAGGTAAGACTCTGCGTGTTGAGGCGGCGCACCTCGGCATCGCCGCGGGTGAGCATTGCGCGGGCGAGCGCGACGGCGCGGGTGAGTTGCTCTGCATCGAGTTGGCTTTCGGCGGAACGACCGCGGCGGCGTTCCAGGTGATCGTACCAGCAGCCGCCGAAAACGGCATCGAGGATCACGCGGGCGAAACAATGGTCGAGCCGTAAAATCCATTTGCCCGCACGAGCAGCGGCAGGCAGTTCGACGCGTACCAAGCTTCGGTATTCTTCCAGCAGGGCAGATCGTGTATAGTCGGGCGAGCCTTCGTAAGCTGCCAAAGATAAGAAGGCAGACTGATTTTCCTTCATGTTTCAGCATAGCACCGTCAGCGTGCGTCGTATCGAAGGTTTGCGGGAAAACAAACAATGACCACCCTCTGGATTCTCGCCGACCAGCTCTCGCTGGAACACAACTCCGCCCTCGCTGGCGCGGACAAAGCGGACAGCATCGTGCTGATCGTCGAATCCAAGGCGCGCGGCAACGTGGTCAGCTACCACCAGCAGAAGCTGGTGCTCGTGTACTCCGGCATGCGGCACTTCGTCCGTGACCTGGAGGCCGCCGGCTGGCGCGTGGACCACTATAAGTTCGAGGACACCCCGGACTTCCTCACCGGACTGCGGCAACACGTCGAAAAATACCACCCGGAAGAAATTCGCCTCGCCGCGCCCAACGACGTGGCGATGACCGACGTGCTGCCCAGGTACGAGCAGCGCATCGGCGTGCCCATCCGCACCGTGCCGACCAAACAGTTCCTGCTGGACCGCGAGGATTTCGCCGCGTGGGCGGGCGACTCCCGGCACCTCGTCATGGAGGAGCACTACCGCCGGATGCGCCGCCGTACTGGCTGGCTCATGGAGAAGGTCGAGCCCGGTTCCAAACGCGCGCCGCGGCCCATCGGCGGCGACTGGAACCTCGATCCGTTCAACCGGCAGACCTTCAAACAATACGCTACCAGCGGCCGGATGCAGCCCGCCGTGCCGGTGCGCGAGGAGCCGGACGAGATCACCCGCGAGGTCATCGCGCTGGTGGAGCGTGAGTTCCCCGATCACCCGGGCCGGGCGCGCGATTTCTGGTTCCCGGTGGACCGCGCCGGGGCGTTGCGCTGGCTGGATAATTTTGTCACGGAGCGGCTGGAGAACTTCGGCCCGTTCGAGGACGTGATCGCGCAGGACCAGCCGGTGATCTACCATTCGGTGTTGTCGCCCTTGCTCAATTTGGGGTTGCTGCACGCGCGGGAGTGCGTCGAGCGCGTGATCGCCGCGTTCGAGGCCGGGCGCGCGCCGCTGCAGTCGGTCGAGGGTTACGTGCGCCAGATCATCGGCTGGCGGGAGTTCATCAACGGCGCGTACTGGAAGGGAATGCCCGATTACAAGCAGCTCAATTTCCTCGGCGCGGAACGTCCGCTGCCCGGCTGGTTCTACACGGGTGAGACGGATCTGAACTGCCTGCGCCAGAGCGTCAAGCAAGCCGTCGATCTGGGCTGGATGCACCACATCCAGCGGCTGATGGTCGTGGGTAATTTCCTCCTGATCTCCGGCATCGAGCCGCAGGCGGCGTTGAAGTGGTACCTGGAGATGACCGTGGACGCCTATGATTGGGTCATGGTGCCCAACGCGCTGGGCATCATCCTCTACGCCGACGGCGGCTACGTGGCGACCAAGCCCTACGCGGCGGGCGCGGGGTACATCCACAAGATGAGCAACTACTGCGAGCATTGCCGGTACTCGCCGCTCAAGAAGACCGGGCCGGACGCGTGTCCCTTCAACGCGCTGTACTGGGATTTCCACGCCCGGCACGCGGACGTGCTGAGGAGCAACCCGAGAGTGGGCAGGACGATCCAGACTTGGGAAGCCCGCAGCGAAGCCGACCGCCGGACCGTGCGCGAGTCGGCAGGGAAGTTTCTGGATGCTCTGTGATACTATCCCTGTGGAGGAAGCACACTGTGGGTAAGCATCGTCTTGTCTGCTTTGTCATCTTGCGAGAGTGTATAGATAACCGATTCCAGCCTGCTTTCCGCTGTCATCCTGAGCCGAGTTCTGCGAGGTCGAAGGACCTTCCGGTCGGCGGCAGCCAAACCTTCCTCCCAGGCTCAAGTTGCCTGGCTCAAGCACCCTCTTTGCCTCCGGCGGCGGAAGGTCCTTCGACCTCGCAGAACTCGGCTCAGGATGACAGACAAGGAGAACATCGCCCGGTGGAGGAACTTGTGGGAATGGAACCGAACACCCACTACATCGTCAGACCAGCGGAACGCTCAATCGCCTCCTGCTCCAGCGGCGAGCCGACGTACCCGAGCGTGAGGCACTCATGCAGATACTGCTTCAGAAACGGCCGGACGCCGCCCAGCCGCTGGTACTGCGCGGTGTGGACCAGTTCGTGCGCGAGCAGGGACCGGCTGTTCTCGTGCCCGGCGCGAACAAAAATCCCCCGCCCGGCGGCCAGCCCGATGGGTTCCGTGGAGAGCGAGTGGGTCAGCCGCGCCACGGCGCGCGTCAACCGGTTGGTGGAAGGCAGCGGCACCCGGGGGACGCACAGCACCCGCACCGCGGCCGGGTCACGCACGCCGAGCGCCACTGCGTCGGCCAGCGACTCCGGCGGCAGCGGGGTTCCCCGCGCCAGGATGCGCCGCTCCTGCACGCGGACCCACGCACAGGCCGCCGGCAACAGGATCGGCACCAACATGACGGTGAACCAGCGCTTCAACATCATCGGCAAAAGGAAGAGTGACGGCAGCCCCGCGGCGTGGTAATTACAAGGGACGGCGGAACGTCCGCAACATAAACACGGACCTGCGTCCGGCAAAAAGCTTTCGGTTTTTCCACCTTCGTCTTTTATCTTCCATCCTTTCAGCCTTCTCTTCCCGCCTTGGCCGCAAAAGTCGTCGCGTTCATCAACTTCAAGGGCGGCGTTGGCAAGACCTCCAACGTGGTTAATTTGGGTGCCTGCCTGGCGCACCACCAGCGCAAGCGCGTCCTGATCGTTGACCTCGATCCGCAGGCTAACTCCACCTTCTGGCTCCTGCAGCCTTCCCGCTGGGAAGGCCTGTGCCGCGACCGCACTGGCTCGGCCGTGCAGATCTTCCTCGACGCCGGCGATCGCACGGACCTCTTCCGCTTCGAGCAGGCGGTCGTGCGCGGCGTGCCCTGGACCGAGGGCGGGTTTCCCCGCATCGAAACGCTGGACCTCCTGCCCGTCACCGTCGAACTGCTCGAAGCCGAGCAAGACCTTTACCGTGTCGGCGTGGAAGAACCATACTTCAAGGTGCTCCAAAATCGGCTTCAGGCCCAGCGCGCCGAGTACGATTACATCCTGCTGGATTGCCCGCCCAACCTGTACCCGATCGCGCGCAACGCCCTGTTCTTCGCCGACCACTACTTCGTCCCCTACATTCCGGACTACCTTTCGCTCTCGGGCCTGCGCACGCTGGCGCGGCTGATCCGGCGTTTCGAGATCGAGCTGGAGCCTTTTTACGTCGGTCCGCTGTGGTCGCGGCTGGCGGGGGTGATCGTCAACCGCTACAAGCAGCAGGGCAGCGTCTTCGGCCGGGCGATCAACGAGTTGAAACTGGAATTGGGTGACCTGCGCGAACAAGGACTGGCCCACGAAGAAGCGTGCGTGCTGGAGCCGGTGGTGCGCGACTGCGTGCGCCTGGCCGAATGCACGAATTTTCATCTTCCCGTCATCCTGCACCGCGAGGACGCCATCAGCAGCGAGGACTACGGCCGGCTGGCCGAAGCGTTCGCCTGGCACCTGGAATACACCCTCCTCGCCTGATCTGACCTGACCGACCTGACCCGAATCCGACCATGAGCTTCCGATTTCTCGCCGACCGCCTCGCTGCCGTGGCGCAAACCCTGCACCGCCACACCGGCCCGCTGGATTCCAAATCGCTGCTCGCCGAGGCGGACAAGTTCGTCAAGGCGTTCGACAAGTTCCAGCGGCTCCTGGACGGCGTGGTGGCCGGCCAGAGCCCCGAGGCGCAAGAACTCGCCCGGCAACTCCGGCGCGCCTACGCGGATGACGACAAGGCGCTCAAAGTGTTCGCCAAGAAGCACGCACCGCCCAAGGGGGTGACCTTCGCCGCGACGGACACCCCGGCGCAGCGCGTGGAGAAGGCCGCGGCGGCTATCGCCACGGCCGGCGGCGCGGAAGGCGCGCTGGCCGAGTTGCGCCGGCGCGAGGCGCCGACGGTGTTAGATTTCAGCCGCGAGGATGAGCTTTCGCTGTTGCAGCAGATTCGCCGCCTGGGTCAGCTCGACGAGGAAGACCGCAAACTGGAAGGCGAGAGGCTGCTGCGTGAGCCGGAGAAGATCCGCTTGCTTGCCGGGGCGGCGAAGCTCAAGATCACCGCCAAGAGCACGCCCAAGGCTCTGCTGAAGAAGTTGATGGAAACCGGCCAGCGCTACGCCGAGAACACCGGGCGCTGAGAAACGCTGGAGGGTCGGGAAGCAGAAGAAATCGCGCCGTTGCTGCTGGGGCTGAGAGCAGGACGTTCGGCCGATGGACGTTGTAGCTGCGCTTGTGCCAAGCGCATCCCTCCGCTGCGCTCGGCACGAGCGCCAGAATCTCTGGCCGATTCGTGTCACACCGGGAGACAGGCAGAAAAGTCAGGCGTTTGTACCAAACGCAGTAGGTGATGCGCTTGGCACAAGCGCAGCTACAACGTCCATCGGCTATAGACGCTCTGGACAGAATCTCCGCAACTGCTCTGCCACCACCGAAAAGGACAACCGGGACAACGCATAAGCTTGGGCAGCCCGCTCGGCTTGTTCGCGTGCCGCCGCATGGGTCAGCAAATGCTCGGCGGCTTCCACCAGTTCACCGGGCGATCTGCCGTGGCCGGAAAGTTCCGGGAAGGCCAACCCTTCCACCGCCCCGTCGCCTCCGACGCACGGCACCCGGCAGAGCAACGCGTCGCCGGCCACCTGGCCCGGCACGGCGCTCCGGTCGAGTTGGAAGACAATCTTGTGCCGCGCCATTTCACGGAGATACGCGACGTAAGGCAAAGGCCCGGGCACCACACGCAACCCCGCGTCCGGGTCGGTCGAAAATCCTACCGCCGCCAGACGTTTGGCTCCGGCGCGTCCTTCGGGGTTGATCACCGTGACCCTCTCGCCGGTTCGCTCGTGCAACCGGCGCGCTGCCTGGAGAGCCGGCAAGTGCTGGCGGCTCGGCGTTACCCATTCGCGGGTGCCGATGAAGATGCCCCGCCTCTCCCCGGCCGGAACTGAGAAATCCCAGCGGCGATCCCCGACGGGGTACGGCGTCGGGATGAAGGCAACAGGACCCTCGAAAAAAGCGTGCAGCCAGGGAGTTGGAGCCAGACACCCGTCCGCCGCAGCCACGATGTGGGCCAGGAGAGCCACATCCACTGGACGGGTCAGCCGCGCGGCAACTTGCAACGCGCCGGCTTCCTTGAAAGTCACCAGCACGGTTCGTCCCGCCGCTTTGAGCTTTTGCAGGCAATTCCAGCCTTCGCGCAAATTGCGCCGCAGCAGCAGCAAGACAGGGTCGCCGGTGGCGATGGCTGCCGCCGTGCTGGCGTGGAACGACCCGCCCGTGCAGGCCGCGTAAGCGTGGTAGTTGACCGGCGGGTGCGGCGCGGCCGGATCATCCGGGTCGCCCGCACCAGCGGTAAACGTTTGTTCCCGGTCGCGTCCCCCCGGATTGAGTACCGTCAGACGAAACGCCGGGGTCACGCCGCCGGGCGGCGGGTACGCCAGCAAAAGACGCCGCCGACCGCCACGAGTCCCAGCAGACAGGCGTCTGTCCAGTGGGCGATCACCGAGTTGATGGTCGCCGCAGGTGCCGCATCTTTCTTCACAGCGACGACAGGAACCGGATCTTTCTTCACGACGACGGCAGGCGGCGGCAGCACCGGGCGATGCACCACCACCGGCGCAGCCGCCGCCAGCGCGCTGGCGCTCGTCGCGACGCTGTCGGCGGCCGGCGCGACCTTCAGGTCGGCGGAAACCGGCGCGGCCTGGTACTGACTCAACGAAGCATCCAGCGGAAAACTGCCCCCGCGGTTGTCCGTGATCATGCGTCCGCCCTCGGGATCTTCCAGCGCCATGCGGCAATACTGGCAAGCACGGACAGTGAGAGGTGCCGCGGTCGTGACGGTGAAGGTGACGGCAGCCAAAAGGAAAAGTGCGCGTTTCATGAGCGGGCTGGCTTGACCCCGCTATTATATTGCATCTTTCGCGTCCGACAAGACGGATCACCGACCATCCATCCACTAAGCAAATGAGCAGCCATCACGAAGCCGGCGAGCGCGACGGCAAAACCGTCGATATCCTCACCAACACCCACGCCGGCACGCGACTCATCGTGGCCCGGATCGGCGCGGAACCCGTCAGCCTCGCCCGCCAGTTGCCGGAGGAAGACGGCGGCACGTGGCGCGGATTCCTGTGGCGCGACGGCGATCTTGCCACCGTCAAGGACCGCTGGAACAACCACGCCACGGTCATGGGCTACTATCTGCACCGCATCAAAGACGAACGCTCCCTCTACCGCGGTCACGAAATCCGCGGCGGCACCCATTCTTTCCTGCGCCACAAGACCTTCGCCGAACCCGAGGTCAGTCTGCCGGACGACGGCACGGCCTCGCTCACCTACACCATGCTGCCCGGTCGGTACGAGGCGTACGAGTACCCCTACAAGCTGGCCCTGCGGCTGACGTACACCCTGGAAGCCGGCGGCGAACTGCGGGTGCGCTTCCGGTTCGAGAACCAGGAGCCGGAGTTGATCACGCACGTTTCTTTCGGCCTGCACCCGGGCTTCGCCGTGGGTTCGCTGGCGGATTGCCAGGTGCTGCTGCCGCCCGGGGTGTACCGGCGGATGCTCGCGCCGGGTAACTTCCTGTCCGGCGAAGCGGAGACCATCGAGCACTCGGGCGGTCCCATGCCTTTCGCCAAGGACGCCCTGCCGGATTCCTTCATCCTGGACCTGGGCGGGGTCCTGGAGCGGACCTTCACTCTGGTGGACGCGGCGGGCGGGCGGCGGACCGAGCTACGCTGCCAGCAGGCCCCTTACCTGACCCTGTGGAGCGACGGCCACGATTTCGTGGCGATGGAGCCTTGCTGGGGCCTGCCGGACGCCGCGCAACAGACCGCCTTCGAAGACAAGCCGGGTATCCTGGAAGTGCCCGCCGGCGGCACGCTGGGACGCGAGTTTTCCATTTACCCGGGTCTTCTTCCTCTGTAATCCCGGCTCGCTCCGTGGTTTAATGCCGCTATGACGCGACAAATCGGGATCGGGATCGCCGGGCTGGGCACGGTGGGGGCGGGCGTTTACAAGCATCTTGCGGCCAACCGCGCTCTGCTCGCCGAGCGGCTTGGGCTGGAGTTGGTCGTGCGGCGTGCCACCGTACGCGACCTGTCCAAGGTGCGCCCGGGCATCACTGCTCCCTTGCCGGAGGGGATGCTGACCACGCGCTGGCAGGACCTGATCGATGATCCCGCCGTGGAGGTCGTCGTCGAGCTGATGGGCGGTATCGAGGAGCCGCTGGCGCTGATCCGCGCCGCCATCGCCGCGGGCAAGATCGTTGTCACGGGCAACAAGGCGCTGCTGGCCGAGCACGGCCAGGAGGTGTTCGCGCTGGCCGCCGAGCGCAAGGTGCCGGTGTTCTTCGAGGCGTCCACGGCCGGCGGCATCCCCATCATCAAAACGATCCGGGAGGCGCTCATCGCCAACCACATCGTCAGCATCCACGGGATCATCAACGGCACGAGCAACTACATCCTCACCCGGATGACCGACGCCGGCCTGAGCTTCGCGCAGGCATTGGCCGAGGCCCAGGCCGAAGGCTACGCCGAAGCCGACCCCACGCTGGACGTCAACGGCTGGGACGCCGCGCACAAGGCCATCATCCTCGCGTCGCTGGCGTACGGATTCTGGGTCGGCACCGACCGCATCTTCGTCGAAGGCATCGACAAGCTCTCCGCCACGGACATCCGTTTCGCCGACGAGTTGGGCTACCGGATCAAGCTGCTGGCAATCATCAAGGCGGACGCGCAGACAGCGGGCGGCAGCGGGAGCGGGGGCGGCGTGGAGGTGCGGGTGCATCCGACGCTGATCCCCAAGACGCACGTGCTGGCCTCGGTGTCGGGCGTGTTCAACGCCGTGGCGGTGCGCGGCGACGTGGTGGGCGAAACACTCTTCTACGGACGCGGCGCGGGCCAGGACCCGACGAGCAGCGCCGTGATCAGCGACCTGGCCGAGGCCGCCATCGCGCTGGGCGGCGCGCGGGGGAGCTACGGGTTCACCCCGCACGGGTTGTACGGAGCATGTCAGCCGCTGGAGGATATCGTGTCGCGCTACTACCTGCGCCTGGCCGTGGACGACAAGCCGGGTGTCCTGGCGCAGGTGGCGGGCATCCTGGGCCAGCACGGCATCGGCATTTCCTCCGTGGTGCAGCCCGAGGAACACGATCACAGCGACCGGGCGCAGTTGGTGTTCATGCTGGATTCCGCCCGCCACCAGCAGATGCAAGGTGCCTTGGAGGGCATCTTGCGCCTGCCGAGCGTGTCTCCGCCCGCGGCGCTGCTGCGAGTGGAGTTGGTGAAGGGGTAGAGATCATCCCTCGCTCGCTGGTGGCCTTGCCTCGTCCACCAGCAGGTCCCCTGGCAGGCAGCCGCGCGGCCAGCCGCCCGGGACAAGAAGCGCTGGCCCACCTTGCAGCGACGCTCTTGCCCAAGTGCGTCGCGCCTTGGGGCGACCAAATGCCTTTGGATGGGTCGCTCCAAAAGGGCGACCCGCCTAAAAGCACACCCGCTCTGCTCGAGCACCCTGGCAGACCGCTCGCCTGCGCCACCTCAAAATGGCCAAAGTCGAGCTCAGGATGACAGAGAAGACGACGCTTGCTCGTTGCCGTGTACTCTCTCGCCGTAGAGATAGTAGGGCACCCGCCGGGATCTTCCCGCAAATGGGACGGCTGCATCCCGCAGCCGGCATCAAAATGCGATCTTCGGAAACCGTCCTTATTGGCAAATAATTCAAGGTAAGTGACTTATGCAAACAGTTGGCCTGGCACGTCCCTTGCAAAGGTAAGGCGCAGAACAAGCCAACTCCATGAACACTGCTTCCAACTCCTCCGCCACCGCCGCCACGCTCTTTCAGGATCGCCCGCTGGACGACACGTACGAGCTGCCCGCTCCCTACAGCCTCACCGCCCCGCCGGAAGGGGAAGGTTGGGAGGTTGCCTTGCGCTCCTTGCTCGTGCTCTGTTTGGTGGCATCAATGATGGTCTTCGGTTTCAGTGTGGCGGGCCCTTCGCAACCAACCGCCTCGGGTGCGAGCACCTCCCCCGCCGCTGCGGTCAAGGCGCTGGATCATGCCACTCCCATCGCCTTCCCCGTTCCAGCCCAGCAGAAGACAGCGGCTCACGCCACGACCATCCTGTGAGCGGCACGTTTCATCACCGCACCTGGATACCACCAGCGACACTTTCATGACCCTGTTGCATGATCTGCGCGCCAGCTTTCACTCGCTGGTTCGCCAGCCGCTCTTTACGGTCGTGGCGGTACTGGTGCTCGGACTCGGGATCGGGGCGAACACGGCCGTCTTCAGCGTCATCAACGCCGTCCTGCTGCGGCCCCTGACCTACCCGGATTCCGACCGCCTCATCTTCGTCAGCGAACACAGCGCGAGCTTCCCCAGCTTTTCCGTGGCCCTGCCGAACTACCTCGACTGGCGCGCCGCCCAGCAAGGATTCACCGATCTGGCGGTCACCTCGCGCGGCAGTTTCAACGTGTCGTTCAACCAAGGCTCGAATACCGTTCCCGAACGGGTCAACGGGGCGGCGGTGTCCGCCAATTTCCTGACGGTGCTCGGCCTGCACCCGGCGCTGGGCCGCGACTTCACCGAACAGGAAGACACACCCGGTGGACCCAGGGTCGTATTAATCGGCGACGCGCTCTGGCGCCGTCGTTTCGGTGCCGACCCGAAAGTGTTGGGCGAACGCCTCATGGTGGATGGCGTCTCGTTCGAGATCATCGGGGTGCTGCCGGCTTCGGTGCGGTTCCCGCGTTTGTCGGAAATCTTTGTGCCTCTGGGCGACGCCCGCAAAACCCCGGCTTTCCTTTCCCGCGGTTCACACAATGGCCTGAGAGTTATCGGACGGCTCAAGTCCGGCACGACGCTGGCACTGGCCACCGAGGACTTGAACCGGATCGCGCGCGTCCTGGAACAACGCTACCCCGAGTCAAATACAGGCAGCAGCGTCAACACCCAACGCATGCTCGACGCCAGCGTGGGCGAATACCGCCGGAGCCTCTACCTGCTGCTCGGCGCGGTGCTCTGCGTGCTGCTGATCGCCTGCGCCAACGTGGCCAACCTGCAACTCGCCCGCGCCAACGCGCGCCGCAAGGAACTCGCCGTGCGCGCCGCCCTGGGTGCGACCCGCGGACGGCTCATCCGCCAGTTGCTCACCGAGAGCCTCCTGCTCGGGGCGACGGGCGGGGTGGTCGGTGTGCTCCTGGCTCTCTGGTCGCTGGACGCCATCGTCGCGCTGGCACCGACTAACGTGCCGCGCTTCCAGGAAGTGAGCCTGGATTGGCCCGCGCTGCTGTTCGCCGCCCTGGCCGCGCTGGGCAGCGGCCTGCTCGTGGGGATCTGGCCCGCCTGGCGCATCTCCCGAACCATCGCTCTGGGGGCCGCCCTGCGCGAGAGCAACACCCGCGGCGGCTCGGGCACGGCCACGCAGGGCCGGGCGCGCTCGCTGCTGGTCGTGGCGCAACTGGCGCTCGCCGTGGTGCTGCTGGCCGGGGCGGGCCTGACGATCAAGAGCTTCCGGCGGTTGATGAACGCGCCGTTCGGCTTCGAGCGCAACGGTCTCCTGGTAATGTCCCTGGCGTTGCCCGAGTCGCGTTACCCCAAGGACACAGCCGCGCCGTTCTACGATCAACTGCTCGAACACTTGCGCGCCCTGCCCGGGGTGGCTTCGGTTGCCACCGGGGTGAACGTGCCCTTCGGCGGCAACGATTGGGAAAGCACCCTCCATGTCACCGGCACGCCGCCCGATCCGCTCGGGAAAGAGCCGTCGGTGGAGATCAACTACGTCACGCCAGATTATTTCAAGACCATGAAAATGCCGGTGATCCGGGGGCGCGACTTCGGGCCGCCGGACGGCGTCGCGCAGGCCGCGGCGGTGATCATCGACGAGTCGCTGGCGCAGCGGTTCTTCCCCGGCCAGGACCCGATCGGCCGGCATCTCGACCGGAACGATCCCTTCAAGAAAGACCTGCCGCCGCTGACGATCGTGGGTGTGGTCCCGCGGACCCGCAACCGTGCGCCCGGGGAGATGTCCTTCCTGGAAAAAGATCCGCAAATGTACGGCGGCGCGGCGCAGATCGATTGGGGCGAGCGGTTTCTGCTGGTGCGCGCGGCGTCGGGCGACCCACTGCGGCTGACCGAGTCCGTGCGGCAGACGGTGCTGGCGATGGACCCGGACCTGCCGGTGGCCGAGATTGCGACCATGGAGCAGAACATCTCGGCGGCGCTGGCCTCGCAGCGGTTGACGCTGGTGTTGCTCGGGACGTTCGCGGCACTGGCGTTGATCCTGGCGAGTCTGGGTCTGTACGGCGTGATGGCCTTGGGGGTGACGCAGCGAACCCGGGAACTGGGCATCCGCCTGGCGCTGGGCGCGCAGCGTCGGGCGGTGCTGCGGCTGGTGTTGGGTCAGAGCGCGCGGCTGGTCGGGATCGGGTTGGTCCTGGGCCTGGCGGCGGCGCTGGGCGCTGGGCGCTGGTTGTCCAGCGTGGTGTACGGCGCGACGGCCGTGGACGTGGAGATCCTGCTGTGGGTGTCGGTGCTGCTGGGAGCAGTCGGCCTGCTGGCCAGCTACCTGCCGGCCCGGCGGGCCACGCGCATCGACCCACTGTCGGCGTTGCGCGAGGAGTGAGACGGATGAGACCGGCGAAATCCTGCCGGTTCCGTGGGGCATCCAGGCCATTCAAGGAACTACCGATCACAGATCGGCGACGCAGCCCGGGAACGCTCAGCAATCGCTGGTCGTTCGTCCAGAGTTCCACCTGATGTTCAAGCGCAGTGGCGCAGATGATGGCATCCGGTAGTTTCAACCGTTCCTCACGCCGCAATCGTATCGTTTGATGGCGAATGGCCGGGGTCAGTTCGCACAAGGTGGCACTTTGCAGGAAAGCTTTCACCTTGAGTTCCTCCGCTGGTGTCAGCGAAGGCCACGCCAGCAATTCCATTTCCGTGATGACCGACAAGCCGTAACTGCCGGGCGGCAAGGGGGCTGCCAGTTTCCCGCCGAGTAGATAAAGTGCGACGTTCGAGTCGAGCAACCCGGTCATTCCCACTCCTGACGCACCCGGCGCTGCCACTCGAGGGGATCTTCCGCTAACTGCACAGCCCCCGCGAACTCCACCAGACTTGTTAGCCTTTGCCGCGAGGTCGCCGCGCGCTGCTGACGCAGTTCATACAACCGCTCTTCGAGAAGTTCCAACTCCTCGTTGTTCAAGCTAGGAACAGCGGCTTCGATTTCAGCGAGCGTGCTCATGGCGGAAAGGGTGGTGCCGTGCGCTCGTTGGGGCAAGCCCGCGCGCCAGAGCCAATGCGATTGGACGGACGAGGGCGTTCCCGAGTGCTGATGCGGAAGGAGGAGAAATCGGGCTCGCCTGGCCCAAACCTACGCCAGCGCCTCCGCTGCGCGGCGGTGTTCGGCTGCCTTGGTCCGGTCCCCCAGCTTGCGATGGAGAGTGGCGGCCCAGCGGTGGGCGTCCCGGTGTCCGGGGGCCATCGTCAGCGAGGCTTCGAAAGCCTGTAACGCGCGGGTGTGATCTCCCAAGCCGACCAATGCCAGTCCCAGGTGGAAATGGCCCGCGGGGAAGTAATGCAGCCTTCCCACGGCTTCCAGGGCGGCTTGCGCTGCCTCGTGATAGCGCCGCCGCTCCAGGTGCGCCACAGCCAGGCCGTCGTGCGCCTGGGTGTTGTCGGGGTCCAGGGCAAGCGCCCGCTGAAAGGCTTGCTCCGCGGCATCCCATTGACGCATCGCCAGACAGGCGTCGCCGCGCATGGCCGGCGGACCTGCGGCTCCGGGGGCGAAGTGTTCGGCATCCGTGAAATGGCGCAAGGCTTCTTCGGAACGACCGAGCGCGAGCAAGGCGGAGCCGAGCAAAATGGACCGGGTCGCAGGGCTGCCGGTCTCCTCGTGCGAACGCGCCTCCAGCAAGCCGGCGCAGTCCGCCGGCTGTCCGAGGTGGCAAAAGCACTGTCCAAGCAGCAGCGTGGTGCGTCCCGCGCCGGGGCGCTCCGCGTGGAGCGCCTCCAGCAGCGGCAGCGCGAGGGAGGGGCGGCGGGTGCTCAGGTACACGGTGGCCAGGGCAAAGCGCGCTTCCCAAGCGGCGTTGTCCGCGTTGCGCTGGGCGTTGGCTGACAAAGGGTCCAGGTAGCCGAGGGCGACGAGTTGTTCGATGGCCGCAAGGTCAGCCGTCTCCGGTGCCGGCGCTGGTGGCGCCGGGGTAGAAACTTCCCCGGCGTTTTCCCAGGTGGGGATGCGCCGGACGGTCGGCGTTTCCTCAAAAGCATCCCCCATCACCCGCCCATCCATGTCCTCGCCTACCGGCAGGCCGAAGAGCGTCAGCACCGTGGGAGCCACGTCGAGGATCGACGCGCCGTAAACGCGTTCGTCGCGCTTGAGTCCGGGCCCCGCCGCGCAGAACAGGCCCAGCGAGCGGTGCCAGGCGGCGTCGAGCGCCATGGGGCTTTCCTGCCCGGTGAGCGCTGGCCGCTGCCCGTCGCAGTGGAAGCCGTGGTCGGACACTACGATCACCGTGGCGGCCGGTCCGGCGAGTTGGAGCAACCGCGCGAGCATCAGGTCGTGGAACTGGTACACCCGCGTCATCACCCCGGCGTACCGCCCGAAATCCTGTTCCGAGATCCCGGGCATCCGCGGCGGGTGGTAGGGCATGAAATAGTGCCCGAGCACGTCGATGCCGTCGAAGTACACGCCCAGGAAATCCCACGGCTCGTTCTGCAGGATGGCCGTGGCGACCGCCTGGACTGACGCCGTGCGCGCCAGTTGTTCCGCCAGCAGCGCCAGGCGGTGGTCCGCCGCCCGGTCGATGGTATCCAACCCGGGAACGAACTCGCGCAGTTGCCCGTCCGCGATGGCCGACGGTTGGGTTACCAGCGATCCGAGCGGCTGCGCGAGGTCCGCCGGGGCCACGGAACCCGGCGGCGGGCTCCACGGCGCGCCGGCCGGCAGTTCCCGCGGCTCGAAGAAGCGGTTCGACACGCTGACCCCGCGCAGGGTCTCGGCGGGATGGCTGGCGTACCAGCCGACCACGTGCGCGCCGAGACCCGCCGAATCGAGCAGGTTCCAGAGCGCCTTGGCGCGCCGGGAAGTGACCGAAACGGGCCGGACGCCCAGCGCGGAGTCGAGCGGGTCGGGTTCCAGGAAACCGAGGATGCCGTGTTTATCAGCGAGCTTGCCCGTGGCGATGCTCGTCCACAGCAGCGGCGAGAGCGGCGGCTGGAGCGTGGCGATGTTGCCCATCGCGCCGCGTTCCACCAGCGAGGCCAGGGCGGGCAGGTGGCCGGCTTCGAGCAGGGGCAGGGCGAATTTCCAGTCGGCGGCGTCCCAGCCGACGAGCAGGACTTTGCGAGGTAGGGCGGGAAGTGCGGGAGCTTCGGAGGCGGTGCCCATCAGTGAGGTGCGGGAACGGGGAGTCAAAAAGAAGCGGCGGCAGGGTCAGGTCCCGTCGCCGTTGCTAGATTTCCGAATATGCTTTGGGACAACGCGCTCAGGCAGCCATCTTGCGGCGGCGCCACGCCATACCGGCAGCGCCCATGGCTCCGGCGGCGAGGAAGCCGACCGTGCCCGGCTCGGGCACCGCCGTCTGCCCAGTGGCAATGCCGGCACCAGTATTATCGTAGGCGATCCCAAGGATTTTGGTAGGATTGGCGGTAGTGGGAGGCGCTTGGGCACTCAGCTGCAGCCAGCCGTAATCCGTAGTGGCACCGTTGAGGAAACGGATGCCGAGGTATCCAGTCGTACCGGCGGTCCACAGGTTAGTGGTCAGCGCGCCAGGAGCGCGCGTGGTGCCGTAGGTGGCATTTGCATCCACGATGGAAGCTGCCGGCAGTTCCAGCGGGTTAGCTCCCGTGGAAACGAAGCGATTCACGGTTGAAGTGGTTGGATAGAGGTACGAATAGGTATTGGTCGTACCCCAGATGTTGACGATGGGAGCGGTTGCGTCAGCAGCCTGGGCCGTCGTCAAACTAGTGTAAGTGGCAAAGGTGCTGAGATTGATATAGATCCCCGCCGTTGAAACCGGGACCGATAAGTTAAGCGGTCCGCTGTACACAATGTCGGCTTTTGCCTTCGGCGTGACGGCCACGGCGCTCGCCCCGGCCACGGCGAGCGTGGAATAAGCGGTGAGACGGTTTTGGAACAAGGTGCTTCCCTGTGTTCCCTTGGTTTGTTCCTTGGTGGTCATGAGTTGGTGATATACGGCTACGAGTTCTCTGGCACGATCTTTCCTTGCAAAATGGCAGTCCGACAAGTGAAAGTGACGCTGCCTGTGTGTGTTGTAGAGAATTTCCCCAAAAATTTACAAGAATAATTTCAAGGAACAGTGAAGTTTTCTCTCGCTGTCAGTTGATCAGTAGGTGGCCATGCAGCAGCAGGTTGCGATTTTTCGTGCTGCGACGGGGTTTTTACCCGATTTCGACGGAGTTCCCGCAAAGATTTTGCGCTCTGGTTGTTTCCGAGGTATGGCTACAAACGCTGGTCGGCACCTAGGTGTTTTCCCGCTCTTCAGAACAAACAAACAATCCTTCGGTGACGCTCGCGACCGTTCCCCTCACTTATCCCTAGGCTTCAATCTTCAGTAGCGGCCGGCGTCCACCACGTCTGCCGCCCACCGGAAGGTTGAAGCCTACGAGTTAAGGAGTCGGCACCGCGATCGCGGCTTTGTCGCCGTTTACCTTACTTAGACTCGTACTATGCCCAATCAAACCACGGCAGCCCTCGGCTCCGTCTCCGTTTCTTTCGAAACCGGCAAACTCGCCCGCCTCGCCGACGGCGCGGTCGTCATGCGCAGCGGCGAAACCGTCCTGCTCGTCAGCGCCGTCAGCGCCACCAGCATCAAGGAAGGGCAGGACTGGTTCCCGCTCACCGTCGATTACCGCGAGAAAGCCAGTGCGGTCGGCAAGATCCCCGGCGGCTACTTCAAGCGCGAAGGCCGCCCGAGCGAAAAGGAAATCCTCACCTGCCGCATGACCGACCGGCCCCTGCGTCCGTTGTTCCCGAAAGGTTATCTCTACGACACCCAGATCATCGCCACGCTGCTGAGCGCCGACGGTGAGAACGATCCCGATATGCTCTGCATCAACGGCGCATCGGCGGCGTTGTGCGTGTCCGACATTCCGTTTGCCGGTCCCATCGGTGCGGTGCGCGTCGGCCGCGTCGGCGGCGAGTTCGTTGTCAATCCGACCCACAGCCAGCGCCTGCACAGCGACCTGGACTTGATCTACGCCGGCACGTATGACGATGTGATCATGATCGAGGGCGATGCCCAGCAGATGCCCGAGGACGAGTTCATCAAGGCACTGCACTTCGCCCACGGCCACGTGCAAAAGCTTGTCGAGGCCCAGCGTGAGCTGATGGCTGCCGCCGGCAAGACCAAGCGCGAAATGCCCCTCTTCGTCGTCCGCGACGAGATCATGGAAGTCGCCTACCAGGTGGCCGGCGACCGCATCGAAGCCGCCCTCTACACCCCGCTCAAGACCGCCCGCGGCAAGGCCGTCGGCGCGCTGAAGGCCGAGGTGAAGGCCGCCATTCAGGCGAAGTTCCCCGAGGCGACGCCCTTCGAGATTTCCCAGGCGTTCGATTACCTGCAAAAGAAGGCGTTCCGCATCTCCATCCTGGACAAGCAATCCCGTTGCGACGGCCGCGGTTACTTCGATCTGCGCCAGCTTTCCGCCGAGGTCGGCCTGCTGCCCCGCACGCACGGCACCGGCCTCTTCCAGCGCGGCGAAACGCAGGCGCTGGCCATCGCGACCCTCGCCAGTGCCCAGGAAGCGCAGGACCTCGACGGCTACACCGGCGGCGAAACGAGCAAGCGCTTCATCCTGCACTACAACTTTCCGCCCTTCAGCGTTGGCGAAACAGGTCGCACCGGCAGCCCCGGCCGCCGCGAGATCGGCCACGGCGCACTGGCCGAGCGTTCCATCGCCCCGGTCATCCCCGACGAGCGCGAGTTTCCTTACGCGATCCGCATTAACAGCGAGATCATGGAATCCAACGGCTCGACGAGCATGGCCAGCGTTTGCGCGGGCGTGCTGAGCCTGCTGGACGCCGGCGTGCCGCTGCTCGCCCCGGTGGCGGGCATCAGCGTCGGGTTGGTCACGGAGTTCGACGCGTCGGGCAACATGACCCGGCACACGCTGCTCAACGACATCATCGGCAGCGAGGATCACTTCGGCGACATGGACTTCAAGCTCTGCGGCACCGCCGAGGGTGTGACCGGCTACCAGTTGGACCTCAAGCTGCCGGGCATCAAGCTCGAGCTGCTGGAGCAAGCCATCTACAAGGCCAAGGAGAGCCGCACCAAGGTGCTGGCCGTCATGAACGCCGTGCTGGACCGCCCGCGCACCGAGATGAGCAAGTACGCTCCCCGCATCGAGACGGTCCGCATCAACCCGGACAAGATCGGCTTGATCATCGGGCCGGGCGGCAAGACGATCAAGGGCATCGTGGCCGAGACGGGTGCCGAGATCAACATCGAGGACGACGGAAGCATTAACATCTACTCGGCCAACGGCGAGGCGATGAAGCGCGCCAAGGAGATCATCCTGGGCATGACCAAGGAGATCGAGGTCGGCGAGGTGTACAACGGCCGCGTGGTTTCGATCAAAGAATTCGGGTGCTTCGTGGAAGTGCTGCCAGGCAAGGAAGGCTTGGTTCACATCAGCGAACTGGCGGACTTCCGCGTCAAGCGCACCGAAGACGTGGTCAAGACGGGCGACATGATCCTGGTCAAGTGCGTCGGTGTGGACGACAAGGGCCGGGTCAAGTTCAGCCGCCGCGCCGCCATGAAGGACCGCGACCAGCAGATGCAGCGCGGCGAGGGCGGCGACGGTGCCAATGCGGCCGTCTCCCCCAACGGCGAGGTGGTCGAGAACGCCAACACGATCTAACGATTAGGAATTCTTCTTTTCAGCCGCAGCCTTTTCGGAGGCTGCGGCTGCTTTGCGTTTGTGGCGATGCGAAAACGTTGACTTGGGTGTGGGCACCACTGACCCGGCAGTCGTACGGCAAATGGGCTGACCGATTCGTTTGACCAAAAAGAAAAGCCGCCCCTGCGCGAGGCGGGAGCGGCTGATCGGAGTGCTGCTGCTTCTAGCGGATCACAGCAGCGCATCCAACTTGTTGACCAACGTCTTCTTGTTGGTCGCGCCGAGCATCTGGTCGGCAACCTCGCCGTTCTTGAAGAACAACAACAGCGGGATGCTTTGCACCTTGAAACGGCGGGCGAGATCCTGGTTCTCATCCACGTTGACCTTGGCGATCTTGGCGACGCCGACCTTCTCGGTGGCGATCTCGTCCATCACGGGTGAGAGCATCCGGCAAGGCGGACACCAAGGGGCCCAAAAATCCAGCAGGACGGGGACCGACGACTTCAGAACCTCGTCCTCGAAATTGGAGTCGGTGACGATAACGGTTTGCGGGCTCGACATAACGAAGTAAACAAAAAGTTTTAGGGTTTGCCAGACCAGCCTCGGAGCTGGCCGTCACGCTCAGTTAGCGCTTAAAGAAAGGTAGTCCAAAACCTGCAAAAGTAAAACCACCGCCGAGAAGACCAAGACTCCCCCGGAGAAGTAGGTCATCGTCGGGTCTTCGGCGGCTACTTCGTTCTCGTCTTCGTCGATGGTGGGAGCCGTGGCAACCGCCGGGAGAGTCGTCAACGTGCCGGGTTGGACGATGGGCCGTTGGAGGAACGGCTGGACTGGCAGCTTCACGGTGGCCTGGGGCGGCTGGACTGCCCTGGCCTTCACGGGCACCTCAATGCGAACGGTGTCCTTCGTGACCGTGGGTGCCACGATCGGGATCACGGCTCCGGAGGCGGAGTTCGCCGCCATCGGGGTGACCGCCTCGGGGACGGACGCCTCCGGCGCGGGCGGGGGAGGCACAACCGCAGGTGCCACCGGCGCGTTGCCGGGCGGGGTCGGACGCGGGATCGGGGCAGACGGACGGGTAATATTTGCGCTTGGGGTACTCGGGGCAACGGGTGGCCGCGGAGCCACGGGGGCACCCGGAGGACGTGGCGGACCGCCGCCAGCCGCCGGGGGGCGAGGTACGCCGGGAGCTCCTGGAGGGCGGGGTAGGCCGGAAGCGCCCGGAGGACGCGGCGGTGCCGCCGGAGCGCCCGGAGGACGCGGCGGTGCCGCCGGAGCGCCGGGAGGACGCGGCGGTGCCGCCGGAGCGCCGGGAGGACGCGGCGCGGCCAGCGCACCGGGAGCCCCGGGAGGACGCGGCGGCGCGGGTGGCCGGGTGGCCGCCGGCGCGCCGGGGGCAGGCGGCACCATCGGCTTGGGTGTGAGTACTGGCGGCGTGGCGAGATTGGACAGCTTGCTCGTTTCCTTCGTCGGCAGGTACGGATCGGCGGCTGATCCAACCGGTGGGCGGGCTGGCAGGTTGATCCGGACCGTCTCCCTTTTGATCGGGACGCTGCCGGCCTCACCAGCCGTTGGCCGGCTGGGAAGGGTGATGCGGACCGTTTCTCTTTTGGGTTCCTCGTCGGCCATACACGCGAAGTGAGAAGTAGAAGGGTAGGATGAATGAATGCACGGGGGACCGCTAGAAATAAGGAATTTCCCTAAAAGATGTCAACGCTTTAGCAAAGCGCTCCATCTTGGGCAAAAGGAAGCGTTGCCACCGGCCAGCTGTTTTTCCGCCCGGAGAACCTCCGTTTCCCGGCTTGTTTCCTCACTCCGCGAGGCGGGCCGTCAAATCGTAGATCTGCGTGCCATCCACCAGCACCTCCAAAAACTCGCCCACCGGGGCCGGCCGATCGAGCAGGATTCGTCCGTCGATGTCGGGGGCGTCGGCCTGGGAACGGGCGATCAGCGGGGCGTCGGTGAGCACGCGCAAGCGCCGGCCCACCATCGCCGCGCTCGTTTCCAGGGCGTTGCGCTGTTGCAGCGCCATCGCCTTGCGGTAGCGCCGGCGCTTGACGGCTGCGGGCAACTGGCCCTCCATCTTGGCGGCGCGCGAACCTTCCTCCTGCGAGTAGTTGAATACGCCCAGGCGCTCGAAGCGCACCCGGCCGATGAACTCCAGCAACGACTCGAAATGCTCCTCCGTCTCGCCCGGAAAACCCACGATAAAGGTCGTGCGCAGGGTCAGGCTCGGGATACCCGCGCGCAGGCGCGCGATCAAGTCCTCGATGTGCTCGCGCGAGGTTTCCCGCCGCATGGTCACCAGCATGTCGGGATGGATGTGCTGGAGCGGCATGTCGATGTAGCGCGCGACCTTGGGGCAGCGGGCAATAGTGGCGATGAGTTCGTCGCTCCAGTGCGCCGGGTGGGTGTAGAGCAGGCGAATCCAGAAATCGCCCTCGATCTGCTGCAGCTCTTCGAGCAGGTGGCTCAGGGTCACGCCGCGGGTGGAATCCACCGGCTGGGTCGGGCTGGCCTTTTGCTGCCACAGGTCCATGCCGTAGTACGTCGTGTCCTGGCTGATGAGGTTGATCTCGCGCACGCCCTCGGTGACCAACTGGCGGACCTCCTGCACAATTGAGGGGATCGAGCGGCTGCGGTGCCGCCCGCGCATTTGCGGGATGACGCAGAAGCTGCACGGGTGGTTGCAGCCCTCGGCGATCTTGACGTAGGCGCTGTGCGCGGGCGTAAGCCGGAAGCGGGGCGTGTCGTAGTCGGGAATGTAGCGCGGCTGGCGGGTGACGAGGTTGAGCGGTTCGAGTTTCTCGTCGATCAGGCCGACGGCCGCGGCGACATCGGTGAGCAGCGTCGGCTCGGGCATCGCGAGCACGCGCGAAACGATGTCGCCGGCCTGCGCCACCTGGTCCAGGCCCATGAAGGCGTTGACCTCGGGCATCTCGCGCATCAGCTCCTTGGAAAAACGCTGCGCCATGCAGCCGCTGACGATGAGCTTCTGGCCGGGGCGGCGCTGGAGGCCGCGCATCTGGTGCGCTTCCAGGATGGCCTCGATGGATTCCTCCTTGGCCGAGTCGATGAAGGCGCAGGTGTTGACGATGAGCACATCGGCCTCTTCCGCCGAGGCGGTGATTTCCATGCCCCGCGCCCGCACGCTGCCGAGCATGATCTCGGCATCGACGAGATTCTTGGCGCAGCCCAGGGAGATCATGCCGACTTTTTTCATGGTAGGAAAAGGAAAGAGAAAACGGACGCGCAACCTACACCGGAACGGCGCGGACGCCAGCGGCAGGATGCGACGTCTCCCGTGCCGTCTCGGCGACGAAAAAGAAGCCGCGTTGTGACGCTGCGGCTCAAGCTCTACCGTCCAGCAGGCGGGTGCCGCGCGATGAATGGGAACGACACGTCACCAACGGTCTCCAGGGTTCGAAGCCGGGAGCGCCGCTTTTTCCCCGAGATTTATGTCTTTCCACGCTTTTTCTTCCCGCCTTCTCCATCGCCCCTTTGCCAGCGTGCTGGCCGCCGGTCTGCTCCTCGGAGTTGGGGCGGGCTGCGCGACCGGCGGCGGCTCCGGCGCCACCGCGACCTCCAGTCCGTTGACGGGCAGCGGGACGGCACCGACGGCGTTTTTCGCGGGACGCTCGACGTTCGATTTCGTGACCGACCCGTCGCTCGAAGCCGCCGACGCGGTATCCAACCGCTCGTACTGGGCCGGGCGCATCCGCGACACCATCGCCGGCAATCTCACGCAAAAAGGTTACCAACGCGTGCACGGCGGCAAGCCGAACCTACTGGTCGCTTTCCACATCATCCGCAAACAGGGCGACGAAACCTCGGTGGCTTCCAATTACCAGGGCTACCACCTTTCCGCCGGGCAGAAAGCGCAGGCGAACCTGAGCCTGTTCATCCCGCCCAGCGGTTCGGGCACCTTGATCGTGGACGTCATCGATCCGGCCAGCAAGGAGATCGTTTTCCGCACCTCCAAGCAGACGCCCATCAACAACCTGCAAACCGCCGACGCGCGCGACAAGGCGCTCGACGGGATCGTGGCGAACGCCCTTTCCACGGTGCCGGCCCGCTCCTGATTTATGAGCCGCCGACGTGCTGGGTGGATCGCGTGCGGGGTGGCGCTGTGCCTCGGCACGGTGGCCGCGCGGGCACAAAATCCTGCGGGGTTGCCCGCGTCGTCCGTGTCGGCGGCGGCGGACAAGGAAATGTCCGTGGAAACGCTGGTCTTCGTGCGGCACGGCGAGAAGCCGGACGACGACAAAGGCCAACTCAGCGTCAAGGGTCTCAACCGCGCGCTGGCCCTGCCGGATGTGCTGATCAACAAATACGGCAAGCCCGACTACCTCTTCGCACCGGCGACCACCAAGCGCACGAGCAAGGACGGGGTGCAGTATTCCTACGTTCGCCCGCTGATGACCATCGAGCCGACGGCCATCCGGCTCGACCTGCCCGTCGAGACGCGTTTTGCCTACGACGATATTTCCAGTCTGCAGGAAGAACTCTCCGAGACGGGCTACCGCCATGCCACGGTCTTCGTGGCTTGGGAGCACCATCTGCTGCACGAAATGGTGCGGCACTTCATGGTGTCGTTCGGCGGCGACTCGAAGCAGGTGCCGGAGTGGCCGGCGGAGGATTTCGACAGCATCTACGTGCTGCGCATCCGCACCGACCATGGCAAACGGAGCGTTACCTTCGAGCGCGAGCAGGAAGGGCTGGACGGGGTGTCCGACGTCTATCCTGCTCCCGCCAAATAGCCTCTCGCCGGACGGCTGGCGGCGTCACCGTCGTGGACAAAGGAGGCTGCCGCGTGCATCAGTGCGCGTGATTCACCCATGAGCAGCGAAGACGACGGCCACACCTTGACCGGCGACATCCGGCGGCATCCCCGCTTTTTGTCCAACCTGCTGGGCAACCGGCGCGACGTGCTCGTGTACCTGCCGCCGGGCTACGCGCGTTCGCGGATGCGCTACCCGGTCTTCTACCTGCACGACGGCCAGAACGTGTTCGACGCGGCCACCGCGTTTGTCGGCGTCGAGTGGGGCGTGGACGAAACCGCCGAGCGGCTGATCAAGGCGAAAGAGATCGCCCCGGTGATCATCGTGGCCGTGGCCAACGCGGGCGAGGAGCGGTTGCACGAGTACACACCCACGCGCGGGCAATACGTGATGAACGGCGAGCCGGGCCGCAGCCGCGCCCTGGCGGGCCGCTACGCGCGTTTCCTGACCGAGGAACTGAAGCCCTTCATCGACGGACGCTACCGCACGCGCCCCGAGGCGGAGTTCACCGGTCTGGGCGGCTCGTCGTTGGGCGGATTGGTGACGCTGGTGCTGGGCCTGCGTTTTCCGAAGGTTTTCAACCGGCTGGCGGTGATGTCGCCCTCGATCTGGTGGGACGACTGCGTGATCTACCAGTTGGTGGACCTGGCGCGGCGCAAGCCGCCGCTCAAGATCTGGCTGGACACCGGCACGGGCGAGGAAGGCTGGGAGAGCGCGCGCGAATTGCGCGACCGGCTGGTGGGCAAAGGCTGGCAGTTGGGCGAGGATCTGGCTTACCTGGAAGACGAGGGCGCGGGCCACTACGAGGGAGCCTGGGCCAGGCGGATGGAAGGTGTCCTCAAGTTCCTGTTCCCGCCCCGGCGTTTGTGACGCCGCAGTTGGGCCGCGCATCGGGCTGAGCAGATGGGAAGTTGTTCCGTGGTGGATGGTGCGCGCCGCGGCGCCATGGCTTCCCCTTGCGGCAACGCCGCCCGGATGGATCGGGCGGCTGCGCCGCAGGGCAACCAATGACGCGGCGGAGCGCACCATCCACCACGGAGCCTTTGCACCGGGCCGATTAGTTTGCGTGCGGCAATTACCTCAACGGGTCGAACAGCAGCTTGGAATGCCGGTCGATCCGCGCGCCGCGCCGCAGGAACATCTCCCGGATCTCCGGCGTCATGAACTTGCCGTGGTAGTTCGGGTTGAGATCGAAGTAGATGCGTCCGCCCGGCTTCAGGAAACGGGCGCGCAGATCATCGAGCAGGAAGCTCCAATCGGCGGCGGTCCACAGGCCGGTGGGGCTGTACTTGTTGAAAGCGATGGAAAACGCCGTCACCAGATCGAACTTCCCGCCGGCCAGCAGCGCTTCGGGCAGCGGCTGCTGCGGATCGACGGGCGCGACGACGCGGCGCAGGCCGAGGTGTTCGAAGATGTCGCCGTAAAAGGCCGGCTCGGGCACGTCGATGCCTATGCCCTCGTGTCCCAAGTGTTTGCAGACGAAGAGGAAATATCCCGCGCCGCTGCCTAGGTCGAGCACGCGCAGGGGGCGGGCTTCCCGGTTGAGGCCGATGTCCTGCGCGCGGCGGATGCTGAGTTTGAGCCAGCGTTCGGCGTCGAAGTACTTGGTCCAGTTTTCGCCTTCCTTGAGCAGGTGCCCGTGCCGGGCGGCGAGCGTCTCCATCACGGCCGGGTCCACGTGGCGCAGGAACCGCCCGACCGGCAGTGGATGGAGCAGGCGCCCGATCCCGTTCCGCACGCTGCGGTAGGCGGCGGGAGAGAAGAGCTTGGCGGCTTTGTCGATCAAACGCATAGAGAGAGAGGCGGTGCCCGGCGAGGGAGCCTGGCCACGGCACGAAGCTTGATGGCGGCGCGTCTGTCAAGATGCAATGGGATGGAGGCACATTGGAGCCTTCCTCCGGATCAACTCCCCGCCGCCGAGGTGTGATCGGCCACGATGCGCCAACCCGCCGGTGTCCGGCGAAAGAGCAGGGTGAAGAGACCGTGGGGCTCGCCGTGGTCCTGGGTCTGCAGATGCCAGTGGCCGAAGACCAGCGCGGCGTCCGCCGAGAGTACCGTCGTGTCCAGGTCGGAGAACGTCAGCGTGCCCATCGCCGCGCGGTCGGGATAGTGCTGGTGGTAGCGCGCGAGCGTTTCCTGCCATCCACGGGTCACCGTCGCGCCGCTGGCGAACCGCAGGCCGGGGGTTTTCGCGTAGCCTTCCATGAAGGCGTCGATGTCGCCGCGGTTCCAGGCGTCGGTCTGGGCGTGCAGGACCGCCTCGATGGCGGCACGCTCGCCGACCGCATCGGCAGGAGGCCCCTGCGCGGGAAGGGGGGAGCTTGCCAGGACCACCAGCAACCACGGCAGGAAAAAGCGCATCCGTTTATTTGCCTTGCCTTCGCCGCGCTGGCAAGGCCCGGCGGCGAGGTTGCGCCGGGAAAGGGGCGGGCGCAGACTGGGAGCGTGGATATCGCATGGCCGGCACTGCAAGCGTTGCGAACGGTTTACCTGGAAGGCAGCGCGGGCGGTTCGAACTATTGGACCAGCGAGGCGTTGCTGGATTCCTACGACCGCACCTTCGCGCGCCGCATCGCCTGGAAATGGCAGTGGGTGCTCGGTGAATTGACCCGCCGCCGCTGGCAGCCGCCCGCCGGCCTCGTGCTCGACTGGGGCTGCGGCACCGGCGTGGGCGCGCGCGAGTTCGTGCGGTGGAACGGCGGCGAAAGGACGGTGCGCTTCCATGACCGCTCGCCGCTGGCGATGGACTTCGCGGCCCGGACCCTGCGGCGCGAAGCTCCCGGCGGCGAGGCGCGCCCGTTTCATCGGGACGATGGGTCCCCAGCGGTGCTGCTGGTCAGCCACGTGTTGACGGAACTGGACGGGAAGGGATTTGAGGAGTTGGTGGCGCTCGCCCGGGGGGCGCAGTGCGTGGTGTGCGTGGAGCCGGGCGCGCGCGCGGCCTCGGAGCGGATCATCGCGTTGCGCCAGGCGCTGCTCGGAGAGATGCACCCGGTCGCGCCCTGCACGCACCGGGCGGATTGCGGCCTGCTCACCCCGGACAACACGCGGCACTGGTGTCATTTTCACGGCGACGTGCCGGCGGAGATCTTCAGCGATCCGGATTGGATGCGCTTCGGCAAAACAATGGGCATCGACCTGCGCTCGCTGCCGTTGAGCTTTCTGGTGCTGGACCGCCGCCCGCCTTTACCAGCGCCGTTGGATGCCGTGCGCGTGCTCGGCCAGGCACGGGTTTACAAGGGGTTCGCGCTGCTGCTGGGCTGCCGGGAAGAGGGGGTGTCCGAGCACCGGCTGCAAAAGCGCGCGGACCCGGCGCATTTCCGGAAGTTGGGCAAGGGGCAGACGGCGTCGCTCCAGCATTGGAAGATCGCGCGGGGAAAGGAGATCGTCACTGCGTCGGACGTGGAGACGCCGGAGGAGGAAGATGGGAGATGGGGGATGTAGCAAAAGCCCCCCAAGCAAACGCATTAGCCTTCTTCCAGTCCGGCGGACGAGCTTTCGAGCGTCGGGACATGTTCGTCTTCGTGTCGCTCGATCAGCGAACCGACGATTTCCATCAGCGAAGCCAAAGGATGAGTTTCGTCGTTGCCTGCCTTATCCACCAGTTCGTCGAGGAGAGTAACTAAGTACAGCGTCATCGAAGTTTTCGAGTGGTTTCTTTCCGGTTGTAAGGTGGGCGCTCCGCCTGCCGTGGCCGCGATCAGATGGCAGGCGGAGCGCCCGCCCTACCATTCCAGAAAAGGCGTATCCAAAAACTTCGATGACGGAGTACTTAGCGATGAGTCACGCTGTGTTTGCCGCCGCCGTCGCGAAGTTGGAGCACCTCTCCGAAGAGCGCGCTGGTGGGGTTATCTCGTTGATCGAAGATTTGGCGGAACTTGAAGCGATGGAAGACGCCGCCGACGTGGAGGCTGTTCGCGCTGCTCTTTTGTAGGGCGACGGTCTCCGTTGCCAAGGAGGACGTCGCCATTGGCAACGGGGACCGTCGCCCTACAATCCAGAAAAGTTGACCCACAAGGAACCGCTTCAAGAATGATTACAAGAATTTGTTGAGTGCGTTCATCAGAGCATCTGGCGCCTCCTCCTGAGGACTGTGGCCGCAATCGATGGGGTGTCCACTCACGTCCTCGGCCTTCTCGCGCCAGGTTTCGAGCACATCATAGAGCTGGCCGACAACGCCTTTTGCTCCCCAGAGAGCCAGCAAGGGAGCGGTGACCCGGAGATGGCTGTCAGAGGCGTCGTGCTCCAGGTCGATCGACGCGGCGGCGCGGTAGTCCTCACAAATCGCGTGGAGCGTAGCCGGGTTGCGGTAGCAACGGCGGTACTCCGCCATCACGCGCGGGTCGGAAGCTCCCGGCGTCTTGATCTGGGCGGCGATGTGCTTGTCGAGGAAGTAGTCCGGATCGGCGCTGATCAGGCGCTCGGGCAGGTCATAAGGTTGGATCAGGAAGAACCACCAAAAGTATTTGGTCGCAAAAGTCTTGTCGGTCTTGGCGTACATCGTGGCGGTCGGTGCGATGTCGAGCAGCACCAGCTTTTCCACGGCGTCAGGATGATCCAACGCCAAACGATGACTCACCCGCGCGCCGCGATCGTGACCGACGAGTGAGAAACGCCGGTAGCCCAGCGCGTTCATCACGGCGATCTGATCGGCGGCCATCGCGCGCTTGGAATAGTTGACGTGGCCTTCCCCACTGTCGGGTTTGTCGCTGTCGCCGTAGCCGCGCAGATCGGTCAGTACCACGGAGAAGTGTTCCGCCAGTTGCGGGGCGACCTTGTGCCAAGTCAGGTGCGTCTGCGGATGTCCGTGCAGCAGCAACAACGGCGGCCCCTCGCCGCCGGTGGCCGTGCGGATCTTGATGCCGTTGGCGGCGACATCCCGCCAGCGGAAGCCGGGCAGGAGATCCGGGTACTCCGGCGCGTCCTTCATGTCTTGTTAATTCTTGATGGCAGCAGCGATGGCTTCGCCCGCGGCTTGCGTGCTGGCCTGGCCGCCCAGGTCGCGGGTGCGCGTGGAGGACTGCGAGAGACCGTGTTCGATGGCGCGCATCATCGCGTCGGCGGCTTCCTGTTCGCGCAGGTGCTCCAGCATCATCTGCGCGGCCCAGATCGCGCCCACCGGATTACAGATGCCTTGTCCATAAATGTCTGGGGCGGAACCGTGGACCGGCTCGAAGAGCGACGGAAATTTGCGCTCCGGGTTGATGTTGCCCGAGGGCGCGATCCCGATGGTGCCCGTGCAGGCCGGACCGAGGTCGCTCAGGATGTCGCCGAACAGATTGGAGCCGACCACCACGTCGAAGCGGTCGGGGTTTTGCACGAAGTGGGCCGTGAGGATGTCGATGTGGTACTTGTCCCATTTCACTTCCGGGTAAGACTTGGCCATTTCCACGACGCGCTGGTCCCAGTAGGGCATCGTGATGGCGATGCCGTTGGATTTCGTGGCGCTTGTCAGGTGCTTCTTGCGCTTCATCGCCTGCTCGAAGGCGAACTTCAGAATGCGGTCCACGCCGACGCGCGACATGATCGTTTCCTGGATCACCACCTCACGGTCCGTGCCCTCGAAGATCTTGCCGCCGACCTCGGAATATTCGCCCTCGGTGTTTTCGCGCACGATCAGAAAGTCGATGTCGCCCTGCTGCCTGCCCACCAGCGGGCTGGTCACGCCCGGCATGAGCCGCACGGGGCGCAGGCTGACGTATTGGTCGAACTGGCGGCGGAATTGTACCAGCGAACCCCAGAGCGAGACGTGATCGGGCACCTTGGCGGGCCAGCCGACCGCGCCGAAGAAGAGGGCGTCGAACTTCGAGAGCTTTTCCTTCCAGTCGGCGGGCATCATCTCGCCGTGCTTCTCGTAATATTCGACGCAGGCGAAGTCGAAGTGCTCGACTTGCAGCGTGAAGCCGAAAAGATCCGCCGTGGCTTGGAGCGCGCGCAAACCTTCCGGGAGGACTTCTTTTCCGATGCCATCGCCGGGGATGGCGGCGATCCGGTACTGACGTGAAGAAGGGGAAGCAGGCATAAGGGTTCTTGATCGTTGATGGTGCGGGACTGACTTGTTGAAAATAGTTAGACGCCGGCGCTGAAGCTGCCGCCGGGGCCGTTCAGCAGGATCATCACCTCTTCAGACGCGAGTGCCACCGCCGTTTTCGCTTCGAGAAGATTCGCTGCTTCACGGATCGCGGTCTCCACGGTGATCGTGTCGTCCTTGAGGGCAAAGACCCCGTCGAAGATCTGACCCAGTGCTTCCGATCCCAGCACTTGACCACCAAAGGCGAGCACCGGCTTGCCGAGCTGCCGCGCGAGGACTCCGATCCCCGCCGGTCCTTTGCCTTCGAGCGTCTGCCCATCCAGGCAGCCCTCGCCGGTGATGACCAGGTCGCTCGCGGCGATGGCCTCGCGCAGACCGACGGCCTCGGCGATGGCTTCGAAGCCCGAGCGAAGTTCCGCCGGGCAGAACGTCAGCAGACCGAAGCCCAACCCGCCGGCGGCGCCGGCACCGGGAACTTCACGGAAGTCGTTGCCGAGTTCGTGGGCGGCGAGGTCGGCGAGGTGTGCTAGCGCGGCTTCGAGGATCGGACGTTTTTGCTCGTCGGCACCCTTCTGCGGCCCGAAGATCGCGGTGGCTCCACGTGAACCAAGCAACGGATTAGTCACGTCGCACATGACGACCATCTCGGCAAGCGGGGCGTCCGCGGGCCGGTGAATTTGCACCACCATCGGCAGGTAAACCGGCAGTGCCTCCACCGGCTGGCCGGCCTGATCGGCGAAGCGCCAGCCCAGCGCCGCCGCCATGCCGATGCCGCCGTCGTTGGTCGCGCTGCCGCCTAGGCCTACCAGGATCTTCCGCGCGCCGCGCCGCCGGGCGTCCGCGATCAACTCGCCGGTGCCGAAAGTCGAGGCGCGCAAAGGGTCGCGTTCCTCCGCCGTGAGGCGCCACAGCCCGGAAGCCTCACTCATGTTGATGACCGCTACAGCGCCGGGCAACCACGCGTAGTCCGCTTCGATGGGACGCCCCAAGGCATCGTGGGCGGGGGCGCTGAGCCATTCGCCGCCGGCTGCAGCGCAGAGCACTTCTGCGGTGCCCTCGCCGCCGTCGGCCATCGGCAATTCGCGGCATTCGGCGTCGGGCAGTGCCGTCTCGACCCCACGCCGGATGGCACGGGCAGCTTGCACGGCGCTCAGCGACCCTTTGAACTTGTCGGGGGCAATCAGGATTTTCATGACTCGGCAGCCGCGTTGCTGGCGGCAAGATAATGTTCCAGTGCCGCGAGCACCTGGCAACGCTCCCGCCTACACCAGTTCGGCAACGGCTTCGGCCGGTTTTGCCGGCAAGGCAGCCACGCCATCCAGAGGATGCACACCGTGCGCATCCGGGCTGCCGGCGGCGGAGAGGTCATCCTCGAACAGGACCTCGCCGTCGAGCACCCGGCGGGCTTTGGCCATGTCCACCTCGCCCTCCCAGCGGGCGATCACCAAAGTGGCCACCCCGTTGCCGCACAGGTTGACCAGCGAGCGGACTTCCGACATGAACCGGTCCACGCCCAGCAGCAGGGTCAATCCGGCCAGCGGCACGGTCTGGGTGACGGTCAGGGTGGCCGCCAGCGTGACGAAACCCGCGCCGGGCACTCCCGCCGCGCCTTTGCTGGTGAGCAGCAGGACGCCGAGCATCGTCAGTTCCTGCGTCCAGGTTAGATGGGTGTTGGTCGCCTGCGCGATGAAGACAAACGACATCGTCAGGTAGATGCACGCGCCGTCGAGGTTGAAGGAGTAACCGGCCGGCAGCACAAACGAAACGATCGAGCGCGAGCACCCCAAGCCCTCCAGCTTTTGCATGAGCCCGGGCAGGGCGGGTTCGGCGGTCGAGCAGCCGAGCACCAGCAGCAGTTCCTCCTTGATGTAGCCGAGGAACTTCCAGATGGAGAAGCCGGTGAAGTAAGCCACCGCGCCGAGCACGACCAGCACGAACAGCAGACTCGTGATGTAAAAGCAGCCGATCAACCAGGCGAGCGAGGTCAGGGTGCCGATGCCGGATTTCCCGATGGTGAACGCCATCGCGCCGAACGCCGCCAGCGGCGCGAAATACATCGCGTAGCCGACCACCGTGAAGAGCACCTTGCAGAACTGTTCCAGGAACTGGTGGATCCTCTCGGCGCGGCTGCCGAGCTGTCCCACGGCCAGGCCGATCAGCACGGAAATCAGCAGCACTTGCATCATGTCGTTGTTCGTGAACGGCTCGGCCACGCTGGTGGGCACGATGTTCGTCAGGTAGTCGATGACATTCATCTTCTCGGCCGTCTTGGTGTAGGTCGCCAGCGACTTGGTGTCGAGCGCCGCGGCGTTGATGTTCATCCCCTCGCCCGGACGCACGAGGTGGACGACCGCCAATCCGATCAGGAGCGCCGCCGTGGTGCCGATCTCGAAGTAGAGCAATGCCTTGGCACCCGCGCGGCCCACCTGGCGCATGTCGCGCATCGAACCGATGCCCAGGATCACCGTGGTGAAGATCAGCGGCGGCAGGACCATGCGCAGGAACTTGATGAACACGTCGCTCAACGGCTTGAAGTTCACGGCGTGCGCCGGGTCGAGATGGCCAAGGATCGCCCCGGCGACGATGGCCAGCAGCACCACGAAGTAGAGGCTGCGGTAGAAAGGTCGCCGGTTGGGAGCGGGATCAGGTCCGACGGGAGCCGAAGGGGCGGAAGAAAGGGAGGAGATCATAAGGGGGAATCCATTTAGTGATACGGGCATACCAGAAGACCGGTCAACGGTTGTTTGCGGCCACTACTCCCTTTCGCCCGCCGTGCCGGGCGGTGGCCGGAGGAAGATTGCAGGCGCGCTTCCACCGGGCGGCGCGCGAACTATGAGCACCTATGCTTACAAAACGGAAACTCGGCAAAGAAGGTCTGGAAGTCACTGAACTCGGCCTCGGCTGCATGGGCATGAGCCAATCCTATGGTCCGGCAGACGAACAGGAGTCCATCGCCACCATCGCGCGGGCCATCGAACTCGGCTGCACGTTCCTGGACACCGCGGAGGTGTACGGTCCCTTTGCCAACGAAGACCTGCTGGGGCGCTGCCTCAAGGGCCGCCGCGATCAGGTGACCATCGCCACGAAGTTCGGCTGGGACATCGGAGGCAAGGAACGCCTGGGGCTCAACAGCCGTCCCGAGCACATCAAGGAGGCCGTGGAAGGTTCGCTCCAGCGGCTCCAGACGGATCACATCGACCTGTTGTACCAACACCGGGTGGACCCGGCGGTGCCGATCGAAGACGTGGCCGGCGCGGTGAAGGAGCTGATCGGCGCGGGCAAGGTGCGCTACTTCGGCCTGTCCGAGGCGGGGGTGGACGTCATCCGGCGGGCGCACGCGGTGCAGCCTGTCTCCGCCTTGCAGAGCGAGTATTCTCTTTGGGAGCGCAACCTGGAGGACCAAATCCTGCCGGTGTTGCGGGAGCTGGGCGTTGGTTTGGTTCCTTTCAGTCCGCTGGGCCGGGGATTTCTGACGGGCACGGGCAAACGGGCGGAGGATTTGCCAGCCAGTGATTTCCGGGCATCGAGTGACCCACGTTTTCGGGGAACGAACTTCGATGAGAACATGAAGCTGGCCGAGCAGGTCCGCCAGTTCGCCCAAGCGAAGTCCGCGACGCCGGGGCAGGTCGCGCTGGCGTGGCTGCTGCACCAGGGGGAGGACATCGTTCCCATCCCCGGGACCAAGCGCCGCAAGTATTTGGAAGAGAACCTTGGGGCGGCGACGCTGGAGTTAACGCCGGATGATCTGGAGAAGATCAACGCGTTTATCACCGGCCATCAGGTGTCCGGGCCGCGGTACACGCCCGCGGTGATGGCGACGGTGAACCGGTAAGCAGGATGGCATTTGCCGCTACGCGGCGGAGGATGACACCAGCCTTTCGGCGGGCCACGTTGCGCGCGGGGACGTCGGTGGAACCCACATCAGAGGCATCATGCAATTCGAAGAAAATCACATCCTGTTTGGTCAAGATCCCGCCACGCGCATCGTTGCCGTGGAGCTTTCCGGTGAGGGCGAGATGAACGTTTACCGCCGTTCCACCGACGGAAAGGAGACGCTCGTGGAGCGCGCCGCTTTCCGTCCGTTCCTGTGGCTCGCCGGGGCGCAGGACGATATCGAGAGCGAACACCTGGCGGGCGGTTTGAAGTACGATCATTTAGTCAAATGCTCGGGCTGGGGGGATTTCGGCGCGCTCCGCGGCGACCTGCGGACCCGCAGCAAGGTGCGCTTTTTCGCGCTGACCGATCCCGTGCAGCAGTACCTGACCGCCTCCGGACGGACGCTCTTCAAAGGCATGGACTTCGCCGAACTGCGCCGTATGCAGGTGGATATTGAGACGTTTTGCAGCGAAGGCTACGAGTTCTCCAACGCCGAGCGCGAGGGCGACCACCTGATGGCTATCGCCGTGAGCGACCACACTGGCTGGGAGGAGTTGATCATGGTGGACCGCGACCACGTCGCCAACAGCGAGAAGGCCGCGCTGGAACGCCTGACCGCGATCATCCGCGAGCGCGACCCCGACGTGCTGGAAGGGCACAACATTTTCAAGTTCGATCTGCCTTATCTGGCCGCCCGGGCCAAGCGGCACCGCGTGAAACTCGCCTGGGGCCGCGACGGCACGGTGATCGTCTCGCGGGCGTCGCGCGTGCAGATCGCCGAGAAGACGATCAACTACCCCAAGTTTGAAATCCGCGGGCGGCACGTCATCGACACGTTCATCCTGCTGCAGCTCTACGACATCGGCACGCGGGAGCTGGAGAGCTTCGGACTGAAGGACGCCGCGCGGCATTTCGGCATCGTGGCCGGCGGCGCGCCCGGCGCGCCCGAGCGCACCTACCTGGAGGGTAAGGGCATCCAGGGGGCCTACCTGGAGGACCTGGAAACCTTCAAGCTGTACACGATGCAGGATGTCCACGAGACGCGGGCGTTGAGCGACCTGCTTAGCCGCAGCTATTTCATCCAGGCGCAGATCTTCCCGTACAACTACCAGGAGGTCGTCGTGCGCGGGCAAGCGACGCGCATCAACTCGCTGTTCCTGCGCGAATACTACCACCGCAGCCATTCGATCTCGGAACTGCCGGAAACGTCGGCGTTCGAGGGCGGGTACACGGACATCTTCTTCACCGGCGTGGTCGAAAACGTGTGGCACTGCGACGTGGCCTCGCTGTACCCGTCGGTGATGCTGCTCTACGATATCTTTCCCGCGCCGGATGTGCTGGGCATCTTCCACGGGATGCTGGCGGATTTGCGTAAATTCCGGTTGGAGGCGAAGCGGCAGATGCGTGAAACCACGCCGCGTTCGCGGGAATATCAGACGATCAACGCGCTGCAAAACGTCTTCAAGGTGCTCATCAACGCCTTCTACGGCTACCTCGGTTTTTCGCAGGGTCATTTCTCGGACTATGCCGCGGCGGCCAGGGTGACGGAGACCGGGCGCGATCTGCTCAAGAAGATGGTCACTTGGTTCAATGAACACGGAGCCCATGTCATCGAGATCGACACGGACGGCATCTACTTCGTCCCGCCGGCGGGTTGGACGAAGGAGCGACTCGGCAAAGGGTTGGGCGAGGTGCTGCCCAAGGGCATCGACATCGAGTTCGACGCCGAGTACCGCGCGATGTTTTCCTACAAGGCGAAGAACTACGCGCTGCTGGATCAGGACAACCGGATGATCCTCAAAGGCGGCGCGTTGAAGTCGCGCGGCATGGAGCGTTTCCAGCGGCAGTACCTGGAGCGGATGATCCGCCTGCTGCTGGAAGGCAAACCCGAGCAGGTGGGCGCGTTGCGTGAGGAGTTCGAGCGCGCGATTCGCGGGCGCAAGTGGGACATCCACATGCTGGCGAAAAGCGACACGCTCCAGGATTCGCTCGGCGAGTACCGCAAGAAGATCGAGGGCAACGCGCGCAACCGTTCCGCGCCTTACGAACTGGCGTCCAGGAGCACCCGCAACTACCAGCCGGGCGACCAGATCCGCTACTACATCACCGGCACGAAAAAGAAGGTGAGTTCGTACGAGAGCGCCAAGCTCGCCGACGAATGGCGGGAGGATGCACGAGATGAGAACGTGGAGTTCTACGTGTCCAAGCTTTACGAACTGGCGAAGAAGTACGAGGAGTTCACCGGCAAGCCCACGCCGGCCGGCCAAAGTGAGTTGTTTTGAAACCTGCGTGCCCCTGCAACGGTTGTCTTGGTGGTGTGACTACGCTGTCTTGAGTTGGTACCATTTCTCAGGATTAACCCCGCGCTTTTTACGCTGTCATCCTGAGCGCAGTGAGCCAGAAGGACCTTCTGCCGCCAGAGGCACATGGCGACTTGAAGGAAGGTTTGGCTGCCGCCAGACGGAAGATCCTTCGACTGCGCTCGCGGACTCGCTGCGCTCAGGATGACAGACAGGGAGAGTGCGTGCTGGATGCACTCAGAGAAAGAGTATGAGAGAAGGAGTGCCAGACGGATCCATGCTGCTCAAAACCCCTGGTAGATAAACTTCGGCGCGGCGAAATCGCCGCGGCTGTAGATCAACAGCAATGCCGCCACGATCGCCAGATAGTACAGGAACAACGCCACGGCGCGCGTCTGGCCGCCGGGCGGCAGCCAGCGGGAAAAATCAAGAGCGGTGCGACCGGACGGCGCTGTATTCGCCGCGTCCGTGGTAGAAGTCGTCGAGGGCATGGTCGTAGAAGAGCCAGCCTTTGGCGCTGGGATGATTGTAGTCGTTGAAGAAATATTTGTCGCGCTCATGGCCGGCAAGTTCCACGAACGGGAAACCGGCGGCGTGGACCGCTTTGGCCAGCCGGTCGTACACCTGCTGCCGCGCCTGCGCGCTGTTGCCGCCCGCATCGCTGTACAACCCGTTGAAGGGCTGGTCAATGATGAGCGCATCCGCCCCGAGTTCGCGCAGGCCGCGCAACAGCAGGTTGAGGTCTGCCCATTCGCCGGACGTATTCATGCGGCGCAGAAAGTCGTCGTCGTGGTCGGGCGGTGGCGGTGGGTTGAGCGTCACTGGCGAGGCGGCTTTGAGTTCCGGGCCTGCATTGCCCAGGCCAACATCACCGGCGCTATAAGGGTCCGAGTCGTTCGCGGCACGCTCGCGCGCCTCGGCCCGGGTGGCCAATGCGTCCCAATCGGGTGGTGCGGTCGGCGTGGTGAGAAAGCGGCGGCGGCGCTCTTGTTCCCGCTGGCGGCTGCTGGGCAGGAAGGAGGCCATGTCGTGCAGGAGCGCCCAATATTCCACCCGGCCCAGGACAAAATTTTGCAAGCGACCGACCGGCGTCAGCAACGCCAGGCGCGTGCGGTTGAAGGCCGAGCCGCGGCTCAGGCTTTGCAGCGCCAGGCGGAGGGTCGGCTGGCCTTCGAGGGTCTGCGGGTACGTGAGCATCCGCCGGGCGATGGCGCGCTTGAGCGGGGTGCTCAGGTTCCGTCCGAAAATCCAACTGCCCAACTGCAGCGGACGCAAGTTGGCGTCCAGGGATTGATCATCCAGGCTGCGCAGGAACCACGAGGCCGAGAGGATGACGGCGACCTTTTTACCGCGGACCGCCGACCCGGCCGCGGCCAGCTTTTGCAGGATGATCAGCGAGGTGTTGTCCGCCCGTCCGATGGGAAACGCCGCGAAGCCGGTGGGCCGGTGCAGGAAGAAGCTGTCCGGCCGGTTGTCCGCGGGCCGGTCCAGCTCGGAGCTGCCGTAGATCGGCAGCATCCCCGGCGAACGGAAGACGGCCTTGGGTAAAACGTTGCCCGTCAACTTGACCGGCGGCATCGTCAGCGTGAAGCGGTCCAGGTGCGTGGAAAGCCGGAGTCGCACGAAGACCTCCACGCCAGCCGTGACGAGCAGGATGGCCAGCACGGCTGATAGGAACGCTCGCAGGTGCCGGTGGCAGCGGCTGGGCGCGGCGGGACCAGCGGCCGGTTCCATGCTGCGGTCTGGTGGCGTCGGGTCCAAGGGAAGGGTTTAGCTGCTGAAGGGGAGTGACTTCCGCGGTGGGGGTAGGACATACCATAGACCCAGGCTTTCCGGCAATCAATCCTGGCAGCCAAATAGCTGCCCCTCCAACGGAACGGTGTTACGATTCCCCACGAAGTGAAAACCCCAAATCTGACCGGCCTTGATCACATCCAACTTGTCGCTCCGCCCGGGGGCGAAGAAGCCGTGCGCCGGTTCTACGGTGGCATCCTCGGCCTGGAAGAACTGCCGGTGCCAGCCCCGTTGCGCGCGCGGGTTCACTGCTGGTTTCGTTGCGGCACTCTGGAACTGCACGTCGGCATCGAGTCGGATTTTCAGCCCGCACGGTCGGCGCACCCGGCGTTCGTGACCGCCGACATCGAAGCTCTAAAAGACACGCTGCTGGCCCACGGCATTCCTTTCACCGAAAACCACGACCTGATCGACCGCTGGCGCTTCTTCGCGCACGATCCCTGGGGCAACCGGCTCGAATTCCTGCAAAAACACGCGTAGCGCGCTCATGCTGTTGCTCCAAGTTCATCCGGCGCACCATCTTCCTTTCTGTCATCTTGAGAGGGCGTATAGATAATCCGCTCTGCTCGGTCTTTTCTGTCATCCTGAGCGCAGTGAGTCCGCGAACGAGAGTCGAAGGACCTTCTGCCGCCGGAGGCAACGGCCCTTGGGCTAGGCAGCTTGAGCCTGGTTGGAACCTCTGGCTGCCGCCGGCCGGAAGATCCTTCGACTGCGCTCGCGGACTCACTGCGCTCAGGATGACAGACAAAGCAGAGGCGAGGTTCACTCCGAGAATTAGTGTTAGATAACTTCCGCGACGTTGCTGCTTCTCACCAGGAAGCTCGGACAACTGTCCCGCGCGGACAGGTAGATGCCGTGGTAATCGCAGATGCCATCCTGCGCCCGCACGGAAGCATAACCCGAACTCATGGCCGTCAGCCCGGGGTAAGTCTTCTCCAGCGCGGCAGGATCGTTCTGGAAATGCGCGCAACGCCCGCACGTCGCCGCGCCGGCAGGATCTCGTCCGGCTGGTTCCATCGGATCAATGGGTGGCGATGCCCGCCCAGTAATGGCCGAAAACCAGGACCGACAGAATGTAGCCCAGGATCACGTTGACGACGACCCCGGCGGTGAAGGCCAGGAAAGGCTTGCTGCCGGCGGCGGTGAATTCGCGCACCCGTGTGGTCAGGCCGATGCTCAGGAAGCTGAAGGTGAACGCCCACGTGCGCAGCGCGGTGATGGGCGCGATGAGTGAGGGTTTCACCAGCTTGTTGTAGTCGGCCAGGGTGTAGCCGCGCACGATCAGCGTGGTGACGATGGAGGCGATCAGGAAGCCGAGGATGAACTTCGGAAAACGCCACCAGATCTGGCCGGCCTGCACCCGGGAGTCCGCGCCCGTGCGCTCCCACCGGGTCACGGCGATGAACGCCAGCACGAAGGCCCAGATGCCGATCCACGCGTCGCGGCCGACGACCTTGATCAGCGTGTAGGAAGCCAGGGCTTGGTCGGCCGTGCCCGCGATGCCGGTGACCGGTCCGGCGAGCTGCCCGTAGGATTGCGCCGCGGCCAGCCCGGCGGCATCGGCGAACTCGGAAGTGCCGATCCACGCTCCGCCCACGCCGGCCGGCAGGTGCAGGGCGCGCGAAACCAGCGGCAGAGCGAAGATCATGATGATCGCCCAGAACACCACCAAGCTGATGGCGATAGGCGGATGCTCCTTCTTGGCCCGCACCGCCCCCGCGACGGCGATCGCCGCCGACACCCCGCAGACCGCCCCGCCCGCGCCGAGCGTCGCCGCGAGGCGGTTGTCCAGGCCCAGCTTGCGGGCCGCGAAGAAGATCACCGCGAAGGTGATGATGGAAACGACCGACGCCTGGAGGATGGCGACCGGCCCGGCCCAGATGATCAGGGTAAAAGGCAGGGTGGCCCCGAGCAGGATGATGCCCAGCTTGACGTAGAACTCGACGCGGAACCCAGCGTCCAGCCAGCGCGGCAGGCCGATCAGATTGGAGATGACGAGGCCCAGGACGAGCGCGACCAGCGGCGGCTCCAGGTTGTAGCGCTGCGATTGATCCCAATTGCCCGCGGCAAAGATGAGGATCGAGAGCAGGTAGATGAAGAGAAACGAGGGGATGAAGTCTCTGGCCCGCTGTCCGATGAACGAGGTCGCGAAGGTAAACAGCCCCAGGAAAACCACGAATTGCGCCGCGTAGCGCGGGACATCGGCGGCCAGCTGCGCGCCGAGCTGGGGAAGCGTGGACCATTTGGCCGGGGCAACCGCAATCCAGCCGATGCTTTTGCCGCTGATGAACAGGGCATACGCGACCGCCACGACGCCAAGCCCGAGCCAGACGGCCCACCAGTCTTCCTTGCGCCAGAGTTCCTGCCAGCCGGATGGCGGTTGCTGAGCTTCGACTTCTACTTCCCGGATGGTTTCAGGCAAGGCGTTCATGAATTGTCCATGGACTTTGTAGAGTATTCCTGCGATGTCGAGGACAATTTGAACTTTGGCCGGCTACAGACCAATCCGGCGCACATCACCATGCGACTGGCTCGCGTCCTGCCGGGATCAGTCCTGGACCGGCCAGCGCCGCCGGAAGCGGTCGTTGGCGCCGCGCCGGATCGGCTTGCCGTGGCCGAAGCAAGCGACCTGGAACTCCAGCTTCGAGAGCTTTTGCAGGCTGCGCTCTCCCTCCTCCCGGTCCTCGTACCCGAGCGACCAACCGAGGCCCAGCAGGTTCTTGCAACTGTCCGCCGCTAGGAGCACCCCGCCGTGCTCGGGCCAGAGCAGGGCGACCTGCCCCGCGCAGTGGCCCGGCGCGTGGATGGCCCGCAAGCCGCCCGCCAGGGGCAGGACCTGGTCGTCCGCGATCACGTAATCGATCGCGACCGGATCGACGCTTTTCACGGACCCGACGAAGGCCTTGAACATCAGCCCGTTCAACAACCCGGGGGCGGGCGTCATCGGCCGGAAGCCGGTCCCGCTCCTGGCGATGCTGACGTCGCGCGAATGGAGGTAGGTCGTCGCGCCCGTGGCCTTCCGGAGCGCGGCGGCGCTGCCGATGTGGTCGGGGTGCGCGTGCGTCAGGATGATGTTGCGCACGTCGCGCGGCTGCTTGCCCACACCGTCGAGGGCCTGCAGGATTTTGTCACCGCTATCCGGCAGGCCGGTGTCGATGAGGATGCCGCCCTCCGGCGCGTCGAGAAAGAACGTGTTCACCGGACCCACGGCGATGGAATAGAGGCCATCGACAATCAATTTTGCTGCTGCCATACCGGGGGAGACTAAGCCGGATCGGGAAAGAAGGCCAAGTGATCCTCCGTCTCCGATGCAAGTTCGAGCTTGTCACCAACCATCGTACCTTCATGAAACCGCCGCAAAGCGACAACAACGGCCCCTCGGGCACGGTCAAAGCCCCTCCTTGCACCCTGGTCATCTTCGGCGCGGGCGGCGACCTGACCAAGCGCCTGCTCATGCCGGCGCTCTACAACCTTTCCGGCAGCGCGCTGCTGCCGGACGACTTCAAAATCGTCGGACTGGACCGCACCGAGCAGGACACCGACGCCTGGCGCAAGTCGCTGACGGACACCATGCAGTCCTTCACCAAGGACAGGACAGCCGAGTTCTACACGGACAAAATCGACGACCAGCAGTGGGGCTACGTCACGGCCAAGATGACCTACCTCGCCGCCGATTTCGGCCAGCCCGAGACCTTCCAGAAGCTCGCGCAGGAACTCGGCGACGGCCGCAGCGCGGTCTTCTATCTCGCCGTGGCTTCGCGCTTCTTCGGGCCCATCGTCGATCAACTCGGACAGAGCGGGCTGCTCAAGCAGGGAGAGGACGGCGGATCGTTCCGGCGCGTGGTCATCGAAAAGCCTTTCGGCAGCGACCTCAAGAGCGCGCAGGAACTCAACGCGCGCATCCTCAAGCAGGGAGACGAAAGCCAGTTCTACCGCGTCGATCATTTCCTGGGCAAGGAGACGATCCAGAGCATCATGGCCGTGCGTTTCGCCAACGGCATGTTCGAGCCGACCTGGCGGCGCGAATACATCGACCACGTGCAGATCACGGCGGCGGAGACCATCGGGGTGGAGCAGCGCGGCAGCTTCTACGAGCCTACGGGCTGCCTGCGCGACATGGTGCCCAACCACCTCTTCCAGCTGCTCTGCATGGTGGCGATGGAGCCGCCCAATTCGTTCAGCGCCGAGGCGGTGCGCACCGAGAAAGCCAAGCTGGTCGAGGCAATCCAGCCCGTGCTGCCCGAAAATTTGGTGCGCGGCCAGTACACGGCCGGGTCGGAGTTCGGCCAGCCGGTGAAAGGCTACCGGCAGGAGGATCGCGTCGCGCCGGACAGCCACACGGAAACGTACGCCGCGCTGCGGCTCAACGTCGAGAACTGGCGCTGGGCGGGCGTGCCCTTTTACCTGCGCACCGGCAAGCGCCTGGCGGGCCGCCGCACGGAGATCGCCATTCATTTCAAGAGCGCCCCGTACGCCATGTTCGCGGACACGCCCGTGGAGAAAATGGCGCTGAACGTCGTCAAGCTGATGGTTGACCCCGAGCAGGGGATCACCACGCAGTTTAACGCCAAGGTGCCCGGTCCGGTAATGAAGCTGGGCAGGGTAAACACGAGCTTGCTCTACAAGGACTTCTTCGAAGAGCGGCCCAACGTTGGGTACGAGACGCTGATCTACGATTGCATGATGGGTGACGCCACGCTCTTCCAGCGCGCCGACAACATCGAGGCCTCCTGGACTGTGGTGCAGCCGGCGCTGGACCTGTGGAGCAAAGGGGGAGATCCGGAGATGTACGCCGCCGGCAGCGAGGGCCCGGAGGCCGCCGACCAACTCCTGGCCCGCGACGGCCGCCACTGGCTGCCGCTCACCGAGTAAAGGCGCGCCAGTTTCCAACCCCGGCAGGGGCGTAAGAACTCAGCCCGGGGCGCAAGCCCCGGGAATCTATTCTACCTATTCTCCAACCCTGGCAGGGGTGCAAGAAAACCACCGCGGCTTCTTTCTTATACCCCAACCAGGGTTTATTTTTTCTTGGACCTTCCACCCACGGCTTACGCCGTGGGCTGAGTTCTCACGCCCCTGCCGGGGCTGGGAAGCACTTTGCAGGTAGAGGTGCGCTTGGCACAAGTGCAGCTACAATTCGTCGAAAGGATTCCCCTTCGACATCACTGACTTTTACGGGAAGATGTAGCTTTGTGGATCATTCCTCCGCCGTTCCCACCGCCACCGTCAACCAGCTCCGCTGCGATGTCCTCGAACTCGCCAGGCCGGACGGGCGCATGGTTGGCAGTTCCGGTCACTGGCGGGTACGGCGTCTTCTGGAACAGAGGATGTCCGAGTTGAGACTGGAACACTATAGTGGGGCCGCCGACTACGAACTGCCCTACCAGCAGGACGGCGAGAAGTTCTTCAACCTGGTCGGCGTCCTGCCGGGGACCGACCGCAAGGCTCGGCCGATCTTGCTCGGGGCGCACTACGACAGCGTCATCGACGCTCCCTGCGCCGACGACAACGCCGCCGCGGTGGCCATTACTCTGGCGATAGCGGAGCGTTTGCGCGTGCAATCCCCCGCCCGCGACGTGATCGTGACCTTCTTCGACGCCGAGGAACCGCCCTACTTCCTTTCCCAGGCGATGGGCAGCATCCGCTTCGTGCTCGACCAGATGGATGCGCGGGGCGTTGGTTTCGCCTTGATCCAGGATCTGACCGGCCACGACGTGAGCCTGCCCCTCCCTGCTTTGGGTAACGTGGCTCTGCCGAAGATCAAAGACTTGCTCTTCATGACGGGTGCCGAGAGCCACCCGCGCCTGCCGGACCTCGTGGACGGTTGCTTGTCGGGCAGCGATCTGCCGCTGGTGGCCACGCTCAACGAGAACGTCGGCGACATGAGCGATCACCACATCTTCCGGCAAATGGGGTTGCCCTACCTGTTCTTTTCCTGCGGCCGTTGGGAGCACTACCATCAGCGCAGCGACACCCCCGAAAAGCTCAACTACGAAAAGATGGCCCGCATCGCCGACTTTCTTGCCAGCGTGGCACTCGCCGCCTGCGCGGCGGGGGATTTATCCAAGGTCCAGGCCGACACCGACACGGCCGCCTTCGAGATCCGGCTGCTGAGGAAAACCTTCGGCCTGTTCCTGCCGATGCTGCTGCGCTTGGCCGGCCTGAACAAACTGGAGGACCGCGCGGATCTGGACACCATCGTCGCGCAGTTGAGCGGGCTTGGCCTTTAACCTGTTTCCTCCCCCATGCTGCCCGACCTCACCGCCGCCGATTGGGAACAAGCGCGCCGTTTGCTGTGCCGCCTGGGCGACGACATCCGCCAGGCGGTCCTCGACGCGCGAGACGCGGCGAACCCGGAAGACCTCGCCGGTGTGGCCGAGGTCACGTCGGCTGACACCCTCTACCGCATCGACAAAGTCAGCGAGGCGACCGTGCTCGGCTGGTTGGGCGCGCATTGGCCGGCCGATTGGTCCGTGCAGTTGGTCATGGAAGGCCTCAGCGATGACCAGCCGCTGACCTTTCCTGCCTTTACACCCGTGGGTAACACCCGGCTCAAGCTCATCGTCGATCCCATCGACGGCACCCGCTCGCTCATGTACGATAAACGCTCCGCCTGGGCGCTCGCGGCTTTGGCACCCCAGCGCGGACCGCAGACCAACCTGTCGCACATCGTGGTCGCCGCGATGACCGAGCTGCCCACTTCCAAGCAGTGGCGTGCCGACCAGCTCAGCGCCGTGCGCGGCGCGGGCCTGGTGGTAGAAGGCATCAACGCCTATCGCCCCGGCGAACGCTGGCCGGTGCGGATGCGGCCCTCGCAGGCCACGGACTTCCGCCACGGGTTCGCGTCGCTGGTCAAGTTTTTCCCGGAAGGCAAGGCGCTGACCGCCCAGATCGAGGAAGCGCTGTGGGACCAGCTCCTGGGCCGCACGCGGACGCACACCCCGATGGTCTTCGACGACCAGTATCTCAGCACCGGCGGCCAGATCTACGAGCTGCTCAGCGGGCGCGACCGCATGGTGGCCGACCTGCGTCCGCTGGTCCTCACCGCGCTCGGTTATGGCGGGATGACCATGTGCCATCCCTACGACCTCTGCACGGGGCTGCTGCTGACCGAAGCCGGCGGCGTGCTGGAAGCGCCCGACGGCCGGCCGCTCGACGCGCCGCTGGACACCATGACGCCCGTGGCCTGGGTCGGCTTCGCCAACGAGACACTGGCGCGGCAGGTCCGGCCGGTGTTGCGGCAATTGTGCGAGAACTACGTGGCGTCCACCTGGCGCAACGGGCGGTAAACCAGGGGCGTTCGATGAATCGGACGGACGCAGGTGGAAGTGGGCGGAAGGCAACCTATCCAGGTGAACCGCAACCTAATTCCGAAAGAGCTTCTCCAAAGCCGGGTCGGGTGCCGCTCCCAACGACGTGGCGATTTTATAATGCTCCTCCGCCCGGTCCTTGGCCGGCGGCTGACTGGTCGCGTAGATGACCGCCAGGTTGAAGTGCGCTTCCGCGTAGTTCGGGTTCAGCGCGACGGCTTTTTGCACCTCGTCCACGGCCGCTTCCGGCCAGCCCTTCTGGCTAGAAGTGATCCCCAGGTAGTTGTGCGCCATCGCGTTCTTCGGGTCCAACTGGATGGCTTGCGTCAGCGTGGCGATGGCACCGTCGTAGCGTTGGGTCTTGAAGAACACGATGCCGAGCGTCGCCAGCGCAAAGGCGTCCTTCGGCGCGAGCGTCGCCGCTTTGCGTACAATCGCCTCCGCCGCTTTGGCGTTGCCCTGGCGCAGGAACACCAATCCCTGGCTGGCGAGCAGGTAAGGATTTTTCGGTTCGAGCGCGAGCAACTGCTCGTACGTCTTGCCAGCCTCGGCGTAGCGCCCTTCGTCGAAATCCTCCTTCGCCGTGCGCGCGAGCGGCACCGAGGCGGCGGCAACCGGTGGATTGAAGGAAATCTCGGGCCGGGGCATCGCCGGTGCCGGCGTCGCAGCCGCCATCTCGGACGATGGATTCACACCGGGAGGATTGTCGGCGGCCGGAGTCTCCGCGGCTGCCACCGTGCTCGCCGCCTGAGCCGGAGCAGGCTCCACGACACGCGGCGGCAAGCTCGCCAACAGCGCCCGTTCTTCGTCGGAGAGTGGCAGGACCGGGCTCCCCAGCGCCTGCAATTGTTCGTCCAATTTCCCGGACTGCACGCCGAGACTGGCTAGGGTGTCCTTGATCGATTCGCGGGTCGCGTCCCGCCTCGCCTGATCCTGGCTCTGCCGCGTGACAAGACCCCGGAGCAGCGCATTTTCCTTGCTCAGACGATCAAGTTCCGCCCGGTTCGAGGCGACAGGTGGCACCGACGGCTGCTGGGAAGCCTCCGCGGCGTGCGATGGCGAAGCCGGGGGTGTCACCCCCCCGATCTGGTCGTGGGGATGCTTCCCGAGCAGAGGGATCATCACCAAAACCAGCAGAAGCGCGAACCCGGCGGCGAGCGCGGCGAGGAGGGATTTCACTTTCACGGTGGGAAAAGAAAGCCCGAGTGTTGGTTCATGCCCGCAATCTATGCCTTTTTCAGAAGGCGCGCGCGAGACTTTCCCGCGCGACCTTACCCAGTGCCTCAACTCTCCATCGCCTTCTTGACCGCGCCCCACTGCTCCAGCACGGCCCGCATGTGGGACACCCGCACCGGCTTGGACACGTAGTCGTCCACGCCCTGGGCCAGGATCCTCTCGCGGTCGCCCTCCAGCGCCTCGGCCGTCATGGCGATCACCCGCGGGCGCTGCCCCTCGGCGTAGCTCTCCAGGATGCGGCGGGTAGCCTCGCGGCCGTCCATCTCGGGCATCTGCATGTCCATGAAGATAATGTCGTACCCATTGCGTGCGAGGGCGTCCAGGGCCTCGATGCCGTTGTTCGCCAGGTCGGGCTGATACCCCAGCTTCTTCAACAGCGCGGCACCCACCTTGCGGCTGATCGCGTCGTCGTCCGCGAGCAGGATGCGCAGCGGCAGCCGCCCGGCCAGCGAGGCGTCCAGCGTGGCCGCGGCCGCGGGCGCGGTTCCTCCGGCCGGAGCGCCGCCTTCCGCCGCGGGCACTCCCAGGCCCACCGTGAAATGAAACGTCGAACCCTTGCCGGGGTCCGAGTCAACCCAGATGCGTCCACCCATCAGCGAGGTCAGCCGCTGGGAGATCGCCAGGCCCAGACCGGTGCCGCCGTATTGCCGGGTGGTCGAGCTGTCCACCTGGCTGAACGATTTGAAGAGCCGGTCCATCTTGTCGGGCGGGATGCCGATGCCGGTGTCGCGCACGGCGAAATGCAGCTTCACCCCGCCGTCCCCGGTCCGCTCGCCGGCCGGCGCTTTCACCGGGTCCACGGCGACGGACACGCCCCCCGCATGGGTGAATTTAATCGCGTTGCCCACCAGGTTGACGAGCACCTGCCGCAACCGGGTCGAATCGCCGATCAGCGTCGCCGGCAGCGTGTCTTCGACCGCGCACGCGAGCTGCAGCCCGCGCTCCCGGGCCCGCGGGGAGAGCAGGTCCAGCACGTCCTCGATGCAGCGCCGCAGGGCGAAGGGATGCCGCTCGATCTCCATCTGCCCCGATTCGATCTTGGAGAAATCCAGGATGTCGTTGATGATGGTCAGCAACGAGTCGCCGCTGGTGCGGATGGTTTCGACGAAATCGCGCTGCTCCTCGTCGAGCGGGGTCGCGTCCAGCAGGGCGGTCATGCCGATGACGCCGTTCATGGGCGTGCGGATCTCGTGGCTCATGTGCGCCAGGAATTCGCTCTTGGCGCGCGTGGCCTCTTCCAGCTTCTGGTTGAGGGCGATGAGCGCCGTGTTGCTGTCCATGAGGTGCTGCTGGCTCTCGCGCAGCGCCCGGTGGGCCATGTCGCGCTGGACCTGCGTGATGTAGGCGCGCGAATGGTAGCGGATGCGCGCCACCAGCTCGATCTTGTCGGGCAGCTTAACCAGATAATCGTTCGCGCCGGCGGCGAACGCCTCGCCCTTGACCACCGGATCTTCCTTGGTGGACAGCACGATGATGGGCGTCTGGCGCGTCGCCGGGTTCTCGCGGAACTGGCGCACCAGCGTCATGCCGTCGATGCCCGGCATGATGAGGTCCTGCAGGATGACCGTGGGCTGCAGGGTGTTCGCCAGCGCGATGGCGGCCGCCGGGTCCACGCAGTAGTGGAAATCGATGTTGGGCTGCCCTGCCAGCGAGCGCCGGATCGCTTCGACCACCAGGATCTGGTCGTCCACCAACAGCACCATCGCACTCTGCTCGCCGCGCTGGACGAGTTCTTCGGCCACGGATGGCTCCGGCAAATCGCTGTTCGGGGTCATGGAGAAATGAAAAACTACACCGGAGCCGGGCGCGAGAACTTTTCCAACTCTGAACCGATACGGTCCAGAGGCAGAATGTCCACCGCCGCGCCGATCAGGGCCGCCTGCTTGGGCATGCCGTAAATCGCGCTGGTAGCCTGATCCTGTGCGATAGTGCGAAATCCTTTGTTGCGCAAGGTCTTCAGCCCGCTCGCGCCGTCGCGGCCCATGCCCGTGAGCAACACGCCGAGCAGTCCGCCGCGCCAGGAACGCGCCGCGCTCTCGAAAAACACATCGACCGATGGGCGGTAGGGATAATCGCCCGGGTGCGGGGTGTAGCCGAGCGTGGCGGGGCCGGTGAACACCAGGTGATCGCCCGTGCCGGCCACCAGCACGGTTCCGGGCGTGGGTTGATCGCCCGGCCGGGCCACGCGCACGGCCAGCACGGTTTGTCCGCCGAGCCAGTCAACCAGGCCGTGGGCAAAGCTTTCGTCGATGTGCTGCACGAGGATGATGGCCGCCGGGTAGTTCTTCGCCAGCGGGCCTAAAATCTTCGCTACGGCGGCCGGACCGCCGGCAGATGCACCGATGGCGACCAATTGCTCGCAACCCCGGGCGGCGTTGGCCGGGCCGGGCGCGATGGAGTCAGGCGGACGGGACTTGCCGGCCTTCAGGCCGATGAGCCGGCCGATGGTCTCAAGTTTCAGAAGCAGGGGTGAGGAGGCCGGGTGTGCACCCGGCGCCACAGGCGGCGTGGCCACCACATCCAGTGCACCCGCGCCCATGGCCTCGAAGACTTTGCCTACGTACTTTTTCGGGTCGGCTGTAACGAGCAGGATCGCGCACGGGGTTTGCGCCATGATGCGGCGGGTGGCTTCCACGCCGTCCATGATGGGCATGACGAGATCCATGAGGACCACGTCGGGCAGGTCGCGCGCGCAGCAACGCACGGCTTCCAGGCCGTCGTGCGCGATCCAGGCGAGCTGGTGCGAGCTGCCCGTGCCGAGCAGCGTGCGGCGCTGCGCCTCGACGGCCATCGGCGTGTCGTTGACGATGGCGACTCTCATCTTGGCGCGGGTTCTTGTCTGAGGATTGAGCCGGTGGTGCGGGATGCGGGATGAGGGATGCGGAAAAGAGATGCGGGATGTATGATGCATCCCTTTATCGAAGACGCACTATATCTGTCATCCTGAGCGCAGTGAGTCCGCGAACGCAGCCGAAGGACCTTCCGCCGC
>CAXTOP010000034.1:0-55018 GCA_964245965.1 uncultured Chthoniobacterales bacterium
TCTGCCGACGGCCGGAAGGTCCTTCGACTGCGTTACACTCCGCTCAGGATGACAGAAAAAGGCTGATCCAATTAAGACGCGCACTGAATCCTGCTTTTATGATTGCCCGGCACTTCACCGAAAACCGTATCCTGGGTCTGATTCTCATCGTGACGTTCCTGGTCATGTCCACGCTGAATCCCGGCAGGTTTCTGCGTTGGGACACGTTCCAGTCCATGGCTTACCAGTTGCCCGAGCTGGGCATTTTGTCGCTGGCGATGATGGTCCCGATGCTCAGCGGAGGCATCAATCTTTCGTTGGTGGCCACGGCGAACACCACGGGGATCGTCACCGGCCTGGCGCTCAACTCCTGGATCGGCAGCGGCGGCACCCACGACACCACTTTCGTTACCTTCCTGGCCCTGCTGGCCGGCTTGTTGATCGCCGTGATGGTCGGCGCGCTCAACGGCTTGTTGATCGCGGTCTTTGCGGTCTCACCCATCCTGGCCACGCTCGGCACCATGACGCTGATGGACGGCCTGGCGGTGGTGCTGACCAACGGGGGAGCCATCAGCGGGCTGCCGCCGACGATCGGCTTCATCGGGAGAGGATCGTTGGGGGGAGTACCCGTTCCCATGCTGATCTTTGCGGTGTTGGCGGTTGCCACGGCGCTGGCCCTAGGCCGCTCCGTGCCCGGGTTCAACCTGCGGATGCTCGGCGCCAACCCCACGGCGACGCTGTTCTCCGGCGTGCGCAACCGCCGGGTGCTTTTCTCGACTTATCTGTGCTCCGGCCTGCTCTGCGGTATCGCAGGATTGGTGATGCTGTCGCGCTTCAACTCGGCGAAATCAGGCTACGGCTCGTCGTACCTCCTGGTGACGGTGCTGGCGGCGGTTTTGGGCGGGGTCAACGTCGCGGGTGGATTCGGCAGGGTGTCCGGAGTGGTGCTGGCCTTGTTCACTCTCCAGGTGATGTCCAGTGGATTGAACCTTCTGCGGGTGAGCACGCATCTGACCCTGGCTCTATGGGGAATAACGCTGCTGGTGGTGATGAGTCTGCGCCATTTTCTCCAACCGTCGCGTGTGAACTAGGGTTCCAGCAAGATCAGCCTGCACCGATGAAACTCGCCACCGCCCCCGTGAATTGGAACAGCCCGGACGTACCGGAGTACCGGGACTGGACGCCTTATCCTGAGTTGCTGGCCGAGATGCGAAGCGCCGGCTACACGGCCACCGAATGGGGCAGCAACATGCCGAGGGAACCGAAGCAGTTGGGGCCGGATTTGGAAAGAAACGGTCTGCGGATGCTCGGCGGCTTTGTCGGTTTGGATCTGCGCGATCCGGTGAAACGCGAAGCGGAAATCCGGCGCGGGCTGGACGCGGGACGTTTCTTTCGCTCGCTCGGCGGCGAGTATCTGGTTGCGGCCGACAGCGGAGACAAGCGCCGCCGCGCCGAGGCCGGACTCGTTAACCCTGCCGGTGGGTTGAACGACCGCCAATGGCACGCTTTGGGCGGTGGCCTGAACGAGATCGCCGGCGCGCTGCGCTCCGAAGGAGTGAAGGTGGTTTTTCACAACCACGTGGGAACCTACGTGGAGACGGCGGAGGAAACATCCCGGCTCCTGGAGGTGACTGACCCCTCTTTGGTGGGATGGTGTCTGGACTGCGGCCACCTGGCTTACGGTGGGGGCGACACCCTGACGATGCTGGAGCGCTACGGTGAGCGCGTCGGTTACGTTCACATCAAGGATGTCAACGCCGACGTGCTCCGCGCGTCGCGAGAGCAGGGCTGGAGCTTTCAGGAGGCGCTCAAACGGTACATCTTCTCCAAACTGGGTCAGGGCACGGCGAACATTCCCGGGGTGATCCAGGCGCTCGGAAACCACGGCTACGCTGGCTGGCTGGTCGTCGAGCAGGACACCACCTCCGAAAACCCGACCGGCGTGGCGCGCGCGAACCGGCTGTACCTGGAAAACCTCTTGCGTTGATGCCCCGGCAACCCGGCATTTTCTTCCCCCTTTTTATGAGCAGCAAACAAACCATTGGAGTCGCCTTTTTGGGGCTTGGCCGCATGGGTGAAACCCACCTGCGCAACCTCGCCGCCATCAGCGGGGTCAAAGTGGTGGCCGTGGCGGACCCGATGCCGGAAAACGCGGAACGAGGCCGCGCGATGTGCGGCGCGGAAATCGCCGTGAGCGACAGTTTTAAAGCCATCGCCCATCCCGGGGTCGATGCGGTGGTGATCGTCACGCCCACGGACACCCACGCCGCGTTGATCGAGGCCGCCGCCCGCGCGGGCAAGGCCGTTTTCAGCGAAAAGCCGATCGCGCTCGATCTGGCCGAAACCCAACGCGTGGTCCGGGTGGTGCAGGAACAGAAAGTACCGGTGCAACTCGGCTTCATGCGCCGGTACGATCCAGGCTACGCCCGGGCGAAAGCCAAAATCGAAGCGGGTGAGCTCGGCAAGCTGGAAACGTTCCGCGCCTTGAGCCGGGACACGTATCCGCCCAGCCTGAAGTTTCTCCTTGGCAGCGGCGGACTTTTTCTCGACATGGCGGTGCACGACTTCGATCTGGCGCGCTTTCTTGTCGGTGAGGTGGAGGAAGTTTGCGCCTGGGGCGACGTGTTGATCGATGAGCGGTTCGCGCAAGCCAAAGACGCCGACACGGCGGTCACCATGCTCAAGTTCAAAAACGGCGTCCTTGGCGTCGTGGAAACCTCGCGGCGCTCCAATTGGGGCTACGACATCCGCACGGAAGTGGCCGGGGCCATCGGCAAAGTGGTCATCGAAGCACCGCAAAAAACCCCTTTGTTATTCGCCAAGGATTTTGGTTCCAGCTTCGACCATTTCGAAAACTTCCCCGACCGGTTCGAGTTGGGCTACCGTCTGGAGTTGGAAGCGTTCTTTACCGCGTTGCGCGAGGGCGTCACACCCACACCGGGGCCGGAAGACGCGCTGGAGACCCTGCGGTTGGGCATCGCGGCGACCCGCAGTTGGCAGGAGAAACGGCCCGTCAAAGTAGCGGAGATTGTTCCCTGAGACGGGTGCCGGACTGGTACTCACTCTCTTTCCCCCGAAACCATGCCAAACGACATCACAGCCGCTTTGCTCGGTGCCGGCCGGGCAGGCCAGGAGCACGCCAAAAACCTGGGCACCATCCCCGACGTGAAGGTGCTGCTGGTTTGCGATCCCGTCACCGAGGCGGCGCAACGCGCGGCCAGGCTCTCCCGCGCCGCAGGCATCACGGCTTCGTTCGACGAAGTGCTCGCCCGGGAGGACATTCAGGCTGTTGTCATCAGCACGCCCACCGAGACGCATGCCGATTACATGGAACGCGCAGCCCGGGCGGGCAAAGCCATCTTCTGCGAAAAGCCGGTGTCACTCGATCTTGTCCGCGCGACGCAAGCCGTCCAAACCGTCGGGGCTTGCGGTGTTCCCTTTCAGATCGGGTTCGACCGGCGCTTTGATCCGGGTTACGGCGAGGTGAAGCGGCGGCTCGACGAAGGAGCTCTGGGACAGATCGATCAATTCGTTGCCATTTCCCGCGACCCCGCGCCTCCTCCCAGGGAGTATCTGGCACGGAGCGGCGGCCTGATGATCGACTCGGCCATCCACGACATCGACATCGCCCGGTTTTGGATGGGTGAGATCGAGGAGGTGTTTGTCTGGGGCGGTGTCCGCTTCAGTGAGGATGCGCGGGCAGTCGGAGACGTGGACACCACCACGACCCTGCTCAAATTCCAGAGCGGTGCCCAGGGGATGCTCCAAAACTGCCGCCGCGCCGCTTACGGCTACGACATCTACTCGGAAGTTTCAGGCGAGTTGGGCAAGCTCGTCGTCCACGCCGAAGCTAAGACTCCCGTGTATCACTACCGTCAAGGCGGCTGGGGCCGCGATTATCACCACTTTTTTATGGATCGCTTCAGCGTTGCCTTCCGGGAGGAGCTGGTCGCGTTCTTTGATGCGCTCGCGCGCGGTGCCAGCCCCTCTCCCGGTCTCGACGATGCTCTGGAGGCGCTGCGGGTGGCCACCGCCGCGACGCTGAGTTTGAAGGAGCGGCGTCCGGTCCGTTTAGCAGAAGTCTCTGCTTGAATGTTCTGTCCTTGCGGAAGCGTGCCAGGATCGCGACCGCGATAGATTGCAGCGCAATAAGAAAGCCATGAGTCACCATCCTCGATCTTCCGATCTCGCCGATCTCGTCGGTTTGGCCCAGCAGGGCCGCTGGCTGGTTTTCAGCACCGTGGCGAAAAGCGGCGCGGGCCACGTCGGCGGCCCACTCTCCGCCATGGAACTGCTGGTGGCACTTTACTTCCGCGTGCTCAACGTGGACCCGACAGACCCTCGGGCGGAAGACCGGGATCGCTTTATTTTGTCGAAGGGACATTCCTCCATCGGTTTATACGCCGTGCTGGCCTTGCGTGGTTATTTGCCGATCGAAGAACTAGACACCTTCGACAAAGGAAACTCCCGGCTCCAGGGCCATCCCGATTCCACCCGTTTGCCTGGTCTGGACACCTCGACGGGCTCGCTGGGACAGGGCTTGTCCATCGGGCTTGGGATGGCGTTGGGCGCGCGTCTCCGGAACCAGCCGTTCCACACGTTTGTCCTGTTGGGCGACGGCGAGTTACAGGAAGGACAAGTCTGGGAGGCATTGCACCTCGCGCCCCGCTATAAACTGGGCAACCTCACGGCCATCCTGGATTGGAACGGGATGCAGCAGTTCGGCTGGCTGCTCGGAGCGCAGGAACAACACCACGGGGACCGGCGTGACCCGTGGCCCGCAACCGACCTGCGAGGAATCTGTGAGCGGCTGGGCTGGCGTTGTCTGGAGATCGATGGGCACGATTTTGCCCAGATCATCCCGGCCCTGGAGGAAGCCAAAGCCAGAGGTGGTGAAGCACAACCCACGATGATCCTGGCGCGCACCGTCAAAGGCAAAGGGTTCAAACTGACCGAGGGCAAATACGAGTGGCACTCCAAGGTGGCAACGCCGGCGGAGCTGCAAGCCGTGGCAGAGGAACTCGCCGCCGGGGAGGTGCCGGCATGAAGGCGATGCGCGACGCCTGGGCGGCCGCGTTGGTGGACGTGGCCAGGACCAACCCGAACATCGTGCTCCTGGACGCCGACCTGGCCAATTCCACCAAGGCCGATCTTTTTGCCGAGGCCTTCCCGGAACGATTTTTCCAGATGGGAATCGCCGAGCAGAACATGGTGGGGGTGGCCGTCGGTTTATCGACGGTCGGGTTTACTCCCTGGGTGGCAACTTTCGCCGTGTTCCTGACCCATCGTGCGGTGGATCAAATCCGGGTCTCGGCGGCGCAGACCCACGCCAACGTCAAGTTCGCCGCGGCGTACGCCGGCCTCTTGACTGGTCTCACCGGCAAAACGCACCAAGACGTGCAGGATCTGGCCATCATGCGCGCCATGCCGGGCATGACCGTGCTGGCACCAGCCGATGAGGTGGAGTGCGCTGCGATGGTGCGATGGGCCAGCGAGACCGAGGGACCCGTGTACTTGAGGATTGCCCGGGATGGGGTCACGCCCGTGTTCGACTCGGGATACTGTTTTGTCCCGGGGAGAGTGCATCTGCTCAGAGAAGGGAAGGACGTGCTGCTGGTCTCCACCGGTCCGCAAAGTTCACGCTGCAAAGAGGCGGCCGAACTGCTGGGCAGCCAAGGTATCTCGGCGGCGGTGCTGCACGTGCCCTCGATCAAGCCCGTGGATGTACGGGGCCTGGTGGACACCTGCGGCTCCTTTGATCTCGTGGTGACGATCGAGGAACACAGTATCTACGGAGGACTCGGCGGCCTGGTGGCCGAGGTGCTGGGTGAACATTCACCGCGGCGGGTCGTCCGCTGGGGGATTGAGGATCGTTGGGGAGAATCGGCGCCGAACGATTTTCTGCTCGAGGCCTTCGGACTTTCCCCGAGCCGTCTTTGTCAGCGGGTCAAGGATTTGGTCACGCCTCCCTAGCGTAGCCTTTTCGGCATGTTTACCGTTCTGTCGTTCTTTTTGCGCCATGAAAAAAACCCAAATCCCCCGGACCGACCTGCATGCTTCCACCCTCGCTCTCGGCAGCGATTACTTTGGCAGTACCATCGACGGGCCCACGTCGATGCAGTTGATGGACCGCTACGTCGAGGCGGGTGGCAACGTGATCGACACGGCCGAACTCTATGCCCGCTGGATTCCGGGCGGAGAATATCAAAGTGAAAAGGTGATCGGAAGATGGCTGCGCGAGCGCGGTGTGCGTGAGCAGATCATCCTGTCCACCAAGGGGGCGCACCCGCCTTTGGACCGCATGGATGTGCCGCGTCTGTCCAAGGCTGAGATCCAAGGGGATCTGGACGGCAGTCTGCAACGTTTGGGCGTGGACCAGATCGATCTCTACTGGTTGCATCGCGATTCTCCCGGCTACCCCGTCGAAGAAATCCTGCAAACTCTCGAAGGTTTTCGGCGAGCGGGTAAGATCAAACACGCGGGCTTCTCCAACTGGACCCAGGCTCGCGCACAAGAGGCTTTTGCCACCGCGCAAAAGATGGGTGTGGAAGGCTTTGTCGCCAGTCAGAATCTCTGGAGCCTGGCGGCGATCAACCTGCCGGCGCCCGATCCGACCTGGGCGTACGTGGACGAACCTTTCGTCCGTTGGCACACCGAACACCACTTCGCCGCGTTCCCTTATCTCTCGCAGGCGAACGGATACTTCCGCCGTTTGGAACGTGGCAACCTGGACCAGATGCCGGCGGATGCTCGCGTGCGGGTGCTCTACGACAACCCGGCCAACAAGGAGCGCTACCAACGCATTCGCACCTTGCAAGACCGCTACGGATACTCCGTTGGGCAAGTCGTGCTGGGATACCTGACCAACCGGCCTTTCCCGGTGTTTTCTTTGGTCGGCCCGAAGAACCTGGCCGATCTGGAAGACAGCCTGCATTGCGTGGAAGCCGTGCTTTCACCGGAAGATCTCGTCTATCTTGAGCATGGCGGCCAGGTTTGAAGCTAAGTTGCTGGGTACAAATACCGTCCGCGCGCGACTCAAACACGAGTAAGTTGCGTTCTCCCTTACCTTTGTCATCCTTCGGCTCCGCTCAGAGAGCGTATAGCTTTTTGCCTTCTGCCTTTTGTCATCCGGAGCGCAGCGAGTCCGCGAGCGCAGTCGAAGGACCTTCCGGCCGGCGGCAGCGAGAGAGTGGGCGCACCAAGCGGGACATGCCCCAACCGGGGTTGAGCGTGCCTCCGGTGGCGGAAGGTCCTTCGACTGCGCTCGCGGACTCGCTGCGCTCCGGAGACAGCAAGGGAAAAGAAGACCGCCATGATCTATACGTCCTCTCAGCAGGACAAAGGCAGGCATGTCAACGCAACTAAACCAGGTAAGCGATGGTCTGCCGCCATCTTCACTCTGGTGGAAAGCCGGGAGGGACCCGCTCCGTCGGGTCCCTCCCAAGGCAATGACCACCCCGGCGGCCTTCATGCAGGTGGGTGATACGCATGATGACCGGGCCGAACTTCACTCAACCCGACAACATGACCAGGCAAATGGCCACCAGGAGCAATCCGGCACCGCCCAGCCGCATCCAGAGCAAACCGGGCGGCAGCCGGTCTTCCGTGCCCCCGACCCACCGCGCGGTGAACCACGCCAGGACCACGCTCCAAACACAACGCGAGGAATACACCACGTTCACCGCTGTGGCGTGACCGTGAAATCTCAGCACCAGCGACATCACCAGGTTCTGCCCGGCCTGCAACAAGCAACCCAGCAGGAGAGCATTCCGGGCCACCGTCGTTGTTGGCAGGGTCAGCAAACCCCGACCAAACACCGGCAGGTAAACCAGCACGCTCAGCACCCCAAGGAGTGAATACATCGCCGCAATGAATCCGGCCACGCCCGTTGGCCGGGACCAGTGCTGAAAGAGCACATCCGTCAGCGCGAAGACGGCGGCCGCGCCCAGGGATGATGCCACCGTTGGCAGCATTCTGCCTCCGGGCCTGGCCACGCCGCCGCGTGACCCTCCCGTGGCGGCAGGACGCGCCGGAACCGACCGGCTGACGATCACCACGGCACACGTGCCCAGCGCGGCCGCAAGCCACCACTTCGTCGAAAAACTTTCCAGGAAAAATCCGGCGGCAATCATCGGTACGAGCACCACTTTTGCCCCGAGCATCGGCGTGGCCACCGATACGTCGCCGAAGCGCAGCGCCAGGAAAGTCAAAATCTGTCCCAGGAAAAAGAGCACGGCCACGATGGCAGGCCGGAGAGCCTGCGCCCGCAACACGGCCACGTCCGTGCCCGCCCAGAAAGGCAGGTAAAGCACGGCCATGCCAACATTGCACCAAAGGGCTATCTGCCAGACGCTGACGCCACGTGTCAGCGCCGCCTTGAAGCAGAGCGAGCCCACCGTGTAGGCGATGGCGCTGAGCATGACAACCGCCAGCGCCAGATGCTCAGACATACGCGGGCTGAACCACCCGTCCCTCGCGCCAGGAACGCGTCGCGGCATCCGCCAGGACCAGTGCTTTCACCCCGTCGTCAATCGTCGTGCGCACCGGGGTTCCTTCTCGCAGGGCGGTGAAGAAATGCGCCATCTCGGCCGCGTAGGCGGCGCGGTAGCGTTCGAGGAAAAAACGCTCCGGCAAATCCTCCGAGACCGAGCCGGCCGTGTGGGCGGACACTTCGGTCGGACGGAGGTTGCCCGCCTGGAGCATGCCTTGCGACCCCAGCACTTCGAAGCGTTGGTCGTAGCCGTAAACCGCGCGCCGGGTCGTGTTGATCTGACAGAGCTTGCCGCGGCGGGTCCGCAGAGTCACGGCCGTCGAATCCACGTCGCCGACGTCGGCGATCTCCGGGTCCACCAGACAACTGCCTACGGCGTGGACGCTTTCCGCCTCGTCCTCAAGAATCCAGCGGAAGATGTCGAAATCATGGATGAGCATGTCCTTGAAAATCCCGCCGGAAACGCGGAGATAAGACAACGGAGGGAGACCCGGGTCACGGCTGGTGACGATGAGCATCTCCGGTTCGCCGATTTCTCCGGCCGCGAGCCGCTGCTTCAAGGCCGCGAAGGTGGGATCGAAGCGCCGTTGAAAGCCGATCATACAAATCACCCCGGCTGCCCGGACCGTTTCCGCGCAGTGCCGGGCACGCTCCAGGTCCAGGTCCACGGGCTTCTCGCAAAAGATGGCTTTTCCCGCTGCGGCGGCCCGTTGGATGAGATCGGCGTGGGTGTCGGTGCTCGAAGCGATCACCACCGCGTGGACGGAGGGGTCGTCCAGCGCTTCCTGCGGCTGTTCGATGGCGCGGGCACCGTGCTGGCCGGCGACCTCCCCGGCGGCCTTGAGCGCGATGTCGACGACGTAGCGCAGCCGGACGCCTCCCTGCCGTGCGATGTTGGCGGCGTGGATGCGGCCGATCCGGCCGGCTCCGAAAAGGGCGACTTCAATCATAAGCTTCGCGGGGTTCCTTGGTTTCTTCAATTTTGATTTCCATCTGGTAAGCCAGCGCGACGAAGAGCGCCTGGCAAAGCGCCATCGTGTTTGTCAGGGAACGAAAAGCAAACACGCTGCTCTCCTTGACCGCGAGCACCACCCGCGCCTGCCTGGCCAGGGCGGAAAGGCGGTTGTCGGTCACCAGCAGAATCTCGGCGTCCTGCTGCCGGGCCGTTTTGGCACAAAATTGGGTTTCCCGGCCGTAGGGCGCAAAGGTGATCGCGAAGAGCACGTCCCCCTTGCCGATGCTGTAGATCTGGTGACGGGTCATCCCGCCCAAGCCGGAGATCTGGATGACCCGCTTGCGGGTATGCTGCAGGGCGTAGGCCGTGTAGGAAGCGACCGGGTAGGAGCGGCGCACGCCGGCCACGTAGATCGTCCCGGCTTTGTCGAGGAGGTTCACCGCCGCGGCAAACGCCGCCGCGTCGAAGTTCGCCGCTAGATCGTCCAGACCCGTGCGGCTGCCGGCGATGAAGTTCTGCGCCACCGTTGCGGCCGCCAGCTTCTCGTGGCCGTTGGCGTGCTGGTCGTCCACCAGCTTGCGGATGCGCTGCTTGTAGGAAAGCGGCGGCGAGTAGTGCTCCGGCGCGTAGGCGCGGCGGAACACCGCTTGCAGTTCGCTGAAGCCCGCGAAGCCGAAGTGCTGGGCGAAGCGCACGACCGCCGAGGGATGCACCCCGCACCGCCCGGCGATGTCGCTGACGCGGTCCATCACCAGGCTCGGGCGGTTCTGCTCAACGTAGCCGGCGACGCTCTTGAGCTGCCGCGGCAGTTGTTCGTATGCGTCGGCGATGTTCCGGAGAAGTTGGTCAACGGCGGCGGGGGATTGTTTTGGCATCAGCTCTCCCTCAATCACTCATTTCTTTGCCCGGGGAGCCAGCACAAACTTGGAACAACCATTCTATTTTGAAATGATTGGAATAATTTGTTTGCATGGCGGTGGACGGTGGTTAGTCTGCCTTCAGTTAAGCACCCTTGTTGGAAGGTTTGTCCCCCCATGAACCCTGCTCAAACCGAGGATGGTCCGGCTCGTGTCCGCGCCACCTCCCGTTCCGTCCCGGAGACTGATCTTTCCGCCGTGCAGACCCCGGCGGCGGGCAGCGCCCCCGCTGCCGCCGCCGGACCGGACGAGCGGCTGCGTGGGACGTCGTTCTTCGGCGGCTTGCTCCGCCGGCCTGAGTTTGCGGCGGTGTCCGGTACCGTGCTGGTTTTCGTCCTCTTCGGCGTCACGGCGGGAAATTCGGGCATGTTCCAGCCCGACGGCATCGTGAACTGGCTGCAGGTCGCTTCCTATCTCGGGATCATCGCGGTCGGGGCCTGCCTCCTGATGATCGCGGGCGAGTTCGACCTGTCCCTGGGTTCGATGATCGGCTTCGCGGGCATGATGGTGGCGCTGCCCTCCGTCTATTATCACTGGCCGCTCTGGACGGCGATTCTCTTCGCTTTTGTCGGCTCGATGATCCTCGGCGCTCTGAACGGCTACCTCGTGCTGCGCACCAAGCTGCCTTCGTTCATCGTCACGCTGGCCTCCTTGTTTATCCTGCGCGGCTTGACGCTGGCCCTGTCCGTGCGCTTTGCCAACCGCACCGTGATCAGCGGGGTGGGCGAGTTGGTGGAAAAAGATTGGCTGGCCCGCACCTTCTTTCAAGGGGTGGTGGGCGGGGGGCTTTTCCGTTGGATGGCGCAGCACGGTTGGATCGCGGCGCTCTCCAACGGCGATCCCCTCGTGGCTGGATTGCCGAAGGTGGTGGTCTGGTGGTTGGCGCTGGCAGTCGCCGGTTCGCTGGTGCTGGCGCGTTCGCGTTTCGGCAACTGGATTTTCGCCGCGGGCGGAGACGCCAACGCGGCACGGAACGTGGGCGTGCCCGTGCGCGGGGTGAAAATTTCTCTGTTCGTGTTCACGGCTTTTTGCGCGTGCGTCTTTGCCGTGCTGCAGGTCTGCGACATCGGCTCGGCTTCGGCGGACCGCGGTTTGCAGAAAGAGTTTGAAGCGATCATCGCGGCCGTCATCGGCGGGTGCCTGCTGACGGGTGGGTACGGATCGGTGATCGGCGCGTGCTGCGGGGCATTGATCTTCGGCGTGGTGCAGATCGGCATCACCTACACCAACGTTTCGTCCGATTGGTTTCGCGTCTTCCTCGGGGTGATGCTGCTGGTGGCCGTGCTCTTCAACAACTTCGTCCGGCAGCGGCTCGCCCAGGCCCGGTAGCGATGGTCTCCCCCCGTTCCGTCATGCACCCTCCAACGGCTCCCACGACTGCCCCGGGCGATCACGTCCTTGCCCTGGAGAATGTCTCCAAGTTCTTCGGCAACGTCGTTGCCCTCAACGGGGTCACCCTGCGGCTGCAGCGCGGGGAAGTTCACTGCTTGCTGGGCGATAACGGCGCGGGCAAAAGCACCTTGATCAAGACCCTCGCCGGGGTACACCAGCCCAGCGAGGGAGAGTATTTCGTGGATGGGCAGGCCGTGCACTTTCGCTCGCCGAAGGAGGCCCTCGACCTGGGCATTGCCACCGTGTACCAGGACCTTGCGCTCGTGCCGCTGATGAGCGTCGCGCGGAACTTCTTTTTGGGCCGCGAACCGGTTCGCTACCTCTTCGGTTTGCTGCCGGTGATGGACACTCCCACCGCCTCCCGCGTGGCCAAACAGAAGCTGGCGGAGATGGGCATCATCGTCCGTGACCCGAGCCAGCCTATCGGAAACATGTCCGGAGGAGAGAAACAATGTTTGGCGATCGCCCGGGCCATCCATTTCGGCGCGCGGGTGTTGATCCTCGACGAACCCACCGCCGCATTGGGCGTCAAACAGAGCGCGAACGTCCTGAAATTGATCCGCACGGCGCGAGACCGGGGCATTTCGATCATCTTTATCACGCACAACGCGAACCACGCTTATCCGGTGGGTGACTCGTTCACGCTGCTCAACCGCGGGCGTTCCCTGGGGACGTTCACCAAGGAGACCATCACCAAGGGAGAGTTGCTCGACCTGATGGCGGGCGGCGAGGAGATGCAGCAACTCGTCGCCGAACTGGAGGGAGTCACGGCGTAACCCGCGCCGACTCGTCGTACCTCGTCATGAAGAACCCGACCGCTTTCGCGCCCGGCCGTCCCCTGGACATTATTTGTCTGGGCCGCCTGGCCATGGATCTGTACGCGCAGCAGGTCGGCGCGCGCCTGGAGGACGTTTCCTCCTTCGCCAAGTACCTCGGTGGCTCCTCGGCCAACATCGCTTTCGGCTGTGCGCGGCTGGGCTTGAAGTCCGCCATGCTGACCCGCGTGGGGAACGATCACCCGGGGCGTTTCCTGGTCGAAACTCTGGCGAAGGAGGGATGCGATATTTCCCACGTGCGGGTGGACCACGAACGGCTCACCGCCCTGGTCCTCCTCGGGCTCAAGGATCGGGACACCTTTCCCCTGATTTTCTACCGGGAGAACTGCGCGGACATGGCGGTCGATCCGGCCGATTTCGACGAGCAGTTTATCGCTTCCAGCCGCGCGCTGCTGATCACCGGGACCCATTTTTCCACCGCCGGCACCAACGCCGCCAGCCGGCAGGCGCTCGAGTACGCCCGGGAAAACAACGTCCGGACGGTCCTCGACATCGACTACCGCCCGGTGCTCTGGGGGCTGACCGGCAAGGCGGACGGCGAAACCCGCTACATCGCCAACGACGGAGTCACGGCCCATTTGCGGAGAATTCTGCCGCTTTTCGACCTGATTGTCGGCACCGAGGAAGAGTTCGGGATCGCGGGCGGTGGTCGTGAGAACATGATCGAGACCCTGCGCAACATCCGGGCGGTTGCTCCGCACGCGGCGCTGCTGCTCAAGCGTGGCGTGCTCGGCTGCTCGGTGATTGAAGGAGTCGTGCCCGACCGTCTGGACGATGCCCCGTTGTTCGGCGGGGTGCGGGTGGAGGTGCTCAACGTCCTCGGAGCGGGCGACGCGTTTTTGGCCGGTTTTCTCTCGGGTTGGGTGCGAGGGCAGGACTACGAAGCCTGCGCCGCTCGCGCCAACGCCTGCGGCGCACTGGTGGTCTCCCGGCACGGCTGCGCGCCGGCGATGCCGACGCCGGCGGAGCTCGACTACTTTCTCGCTCAGGCGGCCGCCGACCCGGCGCGGATGCGGCGCCCGGACCTGGATGTCACCTTGGCGCGATTGCACCGCGTCAGCGTCCCCCGGCCGCATTGGGACGAGTTGTTCGTCTTCGCCTTCGATCACCGGTCGCAGTTTTTCGATTTGGCGCAAGAGGCCGGAGCCGCTGAGGAGCATCTGCCGATGCTTAAGCAACTGCTGGTCCGCGCCGTCGCGGAAACAGAGGCGTCTGACCCTGCGCTGGCTGGCAAGATCGGCATTCTTTGCGATGGACGCTACGGCCAGGACGCGCTCAACGCCGCGACCGGCCGTGGCTGGTGGATTGGCCGGCCGGTGGAAATGCCCGGTTCCAACCCGCTGGTTTTCGAAGAGGGCCGCTCCGTCGGCACGACCCTTTTGTCCTGGCCGCAAGAGCACATCGTCAAGTGCCTGGTCTTCTACCATCCGGACGACCCCGTCGAGCATCGCCTGGAACAGGAAGCCCAGGTGCGCGCCCTTTACCACGCCACGCAAAGCAGCGGCCACGAACTGTTGCTCGAAATCATCCCGCCCAAGGGAAAACATCCGCCGTCCGAAGACGCCGTGGTGCGGGCCATGAAGCGGTTCTACAACCTCGGCATCTATCCGGAGTGGTGGAAGCTGCCGCCGATGCCCGCCGAAGTATGGCAGCAAACCGATGCCTTGCTGGCCGAACGCGACCCGTACTGCCGCGGGGTGGTTCTGCTGGGCCTCGGCGCCACGATGAAAGCGCTTGCCGAAGGATTCCACGCCGCGGGTGCCGCGGCGACTTGCCGGGGCTTCGCCGTGGGACGGACGATCTTCGAGGAGCCCAGCCGGGCCTGGCTGGCCGGCAAGATCCAGGATGACACGTTGGTCGAGCACGTCCGCCACAACTTCGAAGCCCTGATCACCACGTGGAAGGGGGCGCGACGCCCATGACAACGAGCCCACTTCCCATCCGGATAGGCATCAATCCGATTTCCTGGAGCAACGACGACCTGCCTTCCCTCGGCGGCGAGGTGCCGCTGGCCACCGCACTCTCCGAGGGACGAGCCATCGGCTACCAGGGCTTCGAGTTGGGCAACAAATTTCCGCAAGATCCGGCGGCGCTTGGCCAGGTGCTGGGCGAGCACCGCCTGGCCCTGGTCTCGGGATGGTACTCGGGGGAACTCGCCCGCCGCCCGGCCGGGGAAGAAATCAAGGCGGCGCGCACCCACCTCGAAAAGCTGGCCCGCAACGGCGCGAAGGTCATGGTCTATGGCGAGGTAGCCGATTCGATCCAGGGTGAACCCATCGCCCTCGCCCGTCGCCCCCGTTTCGTGCGGCCGGGCGAGTGGACGCGCTACGGCGAACACCTCACCGAGTTCGCGGAGCACACCTTGTCGGTTCACGGTATCCGCCTGGCTTACCACCACCACATGGGGGCCTACGTGCAAGCGCCGCAGGACGTGGATCAACTCATGGCAAATACCGGCGAGGCGGTGGGCCTGCTCTTCGACAGTGGTCACTGCGCTTTCGGCGGAGGGGACCCGGCGGCGATGCTCGACCGGCACTTTCCCCGGGTCTGCCACGTCCATTTCAAGGACATCCGTCCCGCGGTCGTGGCGATGGCCAAAAACCGGGGATGGAGTTTCCTGGAATCCGTGTTGAACGGCGCCTTCACGGTGCCGGGCGATGGCGGCATCGACTTCGCGCCGCTGGTGACCCGCCTCAGGGCAGGAGGCTACCAGGGATGGATCGTGGTCGAAGCGGAACAGGACCCGGTGGTTGCTCCCAGCTACGCTTTTGCTGAAAGGGGCTACCGAACCGTGCGCCAACTCCTCGATCCCACGCCGTCCTGAGGAAACACACTGACTATGGACCTCCTCGTCAAACCCCAATCATCCGGGCAGCAAATCGTGGCCGTGACCCCCGCGTCGGCGGGTTGGCACTACGTCGGGTTTACCGCGTGGCGGCTGGCCCGCGGCGAGGAACTGGCCTTGCCGGCCCTGCCGGATCGGGAGACCTGCCTGGTGGTGCTCAGCGGCATCGTTTCCGTCGAGACCGCACAGGACCAATGGCGGGAAATCGGCCAGCGCCAGAGTGTGTTCGAGGACCTATCGCCTTTCGCCGTTTATCTGCCGCCCGCCCGCGCGGTGCGTGTCAAAGCGGCGACGGACGCGGAGATCGGTGTGGCCACCGCCCCCGCGAGGGGTCTGCTGCCCGCCCGGCTGATCGAGGCAAAGACGATGCGCCGCACGGAGCGCGGCAAAGGCTCGAACACCCGGTACGTCTGCGACATTCTGCCGCAGGATGAACCGGCCGAAGCCGTGCTCGTGGTGGAAGTACGCACTCCCGCGGGTCACTCCTCCAGCTATCCGCCGCACAAGCACGACGTGGACAACGTGCCGGTGGAAAGCCTGCTGGAAGAATCCTACTATCACCAGATCCATCCTCCCCAGGGATTTGTCTTCCAGCGCATCTACACGGACGATCGCGACCTGGACCAATCCCTGGCGGTCGAGAACCGCAACGTGGTCCTCGCGCCGCGCGGGTACCATCCCGTGGTGGTGCCGCACGGTTACGAGTCGTATTATCTCAACGTCATGGCGGGACCCAAGCGGGTCTGGCACTTTCACAACGACCCGGCCCACGAGTGGATGCTGGCTTAACCGGCCCCGCCAGCTTCGCAAATTCAATCAACCAAAGCGCACCTCTTTATGCCCACCGAAACTCTCGCTCCCGCTCCTTCCGTCTCGGCCAGCCTGCCTCCGGCCGGCGGTGGCGGGTTGAAGGCCATCGGCCACTTCATCAAAGGACAACCGGTGGCCGGCACCAGCGGCCGCACCGCGGATGTCTTCAATCCTTCCCTGGGTAAGGTTACCGCCAGGGTGAGCCTGGCCACCGCCGCGGAAGTGGACGCGGCCGTCATGGCCGCGCGGGCCGCATTCCCCAAGTGGTCGGAAACACCGCCGCTCCGCCGCGCGCGGGTGTTGTTCAAGTTCAGGGCGCTGTTGGAAGAACACCACGATGAGTTGGCCGCGCTGATCACCCGTGAGCACGGCAAGGTGTTCTCCGACGCCCAGGGCGAGGTGACGCGCGGGTTGGAAGTAGTGGAGTTTGCCTGCGGGATCCCGCAGTTGCTCAAAAGCCAGTTCACCGAAAACATCGGCGGCGGGATCGACAACTGGAATTTGCGCCAGCCTCTGGGTGTCTGCGCGGGGATTACCCCGTTCAACTTCCCGTGCATGGTGCCGATGTGGATGTTTCCCGTTGCCTTGGCGTGCGGCAACACTTTCGTGCTCAAACCTTCCGAGCGCGATCCTTCCCCCTCGCTCCTGATGGCCGAGTTGCTGCGGGAAGCCGGGTTGCCCGACGGGGTGTTCAACGTGGTGCAAGGCGACAAGGTGGCGGTGGACGCCCTGCTGCAGCATCCGGAAGTCAACGCCTTGTCCTTCGTGGGTTCGACGCCGATCGCGGAGTACATCTACACGGAAGGCACGAAACGCGGCAAGCGCGTGCAGGCGCTCGGCGGTGCCAAGAACCACCTCGTCGCCCTGCCGGACGCGGACGTTGACGGGGTGGCGGCCGCGCTGCTCGGTTCGGCCTACGGCTCGGCCGGTGAACGCTGCATGGCGATCTCCGTGGCGGTGATGGTCGGCGATTCCGCGGACGCGCTGGTGGAGAAGCTCACCCCCATGGTGCGCGACCTGAAAATTCGCGACGGCATGGACGATGCCGCGGACATGGGGCCGGTGGTCACCGCACAACACAAAGCACGCATCGAAGACTACATCGAAGACGGCGTGCGCGCGGGTGCCCAACTGGTCGTGGACGGACGCGGTTTCAAGCTGGACGGACGGGAGGACGGCTTCTTTCTCGGAGGCACACTGTTTGACCGCGTGACCCCGGAGATGCGCATCTACAAGGAGGAAATCTTCGGCCCGGTGCTTTGCGTGGTGCGCGTGCCGGATTTGAACGCTGCCATCGATCTGGTCAACCGCCACGATTTCGGCAACGGCGTCGCCTGCTACACGCGCAGCGGCGGCGTGGCGCGGGAGTTTGCCCGCCGCATCCAGGTCGGCATGGTCGGCATCAACGTGCCCATCCCGGTGCCGATGGCTTGGCATTCTTTCGGAGGCTGGAAGCGTTCGCTCTTCGGCGACCACCACATCTACGGTGAAGAGGGCGTGCGCTTTTACACGCATTACAAGAGCATCATGCAGCGCTGGCCCGACACCGACGCCGGACCCGCCGCCCGCAAAGAACTCCGCTACACCTCCGGCACCGAAGGCGACACCTCCACTCCCGCCGCCACAGCGCAATTCACGATGCCGACCAACACCTGAGCACCGCACTTAGACACACTACCCTCCTAGAAAATCTCCACCCACCCACCCACCAACAAACTCACCTATGATCCCCCTCAAATATCTCGCCCGGACTTTGTCCGCTGCCGCCGCCGTCATCCTCACCGCCGGCACTTTGTCCGCTGCCGACGGCCGCTATGTGCTCGTCAGTCACGCGCCGGACTCCGACACCTGGTGGAACACGGTCAAAAACAGCGTCGTGGACGCCAGCCAGGACTTCAACGTCACGGTGGACTACCGCAATCCGCCGAACGGAGACCTGGCCGACATGGCGCGCATCATCGAACAATCCGCCGCGCGCAACTACGACGGCGTGATCTTCGACATCGCGGATTTCAATGTGCTCAAGAAGCCCGCCGAGTTGGTGAGAGCGAAGAAAATCCCGATCATCACGATCAATTCCGGCACGGTCGAGCAAAGCAAGCAGCTCGGCGCGCTCATGCACGTCGGCCAGCCCGAGTACAATGCCGGCAAGGCGGCCGGCGAGCGCGCCAAGGCGGCCGGGATCAAGTCCTACGTTTGTGTCAACCACTACGCGACCAACGCCAGTTCCTTTGAACGCAGCCGCGGCTACGCGGACGCGCTCGGTCTGGATTTCAAGCCTTACACCCTCGACACCGGGATCGATCCGACCACCATCGAGAACAAGGTCAGCGCCTACCTGCGCGCGCATCCGGACACCAAGTCCGTGCTCGCGCTCGGGCCGGATTCTGCCGCCGGCGCCTTGCCCGCGATCCGCAAGATGGGTCTGGCCGGGAAGACCTATTTCGGCACCTTCGATTTGTCGCCCGACATCATCAAAGGCATCAAGGATGGCACCATCAACTACGCCATTGATCAGCAGCCTTATCTCCAAGGCTACATTCCGGTGGCGGTCTTCGCGATCATGAAGCGCGACAAGACCACCGACATGGCCAAGGTGCAGGAGGCGCTCAAGGCCGACCCGAAGTTCCAGAAGCGTCTGGAACAATATGGACTCAAGCCGATCTACGAGGCGGGCAACATCTCGTCCGGCCCCGGATTCGTGACCAAGGAGAACGTGGACAAGGTCGAGAAGTACGCCGGGGAATACCGCTGATCAAAGCCAGGCAAGCCGTCGTTCCTCTTCCATGGACAAGACCCTTCATCTCACGGTCGGTCAGGCGCTGGTCCGCTTCGTGGCGGCGCAGCACGTCAGGCGCGATGGCCTCGAGAACCGTTTCATCGAAGGGTTCTGGGGCATCTTCGGTCACGGCAACGTGTCGGGTCTCGGGCAGGGACTGGCGGAGTACAGCCAGAAAGAAAATCTGCGTTTCTACCGTCCGCAGCACGAGCAGGGTATGGTCCACGCCGCGGCCGCTTTCGCCAAGCACCGCAACCGGCTGGCAACCTTTGCGTGTACCACCTCGATTGGGCCGGGGGCGCTCAACATGGTCACCGGTGCCGGAGTCGCCACCGTGAACCGGCTGCCCGTGCTCCTGCTGCCGAGCGATTACTTCGCCAACCGCATTCCCGACCCGGTGCTCCAGCAGATCGAGCACCCGCTGGAGCGTGATGTCAGCGCCAATGACGCCTTCCGGCCGGTGTCGCGCTTTTTTGACCGCATCAACCGGCCCGAACAGCTGCTGGCCAGCTTGCCGGAAGCGTTCCGTGTCATGACCGATCCGGCCGAGACGGGAGCGGTGACCCTCTGCCTGCCCGAGGATGTACAAGCCGAGGCGTACCACTGGCCGGCGGAGTTCTTCGCGAAGCGGGTCTGGCAAGTGCGACGCCCCATGCCGGAGCCGGAGCTCATCCAGGAAGTGGTGCGACGCCTGCAAAGCGCGACGCGCCCGATCATCATCACGGGTGGTGGGACCATTTATTCGGAAGCTTGGGATGAACTGCGGAAGTTCGCGGAAGCTTTCGGGGTGCCGGTGGTGGAGACCCAGGCGGGCAAGGGTGCCTTGCGCTGGGATCACCCCTCGAACTGCGGGCCGGTGGGTTCCAACGGAGCAACTTCCGCCAACGAACTGGCGAAGCACGCCGACCTGATCCTCGCGGTCGGGACACGCCTAGCGGACTTTACCACCGCCTCCAAATCGCAGTTCCAGAACGCGGCGGCCCGCTTTATCGGGATCAACGTCTCGCCGATGGATGCCGGCAAGCTCTCGACCCTGCCGGTGGTGGCGGACGCCAGACGCGGGCTGACCGAACTGCACCGCGCCCTGCAAGAGAGCGAATACCGGGGAGTATCCGACGATTACAAGACGGAAGCCCGTACGCTCAAAGGGCAGTGGGATGACCGGGTCACCGAGCTCCGTACGGTCAAAGAAGACGGCCGGGCGCTGGCCGAGATCGAGGTGATCGGTCTGGTCAACGACGCGGTCGGCGGCAAAGCCACCGTGGTGTGCGCGGCCGGCAGCATGCCCGGTGAACTGCTGCGGCTCTGGCGTCCCGAGGACCCAAAAGCGTACCACCTCGAATACGGATTCTCGTGCATGGGCTACGAGATTCCCGGCGGGATCGGCGTCAAGCTGGCGGAGCCGGAGAGGGAGGTCGTGGTGATGGTCGGTGACGGCACCTACCTGATGATGAACTCGGAAATTGTGACGGCGGTGGGCGAGGGACTCACTTTCACGATCGTCGTGGTCGATAACCACGGCTACCAGTGCATCCTGGGTTTGCAGCGCGCTTGCGGTGTGGCGGACTTTGGCAACGAACTGCGCTTTCGCGATCACCAGCGTGGCACGCTCACGGGTGACTACATCCCCGTGGATTACGTCAAGCACGCCGAGTCGATGGGCGCGCACGCCGTTTTTGCCTCGACGCCCCGGGAAGTCACCGCGGCGATCAAGGGAGCGCAGCAGCGAAAGGGGGTGTCGGTGGTGGTGGTGCCCGCCGATCCGGATAAGCGCATGCCAGGGTTAGGCACGTGGTGGGACGTGCCGGTGGCGGAAGTCAGCGGCAGCGAGCAGACCCAGCAGACGCGCGAACGTTACGAGGAGAAAGTCCGCAATCAACGCACGATCTTCGTTTAGCCACGCTCGTTCCTGCCCTGATCCCCGGTCTTCGCTTTCTCTTCGCTCCGTGGAGAAGCATTGACGTGGCAATACATAGGCGGCGGTTATTCTGGGCTTTTCACCCGGAAGACCAGTAAGACTCAATACCAGGCGGCGGTCCCTCCCAAGACAAAGCAACAACCATTTCAGCACTACCAAGACGAAGTCCAGGGCGTACTCACAATACCTTTTACACAGCTGTTTTCACTCCGCTTCGGCTTCGTCCTACCAATCTTCCACCGCCTGCCAAGACCCTGAATGTATGGCGAGTAGGCCCACAGCTCTTCGAGGTAGCTTCCGTGGGTGGATGGCGCCCTCCACCGCGCCATTGGTTTGCGGCGGCACCGCCTTTGCTCTATCCGGGCGGCCACGCCCCCGTGGCACCCGTGGCGCGGCGGGGCGCGCCATCCACCCCGAAGCTTTTGTTGCGGCCACTTGGCAACCACGATCTGAAGAACACCGCGCAAGGCGACACAATAAGGTTCGCCGTGACAGATCTTCCAACGGTGCTATCTTTGATCTACCATGTCCACGACCTTGCGAACATTGCCGATGGTGGCGAAGCTCGTTCTCGTCGTGGGACTGCTTTGCGGGGTGATCTTCGCGCCGGCGGGTTCTGCTCGGTCCGCCGTCCTCTCCTGCGCGACCACGGCCCCGGAGCAGGCGCAGCATTCGGGTGCCCCGGCGGTGAGTTGTCAGGATTGCTGCGCGGCCATGCCGTGCTGCCTGCTTTCCAAGACCGGCTCGGATGCGCCGCCGCACCCCGAGCCGTTGAGCAACGAGCGCAGTTCCCAGTTGGATCACGCGCCGACGGCCGTGATCCTCACGCTCCTCCCGACCTTCGATTTTCTTACCCCAACGCCAGCGCTCCGGATTTCTGCCCGTGCGCGGACGGTCCAATCGGCGTGGGATGGCGCTCCGCGCGGAGCGGTTAGTTGCATCTGGTTGATCTGAGTTCGGACAACAGCAGACGAGGTGTGCCTTTTTCTGAAGGCGCTTGCCCCTGTTTCTTTGTTGTCCGTTTCCAAACTCATGATCAATGAAGTTCATTTTCCTGTTAGTGGGCGGCTTATTGCCGGCCCTTGGTTTGCACGCCGGGCGTGCCGTCGGCAGTGACGATCTTCCCCGCAGCAATTCCCCGGCGCTTTCGCTCGACTCGGTAACCCGGATCGCGCTGGCCGAGAATCCCTCGCTCAAAGCCGCCCGGGCCAACTGGGACGCGATGAAAGCCCGCGTGCCGCAGGCTGCCGCCTGGGAGGATTTGAGCGTGTCCTTGCAGGCGCGCCTGGGCCGCTTCGTGGACGTGCCCGCCAACGCCTTCACGGATAATCAGCTTACCGTCGAGCAGAAGGTTCCGCTCAACGGCAAGAACATCAGCCGCGCCCGTGCGGCCAACGCCGAGGCGGTCGCGGCCTACGAGCAGTTGCGCCGGGTGGAACTCGATTTGCGCGCCAACGTGGAACTCGCCTACTGGCGGCTCGCCGACGCTCACGCGCAGCTCGAGCTCAACCAGCAAAATGAAACCTTGCTCAACGAGGCCGCGAGTCTGAGCCGGACCCGGTACGAAGCCGGCACCCAGACCCAGGCCGATGTGCTCGCCGCCACCGTGGAACGCGCGCGGCTGGTGGAAGCGAGGGCGGATCTTCAGCGCAGCCGCGCCGACGCCGAAAGCGCCCTCAACGTGCTGCTCAATCGTCCCGCCCGTTCGCCGTTGGGACAACCCGTGTTGGCGGCCGCGAATGACTTGCCCCATTCGACTTTGCCTTCGGCAGAACGGCTGGAATCCCTGGCCCTGGCGTACCGGCCGGAAGTCCGCATCGCGCAAAAGCGCATCGACGCCGCGCAGGCCCGCGTCGAGTTATCCCGACGCGCGTGGGTGCCCGATCCGGCCCTGCGCGTCAACGGTCAGCAATACAACGCTGGCTCCCAGGCGGTCAGCGAGGTCGATGTCGGCATCACGTTCACCGTGCCCTGGCTCAACGCCCGCAAATACCGCGCCGAGAACCGCGAAGCGCAGGCGGGGCTAACCCAAAAAGTTGCTGAGTTGGAGGGGCTCCGCACCGAGACCCTTGGCCGGGTGCGGGACGCGCTGACCAAGCTCGAAACCGTCCACCACCATTACGAGGTTTACCGCGACGAAATCCTGCCTCTCGCGCGGCAGGCGGTCGCGGCCAGCCGCACCGGTTATGAAAGCGGGAAAAGCAGCTTTGCCGAACTCATCGCCGCCGAGCGCACGCTACGCGACGCCGAGGCCGAAAGCCTCATGCACCTTGCCGAATATCAAACCGCCACCGCCGAACTGGCTGCCGTCGTCGGCGTGGATTTCCACTCTTTGTCTTCTTCCAAATGAACCATCTTCATGACCCAAAATCCTTGAACCGCCGCCGGTTTCTGGGACTGACCAGCGGCGCGGCTCTTTCCTTCCTCGTCGGCTGTTCCAGACCGGAATCGTCCCTCCCCGCCGGTGGCGGTAGCGGCGTTGATTATTACACCTGCACGATGCACCCGTCGGTCCATCTGCATGATCCCAAAGGTCATTGCCCCATCTGTGGAATGAACCTAGTGCCGGTGGAAAAAAGAGGGTTTTCACCCGCCGATGATGCTTCTACCCACCGGGACCAGAACGACGCGGACACTACGCACGAGTTTATCGTACCCGTTGAGCGTCAGCAGCAGATTGGTGTCACCTATGCGCCGGTGACCCGGGAAATGCTGAGCCGGGAGGTGCGCGCGGTCGGCGCCGTCACCATAGACAAAGCGCGGCACTGGGAGTTCGTCGCCCGGGTGGACGGTTACGTGCAGACCCTCCACGTCACCTCACCGGGCGAACTGGTCGAGAAGGACCAGCCGTTGCTCACCCTCTACAGCCCCGACCTGCTCACCGCCGAGCGCGAGTTGGTGGAGCTGCTGAAAATGCGTGATGAAGCGCGTTCCGCCGAAGCCCGGCGCACCGCGCAAAGCCTGATCGACTCCGCCAAGCGACGGCTCGCGCAATGGAACGTCACGCCCGCGCAAATCGCTGATCTGGAACGCTCCCGCCAACCGGGCGAGTTCCTGACGCTGCTCTCCCCATTTCGCGGCATGGTGGAAGCCGTACCCGTGGACCAGGGCCGCAACGTGCGGATGGGCGATCACTTGGTTGACGTGGCCGATTTATCGAGCGTGTGGGTCTGGGCCGACGTGTACGAGAACGAACTATCCTTGCTCCGTCTGGGGCAGAAAGTGAACTTGACGACCGCCGCTTATCCCGGCCAGGAATTCGAGGGAAAAATCAGCCTCATCAACCCGTTTCTCAACGAGACGCAACGCACGGCCAAGGTCCGCATCGACATCCCGAACCCTGACTTCCGGCTGCGTCCTGCCATGTACGTCAGCGCGGTGCTGGCGACGGGCGGCCGCCGCGAGGCGCTGACCATCCCGACCGGCGCGGTGATGCCCACGGGAATGCGCAGCCTCGTTTTTGTGGACAAAACCCGGGGGCGGCTCGAGCCGCGCGCCGTGTTGTTGGGAGAAAAGTACGGCGACCGTTACGAGGTGAAGGAGGGCCTGGCCGAAGGCGAGCGGGTGGTTTCCAGCGCCAACTTCCTGATCGACGCCGAGGCGAAAGTACAGGGCGCGCTCAAGAACTTCGAGGAGCCGGTGGCCGTCAGCAGCACCCGGGAGGCAAAACGGTGATCGAAGGACTCATCGAATGGAGTGCGAGAAACAAATTTCTCGTGTTTATCTTCACGCTGTTCGCCGTGGCGGGCGGCATCTACGCCTTGCAACGCACGCCGCTCGACGCCATCCCGGATCTGAGCGACGTGCAGGTGATCGTTTACACCGATTGGGAAGGCCGCTCGCCCGATCTGGTCGAGGACCAGATTACCTATCCGATTTCCACCAAGTTCATCGCCGCGCCCAAGGTCAAGTTCGTGCGCGGCGAGTCGATGTTCGGCAAGAGTTTCGTGTATGTCATCTTCGAGGACGGCACGGACATTTATTGGGCGCGTTCGCGCGTAGTCGAATACCTCAACGGCGTTCGCGGCAGCCTGCCCGAAGGGGTTAACCCGGTGATCGGCCCGGACGCTACCGGGGTTGGCTGGATCTTTGAGTACGCCCTGGTGGACGACACCGGCCGGCACGACCTGGCCGAGCTGCGTTCTTTCCAGGACTGGCACCTGCGTTATGCGCTGGAATCCGTGAAAGGCGTCTCCGAGGTGGCGTCAGTCGGCGGCTTCGTCAAGCAGTACCAGATCGACCTCGATCCCGACAAGCTGGCGGCTTACAAAATCCCGCTGGCGACGGTCGTGGAGGCGGTCAAAAAGAGCAACGCGGACGTGGGCGGGAAGATTTTCGAGGTAGCCTCCACGGAGTATTTCGTACGGGGACGCGGCTACATCAAAAGTGTGGCGGACATCGAGAACATCCCGCTCAAGGTCGAGAACGGCACGCCCGTTTACGTGAGGAATGTCGGGGCGGTCCATCTGGGTTCGGATCTGCGGCGTGGTGTGGCGGAACTCGACGGCAAAGGCGAGACCGTGGGCGGCATCGTCGTCATGCGCTACGGAGAGAATGCTCTCACTGTCATCGACGGCATCAAGCAGAAGCTCGCCGAAATACAATCCTCCCTTCCCGCCGGGGTGCATGTCGTGCCGACCTACGACCGCAGCGGCCTCATCAAACGCTCCATCGACACCCTGCGCGAAAAGCTCATCGAGGAGAGCATCGTGGTTGCGCTGGTCTGCCTCGTCTTCCTCTGGCACGTTCGCTCGGCCCTGGTGGCGATCATCACGCTGCCCATCGCCATCCTGCTCTCTTTCCTGCCGATGCTCTGGCTGGGGCTGACCTCGAACATCATGTCGCTCGGCGGCATCGCCATCGCCATCGGCGCGATGGTCGATGCCGCCATCATCATGGTGGAAAACGCCCACAAGGCGTTGGAACACTTCCGGGAAAAGCACAGACGCGAACCGGACGACGCGGAGCGCATCGGGGCGATCATCGGTGCCGCCAAGACCGTGGGAAGGCCGCTGTTCTTCTCGCTGCTGGTCATCACGGTGAGTTTCATCCCCGTGTTCTCGCTCACGGCGCAGGAGGGCCGGCTGTTCAAACCGCTAGCTTACACGAAGACGTTTTCGATGTTCTTCGCTGCCCTCCTTGGCGTCACCTTGGTCCCCGTCTTGATGACCCTCCTCATCCGGGGCAGGATCACCCCGGAAGTGAGGAACCCGGTCAACCGCTTCCTGATTTGGGCTTACTGGCCGCTCGTCGATTTCGTTCTTCGATTCCGTTGGCTGACCCTTGCAACCGCGCTCGTCTTATTGGCCGTCACCGTCATTCCATTCCGACGGCTAGGCAGCGAATTCATGCCGCCGCTCAACGAAGGCACCCTGCTCTACATGCCCACCGCCGTGCCGGGCATGGCCGCGGGTGAAGCCACCCGGATTCTGCAAATCCAGGACAGACAGCTTCGCCGGATTCCCGAGGTGGAAAGAGTATTCGGCAAGGCAGGTCAGTCCGAGACTTCCACCGATCCCGCCCCGCTGGCGATGTTTGAAACGGTCGTCAGCCTGAAACCTCCCGACCAATGGCGGCCGGGCGTGACGTGGGACAAGATCGTCGCGGAGATGAACGCCAACATCAAAACACCAGGCATGGCAAACATCTTTTGGATGCCGATCCAGACGCGCACGGAAATGCTCACAACGGGATTTCGCAGCGTGCTGGGCATCAAAGTCTTTGGACCGGATCTTGCCGGTATCCAGGACGTGTCCGTCCAAATCGAGAAAGCTTTGACGAACTTCCCCGACACTCGCAGTGTCTTCGCCGAGCGCACGACGGGGGGTTACTTTTTGGATTTCACCGTGAACCGTGAGGCCGCCGCCCGCTACGGTTTGGGGGTCGGCGAGGTGAACGACGTCATCGAAAGTGCCATCGGAGGCAAGACGATCACCACCACGGTGGAAGGACGGGAACGCTACCCGGTCAGCGTGCGTTACGCGCGAGATTTTCGCGAGGATCTCGACGCGCTCAAGCGTGTGCTCGTCGCCACACCCACCGGCGCGCAGGTACCCATCTCCCTGCTGGCGGACATCCAGTACAAGACCGGGCCACCGTCGATCCGCGACGAGAACGGCCAACTCGTTGGCTTCGTGTTCATCGACCTGACCACCAGCGACATCGAAGGCTACGTGCGGGCGGCTTCGGGAAGGATCAAACAAGAGGTTCGGTTTCCCGCTGGCTATTACACGCAGTGGGCCGGGCAATTTGAATACCTCAAGGCCGCGGAAGCGCGGCTGAGAATTGTTATTCCTTCCACGCTGCTCATCATCTTCGCCCTCCTCTACCTGAACACGCAATCGGTCGTGAAGACCGCGATCGTCCTGCTGGCTGTGCCGTTCTCGCTCGTCGGTGCGTTCTGGCTGCTCTACCTCCTGGGATACAATCTGAGCGTCGCGGTCTGGGTTGGCCTCATCGCCCTAGCCGGACTGGACGCGGAAACCGGGGTGGTCATGCTTCTCTATCTCGACCACGCCTGGGAGGAGCACCGGGCGCGTGGCCAGATGAATTCGATGGAAGACCTGTCTGCCGCCATCAAGGAGGGCGCGGTGCAACGGATTCGCCCCAAGATCATGACCGTGTGCGCGATCCTCTTTGGCCTCGTGCCTATTCTGTGGTCGCCTGCCACGCAGAGCGGATCGGACGTGATGAAGCGTATCGCCGCGCCGATGATCGGGGGCATCATCACGAGTGCCGTTTTGGAACTCTTGCTTTATCCCGTTATCTACGTGCTGTGGAGGCGCCGTGCGTTGCCGGAGCCGCACAAAGTTTGAACTGCACCCGGGGAAACAAGCCCGTCAGCACGTCAAGCTTTGCTCGCGCCGAATTCATCGCGCACGGCGGCAAACCCGGCGTCGGCTGCGCGGAGGATCTGCGCGATGTCCTCCGGCTGGTGCGCGCCGCCCAGGAACCAGTTGTGGTGCGGGTGGAAGAACACCCCGTGCCGCACCGCCTCGCGGCTGAAGGATTGGCTGCGGAAGAAGTTGCGCTCGTCCGCGAACGTCATGTACGGCATCGCGTCGTGGCCCGTGTAGCGGATCTTCAGTCCGTATTGGTCCGCCAGTTGCTGCATGCCGTGGCGCATCTGGGCTCCCAGGCGGGCCACGTGCGCGATCACGTCGTCGCGCTCGATGACCCGGAGTGTCTCCAGGGCCGCCGCCATCGGGACGGCGTTGTTCCAGAAGCTGCCCGTCAGGAAGACGCGGCCTGCGGCCTTCTTCAGGGATTCGCGGCCTAGCGCGGCGGAGAGCGGGTGTCCGTTGGCCAGTGCCTTGGAAAAACAGATGATGTCGGGCTCGAAGCCGAAGTACCGGTGCGAGCCGCCGAGGTCCAGCCGGAAGCCGCTGCGCACGTCGTCCAGGATGAACACGACGCCGTGCCGCCGGCAAGCCTCCTGCACCCCGGACAAAAACCCGGGCGCGGGCAGCACCGAATCGCCGAAGGCGGGATGGTGGAAAGCCGTCGTCACCACGCCGGCGACCTGCCCCTTGTGCTTGCGCAGCAGGCTCTCGAAGGCGTCGAGGTCGTTCCAGGGAAAGGCGTGGATGTGTGCCAAGTCCTCCTCGATCAGCCCGCCGTGCCCCGGGGTACACCAGGCGTGGCTGCCGTGGTAGGCACCGGCGGCCTTGAGGATTTTCTTGCGTCCGGTGTGTTCGCGGGCGACCTGGACGGCCCAGGTGGTCATGTCCGAGCCGTTCTTGCCGAACACGGCCCAATCGGCAAAATCAACGAGTGAAACCAGCCGCTCGGCCAGTTCGACCATCACCGGCGCGGGATGGCTGAAGCAATCGCCCTGGCGGCGCTGGCGCTCGGCGGCTGCCTCGACTTCCGGGTGCCGGCAGCCGAGCACCAGCGGGCCATAGCCGCAGAGCAGATCCACATACTCGTTGCCGTCCACGTCCCAGAAGCGGCAGCCCTCGCCGCGCTCGGCGTAGTAGGGCGAAGCCAGTGGCAGCGTCGCCGCCGGGCTGGTATGACCGGGAATGCCGCCGGGGATGACCTGCGAGGCACGCTCGAAGAGCGCCAGCGAACGGGAGAAGCTACGGGACACGGGGAATCATACGTCATCACCCCGCTCCTGGCTAGGAAGTTCACTCGGGCTTCTTTTCCAAGCATCCAAGACAAAACGTTTCGGTGTGCGGGAAGGTTCCTCGCAATCAACAGCACTATTTGGCGTCGGCAGGCACTGTGGCAATCGGCTGCAAGGAACCCAGAGTCCCACGCAAGGTGCCGATAAAATCCTCGAACTTCTCGGCAGGCGCACTCGCTACGAGGACGAAACCGACGCCGTTCTCCAACTTGCAAATCATCACAGCCGTCTTGAGAGTTTGACCAAAGAAGTTGTATTGGTACGTGGCTTCCACGCCAGCAAAGTCATAGACCGGCAAGGGGTTGGGATCGAGCTCCCCAACGGCTTGTATCTCGGTGCATCCCGGCGGCAGGTTCTTGCGCAGGACCGGTTCTCTTTGGGCCTCATGCCCGGCTGTGAGCAGCAGCAGTTCGCCAGCCGTGGCGACCCGGAACCGTGCCGTGGCCGTGCCTGCCGGCAGCTTGGCGTCGAAGGCCAGGGTTGCGGCATCGCCGCGGACTTCCCAGCCTTCCGGAGCCGAGAACATCAGGTGACGCTTCCCGGCATCGAAGATGTAAAAAGTACGGGGCTGGTAGGTGACCGTATCCACCAGACATTTGAGGTTGAAGTTCAAGCTGCCCTCCGCGACCACGGTTCTCACCGAAGCCACCGACAGAAAACCGGCGGCCAAGCCGGCCAGCCACGCGTGACCCGAAAGAGGTCGCCGGCGTGAAGCGGCACGGGAGGATACGAAGAACGAGGTAAAGCTCATGACGGATCCATCGTCAAGTTGGAAATCGAGAGTACCCGGATCACAGGCGGGTGGTGGGAACGCCGTAGGAGCGGTAGTAACGTCCCCGGGAGAAGACAATCGTGCCCCATATAACGGGCAAGTTTTTGGTGATGCGCGAATCGTAGAACGTGTCCATCCGGCTGAAGTTGGGCCAGGTGCTGCCGAACGGGGTGACGTAATAACGGCTGTGCCACAACTGCATCTCACTGCCGGAAGTGGTCCGGCGTCCGCCATTCCAGTTCTCCAGCCAGCGAATGGAGGCCGAGTCGGCGTTCACAAAGGTGTCGTTGGCGGTGCGCTCGTCGGGCCTGCCGGAGCCGAAGGCTTCGATGAGGTTGTAAGTGGTGGCGATACCGTTGCGGGTGCTACGGCTGTTGGCATCGTTCCAACTTTGGCTCAGTTCGGTGACGGAGTCAGCGAAGATCGCGGAGGGAACAACGGTGTAAACGCTGTTTGTCGTCTGGCTGGCGGTGACAGCCTGGCTGCTGTTCACGGCGTTGCTCGGCGGCGTGGTCCCGGCGACCTGGGTGCCGTTGGAGAAGCTGGTCGCACCCGCGAGCATGGTGCCAGTGTTCCAGTCGCCTTTGATGTAAGCCATGTTGTCAGTGCCAAACGAGATGCCATTCACCGCAGGCAAAACGCCACCGTTGTAGAACCGCACCGCCGATGTGGTGGAAGCCGTATCGTCCCAGACATAAACGGTGCTGATCCCTTGGCCAACGACGGCGGTGTTGAACGCGCCGACGTTGATGTCCACCGTTTTGATCGGCACGGTGGTACTGAGATTGGAATCGTAGAAAGGCGTGGCATCGCTGGTTTGCTTCAAGCTGATGCTGTTCCTGATCGCGGTGTAGAGTGGATCGGTCACGGCCAAGTTGGTACCCACGGCATCGTTGTTGCTGTCCAAGGCGGTAGCGCTTACTTTGCTGATGGTGACGCTGGTGCCGTTGACGTGAACGCGGAGGTTTGCCTGATTATAAATACGTTTTTGGGCAATGGCGGGAGGATCGACGACGCCCGCCACGGGAACCTCGATCAACTCACGCACTGAAAAGTTGTTGCTCCCGGCTTCCACGGTGTTAGCACGGCTGGAGTTCCCGTTGGCGTCCGAAGTGGTCGCCAGGACGTTGGCAAGACCCGGGATCAATTCAAGGAAGCTGGTCTGACGCAGACCGGCCCCGTTCTGGAATACGAGATTACTCGAATCGTTGAGCGTGTTGCTCTTGCCATAGAAATTATTCACGTAGTTGACCTGCCCGTTCATCGTCATGGGATTGCCAGTGAGGTGCATGTCGATTGCCGCGTAGAGCGGGCCGGTGTAGGTGCGGTTGTTGCTGCCATCCTGCAGCGAGCCGTTGTTGAAGCGTGCGTATTCAAAGGGGCTGAGGAGGCCAGCCTGCAAGTAGCGTACCACGGTGACAGCGGGAGGATCTCCCACTCCCGGGCTGACCGGGGCCGCTGTGACCACCAGCTTGTAGGTGGCAGTCTTTGTCGCCTTCACGCTCGAGTAAAATCCCGGCGCTATGGTGAGATAGTTCGCGATCTTCGCCGTGTAATCACCTTTGTTGGTATAATAATAGCTGAGATCAGGATATAGACTAGGATTGGGAAGGCCGAGGAGCTTCAGCGGCACCTCAGAGTCGTCGGGCAGGACGGGTGTAAGTTTAGGGGTAATGGGAGGATAATTTGTCGGATCAGGATCCTGGACGACCACCAGCTTGTAGCCTGCCATCGGACTGCTGGCCGAGGGAGAGACAATGGTCTTGGTGGTATCGAGGATGGCCGGAAAGGTCGTGGCACCCACCTTGTAGGTGGACTTGATGTCGTTGGGAGATGGACACATCCCGGCGTTGGCCCGTACCCAGGCGCAGAAACGAGCGTAGATCACGTCCGCATACGCATCCGCCGCGGCCTTAGCCCGGATGTAGCCTTGAGATTGAGCGCTCTGCTGGCCGGTCTGGATCGTAAAATCGTAGGCCATGCCGGCGATGATCGCAAAGATAGCGATGATGCACATCGCCGCTACCATGGTCGAACCGCGCTGATAGAAGGAGCGGACCAAGTACCAGTTGCGCTTGGCGAAGTGCGGAAGGGGCATGCGTGACCAATTTTTGGACTGGCTTGACTTCTTCATGGTGTCGATCATTCGCGGCTGGGGCAATTGGGTGGGACGGTCACCAGCGATGGTTCAGTAATTCTGCAGGGAGCGGCGGCTGAGATTGGCCGTGACGGAAAAATTGTAGGCCCCTTGCGTTTGCCCGTGGGCTACGAGAGCGTTGGCGTACTGCTGGGAGGCGATGGGCAGCAGCATCTGCAAAACCTGATTACCGTTCGCATCTGTCCGGAGGCAGAAGGAACATCCGCTGCTACCTGTCGGCTGGGAGGCATGATAGACATCGGTCGGCTGCGTGGCGGCGAGATTAGTGGAGAGCAAGAGCCGGGAGGCAGGCTGGCTGGTATCGGCCAAGTAGTACAGGTTGCAGGAGTTGCCGCCGGCGTTGGGGATGACGACAAACGCGCTCTCCTGGATGAGATAAGCGGCATTGTAAGCCTTCACCGTGGCGGTGGAATCGTCCGAAGCGCTCGTTGGGGCAAGGGTCAGCGCATTATCTAATGTGAAGCTACCCCTGCCACTCGACAGGGTGCCTGCACCGAGCCCGAGACCCAGGGTGCCAAGCGCTGGCCCGCCGGTGAGTACTTCCCGGCGCAAGGGATAGAGCGGCAGCAGTCGCTCGGAACCCGACAGCGTCGTGGTGGTGTTGGCGGCGGTATTATAGGCCACATAGATGGTTGTTGTGCCTACCGGCAGGTATTTCAAAGGCGTTGGGATGGAAGGCGGCGGATTGGAAGCCGTGTACAGCGAGTTTTGCTCGACGATATAATAGGTGCCGGGCAGGTAGCGAATGATCCGCACCGCGTTGCCCCAGGTGCCGGTAGCCTGCGAGGTGAAAGTAGTGCCATTGAAGGTCGCCACATCGGTGATCTCGACCGCCTCTTCGACGGCGGTGCTCAAGCGCTCCATCGCCCGCCGCAGGCTGTTGCCCGAGTCGTTGAGGGCGACGTTCTTGGCGCTGACGGTGGCGACCGTGCTGATCGCTCCGTAGATGGCACCGCCGCTCAGCGCAATGACACCGGCGGTGACCATCATCTCCACCAGGGTGAAGGCCGCCGAACGAAGGCGTGTGCGGGCAGAGTTCATAGGGAGCGGAGCGGGGGAAACAAAGGATTTTTTATTGCTCATCGGGGGCGCGGAAGACGGTTTGTTGAGCCACGTAGATTTTGCTGCCGATGTTGTAAACGAGGCTGTAGGTGACCTCCACGGTGCCGCAATAGCTCTCGAATGAGGTGGTGCGTCGGTAGATGGTACCGGTGACGATAGAATTATTGTTCACGTCCGACACCAGCACGGCCGAGGTCAACGGTGGGGTGGTGCTGCCGGACGCGACAGCTCCCCAGAAATCCGCGGTGTCGTTGCTGTACCCGTCGCTGGAAGTGGAATCGAAAGTTTCAGGACCACCCACGTCGATGCCATTAATGTAGGTACCTGCCGCCGGGGTTTTGGACGGATCGCACGGTACCGGGACAGCCCCGGCCCGGGTATCGTAATTGACCGAAAGCAGTTTGTTGACTTTGGCGTCAAGGAGGTTTTGCGCCATGACCGCCGCGCGGTTGCTCGCCGCCATGCGGTTGAAGATGCCAATCATTTCCAGGCAGCCGATCGCGCCGATGCTGAAAACAGCGAGGGCGATCATGGCCTCGACCAGGGTGAAGCCACCCTGGTGGCCCCTCCGCGGCAGCCGCAGGCCAGATGACGGGCCACACGGAAAACCGGTGATGGGTGAATCAAAGCTAGGCGGTAGGACGACATTCTCCACACATCAACTCGTTAGCAGTTGATGTGCCACCTATCGGTCTTGACGGACGCAGCTTGAACACAGGGTGGAGCGTCAATCTCTCAAATTCGGAACGCGTCGATGACGGAAACAGGCTAACGGCGGTTGCCGCAAGGGAAGGGCGCTGGTCTGCCGCAAGTGTGATCATCGTACAAACGGCATGGCACCATGTGGAACGTAACAAACAGTTTGCCCACATACCCTGGAGCATTGAGCTTGCTCTTACTTTGTCTCAAAAATGATAATGCGCTTAAAAATCACTTGAGCAGGCGAAGTCATGCCCTCTCGTCAAGCCATTGACCCCTGCTCCCCAGCAGCGTTGCGGGCGGCGGCTTGAGGTAGCCGTCCACCTTGTCCATCACCATGCCCAGGCCGTCGGCCAGCGGCACCAGGCCGCGCACCTCGATCTGACCCAGGCCGACGGCGGACTGGTTGTCCAGCGTGCCCAGCAGAGCCGCGTCCACCGTCGCCAGATCGGTGAAAGTAATGATCACGTCGGGCGGCGCGGGCGGCGCGCCCAGGCCGGAGGTGAGCGCCCGGCCCGTCCACTTTACCCAGCCGCTGAGATCACGCGCCGGTGAGCGGATTTCCGCCACGCCAGCGGGCGTGTGGGAAAGCGAGTGCGCCGCAGCCGCATCCCCCAGGCCGATCGGCGGGATCGCGCCGATCAGCACCCGGAAGAGCAGCCGCAGATGCACGTCGCGGTAGGCGGAGTCGTCCAGCGCGCCCGCCGCCGGCTGCAGGGAAGTGTTGAGCGCGGCGGCGAGTTTGGTAAAGCGCGGCAGCTTGGCCAGGGTCCAGGGGGCGCCCAGCGGTAGGGGCGGCAGGGCTGCGGCGTTGAGAAAGGTGCGGTTGAGCTGGCTGGCGGAAAGGAAAAGCAGCGTCATCTGCGACGGCGTGTCGCCGTGCGGATAAACCTGCAAAGTGCCGTCGCCGGAAGAAATAATGGTAGCCGCCGGTCCGCCGCGGCCCGACAGGCGCAGGCGCAGGCGGACCTTCCAGCCTTCGGCCAAACGGCGCGCGGCCGGTGATACCGCGACCAGATCTTCGAGCGCAGGCAACACCGCCTGGAGGTGCAGACGCGCCAGCAAGGCCTCGCGCGAGGGATAGGATTCGTCGGACATAAAGGAGGTCGAAGGGGTTGCACCGAATACCCGGCCAAGGGGAAGCGGCTCAGCGTATCAGATACTACCATGGAGACTTCCGACAACAAAAAGACAGTTTCGACGCTCAACACCCTCATCGAAACCCTCAAAGACGGCGAGAAGGGTTACCAGCAGGCTGGGGAGGAAGCCCGGGACACAGATTTGAAAACGCTTTTCGGCGAGTATGCCATGCAGCGCACCAAGTTCGCGAGTGAACTGCAAAAACAGGTCGTCCAAAGCGGCGGCGGCCAACCGGAAAGCTCCGGCAGCGTGACCAGTGCGATCCATCGCAGTTGGATCGGTCTCAAGGCCGCATTGACCAGCCAGGATCGCCACGGCATTCTCGCCGAGTGCGAGCGTGGCGAGGACAGCGCGGTCAAAGCCTACCGCGAAGCCTTGTCCGACAGCAGCCTCAGCGCGGCCGCCAAGGCGGTGGTGCAGCAGCAGTACGACGCGGTGTTGGCCGCGCACAACGACATCAAGAAGATGCGCGACAACTCCGCGCCCGCCAAATAATCTCAGGATTGCCAGACGGTACTGTTCTGGTCAGGAGAGGGTCCCGGATCGCGTTTGACCCGGGCTTTTCCTTTGATGGATAGTCCGTCGTAGGGCAGGGAGCGGCCGACGCGATCCACCATTTCGAGGATGTCGCGCGGATGCGCCGAGGGACGCGCTTCGGCGATGTTGTGGCGCAAGGTGTTCAGCCGCTCGGGCTCCACCGCCCAGCGCTGGAGGATTTTTGCCAGGTCGTTGGCCCGGTAAACCGTTTCCGCGATGCCGTGCCGTTTCGCGTAGCGCATCGTGATCCACTCCTGCGGCATGAAGCCGCCCAGCGTGTTGAAGATGATCGGGCAGCCGCTGATGATCGCCTCGCTGGTCGTCCCCGTGCCCGGCCGGGCCACGATGGCCGAGGCGCATTGCATCAAGATGTGCATCTCCGTGGAGTGCGGTAGCGCCTTCACTTTGAGCGACGGATGCTTTTGCGCCCAGGCTTCCACCCGCGCCAGGCTTTCCGGGTGCCGTCCGCACAGGGCGATGACCTGCATGTCCAGGCGCGGCTGGGCGGCTTCCAGGGCATCGAGAAAAGTGAGGTGGTTGTGCGCGCCGTGCTCGCCGGTGGATAGCAGCAGCGTGAACCGGTCGGGGTCCAGACCGTACTTTTCGCGCAGGAAAGCGGCGCGTTCCTCGCGCGAGAGCGGCGGCTGGTAGAAGCTCGGGTTGAGCAGAAAGCCGCCGACCTCGGTGCGTTCGGCGGGCATGCCCAGCAGCCGGGCCATCGCGCACGTTTCCGGCACCGCGCCGATGAACAGGTCGGCCTCCGGGTTCACCCAGTGGCGGCTGAACCCGTACTTGCCGAACATCTCACCGCAGTACGTGACGCACTTCACGTGGCCGGCTCCCAGGTGCGAGCGCGAGAGATCGAAAAAGCCGTGGTTGAGCGAGCCGTGCGTGCTCAGGATCACCTGCGGCCGGACGTGGTCGAGGATCGCGCGAAACCGGTCCGCTCCCAGTAGCCAACGCTCCGAGTGGCAGGGCGCCGTGGCTTCCAGGAAGTTGAAGTACACGTGGTGCGCCCAGGGTGCGTAGCGCTGGATCCGGTTGTAGAGTCCCACCCCGAACCGGTAGATGCCGTGGGTGTTCTCCAGGCACTTGTGAACCTGGATGTCACCGGCTGTAGCAGGGGCGAGCCGGTGGGTCCAGTGAACAAACGAACTGGCCCGCATGTTGTGGCCGCCGCCGGTGCTGGAAGTGAGGATAAGAATACGCACTAGGGAAGAGGCTGCCCCATTCTATGCCCCGAAAGTCTCCGAAAGTAAAACGCGGGCTTTGTGGGGCCGGCGCAGGAGGGTGGGAAGAGCGAGCAACTCCCCGAGCAGCGGCACCCCGGCGATCACCTCGCGCCAGCGGGTGACGGCCGGCTGGAAAGGCGAGCGGAAGAAAAACAGCGCCAACAATAGGCAAGCCACCGGAAAGGTGATGGTCAGAGTGAAAATGGTCCCCACGTGGAAGAGGATCAATCCCAGCGCCCACCAGCGCTGCAAGGCCGGGCGAAACGCGATCCAGAACGAGAAAAGCTCCAGGTAGAGCGGAAAGGGCATCAGCGGCCAGGTCAGGTAGGGGTGGTTGATGATCAGGCTGCCCAGGAGGCTGTGGGAATGGGTCTGGACGAGCCGCTGGGCCACGTGCGCCCCGAGCGCGCCGGGCGAAAATGCACTCGGCTGACCCGCGCCGATCTGGTAGATGGCGCAGCCCAGCTTGCCCAGACCGGACATCGTGTAGGACATCAGCACCGCCGCCTGCGCCAGCCAGAAGACCAGCAGGGTCTCCTGGCGCGTGCGGCGCGGGGTCCTGGCTGCCGGCCCATGCCAACCCGCCGGCAGGAAGATCAGCAAAAAGGCGGTCATGACAAACAGGTGCGTGCTGTGCCCGATCTTGCCGAAGGAATTGCGCAACGCAAAATACTCCAGCATGCCGAGGAAGACCGTCACCCGCGCCCAGCGGCCCCCGGCGAAGAACGGCCCGAGCACGCTGGCCAGCACGTAGAAAGCGGCCACCGCCGCGATGGCCGGCATCCGCGAGCCGGACGCCAGCGACATCCAGGCAACCGGCCAGAGCGGCGTGAAATGGGTGCGGTTGAGCAGGTTGGGCAGGTCCGTGCACTGAGTGACCGCGTAGTACAGCACGAACACGTAGAAACAGCGCACGAGAGTCTGCGCGGTGCCGAACTGCCCGGCTTGCCGGGCGAAGACTCCTTCTTCCCCCTCTTCCACCGCCGCCGGCCCCGCCGGGAACGGCGGGGTCCACCGGCCGCCGTGGATCGGTCCGGCGAAGTAGCGCCGGAGCCAGCGGATGGAACGGAGAGCAGGCGAGTTCATGGGCGGAACGGCGGCGGGGTTTCGACGGGGTCCCCGTTCGGATCCAGCAGGACGGGCCGCAGGGCACCGGAGGTAAAGGAGGCCACGACGCTCGCAGGTGAGAGCAGTTGACCGGTCTTCCAGTGTTCGACCGGGCGGTAGCGTTGTTTGACCAGATCGTAACGGATGGAGGCGACGTTGAACTGTTCCTCGAGCTGCTGCCGGAGGTACTCGGCGCGGGTCTGATCGCCGCCTTCCACGGCTTCCCCGAGTTGCTGGATGAGCTGGTAGGAGACGATGGAATGCGGCGCGTAAACGAGGGTGCCCGATTGGTTGAAGGAACGCGCCGGGTTCTGGGGAAAGGCGGACGAGCCGTGCAGGACGAGGTCGTAGTCGGCGACGCGGTCCGGCACAAGCGAAAAGAGCAGCCAGGAGGTGAGTGGAAAAATCTCGTGCCTGGGCGTGAACCAGCCCGCGTACCCGACGACCACCTGGATGAGCAAAAACGCGGCGGCGAGGATTGTCAGCCGGTGCAGACGTTTCATCTTTGGCACACTTAATCCGGCAGGAACCGGTAGGCGACAAGAGAAATTGGGTCCGGGCACCCCGGCCGGTCCGCCCGGCAAGAGCCGTCCGGCGAGCGTTGGAGGCTTGCGAGGTTGCACCGGCTGATCGCGGCATGAGGATTACCGCGCTTGCCGGTACCTCGTTCCCGGTAAAAGTTTTCCTGATGGATGCGATCACGACCTCTCTGCGCAGTCCCCGAGAAACCATGGGCGGCTGGGCGCACTTGCCGCGCTACATCGACAAGATCCGCCTGCACCTGGCGGGCAAACTCCCGCCGGAGTACGCGGAACTGCTCGGTGACCAGTCGGACAAGCGCTGGCTGGAAGCGGCCGGCGTCACCCACGAGCAGATGGTGGAACTTGTGCGCGGTTCCCTCACCAACGGACAGGTCTGTGACTGGGTGCGCGTCCACGTGGTGCGAACCGACGAGCAGAAAGCCCGCGCCGCCGATGCCATCCTGCGCTATCCCCTGCCCGGAGACCAGGCAGGGCGGCAACGCTTCGAGGAACGCAAGCGCGCCTACGGCCTGGGCGGGCGGGAGGACATCCAGACCCGGGCCGACCTGATCGACGCCGACGAAGGACGGCAGTGAAGCAAGCCAGTCAAATGATGCCCGTTCCCTGATCCCGCAGTCTCCCGCGGGGATTGCCAAGGAAACCCTGTTTGGCTACAAAGGGCTGTTCATGGAAAACATTCCCGACGCTCCGCCACCGGACAGCCCATTGCTCGGTGCTTCGACCCCGCCCGCGGTGGCTCCGGCCCCGCGCCAGTGGTGGGTTCCGGCGGTACGCTGGGCGGGGGAATTGGTCACCGTGTTCGTCGGGGTTTACGCCGCGTTTGTGCTCAACAACTACCAGACCCACCGCCACGAGCGACAGCGGCGGGAACAAATCCTCGATTGGGTGGAAAAAGCATATTCGGAGATGCTGACCCAGATGGACGCCTGGGACGCCGAGACCCGCCGGCAAGGGGAAGACTTCAACCGCCGGATGGGCGCAGGCGGGACCCCGGCGCTCTACGCGTTCGATTTCCGCTCAGATTACAACCCGGGGGATTTTACCAGTCTGCTCCAGAGCGGCGGCTTCGACCTGTTGGAAGTCGAGACCGTGCGGGCGTTGCGCGAGGTGGAGGGCACCTTGCGGCAGATGGTGGACGTGCTCCGCCACGACCAGCAACTCTGCGACGCCCTGATCCGGCCCAACTTGGACAAAGACCCAAGCTTCTTTTACGACGTGCCCGCCCGGCGGCTGCGCCCGGCTTATGCCTGGTACGGTAAATATTTTTCGACCCAAGCGACGTTCTTCGCGGAGATGCACGCCGAAATCGAAAAGGTGCTCGCGCAGCTTCGCGCCGAACGGGCGCGCGACCGCTGAGCATCACCACAGGAACAGCGTTCCGCGGGAGCAGACGTGCCCAACAAACCGGAATTTGGAAACGGGAGCGAGAAAGAGTCATCAATCGTTGGAACTAACCCTTTTTCTTCTTCTCTTTCAATACTCAGAATTGACCCTGCTCCTATCTTCTTCGTCTTTCATCCTGAGAGCATATATAGATGAAGGCTCTTCGTTCCCCCTTCTGTCATCCTGAGCGCAGCGAGGCACGAGCGCAGTCGAAGGATCCCTTGGACGGGTACAGACCAGCCTGCCATGCTCAGCCCCTGGACGGAACCACGTCCAAGCACCTATCGCTGGAAGGAGGCGAGTACCCGTCCAAGGGGTCCTTCGACTGCGCTCGTGCCTCGCTGCGCTCAGGATGACAGAAGGGGGAGAGAGCACGTTGGATAAACTTAACGAAGCGACACTCCTTACATGCCAGGCAAACCTCACTCCGCCAGCTCGCGCATCACTTTGATCAAGTCGGACTTTCCCTCGAAACCGATCCCGGGTAGGTCCGGCATGACGATGTGGCCGTCCTCCACCCGCACGCCGTCCGGGAACCCGCCGTAGGGCTGGAACAAATCCGGGTAACTCTCGTTGCCGCCCAACCCTAGGCCGGCCGCGAGGTTGAGCGACATCTGGTGGCCGCCGTGCGGCACGCAGCGGTCCGGCGACCAGCCGGCCACCTTGAGCGCCTCCAACGTGCGCTGGTATTCGCACAATCCGTAAGACAACGCGCAGTCAAATTGCAGCCAGTCGCGGTCCGGGCGCATCCCCCCGTAGCGCAGCAGATTGCGCGCGTCCTGGTGGCTGAACAGATTCTCGCCCGTGGCCATCGCTCCCGGGTAGAACTCGGCCAGGGCCGCCTGCAACGCAAAATCCAGCGGATCGCCGACCTCCTCGTACCAGAACAACGGGTAGTCGCGCAGCATCTTCGCGTAGGCGATGCCCTGTTCCAGCGTGAGCCGTCCGTTGGCGTCCACGGCCAGTTGCGCCTTGCCGTCGAGTTCCTGCAAGACCCCCTCGATGCGCGGCCGATCCTCCGCGAGGCTGTTGCCGATTTTCATCTTCACCACCGTGTAGCCGCGGTCGAGGTAGCTGCGCATCTCGTCGCGCAGTTGCTGCACACCCTTACCCGGGTAATAGTAGCCGCCCGCCGCGTAAACGAACACGCGCGGGTTGGCCTCGCGATGGTGGCGCTCCGCCAGCAGGCGAAAGAGCGGTTGGCCGGCGATCTTGGCCACGGCGTCCCACACCGCCATGTCGATGGTGCCGACCGCCACCGAGCGTTCGCCATGGCCGCCGGGCTTCTCGTTCTTCATCAGGGTGGCCCAGATGCGGTCCGGATCCAGGTTGTCGCCCGCGTCGTTGAGCAGGCTCTGCGGCTCGGCCTCGCGCAGGCGCGGCGCGAACCGTTCCCGGATCAGGCCGCCCTGGCCGTAGCGTCCGTTGGAGTTGAAGCCGTAGCCGACCACGCGGCGTCCGTCGTGCACCACGTCGGTGACGACCGCCACCAGCGAGAGCGTCATCCTGGAGAAGTCGATATACGCGTTGGCGATGGACGAGGCGATGGGGGCCGTGACTTCGCGGATGTCGGTGATGCGCATGCCCGCATTCTCGCGTCCGCGGCTGGCGGTGACAAGGGAGGGGCGTAGATTCGCCGGGTTTATGCGCGCGTCCGACTCCTCCCCCTTCCTACCCGCGGAGACTCTTGCCGCCGTGCCGGCCACCTGGGTCGAGCGCGGCAGCCCGACGTACCTGCGCATCAGCCTGGCGCTGTTTCTGGTGGGCTTCGCCACCTTTTCGCTGATCTACTGCGTGCAACCGCTCCTGCCGACCTTTGCCGCCACTTTCGGCGTGAGTCCGGCTCAGAGCTCGCTGGCGCTTTCTCTGAACACCGGGTGTCTGGCGGTGGCGATCCTGGCTTCGGGGGTACTTTCCGAAGCGGTCGGGCGACGCGGGTTGATGTGCGTCTCGATGGCGGCGGCTTCGCTGCTGAACATGGCGGCGGCGGCCATCCCGAGCTGGCACGGGTTGCTGGCGGTGCGCGCGCTGGAGGGCTTGGTGCTCGGTGGCGTGCCGGCGGTGGCGATGGCTTACCTGGCCGAGGAAATCCACCCGCGGGGGCTGGGGCTGGCGATGGGCCTTTACGTCGGCGGCACCGCGTTTGGCGGCATGATGGGGCGGGTGGGCATGGGGCTCCTGACCGAGTTTGGCTCCTGGCGCACGGCGATGGCGGTCATGGGACTGGTTGACCTCCTTGCCGCAGGCGGCTTTCTCGCGCTGCTGCCGGCTTCGCGCCACTTCGTGCGCCGCCCCGGCTTTAACCCGGTGTACCACGGCCGCGCCTGGAGCGGCCACCTGCGCCACCGGCAACTGCCCTGGCTGTTCTTCATCGGCTTCCTGGCGCTCGGTGCCATCGTGGCGACGTACAACTACGTGGGCTTCCGGCTGACGGCCCCGCCCTACCGTTTGAGCGAAAGCCAAGCGGGTTTCATCTTCACCGTTTACCTGTTCGGGATGGTGGCCTCCTCCGGCGCGGGCGCGCTGGCCGACCGTCTCGGGCGCGGCCCGGTGCTCATCTCCGGGCTGCTGCTGATGGGGCTGGGGGCCGTGGTCACCCTGTCGGGATCGCTCGCCGTTATCATCGGCGGGATCGCGATCCTGACCGCCGGCTTCTTCGCCGCCCACTCGATCGCGAGCGGCTGGGTCGGGGGCCTGGCGCAATCGACCAAGGGTCACGCGGCCTCGCTGTATCTGCTGGCGTATTATCTTGGGTCCAGCTTCCTGGGCTCGGCCGGCGGCTGGTTCTGGGGACGAGGCGGCTGGCCGGGTTTGGTCGCCTTTACGAGCGGCCTGATCGCCCTGGCCATCGGGGCGACGGTAGCCGTGATGCGTTCGGCACAGGCAAGGTAGCTTTACGCAGGCGGGAAATGTTCTGGGGTGGATGGTGCGCTCCGCCGCGCCATTGGTTGCACTGCGGCGCAGCCGCCCGATCCCTCCGGGCGGCGTTACCGCGAAGGGAAACAATGGCGCGGCGGAGCGCACCATCCACCCCGGAGCTTTTGTCTCGAGATACTCAAAATCTATGTATTTAGACAGGTGTCTCCGGTTTCCCAAGGTAGTGCCGGGCCAGCAGGCACGCGCCCACCCCCGCCAACAAGGGAGCACCTCCGGCGAGATAGAACCCCCATACGGTACTGCGCTCCCAACACACCGCCGCGAAGAACCCGCCCCCGAACACCGCGGAGACCAGGCCGAGGCCAAAGGCCCAACCAGCCGTGCGGCGTCCGAAACAACAGCAGAGCGCCAGACCGACCAACCCGGGCAGCGTCAGAGAACCGTAAGCCAGCTCGATGAAGGTGACCAGCCGGTCCAGGCTGACGCCTTCAGCCAGCATCATCCCAACGGGTGGTCCGGGCATGCGCCATCCTTACTCGAAGCAAACGGCTCTGTCCACGCCGACCCGGATTCCATCGACATTCGCGCTTGTCGAAGCGCTTTTTTCCTCCATGTTCGCGCCAGGGCCTCGTTGTTCTACTGATGCAAGAACGTTATTTCCGCTGGTGGACGCCCCACCTGAGCCGGCACACCGAAATGCTCGTCTTCGGCGACGGCCAGGGCCTGCCCCTGATCCTCTTTCCCACCTCTTACGGGCGCTACTACCAGAACAAGGAATTCGGCCTGATCGAGGCCGTGCGCTGGTTCGTGGACACTGGGCGCGTGACCATCTATTGCCCCGACGCGATTGATCTCGAAAGCTGGTACAACAAGAGCATCCATCCCGCCGACCGCGTGAAGACGCACCTGGCCTACGAGAACATGATCGTCCACGACGTGTTCGACTTCGCGCGGCGGGATTGCGGACGGCATTATGTCGCCGTGGGCGGCGCGAGCTTCGGCGGCTACCACGCGGCGAACCTCGCCTTCAAGAACCCGGGGGCCGTCAGCCACCTCTTCAGCCTGAGCGGCGCGTACGACATGCGCGGGTTCCTCGACGGCTACTACGACGAGAACGTGTACTTCAACAACCCGCCCGACTACCTGGCCAACTGCCAGGACCCATGGAAGTACAACCACATGGGCATCTACCTGGGCACCGGCGAGTGGGACATCTGCCGCGGGGAAAACCAGCGGCTATCGGGTATCCTGCACGCCAAAGGCATCCGCCACTGGCTGGACGACCGTCAGTATTGCTACCACGACTGGAACTGGTGGCACCAGATGCTGCCGCACTATCTCTCGCTCGTTTGAGCGGGTCCTAACTCTGTTTGTTCTTATGAAAAAAGTCGGCATCCTTTTCGGCCAGGAAAGCACGTTTCCCCCCGCGTTCATCGAGCGCGTCAACGCCCGCGGCGGCGGCGAGGTCCAGGCCGAGCCCGTGCGCATCGAAAAAGTCATCCAGGGCGAGCCGTGCGGCTACGATGTGATTATCGACCGCATCTCGCAGGACGTGCCCTTTTACCGCGGCTTCCTCAAGAACGCGGCGCTCACGGGCACGGCGGTCATCAACAATCCCTTCTGGTGGAGCGCGGACGAAAAGTTCTTCAACAACGCGTTGGCAACCCAGATCGGGGTCGAGGTGCCGCGCACGGTCCTCCTGCCCTCGCACGACCACCCGCCGGACACCAACGGCCACTCGTTCCGCAACCTGGCCTACCCGCTGGATTGGGAGGCAATCTTCCGGTACGTCGGCTTCCCGGCGTACTTCAAGCCCTTTGCCGGCGGTGGCTGGAAGAACGTGTACAAGCTGCACAACGCCGAGGAGTTTTTCCGCGCCTACAACGAGACGGGCCAGTTGGTGATGATGTTGCAGGAGGAGGTCGTCTTCGAGCAATATTTCCGCTGCTACTGCCTGGACACGCGGCACGTCCACATCATGCCCTACGAGCCGCGCAACGCGTTTCATGATCGCTACAAGGCCAACTTCCAGATTTCGCCGGAACTGCTCGCCCGCGTCGAGCGCGACGTATTGACGCTCAACCAGTATCTCGGCTACGACTTCAACACCGTGGAGTTCGCCGTGCGCGGCGGCGTGCCGCTGGCGATTGACTTTTGCAACCCGGCCCCGGACGCGGACATCCACTCGGTGGGACCCGCCAACTTCGAGTGGATCGTGGAAAACGCCGCCCAGATGGCGATCCGCAAGGCGCGCGAGCACGTCCCCGGCCAAAACAATCTGACGTGGGGCAAGTTCGTGCAAGCGGCTGCCACGGGTAATTCATTGCGGGGTTAGCAGAAGCAGATCACGTCCATGAGCGCCAAAGATCACGTCTTCACCCTCGGGATTGAGGAAGAGTTCCAGATCGTCGATCCCGAGACGCGCGAGCTGCGCTCCCACGTTGAGCAGATCCTCGACAAGGGGAAGATGACGCTCAAGGAGAACGTCAAGGCCGAGATGCACCAGTCGGTGGTCGAACTCGGCACGGACATCTGCCAGCACATTGCCCAGGCACGTTCACAGGTCGTCGAGCTGCGCGGTCACCTGGCCTCGCTCGCCGAGAAGGAAGGCTTGAAGATTGCTTCGGCGGGCACACACCCGTTTTCGCGCTGGCACGACCAGCTCATCACCGACGACGAACGTTACGAGATCATCGTGCGCGACCTGCAGCAGGTGGCGCGGGCCAACCTCATCTTCGGGTTGCACGTCCACGTGGGCATTCCCAGCCGGGACACGGCCATCCACGTGATGAACCAGGCGCGCTACTTCCTGCCACATCTTTTCGCCCTTTCGACGAACTCGCCCTTCTGGCTCGGGCTGGACACGGGTTTCAAGGGGTACCGGCTTAAGGTGTTCGAGAACTTCCCGCGCACGGGCATCCCCGACGTGTTCGAGAGCATTTCCGAGTACGAGGACTACCTGAAGCTGCTCGTCAAGACCGACTGCATTGACAACGCCAAGAAGATCTGGTGGGACATCCGGCTGCACCCGTTCTTCGACACGCTGGAGGTCCGCGTTTGCGACGCCCAGTCGCGCGTGGACGACACGATGGCGCTGGCCGCGGTGATCCAGGCGGTGGTTTCAAAATTGTACAAGCTCCAGCGGCAGAACATGACCTTCCGCCTGTACCGCCGCCGCCTGCTCGACGAGAACCGCTGGCGGGCGACCCGCTACGGATTGGACGGCAAACTGATCGACTTCGGCCGGGAGTGCGAGGTGGAGGAGCGCAGCCTGCTGAACGAACTGCTGGAGTTCATTTCCACGGAGACAGACGAACTTGGCAGCAACCGGGAGATCGCGCACGTGGAAACGATCATGCGCGAAGGCAGCGGCGCGGACCGACAACTGGCCACCTGGCGACGCACGCAAGACATGCACGCCGTCGTGGACGGCATCGTGGCGGAGACCTACGAAGGGTTAACGGTCCAGAGGTAAGGCACCCCGCCACGCAACGGCGGGAGTATCTCCCGTGATGTTCTTATGAATGCCTGAGGAACAAGCATTTAGCCATGAAGATGTTGCCTCCAGTCCTCGGATTCCGCCGTGGCTTTGAGCACGCGGTTGCGCTGGACGAGGAACCCGCGCATGTAGCGCGCCAAATAGAGCGCATCCACGATGCGCCCGAGAATGCCCAGCGGCGACGCGAAGGTGAACACGTCGCGCATCACGGTGCCCGCGCCGGACACCTCGAAATAATGGTGGTGTTCCATCCGGTGGAACGCACCGCGCAGCATGACATCCGCAAAGTGCGTCGGGCGGTCGCAGGCGGTGATCCGGCTGGTGAGCTTCTGCCGGATGCCCAGGTGGCGCGCGCTCCAGGTAACTTCCTCGCCCAGGCCGATCAGGCCGGTGGTGACACCGGCAACGGCGCGTTCGCCGGTGTTGGCCATCGAACGGGAATGCAGGTCGATGCTGCGCGCCAGGTCGAAGACCCGGTCGATGGGGGCGGCGATGGCGGTGGAAAGTTCGATGGTCGGCATGGCGGCGTGGCGTGTGCCGGGTAAGGTAATGGTCATCCCACCGGGCACAACCCGTTACCGTCCCGGTCATGTTCCATGTGGAACATTTGTGGAACATACGCGTTACCTTTTCTCTCCCCATCCTTGAAAATCGAGGTCATCAACACCGGCACGGAACTGTTGCTCGGCAACGTCACCAACACCCATCTGACCTTTCTCGGGCAGGAGCTTTTCCTGCTGGGACTGCGCGTGGAGCGCCAGATCTGCGTGCCGGACGGACCGGCCATCCGCGACGCCCTGCTCGACACGTTCCGCAGCGGCGCGGAAGTGGTGCTCGTCACCGGTGGCCTCGGGCCGACCTCGGATGATCTCACCCGCGACATCGCCGCCGAACTGCTGGACCGCCCCCTGGCCACGGATCCGGCGGTGCTGGCCAAGCTCAACGGCTACTACGAAAAGCTTTCGCGCCAAGTCAGCGCGAGCATCGCCCGCCAGGCCGAGGTGCCCGCCGGGGCGACAGTCATCCCCAACGATCATGGCACCGCCCCGGGCCTCTACCTGCCACCCAGCCTGGTGCGCACCGCGGCAGGCGGATGGACCAACTCCCCGCACCTGCTGCTGCTGCCCGGCCCGCCGCGCGAACTGCAGCCGATGTTCACCTCCTACGTGGCTCCGCTGCTCGCCCGGCTGCGTCCGGCGGGCGAACCCGTTCCGCAGGCACGCAACTACCGGCTCATCAACATCGGCGAGTCGAACGTCGAAGCGATGGTCGGCGCGGAACTGGCCAGGATCGAGGGACTGGAAGTCGGCTACTGCGCGCGCCTCGGTGAGATGGACCTGCGCCTGATCGGCTCGCGCGAGGTGTTGACGCGAGCGGAAAAGATCGTCGATCCGGCGGTCGCGCCTTACCTGGCTTCGATGGATGGCGAGTCGCTGGAAGCGGTGATCATCGCGCGTTTGACCGAGAGCCGGCGGACGCTGGCGGTGGCGGAGAGCTGCACCGGCGGGTTGCTCGCGCACCGGCTCACGAACGTGTCCGGGGCGAGCAAGGTGTTCCTGGCGGGGCTGACGACATACAGCATCGAGTCGAAGATGAAGCTCCTGGGCGTGAGTCCGGAGATGGCCAACCATTGTGACGCCGTGAGCGGGGAGGTAGCCGCGGCGATGGCCGTGGGCGCGCGCCGGGTGACGGGGGCGGATTACGCGCTGTCCACGACGGGCTACGCCGGCCCCGGCGGGAGCGGCAAGGAAGGCTGCGAGCCGGTCGGCACGGTGTTCATCGCCCTCGCGGCCAGCGGCCAGACGACGCCTATCGTGGAGCGGCACCTGTTCCTGATGGAGCGGGAGGCGTTCAAGCACCGCGCGACGATGGCCGCGTTGGATCTGTTGCGCAGGAAGGGGTGAAGGCGCAGACGGAGAGTGGGTGCGGCGGCTTTTGAGATGATCTTACTGCGCGGGTTCAATGAGCCTCTTCTTGGTCTGTCCGCTCAACAGGGATGTACAGACAACGAAGTTGCTTCTTCCTGGTCTGTCATCCTGAGAGCGCGTATAGATAATCCGTTCTGCTCGGTCTTTTCTGTCATCCTGAGCGCAGTGAGTCTGCGAACGGAGTCGAAGGACCTTCCGGCCGGCGGCAGCCAGAGGTCCCTCCCAGGTACGATCTGCCTTGCCGGGAACCCGTTTGCCTCCGGCGGCGGAAGGTCCTTCTGGCTCACTGCGCTCGCGGACTCACTGCGCTCAGGATGACAAACAAGGAACCGCGAAGGCATTATCTAGAGCCCTTCCCGTTTGGGTAAGCCTTGAACAAACTGGGAGGGACCCGCTCCGTCGGGTCCGCAGAGCCAGGGCTATGCCCGGTGCCGTGTAGCCCCGGCTCCCCGGACCCGACGGAGCGGGTCCCTCCCGGCAGGCTTTATCAAACGGGAAGGGCTCTATACGCGCTCTGAGCGCGGTGAGCAAGAAGGACTTGGCAAACGGGCACTCACCAGCTTCTCCAAGATGGACGCCTGAAGAAGGTCTGTTTGGCGGGTCGCAGGCGGCAGGGGACGCGGGCACCCGTTTGCCAGGTCCTTCGACTCCCGCTCGCGGACTCGCTCCCGCTCAGGATGACAGACGCAGGCAGCAAGCTAATTCTCTGGTTCACTACCTTCCAGAGATAACGTCAATCGACGATCTCGACCACCACCTTCTTGGCCGCCGCATCCACCGTGTAGCCGCTGCCCGGCACCACGACGATCTTGACCTTGCCGTTCGCCCCGCCAGCGGTCGGGACAATTTTGACTTTGACCCGGGTTTGTCCGGCCGGGATGGTCACCGTGTCCGTGATCGGGGCGTAATCCTGGCCGTTGACCGCACTGCCTTTCACGGCGAGCGGCACCGTCAGCGCCGTGGCGGTATCGTCTCCGACCCGGTCCACAAAGAACTTCGACTTCTGCCCGGCGCTGCGGCTGATAGTCGCCAACCCCGGCGTCAGACCCAACACGGGCGGCAGCACGGCGATGCGGCGGATCACGCCGTCCGCCTTGTTCAGGAAGTAAATACGGTTGGAGGCATCCGTGCCGATGCGCAGGTCGGCGCGGCCCGCCGACGCGTTGACCGTCTGGATGATGCTCAAAAAACTCGCCTCCGTCCCGTTGCTCCGCAGGCGCAGTTCGGTGATGCCGCTCGACCCGCCCTCGGGCAGCGTGTCGGCGCTGATCGTGTACGGAGTCCCCGTCGGGAAATCGCAGAACAGGAACCGCCCCGTCAGGCCGGGGATGCTGCTGCCGCGGTAAACCGGGCCGGCGGTCACCGCGTTGCTGCCGGCGTAGTGCTCGTACTCGGCGATGGGATACACCAACCCGGTAGTGGCAGAGTCGGTGCGGACGTTCGCCCCGTTGGAGCCGTCGCTGTTGTAAACGAAGCTGCCTTCCCGCAGGTTCCAGCCGTAGTTTGCGCCGGGAACGCCGATGTCCACTTCCTCGACGTGGTTCTGGCCGATGTCCGTGATGAACATCCGCCCGTTGGCCGCGTCCCACACGAAGCGTTGCGGGTTGCGGAAGCCGCCGGCGTACTTCTCCTTCAGAATCGCCGCGTTGGCCGTGTAGGGGTTGTCCGCCGGGATGCGGTACTGCCCGTTGGCGCTGCGCTGCGGATCGGCCGCGGCCGGCAGCAGCGGGTTGATGCGCAGGATGGCTCCGTAGGCGTTGCCGGCCATCTGCGCCAGCCCGAGCGGGTCGCCGCCGCCGCCGCTGTCGCCCATGCCGTAGTACAGGTTGCCCCGGTCCGCGTCCGCGCCGGCCGTGGGGTTGAAGGAACAATACCCGCCGTCGTGGTTCGAGTTGGGCCGCGCGATGCGCAGGACCTCGCGGAAGGGTCGGGCGGCGTCGGCGGGCACAAAGGTGGACGCCAGGGGATCAGCCGCCGTCCATTCCAGCATCACCTCGTCGTGGTCGCGTCCCGCGCCGCTCACCCCCGGCACGAAGGTGGCCGCGGTTCCGGTGTCAGTCTGGCTGGTGATCGTGTAGAACTTGCCGTAGCCCGCCGTGCCGGGGGTATCGAAATCGGGATGAAAGGCGAAACTCTGGAACCCGCGCTCACCGTTATCCGACAACAGCGGAACGAAGCTGGCGACGTTCAGGTACGGCGTGACCGTCGCGCCATCGGTGCTGAGCAGGTACATGGGTCCGCGCTGGTCGTTGACGAAGGTCCGGCCATCCGGCGCGGGCCGCAGGACGTTGGCCCGGGCGGGAGAACCACTGCTGTTCGGCAGCAGAGCGAAGTTTTCCAGGTCAACGACGATGTCGCCTTTGGGGATCGTCTGCGCGGACAGGGAAGGGAGAAGGCAGGCAAACGCAACGGCGGATGCCACGAGAAGGGTCGGCTGGATTTTCATCGTGGGGGGAAGTTGCGCAGAGGATAAACCCGTCGCCGGTCCGCCGCAACCGGAGGCAGGGCCGCCGGGATCACCGTGCTCTCCTCGTCCGAGTGGTACTTGGCTGGGATGGATGGTGATGCCGAACCGACCAGGAGGGCACCGTGGCGTCACCGCGAGGTGAGTGTCCGCCGGCGGCGGAAAACTTCCTCCCTGGTACGAGTGTTGCTTGGAGTGACGGGAGTCATTCCCGCCCCATGAAGAACCAGACCATCATCCAACGGCTGCGCGTCACCCTGGCGCTGCTCGTCTTTCTCTCCCTGTGCGGCAGCCTGCTGGTAATACTCCTGGAAAAGCGCGTCAGCCGGGCCAACCACGAGGCGGACCACGCCCAGGCCATCGCCCAGAACATCCGCTACAACATGCTCAAGCGCAGTGACGCCGTGCGCTCGTACCTGCTCGACTCCAAGGACGCCGTCGAAAAGCAGCGCGAGCAGGAAGCCGTCGCCGACCTGAACCGCATCCTCGCCGAAGGCAAAGCCCTGGTGGAAGACCAACCCGACTTGGTCCGCGAACTCGGGGCGATCGGCGATTACAACACGCAGACGCTCGACCCCATCGTGGCCCGGCTCAAACCGATGTTCGACGCGGACCAGGCCGGCGCGCTGAAGTATTACACCGAGACCTACTTTCCCGCACGCATCCAGGGCCAGAAGCTGGCCGAGGATTTCGCGGAGCACGCCGGGAAGATTTCCGCCCAGGAGATCGACAAGTACAAGCTCCTCCAGACCCTCGGGCTGGTGCTTCTGGGGGCGATCGTCGTGATCAGCTATTTCCTGGGCCGCTCGCTGGAGCAGGCCATCAAACGGCCCCTGGAAGGGCTGCTCAAGGCGGTGGACCACATGGGCCGGGGCGATTTCACGGGCCGGCTGCCGGTGGAGCGCCAGGATGAGTTCGGCACGCTGGCGGCCGGGTTCAACCGCATGAGCGACGACCTGGCCACGCTCATCGGCCAGGTGCAGGAGTCCGGCGTGCGCGTCAGCCAGGCGATCACCGAGATGACCGCCACCGTGCGCGAGCAGCAGGCCACGACCAAGGAGGTCGCCGCGACCACGCAGGAGATCGGCAGTATGTACAAGGAGATCGAGAACACCTCGAAGGGCCTTTTTTCCACGATGGGCGAAGTGGTCGATGTCGCCGGGCAGACCGGCGAATCCGCCAGCAGCGGCCAGAACGGGCTGGACGGCATGGGCCGCACGATGCAGGGCATCATGGCGGCGTCCGCGACGGTGGCCGACAAGCTGGCCGTGCTCAACGAAAAGGCGAGCCGCATCAACGGTGTCGTGACCACGATCAACAAGGTGGCCGACCAGACGAATTTGCTCTCGCTCAACGCCGCCATCGAGGCGGAAAAGGCGGGCGAGTACGGCCTGGGCTTCGCGGTGGTGGCGCGCGAGATCCGCCGCCTGGCCGACCAGACGGCGGTGGCGACCTACGACATCGAACGCATGGTCAAGGAGATGGAGAGCGCCGTGAACGCGGGCGTCATGGGCATGGACCGGTTTTCCGAGGAGGTGCGCCACGGCGTGGACGACGTGCAGCAGGTCAGCGGCCAGTTGGCGCAGATCATCGAGCAGGTACAGGAGCTGACGCCGCGTTTCGACAACGTCAATAAAGGCATGCGCACCCAGGCGGTGGCACGCCAGCAGATCAACGAATCACTCACCCAGCTCAGCGAGGCGACCCAACAGACGGCCGAGTCACTCGGGCAATCCAGCGACGTGGTGCAGCATCTCAGCGAATCCTCCCGCGGCCTGCACGACGCCGTCGCCCGCTTCAAGGTGCGGATGTAAGCCGCTCCTCCGCGTCTTCTGCCTTCTGCCTTCTACCTTCCCCCTTTGCTCCTCCTTCTCTTCCATATCGGCCAGGACCGCTACGCGCTCGACACGGCGGGCGTGCTCGAGGTCGTGCCCTGGGTGACCCTGAAAAGAGTCGCCCGCGCGCCCGCCGGTGTGGCGGGTCTGCTGGATTACCATGCGGCGGCGGTCCCCGTGCTGGACCTGCGTGAACTGATCACCGGTGAACGCTCGGAGGTGCGCTTCAGCACGCGCTTGATCCTGGTCAGGATACCGGTGCCGGGGGGCGGCGAAGACGGCCGTCCGGGGGTGGTCGGACTGCTCGCCGAACGCGCCACGGGCACGCTCAAGCGCAACCCGGCGGACTTCGTGGAATCGGGCTTGAGCATCCCCGGCGCGCCCTACCTTGGCCCGGTGATCCCGGACGCCGAGGGGTTCATCCAGTTCGTGCGCATCGAAGGCTTGTTCGACGGGCCCGCGCGCTCTCTGCTGCTGGGATCGCGCCCGGCCCTGGAGGAAGGAGTGGCCCCGTGATGAACGCCATCGCCGGTCTGCTCCAGCGCACGATGGGGTTGGAAGCCGCGACCATCGGCCTTTCCTGCGTGGAACGCGCCGTGGCCGTGCGCCTGGCGCAAACGGGCGACACCGGGGCCGAACCGTACCTCGCGCGCCTGCAAGCCGACCCGGCCGAGTTGCGGGAGTTGATCGAGGAAGTGGTCGTGCCCGAGAGCTGGTTCTTCCGCGATGGCGCGCCGTTCGCCACCCTGAAGCGCTGGACCGTGGAACAGTGGCTGCCGGCCCACCGATCCGAGACCCTGCGCGTCCTGACGGTGCCCTGCTCGACGGGCGAGGAACCCTATTCCGTGGCGATGGCGCTGCTCGACGCCGGCCTGGCTCCGGACCGCTTCAGCGTCCACGCCGTGGACATCAGCCACCGCGCCCTGGCCCGGGCGCAAACCGCGCGGTACCGGTCCAATTCATTCCGGGGCAAGTCTCTGGCATTCCGCGACCAGTACTTCGAGACCTTGCCCGGCGGCGACTACGCGCTCGCGTCCGCCGTCCGGCGGCAGGTGCGCTTCGAGCAGGGCAACCTGCTCGCGCCGGGGTTCCTCCAGCCAACCGGCGCGGCCGCGCGTTACGACGTGATCTTCTGCCGCAACGTGCTGATCTATTTCGACCGTCCGACCCAGGCACGGGCCGTGCGGACGCTGGGCGGCCTGCTGACCCACCACGGCCTGTTCTTCGTGGGTCACGCGGAAACCGGGTTGCTGACCGGCCTGGACTTTCTGCCGACGGACCACGCGATGTCGTTCGCCTTCCGCAAAGCGCCGCTCACCCAGCTCGCGCAACCGCTCCCGGTGACCAGGCGCATTTGGGAGACCAAACGCATCCTGTCCACCCCGCCGCCCGCGCCGCCGCGCACGGTGCTGATCCCGCCCGCGCCACCCGCCCCCGCCCGCCCGACCTCGATCGTGCGCACGCGCCGGGTGCCCTCGAAAACCCTGCTGCCGCCCGCTGCCGCTGCCGCAGCCGGCGGCGACGCGTTAGGCGAAGCCCGCCGGCTGGCCGACGCGGGCCGTTTGCAGGAAGCCGCGCGCGTGTGTGAGACGCACCTGCGCGAACAGGGCAGCTCCGCCGCCGGCTGGTACTTGCTCGGGGTGGTGTGCGACGCGGCCGGCGACCCCGCGCGCGCCACCGAGTGCTTTGCGAAAACCCTTTATCTCGACCCCGGTCACCAGGATGCGCTGTTGCAGCGCACCCTGCTCGCCGAAGCCGCCGGTGATACCGCCGCCGCCACGCGGCTGCGCAGCCGTCTCGGACGCGTGCAGGGGAGAAAGGAACACGCTTCATGAGTCTGCCGCCCGCCTTGCACCTCCAGGATTGCTGGAACCAGACCGGCGTCTGGGGCGACGCCACCTGCCCGCGCCTAGCGGAGGCGGCGCATTGCCGCAACTGCCCCGTTTATGCCTCCGCCGCCGCGCAGATGCTCCACGGCGAACCGCCCGCCGAGTACCTCCAGGAGTGGACCGGCCGGCTGGCCGCGCCCCCGGTGGCCGTGGAAGCCGCCCGGAAGGAATCGGCCCTGATCTTCCGCCTGGGCACGGAATGGCTGGCGCTGCCCGCGGCCGTGTTCCAGGAGATCGCCGAGCCGCGGCCGGTGCATTCGCTGCCGCACCGGCGCGGGCGCTTGCTGCAAGGCATGGTCAACGTGCGCGGGGAGTTGCTGATCTGTGTGTCGCTGGGCACGCTGCTCGGGATCGATCCAGCCGGGGCCGCGCCGGCGGTACGGGACGGGGCCGCCCGGATCGAGGGCACCGTTTATGAACGTCTGGTGGTGGTCGCCACGGAAGGCGGGCGGCTGGTGTTCCCGGTGAGCGAGGCACACGGCATCGAGCGGTTTGCGCCCGAGCGGCTGCTGTCCGTGCCGGCCACGCTGGGGCTGGCGTCGGCGCGTTACACGCGCGGCATCCTTCCCTGGCGCGGTCACAGCGTCGGCTGCCTGGACGACGGCCTGCTCTTCCACACCCTCAACCGGAGTCTGGCATAAGGCAGAAGGCAGAAGGCAGAAGGTAAAAGGTAGAAGGTAGAAGGCAGAAAGATGAATCATCAACGGCACAGACAAAGCTTGGAAAGTGGACGGAGTGTCCATCCTTCTCGCTCGTACATCTCATTGCTTACCGCCTTCCGCCTTTTGCCTTCTGCCTTCTGCCTTCTGCCTTCTGCCTTCTGCCTTCTGCCTTCTGCCTT
>CAXTOP010000035.1:0-54089 GCA_964245965.1 uncultured Chthoniobacterales bacterium
CTCACAAGCAAGCCCTCGCTGGCAGCGTCAAAACGAATTACTTCACGGCATTGGGGCTAACTCCGAGAGATGGTATGATAACCCCCCCGGACCAGCGCGTTTGGCCGGAATGAAAGCAGAGCGCCCTCTCCCCTCTCCACCATCGGCTTGAACGCCGGAGAGCCATGGCATAAAGACGGTGGACGTTCGCCATGGCAACATACCACAGGCGCGAGGGCGCTCGCTGCCAGTTTCCCGATGGCGGGTGCGCTTTATCAGCGATGCAGCTAATGACCTGCCCACGTTATGTTTGGAATTGACATCGACAGATAAATCGAAGAACACCTTGAGCATGGCTACAACCAGGGATGTACTTGAAGTACAAGGGAATTGGATCTTTGCCGGTGAGGCGGTAGCAAATGCGCGGCTGGCTACAATCTCCGAAGAGATTTCTTCTTCAAACCGTTCCGCAGCTCCATCTTTGCCCAGGAGGATTTCAGATGCCAGAGCGTGAAGTTCCCTGCGGCAGGTACACTGTCACCGTCGAAACGTTTGTGGTTGGCGGCTCTACCCGTGAGCGCCCGACGAAGGTGGTGGGCATGGTCCCGCTCAACCCGGTAAACGGCGCGCCGCGCGGGAGCGACCAGCCTGTTGCGCTTTGTGTCCAGGGATCGAGCATCGCCGAGCCTCCGCTCCACAATACAGTTCGTGGTCATATCGTCGGACTCGATTCACTCGGGGGAGTAGATACAGGCTTTAACATGGTTCCCATGTACAGCCATTTCAACATCAGTGGCTACAAGACCCGGATCGAAAACTGGATCAAAGACAATACTCAAAAAACCATTGGTGTAACCCAAGCCGGGCTGACGCTGCAGGTTCACTACCCGGTAATCAACTCGAACAGCGATCCAAGGATCCCCCTTGCCTTTGAAGCACAGCTTGAACTCACGATCTACGGTGCCTCGCAAACCATAAGCACCGGGAAAGTCATTCATCCCGTTCCCCAGGTTGCCTACGAAGATCCGGTCAATAATCTGCAGGAGCTGATCTTCATCGCCACCGACATCATGGTTGATAGCAGATGGTGGGTCGAGGATCACGTGCAAACCAATGCAAGCGCCCGGATGGCCGACCACGAAATCCTGTCCGTTCCCGACAAGGCACTGGGCTACGGACACCGTCCCTATGCGGTCATTGATTTCCTTATCTTCTCCCCGCCCGGCTTGGTTTCGGATAGAATGAACGCGTTGCTACCCCAGATCACCACCGGGAAGATCAATCCCGATTACCAAAACGGGAGCGACTTCTCGGAGCCACAAAAACAACTCATGTACGCGGTGAATCTGGCTGGCAACAACGGCTACTATAAATCGGACGATCCAACCGACTACGTCTACAAAGGAAAGTCCCACAACTACGCATCTTTCAAAGACCAAGCACAGGCAAAGTCATACCGTCGCGATGCCAAAGCGACCTACCAGTCGTCCGCGATGGACCAGGATACCTCGCACGACGGCACTCTGGTATGGAACGGTGGACACCAGAAACCCGAGGTCGACCATATCGTCCCGAAGGGAAAACATCCTTTCGGGTGTAACGCCTACAGCAACGCGCGCATTATCAGCAGTTATCTCAACAACGATCGTCGCACACGGCGTTGAGGGTGTGGACGGATTGTGCAACTGCACGGACCGGCCTCCAGGCTTTGCAGTGGCCGGGTAGCCGCCCGATTGCAGGACGACAGACAGAGTAGCTCGGCAATACCCCTTGGCGATGTCACCCACCGATGATCACCGTCGGACAACCGATGATGATTTTGCCGCCGTGCGCGGTGGTGTCGCCCAAACGCGCAGCGGGTTTATTACCGATCATCACCGTCGTCGAACCCATGGCGATTGTATCAGGGGGACCGACGCACACGCAGGTGTCACCGACCACCGCGGCGGGCAACCCGCCGATGAGCACCGTCGGCACCCCCGGGCTCACGATTGGCCCACCGACGTGTGGGACCGGCCCCGGTTCGATCATCGGACAAACGTGCATGTCAGTCAGGCGTGCAGCAGGAGGCATAAGAAAAAAGATTGATCAAAAGAACCAGAGCATTCCGGAGATGGCAAGCTTAGAACGAGCGTGGCTCCAGAATGGCGCTACGCATGGCCGTGTTGGCAGGAAACCGGAAGTCGATCAGGTATTGCTTCTCGGTTGCCAGCAGACTCACCCCGCCGGCTTCAGCGAGATCATGCATTTGCTTCTTGGCGGCATAGTCCGCTTCGCCAGGTTTAGGTTGGCTGTAGTACGGCTGGTCGGCGATGGCACCGACCCACGCCAGGACGGATTGTGAAGCATCGAGCGACAATACCACGTACGTGTCGAAATCCGGCGTCCAGTCCTTGGAGATCGCCAGGTCCGAGCGCAGGTGATGTTTCATGTACATCCCGACCATGTCCGGCAGCGGGCGGGCAAACGGGTACTTGTTGGTGGCTTCCTGCCTCATCAGGTCGCGCGTCGCCCGACCACGCAATTTATTGAACACCCGCTCCTCGAACCAGAATCGACCGACCTTTTCACGGTCGAAGGGCAGCACCCGCGTCCCCGTTTCATCCCACACGTACGGCTGCAAACGCACCAGCCGCAACGGCCCCGTGATCCGGCAAGGCACGGGCACATCCGCAAAGCTATCCCTCTGCTCAAGGCTCAACGGAAACATCTCTTCGTTCTCCTTCAGCCTGGTTTTATTCATGGTTGTATCCTTTCCGGTTGATCGGTTGTCATGGTCTCAGACCGCTTCCTCCAGCGCAGCCCGAGGCACGATCTGACGGTGCAGAAAAGCCATGCGCGGCCCGATGGGCAAATCGTCGTTCGCCAGTACCCGCGTCACTACCTCCCGGATCAACGGCTGCTGACGGAACGTCTCCGGCAGCACGCCGATTTCCAGAAACTGGAGAACCGATGCTTCCGACTTCAATCCCAGCGCCTCGGCCCGGGACGTTGCCTCTTCCACGTAGAGTCGCAGCGCGTCGTCGCTCATCTTGCCGGTTTCCTGCGGCTGCCGCACGCGGAGCAGGCGCATGGCATCTTCATAGAACTTCGCTCGCGCCTGCTCCTCGAAGGTGCGCATCTGGTCGGGTCGGATTTCCAGCGGCATAATAGTCGGGTGTCAGAGTTGAATTCAGACGGGTTCTTCCAGCGGGCCAGGCATCCACACGCCCATCGTGTCGAGAATGCCGTTCGCGCTCCGGCGCATCGTTTCCCGCGCTCCCGGCGGCAGCGGCGCGACCGCATCCTTCCAGAACCGCTGGAACTGGTGGCGCTCGATCCACGACATCGCCAGGATGAACGGATCGGCCACGTCGTCGTCGAAGAGAAAGCCGCGCCGGGCGAACATCAAGAGGTCCCATTCGGAGAGCAACCCGGTTTTCGCTTTATCGGCTTCGGCCTGCCATTCGTCCAGGTTCTTCGCCGCCGTGTAGGATTTGAGCAAAGCCGCCCAATCCTCCGGCGTTAGCTGCGGCACCTCCGGCCGGTTAGCGGGGCGGCGCAGCCATTGGTCGAAGGCCAATTGCCAGCCCGACCAGTGCGGAGACTTTGCGTGCGTGACGGGGAAGAGCCCTTGCGCCCAATCCTGGAACAGCCGTGCTTCGCCGGGGCCGCACTCCGCTTCCAGACTGCGCAGGAAACCCTGTGCCAGCGGTGGCGCGGCGTCCGGGTCCCGCGCCTGAGCCGCACGGGCGTTGTTGATCCGGGCACGAAGCAGTTCCAATACTCGCCCGGGTTGAGGGCTGTGCCAGCCCATGCCCGGGAGCAACGGTTGAGCAATGTCGAGGCTGACGATGGCGAAGATTTGTCCCCACTGGGTGGGGTTGAGCGTGTGATCCGGAGTGGGCATGACGATCAGGGAATGGCCAGGTTAGCGGGAATGGTTTCCCACAGCGGCGGGAAAAGCGAGGGAATCATCCGCACGGCACGGTAAAGCAGGTAGCCCGCCGTCAGCCCGGCACCGGCCGCAGCCGCTCCCTTGGCCACCTGTCCGGCGTCGACTCCCGTCATCGGCGCTACCACGGGTCCCTTCCACTCCTTGGGCACGGGCGCGGGCTGGCTCGCCCACTTCCAGGCACCCGCCGGCGGGTCGCCGCAGCCATTGTCCTGGTAATCTTGCAACTGCTTTCGGAGGGCGGTCTGCTGTCGCTCGATCTCACCCTCATGGTTGTCCCAGCCAGTGGTGCCGGGACCGCTCTTGCCGTGGATCTGCTCGTCGAAGCGATAGCGCAAACCATGCGTCCCACCCGTGCCCTCGTTTTCGGGCGAGTGTTTGTTGCGGTTGATCAGGTCGTCGATCTTCTGGCGGATCTTATCGCAAGGATCGTCCGGCGGGGTGTTGGGGCAAGGTGTGACGGCGGAGGCCATGAGAAATGCGCCCTTAGCCGGGCTTCAGAAATTGGTTCATCGTCTTCTGGTCTGCCGTCTTGCCCTTTTCCAGGTCGCTCATGACGGGCGGCATCGTATGGCGGTAGAGCGAGAAGAGGCGAAGGTTGTCCAGCGAACTCGTCTTGCCGATAGCCTGCGACTGGCCCACGGCCGTGGGGAACAGGTTGAACTTTTCGCCCGCGGCCAGCTTTTTCTTGGCCCCGTCGATCAGGCCGTCCAACTGCTGAAAAAAAGCGCTGCGCTCTGTCGGATCGACGGCTTGGGCGGTGCTATTTTCCTTGAGGATTTTCAGGGGCGAGAGCTTTTCGAGCGGCCCTTTGTTCCACCACGAACCCTGGAACGAGTCACGCAGGAACTGCGCGTTCTTGATTTGGGTGGCCGGGTCTTTTTCGGTCTGGAGCGCCGTCAGGAAATCGCCGCCGTTGTGGAAAGCCTGCGTGCGGGCGGTCAGCTTGGCGAAGTCCGAGGTGCCCGTGCGGAGGAGCGAGGCAGGGTTGAGCCCGGCGGAGTTGAAGGTCCACACCTTGGCCTTGGTGGCGATCAGGCCGGCCTCCGTCGCCAGGCCGCCGCCCTTGGAGTGGCCCGTGATGTCGAAACCCTGGTCGGATTGCGAGAGCTTGGCGGCGAGCTGGCGCGCGTCCTTGTACTGCTCGGTGTCCAGTCCGTCGCCGTTGTCGATGTTGGTCTTCCAGTCCGCCAGCGAACTGGGATTGGTGCCGGCGTAGGCGAGGATGAGCTTGCCGTTGGAATCCGAACGGTAGAGCGCAGCGCGGAAACCCGTCTTGGGGTCCTCAAAATCCTTGGCCGTGAGCGTGCCCGGTGGGAAGCCGAGTGCCGCGTTGGCCTTGTCCGGGTCGTTGGAAAGGTTGGTCAGGCACGTGCCGGGCTTGGAAGGGTCGTACACGTTGGCTGCGGCGCGCGCGTGGACCATGGCTTCGTTGTATTGATCGAAGCGCTTGGCCGCCGCCAGCGCGGTGCCGGTCTGCGGGGTCGTCGCGTGGTTTTCCTGCTGGTAGCGCGCCTTGTCCTTGGTGCGGCTCATCAGGTCCTGCCGCTCCTGGTAACGCTCCTTGCAGTTGGCCGGGCAATTCTCCTGCGGTTCGGCGGCGGGTTTGGAGCGTGAAAAAGCAGCACCCATAAAACAGATCAGTGCGAGTGGTTGTGCGCCGCCGCTCCCTTGGTCGGGAACTTGACGCCCCTTTCCTTGAGGAATTCGATGGTTTTCTCCTTGTCGGGGTAGAGCGGCGAATCGGTGCCCAGGTCGGCTTTTTCGGCCAGGCTGGCGACTGTGGTGCCGGGGCCCCATTGCACGTCCCAGCGCGCCCCGGCTTGCAGCAGCGTGTACACGCAGTCCCAGTGGCCGATCATCGCCGCCGAGAGGATGGCGTATGTGCCGGTGCGATCCTTGATGTTGAGATCGCCCTTGGAGGCGGCAATGAGTTTGATGCCCGGATTGTTCGCCTGCGCGATGAGGATGACGAGGATCGGTTCGTCGTTGCCCTGGCGCGTGTTCGGATCGCCGTCGTGGGAAAGGACGAGCTTGAGGTAGTCGAGGTCCTTGGCGGCCAGGAGTGTGGCAATAGTGACACCGTTTTCGCCGTTGGCCGTGCGCTGGTTGGGGTCGGCGTGCTGGCGCAGCAGTTCGCCCGCAGCCTTCTTCTTGCGGTTGGCGAGAGCGTAGACGAGCGGCGTCATCTTCTCCTTGCCGGGAGCGGACACGCTGGCCCCGCCGGCCACGGCGGCGGCGACGTTCGCGGCGGAATCCGTGTCGATGGCCTCGGTCAATTTCAACTGGCCGCCGCTGAAGTAGTCGGTTGCGTTCATGGGAAATCTCTACAAGGTCGAGGCACCTGAAGAATCCTCGTCCTCGTCGCCGCCGGCGGCAGCGTCGACGGCATCGTGGTCCGCTTCCAGCGCGCCAAAGGTCATGAACCCGCCCTTGTCCAGCTCGGCGGACAGCCGGTAGCGTTTCTCGTCTACCGCCACTGCGTCGTCGGCAAGGGCGGCGGCCAGGACTCCGTCTTGCACTTTCGCCGGCAGACAAAGGTTGGCGATCGCGTAAAGGGCGTGATCGGCGTCCGAGTCGAAACCGTGTTGCCGTACCAGGGGTTGGACGGCCAGCAGCACTTCCGTCAGAACGGGCAGCGGCACCGGCTGCGGCGTCCGGACATGCCGCCCCATGAACCGGTGCAGGCGGGCCGCGTAGGAAGCCATCCCAAGTTGTTCGAACTGCTTCCGGCGGATTTGAAGGACAGGCATGGCGGCGGGAAAAAGGGAATCCGGATGATGTCGTCTGTAGTCACAACTCCCGGTTGCCGTTTGCGTCCGGCAACCAGAAACGGGGACGGAGCGCCGTGGGCTGGCGACAGCCGGGGCGGCGGATCGATCGGGCGGGTACTCTTACGGCGTTAAAACATTTTTATCTCTACGGTCAAGTGAATTAGGTACAGGTCCGCCGTGACCTTGGCGACCCGACCGGTGTCGGAGTCCTTCGGCACGGCTTTCTCCAGCACGATGAGGCAACTGATGTTGTCCTTGCTCCCGCGATAAACCACCTCTTTGTCGCCGAAGGCCGGAGCGAGTTTCTTGGCCTCGTCGTTGTGGAACCCGCCCTCGGTGAATTTCTGTCCCAGCGGGACAACAATGGCAGCAGCTTTCGCCAGTTCGAGATAGTCTTCCTGGGGGTTTGTCTCCACCCCGGTGACCTTGCCGGCGGTGTAACTGACACTGGAGAAAAGGGTCGCGAAAGGGGCAAGCTCCAGCGAACCCGCCACGATCTGCAAGTGGTGCGCTCGATTGACGATCTGGCCGAACTCCGAGGTCAGCGGTTCCAACACCGGTGGAGTGTGGGCCTGCAACGACCCCGCCGATTCACCGAGAGTGACTTTCAACAGGGGAGGCTTGGCGGCTTCGTCGGGCATGATGGGAAAGTGTGGGGCGGACGGGATCAATGACCCGCTTTGATGATTTGCTGCAAGGCGCTATTGATCTGCTGGGGCTGCGAGGCTGCCAGGTCCGAAAATTTGTTCGCCGTCGCCTGCGCGAAATCCCAGCGCCATTTCGGGTCCGTGAGGTTGCCGCCGGCCTTCTCGTAAGAGGGAGCGGTGGCCGAGGAACAGGCCGCGTCGAAGACGACCTTGGTCGGCTGGGTGAGTCCGAACGTGGGCATCCAACCTTCCTGCGCGGATTGGTTTTTCTGCAAAGCCTGGCTGAAGAGCTTGTTGTCGTAGGCGGACTTCTGCAGGGTAACGTTCTGTTCCTGCCAAAGCATGGTCAAGGCACCCTTGCGCATATCGGCGTCGCTGCCGTCCGCCTTCCCCTTCGCCGCGAGTGCGAAACCGTCCACGACTTTTTGTGGCACCGGCGGGTTGCGCTCGGGAGCGCACGCCTTCAGCGCCTCGATGCCATGGTCGTGGTAGAACTTCTGGACCGGCATCATCTCCTGGAAGACGGCTTTGTTTCCGTTGCCTAACGCGGAAAGGGTCGCATCCGCCATCGCTGGACTTCCGCCCAGAGTGCCGACGTAGGCGAGCGGATTGTTGCGGGTGTCCTTGGCAGTTTGCATCCCGCAGCCGACCTGCTTGGAGGCAAACGCCGCCGTGCCGAACCATTTCAGTTCCGGGTCTTGCTGGTAAGCCTCGGCGTAGGCCGCGCTGATCATCTTGTTGCGTTTGATCGGGTCCGGTTCGGCCGCGATCTTCGCGGTGGGTGCTTCCGCCTCTTTCCAGGCGTTGGCGCAGCCACCCGGACAACCGGTGACGATGGCACCGGTCGCGGTCGGTGCCGGCACCCCACTCACCGGCTTGGGCGTGGACGCGGGCTCTGCCATTAGACCGCCTCCACTCCCCTGGATTTTCTGAGCACTTCCAGCCGGACGGATTCCGGCAGGAGTCTGGCCGTTAGCATGTCTGCCGCCCACGGTGCGTCGAACCAGTCGTCGCCGTACACATGGGCAAAATCCACCCCGAGCGTGAAGGCGTCCGTCGATTGGAAGCCGCACGTCTGGCAGCGCGTCCGGATGGCGGTTACTTTCGTCTGGTGTGCCAACGGACCCAGTTGTTGCGCCGCCGATGGGAAGCGGGCCTGGGCGTAGCGCAGAAGTTCGCCGTCCAGATGCTTCCATTGCGCCTGGCGAAAACTTTCTATCTGTTCGACCCGCATCTTCAGCATGGTGGTTGTGTGGCGTCGGGGGCTCGGGATCGCTGGAAGACCGGCGAAAGCAGGCGGTACAACCGCCTCTTCAAACGAGGCTGATGGAAGACGATTCCAAGGTTCCGTGCTCGTGCCCGAACACCAGCGCCAGATTCGGGTCTTCGGCCTCGCAGATCCATCGTGTGATCGGTCCGGAGATCGTCCTGGCTTCCTCCGGCGTGCAAGTGGGCAGATACACGCGCAGCACGCGCGGATCGTAGTAGCGGAAGTAAAGGCGCTTGCCGTCCGGGTCGTTGACAAGCAAAAGAGTACGGAAGTGTCTGCGCATCGCCTGCAGGTCCGCCGACGCACGGGCGAAGATGCACCAGTGCTTGCCGAAGCCTTCGGCAAATAGCCATTCGGTGAACGGATGGTCGGGCAGCAGTTCCACGAGATGCGGGGCAACCTCCCGCACGTCCGGGGCCAGTTCACCGGCGTAAAGACAAAAACACCCAGGTTTGAAGGCATCGAGTTTTTCCAGCAGTTCCTCGCACGATGCGCCGTCGATGACGGCATACGTTTTTTCGTCGTCACCGGGGAAGAGGGCGTTTCGCAGGGCGTCCAGCATGGGAGATTGGAAGAGGGTTTGGCCGGTTCAATCACCCCGTCAGCTCGCCGCCGCGGCGGCGGCGCATTGCTCGCAAAACGGCGTGCCGTCCGCCGCCGCTTGTTTGAGGGCCACCGCGATCGGGCTGACCGAGGTCGCCTTGGAAGTTTTGGGCGTGGCGGACGGCTCGCCCTTGGTGCCGGGCTGCGCGTCGTCGGCGAGCTTCGCGGGTTTGGGCGGCGTGGGTGAAATCCCGGAGCCGCTGACCGCCGAGCCGCCGCTGTTGATGAGCACCGGCGTGCCGGAAATGGTCACCCCGGCCGGGCCGACCACGATAAAACCGCCGCCGGCTTTGAGCGTGATCGACATGCCGGCCTCGATCACCACGTTCATGCCGGCTTTGAGGTGGATCTCCGTCCCGGCGTCCAACCCGTAGTTCATCCCGGCCTTTTCCTGGATGTTCTGGCCGGCGTTGATGGAAAGCGTCTCCGCGATCTTCTGGTTGTGCTCGCCCTTGACCTCCTGGTGCTTGTCGCCTTTGACCTCTTCGAACTGGTCCTTGGTGACGACGAGGTGCCGCTCGTTGCCCACCCACTCCAGGCGGTCGGCCTTGGTGCGGTCGTGGTACTCCTTCTCGGCGTGGATGAAAAGCTGCTCGCTGCCCTTTTTGTCCTCGAAGCGCAGCTCGTTGAAACCCGTGCCGCCCTTGCTGGACGACGATTTCAGCGTCGTCTTGGTCTTCTCGCCCGGCAGGTCGTAGGGCGGCATCGCGTCCGCGTTGTACACCCGGCCCGTGACGATGGGCAGGTCCGGGTCGCCCTCCAGAAACTCAACGATCACCTCGTGACCCACGCGCGGGATGTACAGCGCGCCGTACTTCTTGCCCGCCCACGCCGCCTGCGAAATGCGCACCCAGCACGACGAATTTTCGTCCGCCTTGCCGTAGCGGTCCCAGTGGAACTGCACCTTGATGCGCCCGTACTTGTCCGTGTGGATTTCCTCGCCCTTGGGTCCGACGACGATGGCCGTCTGCGGCCCCTGGATGAGCGGCTTGGGCGTCACCCGCGCCGCGCGGTAGGGCTTGGCCGCGTCGATGGCCGTGAAGCTGCAGGTGAAAAGCTCCTCGTCGCTGCCGCTGGTCGCCGTGTAGTTATCGGGCGACAGGTGATAGGAGCCGGAGGTGATGAGGTACTTGCGGTTCTGGTCGCGCCGCGGCGAATTTGTCAGGCTGAAGGTGTGGCCCACCGCCAGACCCCGCGCGTTGCCGCCGCCCTGCACGATCTCGTGCTGGGTGTGCAGCTCCTCGATGCGGATCTTCGCGTAATCGCTGCCCTCGGACTGTTCGCCGTACTCGCCGGGGTAGTCGTACATGGCGAAGGTGGACTGCGCGTTTTGCGTGGCGATGTCCGACTGCGCGGCCAGCGAGGTCTTGGGCTTTTCGAAGTTGAAATCGTTGAGCGCGTACGTGCCCGGCTGGACCTCCTGCGCGATGGCCCAGTAGGCGATGCTTTCGTTGTTGCGCGTGGTGCCGCGCGCGTTGCGGAAGGTCACCTCGTCGTAACCCGTGTACGGGCTGTGCGCGCTGCTGGCGTCGGCCAGGACCAGGGTGTGCTTGCCGTTTTCGTGCTCGAAGAAGTAATAAATCCCTTCGTGCTCCATGAGCCGGCTCACAAAGTTGAAATCGGTTTCGCGGTACTGCACGCAATAATCCCAGGGCGTGTACGTGCCGGTGAGCGAATCCTTGAAATCCGTGAACCCGTGGTCGCGGAACACCTGCTTGATGATGTCGGGCACCGACTTGGTTTGGAAAATGCGGCAGTCCGCCGTGCGCGTCAGGAACCACAACCACGGTACCAGGGTTGCGCGGTAGGTGCCGCCCGTGCCGTTGGCCTCGGTCTGCACGAAACGGCTCACGAAGCCGTTGAAAAAGCGCGGCGTCTTGCTGCTGACCATCTCCAGGCGGATCGTCGCGTTGGTGCCCACGATGCTGTTAAAGGCCAGGTTCGGGTCGTCGCTGGTCAGCGTGACCTCCATCTCGTAGGGCCGTCCGAGGTGCTCGGTGACGGCCGCGTGCTTGATCAGGACCTTATCCGCGCCGAACGCGGTCTCGATCGCCAAATTGCGGTTTGCCTGGGTGGTGGTAGCCATCGGGTTGAAAACAAAGGTCCGGACGGGGGATCAGCGGGAAAGGGCGGTCGGTTTGGTTTCCAGAAAGGCGCGCATCTTTTCCGCGAACCTTATCCACATGATCCTGGCGGGATCGTAGTTGAGTTCGGTGCCGCGGAGCTGGTCGAACACCCCGTAGCCAGGATCTTCCAGGTACAGCAAGGCCTGCTGGTGGTCCATCGGGTAGCCGAAGCCTTCCTGGAACATCCAGATGGTGTTGGAGGCCATATCGTGAAAGACGCCGTGGACGGCGATGCCGACGAGCGGATGGATGATCTGGGTGCGCAGGGTAAAAAAAGAAACGCAGGTGTAAACGACATCTACGTTGGAGAGATCCCGCAGCAAGGTGAGATGCAATTCGTCACCGACCTTGAGCGGAACACCGGTGCCCCCGGAGGCGCCACCCATGGGAAAAAGTTCGTTGACGTTCGCCCCCATCAATTCCAGGGCCTGTTTGACCGTGTAGGAAAAACTTCCCACCAGGTTGAGCGCCAGGTAATAGTGGCCCGTCATCATGGTCTCCAGGCCCAGCGGAGCGTAAGCCCAGTAGTTGTCGATCGTGAAACCCTTGAGCTTGCGAACGTCAGGGACCTCACCGTCGTGATCCAACAGGACGGCCTTGGAAAAGGTGTTTTTCCCCGGTCCCAAGAGCCATTCTTTGGACCCGAGCTTGATGATCTGGCCGTCCGGCCGGTGAAGGTTGGTCCCGGCGGGATTTTTTGCGATCCGCGTGTCCCAGAGCGCGCGTACCCCGTACTCGAGCTCGCCGGCCAGACGGCGGGCGGTCCTGATACCGGGGATGCGCATGTGTGCCATGGAAAAAAGGGAAGATTGCGGCCGGTTCAGCGGTAGGCGGCGAACGCTTCAGGCGAAAGTGTACTCGAACCGGCTGTCCTTCGCGCCGACCTCGATTTTCTTGACCGGCGTGCCCTCGATCATGCGCTCCAGCAGAGCGCGGCTGATCTCGGGCAGCAGCGTTTGCGTGATGATGGAATCCACCATGCGCCCCCCGCTCTCGATCTCCGTGCAGCGGCTGGCGATCAGGTTGACCACCTCGTCGCTGTAGGTCAACCCAATTTCCTGGTTCGCCGCCACCCGCTTGACCACGCGGTTGAGCTGCAACTGGATGATCGAGCGCAGCATCACGTCGCTCAGCGGGTAATACGGCACCACCACCAACCGTCCCAACAACGCCGGCGGAAACACCTTGAGCAGCGGCGCGCGCAACGCCTTGGCCAGCGTGTCCACGTCGGGTGCCAAATCCGGGTCCTTGCACAGGTTCATGATCAGGTCGCTGCCGGCGTTGGTCGTCAGCAGGATGATCGTGTTCTTGAAGTCGATAAAGCGGCCCTCGCCGTCCTCCATCCAGCCCTTGTCGAAGACCTGGAAGAACATCTCGTGCACGTCCGGGTGGGCTTTTTCCACCTCGTCGAGCAGCACCACCGAGTACGGACGGCGACGCACGGCCTCCGTGAGCACGCCGCCCTCGCCGTAGCCGACGTAGCCGGGAGGCGCGCCCTTGAGCGTGGAAACGGTGTGCGCCTCCTGGAACTCGCTCATGTTGATCGTGATCACGTTGGTCTCGCCGCCGTAGAGCGCTTCGGCCAGCGTGAGCGCCGTTTCGGTCTTGCCGACGCCGCTGGTGCCCGCCAGCATGAAGACACCGATGGGTTTGTTCGGGTTATCCAGCCGGGCGCGAGAGGTCTGGATGCGCCGCGCGATGGTTTCCAGCGCGTGCCGCTGGCCGATGATGCGCTTTTCCAGCGTGTCGGTCAGGTTGAGCACGGCTTGGATCTCGTTTTTGACCATCTTGCCGACCGGGATGCCGGTCCAGTCCGCCACCACCGAGGCAACGGCCACTTCGTCCACGCTCGGCAGCACTAGGGGGCTTTCCCCTTGCAGGGTCAGCAGATCGGTTTCCAGCGCGCGGAGCCGCTCGAGGATCGGAGCGCTCGCGCCGTCGGTGGCGACGGCGGTCGCGGTGGTCGTCGCTTCCACCGGCAGCGTGCCCCCGGCGGCAGGTGCGGTGGCCGTGGCCGGCAGACCGGTGCTGTTGCCATCCGTCTTCGCCGCCAGGCTTTTGGTGGCTCCGCCGTTCTTGCCGTTGCCGTTGCCATCGCCGCTGGCCGCTTTGCTCTGTGCCAGGAGGGCGTGCAATTCGGTGCGCAAGCCCAGGATGTGATCGACCTTTTCCTTCTCGGTCTTCCAATCGGCTTCCAGCGCGGTGAAACGCTCTTTCTCGTGCGCGAGCAGGTGGTTCAACTCCGCCCGGCGTTCGGCGTGGTCGCGGCCGACGGCGGTTTCACGATCCAAAATGTCCAGTTCCTGCGTCATCGCCTCGATGCGCCGGGTGGAATCCTCCACCTGCGGCGGCGTTGCGTGCTGGCTGATGGCGACGCGCGCGCAGGCCGTGTCGATGAGGCTGACCGCCTTGTCCGGCAACTGCCGCGCGGGGATGTAGCGGTGCGAGAGTTTTACGGCCGCTTCGACCGCTTCGTCGAGCAGTTGCACCTTGTGGTGCTTCTCCAGCACGGGCACCAGGCCGCGCACCATGTTGATGGCTTTCTGCTCGTCGGGTTCCTCGACCTTGATGACCTGAAAACGGCGCGTCAACGCGGCGTCCTTCTCGAAGAACTTCTTGTACTCCGCCCAGGTGGTCGCCGCGATGGTGCGCAGCGTTCCACGCGCCAGCGCCGGCTTGAGCAGATTGGCCGCGTCGTTCTGGCCGGCCGCTCCCCCTGCCCCGATGAGCGTGTGGGCCTCATCGATGAACATGATGATTGGCTTAGGCGACGACTGCACCTCCTCGATCACCTTCTTGAGGCGCGCTTCGAACTCGCCCTTCTGCCCCGCGCCGGCCTGGAGCGCGCCGATGTCGAGCGAACGCACGGCCACATCCTTGAGCGCTGGCGGCACATCGCCCGCCGCCACGCGCAGAGCGAACCCTTCCACAACCGCTGTCTTACCCACGCCCGCCTCGCCCGTCAGAATCGGGTTGTTCTGGCGGCGGCGCATGAGAATATCCACGATCTGGCGGATCTCCTCGTCACGTCCGGTGACGGGGTCGAGTTCCTTGTTGCGCGCCTTGGCCGTTAGATCGACGGCGTACTTGTCGAGCGCCTCCTGCTTTGCGCCCGGCAGAGCGTTGGTGGCGTCGCCCTGGGCGGCATCTCCGCCCGCCGACACGCCGATCCTGGTGCCGTCGTTCGCGCCGAGTTTTTCCTCCGCCGAACCGGCGACCAGTTTGGGAAGATTCTCCGTCAGGTCATCCACCCTGATCTTCGCGAACTCGCGCGAGATTTGCAGGAGGATGCTTTGCAGGGTCGCCGTCTTCATCATCGCGAGCAGAAGGTGGCTCGTGCGCACCTGTGACTCGCCGTAGAGCAGCGTCGCGTAGGTCCACGCCTGCTTGATGGCCTCGTCGAAGTAGATCGAGAATTCCGAGATACCCGACGCACCGCGCGGCAGCTTGTCCAGGGCCGTGGTGAAGTCGCTCGAGAGCTTCGTGTCGTCCGCCCCGTAATGCTTGAGCAGGATGGCAAAATCCGTCTGCGGCTGCTGGACGATGGCGTGCAGCCAATGCACCAGCTCGAAGCTCGGGTTGCCGCGCATCTTGCAGAACGTCATGGCGCTGTCGGCGGCTTTGAAGGCCAGGCTGTTGAGCTTGCCGAAGAGGGTGGTGCGTTTGAAGTCGGGCATGGCGTCCGGGAACAGATTCGATGCTTAATTGCGCGAGGGGTCGATGACGAGGTCTTCCGCGTCGCGGGCGGGCTTGCGGGTGTTGATCCAGGTCGTCCAGCCGAGGTATCCCCCGGCCCCCAACTGCGTGGTTGGCACCTCGTTGGCGAGCAGCACATACTGCGCATCCCAAAAAAGCTCGTCGCCGGAGTAGTTGCGCACCCAGGTCTTCAGCCGCTTGAACGCCGTTTGGTTGGGCAGCAGGCGGAGCAGATCCGCCAGTTTCAGCGGACCAAAGCGCAGCCGGAATTTCGTCTGCACCTGCCAGACCTTGGAACCCACGATCACGGTGGAACCCAGCAGGCCCGTCGCCGGAGATTCCCCCAGACGGCACGCGTCGGTTTCGGGGATCGCGAGCCATTGGCCGGCAAAGGGTTCCACTTGTACCATCACACCGAAATACTCTTTCAGGATCGCCGCCAGCCCCTCGGCGTTGTGCGTCTGGCTGGCGAGGCGGCCCGAAAAATACAACTTCGCCGCGTCATCCACCTCGTCGCGGTGCTGCATGGCGGGCTGCCCCAGCCCGAGGAAGCTGCCGATGTAATCCGCGAACCGCTGGCCCGTCGCCCGGTCCAGGTCCGCGCTTTTCTGATGCACCGCCCACGCCCGGTAAAAAAGCGAAAGCAGCCGGTGATGAAACACGTTCAAAAACGCCACCAGCGTCGGGTCCTTGTGCTGGTTGAGCCGTTCCATCGCGTACTCGGTGATGTGCAGCGGCAGCGGGCCGTTCGGTCCCAGCAAACCCAGGAAGTTGACGTCCAGCTTCGCCGGCTGATCTTCCGTCGCCGGGATGAAATCCCGCACCGTGGACGGCGAAAACCGCAGATCCGGCTGCTGCTGCAAGCGGATGCGGTCGTCGCGGGGCCGCAGGCTCCTGCCCAGGTTCATCCCCTGGTCGAGCGCATGCAGGCGGCGCATGGCCAGAAAGAAGCTGAACGCGTAGGGCTCCTGCTCCAGTTTCTCCAGAAATTGAGCGATGGCTTTGTCCATATTCGGGTCAGAGCACATCCCGCGCGCCGGGCCGCGCCACCCACCGTTTGATCTCGCCGCGTTCACTTACCAGCACGGTTTCCGTGAACGAATTGATCGAAACATACTTGGCGAAAAACCGCTCGAGCACCGAGCCGAAAAGAAACGCGCCGTTGCCGCTGAACTCCCCTTCCAACACGCCGACCGTCACCTCCAGCCCGCGCGCAAACGCGATGGGCCCCGGCGTGAGCACCCGGCGGATGATCGGTTTGCTCGACACGGAGAGCAGCCCGTTGATGAGCTTCTTGACGCTGACGTTGACCTGCGGGTTGTGCGGGTGCTCGGCGTAGAGCCGCAGCATCTCGCGCAGTGCCGCCGGCCCCTCCGTCGGGTTCGTCTCGACCAAGGAAAGATAGTTGAGCGACAGGTGGCTGATGATCCGCCAGCTCAATTCCCCCTCCGCCATCGATGGAATGGGCTCGGTCGGTGAAGTCAACGCGCGCGTGGCGGCGATCGGCGCGTTCACGTCGAGATGGAAATCCGTCCGCCCGACGCCCAGAGGCAGCTGGATGGGCAGGTGCCGGTTCGTGCACAACGCCGTGATGGAAAGCTGTTGCAAATCGGGCCGGTAGGGCGCGTTGTTGCCGTCCACCAAAGAAAGATAGACCTCCGAGCCGGGATAGCGCACGCCACCCTGCTGGATTTCCCGCACCGAGAGCGTGCGCGGCACCCGGTTGAGGGTGTAGTAAGCACGCGAGGTCAGATCGCGCTCGTAGTTGAAATAGAACGGGGTGAACTTGTAGGTCTGGTCCGCCTGGCTGCCGATGCCTTCCACCCGGGTCAGATCGAAGATCTCGAACTCGACCATGCGCGTCTTGTCGGCCACGACTTGGTACTCGGAAAACCGGTCGGAGAGCGCGATGCGGTCGATCCGCTTGGAAAACAGGTTGATCGCCGGGGTGCAGAACAGGCCGAACATGCTTTCCTCCACCCGGTTTTCCAGGTGAATATCGCCGCCGCCGAGCAGGATGAGCACGTCGAACTCGCTGCCCGACATCTGCGCCACCGCTTCCCGCAGACCGCACAGCTTGAAGAACAGAAAACGCTGCGGGAAAACGAAGTATTCCCGCAGCAGCCGGTAGCCTTCGAAGCTGCGCGGGGCGACCGGCAACAAGGCCTCTTTTTCCGAGAAACCAACCGGCCGCACTCCGCCGCCCCGCACGATCGCGGTACGGCGCAGCTTGCCGGTGCCGCATTGCAGGGCGACTCCCGTCGCCTGGGCCAGGATTTGCTCGTGCACGCGGAAGGGCAGCTCCGCTCCGCCGCGCAGGTACACGTCCAGTTCGTCCACCTTCAGGTCTTTGGGCAAAACACCCGCGGTGATCTCGAACCGCAGCCGCAAGACCGCTTTGGGCCGCAGCCGCGCGGGCAGATCGAACGCGCCGATGTCGCGCGTGGTGTACGCGGCTTCCTTGATCCCCAAGGGCCACAGGGTCACGTCGTGCGCGGTGCGGAATTGCGCGGGCACCGTCGCCCCCCGGCCCAGGTTGCCACGCAACAAGGTGCCGCGCGGAATCGGGAACCCGCCGGCCAGACCGGCTTCGCTCATGTCCGGCTCGAAACCGGCGATCAGCATGGAGGGCGTCGGCGCAAGGTAATGCGGAAAGACCGATTCCAGCAGCGCCTGGGTCAAACGCGGGAACTCCGCGTCGAACTTCGTCTGGATGCGTGCCGTCAGGTAGGCAAAGCCTTCCATCAACCGTTCCACGAACGGGTCCGGGCAAACCTCGTGGCCGCTCGGGTCCACCCCGAGACGACCGGCGATTTTTGGATGCTCGCGCGCAAACTCCGCCGCCATCTGGCGGACGTAGCCCAATTCCGTGTTATAATGCTGGAGCAGTCGATCACGCACGGCAGCTTTAGAAAACTTTCAGTTCGCCGGTCTCCAGGTCGATCTTCGTCTTGATGAAAAATTCCTCTGGCATGGGCCGTGCCCAGAGATCGCCGCGGATCTCGATGATCATCTCGTTCTTGGCTTTTACGCTCTTGTCCTCTTTCAACTCGACCACCAGCGTGTCGGCCAAAATGCGCGGCTCGAAGGCCTCGATGGCCTGAACGATCTCGCGCTCCAGCGCACCGCCGCTGGTGCTCTCGGAGAGCCGTCCGCAGAGACTGCGGATGCCGTAGTTGAGCGTCGAGGTGCGCGCGGCGGGGTGGAACTGCAGATCCTCCTCGTCGCTGTGCCGGCTCGCGCTCAACAGCCAGCGCAGGTCCCGGAGCACGCCCTCGCGGTAGCGGGAGATCGACACGACGCGTTCGTGACTGGATTCTTCCTTGTTTTCCGGCGCGTGATCCGTCAACCGATCCAGCAGGCAGGGCTGGATCCTTTCCATGGTGGATAATTCAGCCATATGCAGGTCTTCCTTTCAGCGCTTGGATGGCACGGCGACCGCTCCGGTTGCCGTGGTAAACGTCGTTCGTCGCAAGCAGGGTAATCACCCGCCCAGCCGGAGAGTAAATACAAAATACAGAAACGGGCTGCCCTAGGATTCGTTCGTGTTTGAGTCCGTTGCCGTCGCCGCTGGCTCCGGATGGATGAATTGCACGGACTTTACCTCGCCCAAACCCAGCTCGGCTTCACTGGTGATAAAAGTCCGGTGACCCAGCCCGCAAAAAAAGTGGTCTGCTTCCTCGCGCCACTCCGTCTTGCGGCCGAGTACGATCTGCGGATCGGCGCTCTTCTCCGAAGCCGAATACCGCACGGGAATGTACCCGGCCGTTTGCCCTTCGTTGAGCCACACGAAATCCGCCGGCGCCCACACGGCATCCATCAAATGGGTGCGCGGCCGCAGGCTGAACTTGCGGATGTGCTCGAACGGAATCCAGTAATATTTCCCGCCGATGTAAGCTTCCAGCAGCGGACCCAGCCTCGAATCTCCATCCGCCACCCAGGCCACGTCCTGCCCGTTGAGGCTGGCGGCCGTGGCCGGAGCCGCTTCCAGGGCCTGGGTCTGGCTGGCGGCGGCGGCGGCCCACTTGCCTTCCAACCCGAGCCGGAAAGCCTCGATCATGCCGCCGACCCACTCGGGCGGCTTGCCGAAGAGGGTGGGTGGCTGCCTGCCCTCAAAAACCATCCTTCTCTCCGTCTCGCAAACCAAGAGCTTCTCGCAAACTCCCACCCACATGGAAGCTTCCACGTCGAAATTGCCGACGAGTTCAAGCTGTGTTTTTGCTCCCTCCCAGTTGCCCTGCAAACAGTAGATTTGGAAGAGGACACTCCGCTGCCTGCCGTCCGTCGGAGCGTTGCGCACGGCGTCTTTCACCGACGCCAGCGCCTCGTCAAGACGACCTTCTTTGATGGCTGCCAGAGTGTCCATGTTCTCGGTTTCATCATCGGTCGGGATTGACCTGACGAAGGCTTAAACCGGCTTGTTGATCGTCTGATCCCATCCGGCGGTGACCTTGGTGCCCATGCCGCCCGTCTTCAATTGCGGAGTGTAGTTCATCGTGATCTTGGCGAAGGTCACGCTGAGGGACTCGGTCGGCGTGTCATCGCCGCCGGTGCTGCCGCTGACCTGGTAGCTCTCAACGTAGATTTCTTCCATGTCATACTCGAGGTAGGTCTCCTGGCTGCCGCCTGCTTTGCGCAACTGGAGGGTCGCGGTTTTGAAGTGGTCGCCGATGCAGCAGTTCTTGAGCAAGTTGGGCGACGAGTTATCCAGCTTTTTCATGAAGTTGAAGGACGAGAGCGACACCTTGCCGGCACCGGAACCCGTGGTTCCGCTGCCGATGGTGACCGGGTTGCTCGCACCCCAGCTGAAGGAGTAGATTTCGATCTCACCCGAGTGGGCGGAATCAGTGGACTCGCCGGTCACGCCGTCGAGCTTCAGGAACGCATCATATGCCATAACGAATTTGGTTTTTTACATGGACTAACTCGCGCCGGGATGGTGTGTAACCCGCCGGTCCGGTGGCACGCTGCCCGGACCGAAAGGAATTTTTCGGAAATGAACAAGAATCAATAAACCATGGCCGGAAAAGGGACCCGACCCTTTATCAGACCTTAGAATGTTTTAATGGAGGATCTGATCCCTCTATCCAGCCCATCGTTCCGCGTGGGTCGATAGGCCTTGACCATTGGGTCTTCCTTCGACCTAGCCGCCGGACTTGATGGAAGGGAGCTTGGAAACGAGCCGCAGCGATACCGTCAGTCCCTCGAGCTGATAGTGCGGACGCAGCCAGAACTGCGAGGTGTAGTAGCCCGGATTGCCCGGCACTTCCTGGACCTTCACTTCGGCCTGTGCAAGCGGGTACTTGGCCTTCTGGTTCTCGCTCGCCGACGAATCGACGGTGTACTGCTTGATCCATTTGTTGAGCCATCTCTCCATGTCCTCGCGCTCCTTGAAGGAGCCGATCTTGTCGCGCACCATCGTCTTGAGGTAATGGGCGAAACGGCTCACGGCAAACAGATAAGGCATGCGGGCCGACATGTTGGCGTTGGCGGTCGCGTCGGCGTCATCGTACTCGGCGGGCTTTTGCAGCGACTGCGCACCCATGAACACGGCGTAATCCGTGTTTTTCCAGTGCGAAAGGGGGATAAATCCATTCTTGGCCAACTCGGCCTCGCGCCGGTCGGTGATCGCGATTTCGGTCGGGCATTTCATGTCCACGCCGCCATCGTCCGTGGGGAACGTGTGGCAGGGCAAGCCTTCAACCAGGCCGCCGCTTTCGGGACCACGGATGCTCGCGCACCAGCCATAAAGTTTGAAGGCTCGCGCGACGTTGACGCCCATCGCGAAGGCCGAGTTCGACCACACGTAATTATCATGCGTCCCGCCCTCGGTTTCTTCTTCGAAGGCGAACTCCTCCACCGGTTCGGTCTTCGCGCCGTAAGGCACGCGCGCCAAGTAGCGCGGCATGGTCAGGCCAAGGTACTTGGCATCCTCCGACGCGCGCAACGAGCGCCAGGGCGCGTACTCCGGGCTGCCGAAGATCTTCGTCAGGTCGCGCGGGTTGGCGAGTTCCTGCCAGGATTCCATGTTCATGACTCCCGGGGCCGCCGCCGCGAAGAAGGGCGCGTGCGCTGCCGCTGCCACCTTGGAAATACCCGTGAGCATCGCCACGTCCGGCGGGGTATGGTCGAACTGGTAATCGCCGATCAGGCAGCCGTAAGGCTCACCGTTGGGCGTGCCGAATTCTTCCTCGTAGAGCTTTTTGAAGAGCGGGCTCTGGTCCCACAACGCCCCAGGAAAGTTCTTGATCGTCTTGCCCAGATCCTTTTTGGAAACGTTCATCACGCGGATTTTTAGCGTTTCGTCCGTTTCCGTGTTGAAAACCAGATGGTGCAACCCGCGCCAGCTGCCTTCCAGATTCTTAAAATCCTCGTGGTGGATGATGAGGTTGACCTGCTCGGTCAGCTTCTTGTCGATCTGCGCGATGATCGCCTCGATGGCGCGCACGGAATCACCCGAGATCAGCTTGGTCGAAGCGAGCGCCTGCGAGGCGAGCGTACGCACGGCGGCTTCCACCGCGGTTTTCCGCTCGTCGGTGCGCGGCTTGAACTCTTGCGTGAGCATCGACTCGAAGTCGCTCATGCCTCCCGTCGCGGCTTCGGTCGTCGTCGCCAGCGGGGTTTGGTCTTGCATTAATTCTCCAGCCATAAAAGAAAGGTCCGGTTAGATCGAATAGGGGTGGAAGAGACGAGTTAAGGCTGGGCGCGGGGATCGGAAGGTTTGGGCGCCGCGGCCACGGCTTGCAGCAGAGCCGGGTTTTCGAGCATCTTGGTCAACAACTCTTCCGCGCCGGACTTCCCGTCCATGTAGGAGAGCAGGTTGGACAGCTCGCTCCGGGCTTCCAGCAGTTTGTCCAAACCGGCGACTTTCTTGGCGACGGCGGCGGGAGAAAAGTCCTCCATGCTGTCGAAGGTGATGTCCACGCTCAAATTACCTTCGCCCGTCAGTGTGTTGGGCACCTGGTAGGCCACACGCGGCTTGATGGCCTTCATCCGGTCCTCGAAGTTGTCCATGTCGAAGGACAGGAACTTGCGGTCCACGACACCTGGAAGCGGCGTGGTCGGCTTGCCGCTCAGATCGGACATGACGCCCAACACGAAAGGAAGCTGCACTTTCTTTTCCGCCCCGTAGATTTCCAGGTCATACTCGATCTGGACACGGGGAGCACGGTTGCGAGCGATAAACTTTTGGCTGCTGTTGCTGGCGGCGGGCATCACGTAGAGTTGGTAAATCGCTTACAGAAATGCAATCTCAAAATGGGATGTGACGATTATTTCTTCTGGGCGGCTTTGCGGGCCGCTTCTTCCTGCTCGGCCGTCGGCCCCAAAAGCACGTCCATCACGGGCTTGGCGGTGGGAACCAGATTGGAAAGGAGGTCCAGCCAGTCGCGCCCGACCAAACGTTCCGCGCGCTCCAACAACAACGGTACGGGACTGGCGGGTTCGGTGGCGGCATAAAACTCGCGAATCTTCCTGAGCATCCTGCGCACATCCTCGTGCGACTGGATTTCGCCCGAAATTCCTGGTTTGGGCGGTGCCCCGGCGGTTTGCCCATCGGCGGTAGCGGCGGCAGCCGCCCCGGCGGGTACCGCCGCACGCACGCCGTCGAAGATCCGCAGCCCTTTGTCCACGGCCTTGATCAAGGGATCGAACGAGGGCGCGCGCTCCCGCCCGAGGGTCTGGATGAGAAAGTCGTCAATGGCGTGCACTGCCGCGGCGACCCGCCGCAACGCGTCGGTACCGGCGGCAACTTCCTCCGGCGGAGCGCCGGCGATGATCTCCGGCAGCTTTGCCGCGCCGGTGCCCGCCCCCGGCTTGGACTCCTGGGTGAGAAAAGCGATCGTCACCGTGAGGCCCGGAACGCGGAAAATGGGAGCGGCGTTGAAGCGGTCGATGAACTTGATCGGGTCGCCGTAGCCGCCCGAAGCCACGGTCATCTGTGAAAGGATGTTGACCCGTTGCGTCGGGTCTTTGTCGTCGGGATCGAGCTGGGGGAAAAGTTCGTCCCAGTATTTCCGGGTGGTGCCGGCGATCAGTTCCATGCCCCGCGCGGCCCCTTCCATCCCCGTGATCTGCATCAGCGCCACGGTGAAATAAATGGCAATCTGGAGGTCCTTGGATTTTTTGAGACTTTCCTCGGAGAGCTTGCGGATGGCCGGCCAGTTGGGGTCCTTGGCCGAGCCCGGCTCAAACTGGTTCTCGGGCGTACCCTCGATCAGCACGGCCAGGTCGCTGTACACCGGATCGTAGGACACATCCACGCCGCAGGGCGCGTCCGCGGAAATGGGCTCGAGAAGGGGGTCCGGGGTCATGGTATGGTCAAAAGGCGGTGCCAGGAAGAAAAGGGGCGGGCGGCGCGAGAACGATCACAATCCCGCCACTTCGTGGCCGCGGTGCTCGCGGGTGGTCTTCGGCCGGTCGGCGACCTGACGTGGTGCCTTGGTCTGCCGGCGGACGGTGTCCGGAAGGATCTTCTTCTCCGGATGGGGAGGCTCGCCCGGGGTGGGCACGTCCCGCGTGGGAGCGGGGCTCATCGCGGGTGCCGGCTGAGGCGCGTCCGGGTTGGGGTTGCCTTCGGGGATCGGACTGATCTCGGGGATGGACTCGGCACCCGGTCTGGGACTGGCCGCGGGGGCAGCCTCGTTGGGTGGCGCGGGACTGGCCGCCGGCTGCACCCCAGGAGACTCTGCCTTCCAGATCGGTGCGGCGGCGGGCGTGGCCGCGCGCGGCGCCGGGTTGCCAACCGGCGCGGACGGTGGCGCTTTCACCGACGCCGCCTTCTGCGCGGGCGGCAGCTTTTTGCGGAGCGAATTGATCACCTTGACCATGTCTTCGGGGGACACACCCGAAACTCCCAGGTCGGAAGCGATGTGCTCCTCCGACTTCGTTACTTCCTTGTCGGTCAGCCCGAGGTGCTCGATGTGGCCGAACAAATCATCGAACCCGCGTGTGGCCGAATTGACCGCTGGATGCTTCCCGGGGTTGGCTTCCAGGTAAGGGGCGAAGCCGGCGGGATCAGCGGTCTGCTTTTCCACCGTGTAATCGTTGAAGGCCGTTTGGTACGCGCCGCCGATTTGCGGCACCTTTTCCTTGTCCTTGCCGTAGAGACCCTCGAACGAACTCAGGATCGACTGCACTTCGCGCTCGCCCATCCGGTCCACGACCACCACATAGTCGGAGGGCTCCAGGCGGCTCACCCCGCCTTTGATCGGCTGCAGACGGCCGTAATTATCCGGGTCCTGTCCATCGACCAATTGGGCAAAGAGCTCACGCTTGGAGGCGTTCGAAATGCGTTCGCTGCGCTGGGCCAGACGGGGATGGATGCCCAGCTTTTTAAGTTCCTCCATTTGACTGGCCGAGATGGTGATATCCACCGCCAAATCGATGGGCTTCTGGTCGGGCAGTGCGCCGGAGAGCGCTGCGGCGGTGTCGAGCGCTTGCGAACCGCCGCCGACCGGCTGGAGCGGATTCGACACCAGTTCGAAATTTTCCGTGCGGAAATCCGCCGTGGTGAGGAATTCGCTGTCCACGGCGGGGTCTCTGAACAGCGAGACACCCCCCACCCGTTGGATGATGATGTTGCCGGTGGTCGTAACGAAGTTGGCCGCCGGGTTTTCGGCGCCCACGAACCGGAGCTGCGCCGCCCCGAAGTTGATGGAATTGTCCGCGACGAAGTTCAACCCGTCGTTGGGCCGCCCCCCCGCCGCGGGCAGACCCATCGGGCGGGCGAGCAGATCCACTTCTGCGGCGGCGATGTTGATGCTATCTCGCGCCGAGACGTCACCCACCGTGGCTACTCCCCGGCCTACCTCGATATCCAGGGCACCCAACGCGAAAAGCTTCTGGAGGTAGCCCATGGTGAAGTTGGCCCCGCGCAGGGTGACGGTGCCGGTGTTGGCCAGCACGATGGTGGCGCTTCCATCGGCCACGTTCGGGGTGGTCCCCTGGGTGTTGAACAAAACGCTGCCGGCACGGCTGGTGTAGTTGTTGCCGTTGAGCAGCAGCAAAGGGGTGAGCGCGCCGTTGACGGTGTTCAGGCTCAGGTCACCGTCGCTGGTGATGTCACTTTGGACAGCGATGCGGTTGCCCCGCAGGTAAAGGCTGCCACCGCCCGCCACCGCTTCATCGAAGCGCAAGGTGCCGCTGTTCGAGACCAGCCGGGTGGCTCCGGTGGTAGAGGCGTTGGCGGTAAATCCCCCGGCGTAATGCTGGTTGCCCGAGGTGATCAGATTTTCTCCGGCGAAGGTCATCGCGCCGTTGACCAGCAGTTCCGACACGGGTGCGCCCGCGCCGATGTTGCCGTTGAAGATGCTGCCTTGGGGCGTGTCGAGTTCCAGCGCGTTGGCGCTGCCCGCCGCGTCCACGGCCTGGTTGAAGGTGAGCGTCCCACCGCTGCTGACAAAGACCGAGCGCGCGGCGGACAAGGTCGCCGGATCGTTGTAGGTCTGCGCGCCCGTGGTCTGCACGGTGCCGGCGTTGAACACCGTGGAGCCGGGAGCATCCGTCGTCAGACTCAACAGCGGCGTCCGGCTGCCGACCGGCGCGTTGAACACCGTCTGGCCGCTCGTGTTGAGAGTGAGCGCCCGCGCGCCGTCCACGGTGTTGCCGAAGGTGATCGCGCCATTGTCGTTCGCCGTGTTTCCGCTGGCGAGCGTCGTGTCGGCGCCCAGCGTCGCTGCGTTGCCGTACCGCTGGAAACCGGTGGTGGTGACGCCGCCCCCGCCGAACACAGTGGTGCCCGCCGTGTTGACGACCTCGACGCTGACCAGCGGCGTCGTGCCACCCACCAGCCCGCCGAACCGGGCCTCGCCGCTGGCATCAAGGGTCAAGGCGAAAGCGCCGTCCAGGGTGCCGCCGAAGGCGACGCCGCCCTTTGTGCTGGTCAGGGTCGCGGCCGTTTGCAGTTGCACCGTGTCGCCGTAAACTTGCGCGCCGCTCGTCTGCACGCTGCCGCCGGCAAAGATCGTCGTGCCGCCGGCGTCGGTCGCGAGACTCGCCAGCGGGGCTGCGCCGCCCACCGCGCCGTTGAAAAGGGTGGTGTTTCCGGTGTTGACGGATAAAGCCTGCGCGCCGTCCAAGGTATTGTTGAAGGTGATCGCCCCTCCGTTGGCCGCCGTGTTCAGGCTGGTCAGCGTGGTGCCTGCGCCGAGTCGTACCGCGTTGTTGTAGGTCTGGAACCCGGTGGTCGTGATCCGCCGCGCGTTGAGCAGCATCAGTCCGCCCCCGTCCGTCCGCAGGCTCAACAGCGGGGCGCTTTCCCCGATCGCGCCCCCAAGAACGATGTTGCCCGAGGTGTTCAGCCTCAGCGCGTAGGGGCCATCGACCTTTTGCGCGAACGTGATCGCGCCACCGTCACCGGCCGTGTTCTGGCTGGTCAGGGCAACCCCGGTTCCGAGTTGGACCGCGTCCCCGTAGGACTGCGCGCCGGTCGTCACCACGCTTTTCCCGTTCAAGAGCGTCATGCCCGCGCCATCCGTGATGACCTGAAGCAACGCCGTCGTGCTGCCCACCGTCTGGTTGAACACCGTCTGCCCGCCTGTGTTCAGCATCAGCAGGTGTGAGCCGTCCACCGGCGCGTTGAAGAGCAAATCGCCGGCGTTGTTGCTGGCGAGCACGGTGTCCTGGAGCAGGGTCACCGCGCCGTTGTAGATCTGCGTCCCGCCCGAGAGCACGGTCGCCCGGTTGCTGCCGCTGCCAGCCACGCTGAAGGCGGCCGCCGAGTTGAGCGTCACGGCTCCGTTGACCTGCACGCCTGCCGGCGCTCCCGGCGTCCCGGATAGATCGATGTTGAAGCGCGCGGTCCCCCCGTTGGTGGTCAAGCTCGTCAAGGCGGCCGTGCCACCCACGACGGCGTTGAAGACCTCGTCGCCCGCCGTGTTGAGCGTCAGCGCGCCGCCGCCGTCCAGGGTCGAGTTGAAGGTCAGTGCGCCGCCGTTGCCGCTGGTCAGCAATGTGTCCCGCACCAGGGCAGCCGCACCGTTGTAGGTTTGAGCCCCACCCGAAAGCACGCTCGGGTTGGCCGGTGTACCGGCGTTTGCGTTGAAGAAGACTCCGTCGTTGACGGTCACCGCGCCACTGACCGTGACGCCCGGCGAGTTCCCCGCCGCGCTCATGTTGAAGCGGGCGGCGCCGCCCACCTTGCCGGCGGCATCCGTGGTCAAGCTTGCCAGAGCGGCCGTGCCGCCCACGATGCCGTTGAACGCCTCGTCGCCCGCGGTGTTCAAGGTCAGGGAGCTGCCTCCATCCACGAGGGAGTTGAAGGTGAGCGTGCCGCCGCCCGTGCTCGTGAGGATCGTGCCGCGCGACAAGACCGCCGAACCATTATAGGTCTGCGCACCGCCTGTCTGCACGCTAGGGTTGGCCGGGGTGCTACCCGCCACGTTGAAGAGCACGCCGTCGTTGACCGTCACCTGTCCGGCGACGTTGACGCCGGCCGCGTTGGCCGAAGCGTTGGCGGCGTCCATGTTAAACTGCGTCGCCTCCCCTGCCTGGCCCTGGTTGTCCGTCGTCAGACTGGTCAGCGCCGTCACGCCGCCCACCTTGCCGCCGAAAACGGTGATGCCGCCGGTGTTCACCGTCAGGTCGAACGCGCCGTCGAGGGTGTTGACAAAAACGATGTTGCCGTTGCCGCCGCTTTGCAGCGTGGCCGCCGCGCCCAGCAGAACCGCACCGTTGTAGAACTGCCCGAGGGTCGTGGTGATCGACCCACCGTTGAAGAGCAGGCTGCCGGCGTTGACGGTCAAGCGAGTCAGCGGCGTGGGCGCGCCGACCGGACGGGCAAAAAGGACGGTGCCCGGCGCATTCAGAGTCAACGAACTATCAGCCACCCCGGCGGTGCCTTGCAGCACGGTGGGGAAACTGATGTCCGTGCCGGCGTTGAGCGTGGTGGCCGTGCCGACCTGCGTGCCCTGGCCGCTGCCGTAAGTCTGGAATTCCGAAGTTGCCACCGACCCACCATTGAGGAAAGTGGTGCCGCCGCCGCCGACGCTCAACGAGTGGAGCGCGGTGTTCGCGCCCACCGCGCCACCGAAGACCGCGTTGTAAGCATTGAGGCTCAGGCGGCTTGGCGCCGTGGCCAACGCGCTATCCAGAGTACTCCCGAACCGGATCAGGCCGGGATTCGGCCCCTGGTCGGTGAGCGCGGTGTCCACCCCAAGGATCACCGCGTCGTCGTAAAGCTGCTGGCCCGCGCCGGTGGGCCCGACGGAGGCGGTTGTCACACTGCCGCCGTTGAGGTAGGTGATGCCGCCGCCGCGCGTGTGCAGTCCCTGCAGGGCCAACTGTCCACCCACCACGCCGTTGAAGACCACCGCGCCGGGAGTGAAAACATCCAGGACGAAGGCGCCATCGACGGTGGAGTTAAACACGATGGGACCGCCGGTATCCTGCAGGAGCGTGCTGGCGTTCAAAGCCACCGGGCTGCGGTAGGTTTGCCCGGCGGTGGTGCTCACGGTGTAGCCCGTGCCGGTGCCCGCATTCAGGTTGATCGTCCCGCCGGGCACGCCACCGTTGGGCGCGATCGACAACCCATCCAACCCGCTGATATTACCTCCGACGGTAACCAGTGCGCCCGAGACATCGACGGTATTCGCGCTGACCGACCCGCCGAAGATCGTCGGTCCGCTCCCGGTGCGAATGGTCAGGCTGGGCGCGGCGGCAGTGCCGGCGATGGTGGACTCAAACTGGATGGCTCCCCCCCCGCCGTACACCGCCCCCGAAGGTGGCAGCGCCCCCGCAGCGTCGCCGATCAGGAACGTGTCAGCTCCCACCAGGGCGGCGTTCCCGTAGCTCTGAGTTCCGCCGTGGAAGGTCAGCACGCTCGGGTTGGCCAGGTTGCTGCCGGTCACCGCGAAAAGAACGCCGTCACCGATGTTCAGCCCACCGGCTCCGACTCGCACCCCGGCGATGCCCGGCAACTGGCCGCTCACGTTCATCGTGAACTGCGCCTGTCCGGTTTTGTCGCTCAGGATCGCGTCGGTGGACAAACTCGTCAGGGGAGAAGCACCGCCGACGATCCCCTGGAAAACCTCGTTGCCCGCCGTGGCCAGCGAGAGCCCGAACGCGCCGTCGATGGTGCCTTTGAAGGTGATGTCGCCGCCCGCCGTGCCGTAGAGCGAGGTGTTCCCGCTCAGGGTGACCGGGCCATTGTAGAGCTGCGGGCCGCTGGTCGAGACGGTGTAGAGCCCGAGCAGGCCCGGCACGACGCCCGGCACGTTGAAAGTGGTTGGCCCGTTGATCGTCACACCGCCCGCGCCGACGTTGACGGCCGCCGGCAAAATCGATGTCACGAGCCCGTTGAAAAACGTGCCGGTGCCCGCCGTCACCGTGAGCTGCCGCAACGCCTGGCTGGCACCCACCAGGCCGTCGAAGGTGGCCGTGCCGCCGGTGTTGAGGGTCAGCGAACGGGCGGCCACGTTGTCGCTGTTGACCGCGGCGAGGAAATGGATGGGCTGCGAGTTGAGGTCCGTCAGCGTGGTGTCGGCGCTCAGGACGACCGCGACGCTGTAGGTCTGACCCAACGTCGTGGTGACCGAGCCGTTGTTGATGTCCACGCTGGGCGTGAAACCGGCGATGCTGCCGTTGGCGCCGATGGTCAGGACGTTGAGCGGGTTGGCACCGCCGACCGGCTGGTTGAAGGTCACCTGCGCGCCGCCGATGTTGAGACCGGCGGCACGGACCGTCGCTCCGGGAGCGAACACGCTCTGGCCGACGCCCGCGAGGACGGTCAGGCTTTGCGGTGCGTTCAACAAAGCGCTGTCCACGGTGCCGTTGAAAGTGACCGCGCCGCCCGTGGTCGCCGGGGAAGAGAAGTCGCTGCTCAGCACCGTATCGCGCGCGAGCACCACGGGTCCATTGTACGTTTGCGCGCCAAAACCGCCGGACGTGTTGTTGATTGTCAGCACACTCGGATGGTCGAGCGTGCTGTTTGCCACGTTGAAGACGGCGGCGTCGTTGAGCGTCAGCGCACCGCCGACGACGTTGACCCCGCCCCGGCCGGCGTTCGCGGTCCCGGCGTCCACGTTGAACTGCGCGCTGCCGCCGCGGGCGGCGGGGTTGGCGTCGGTGACCAACCCGCCGAGGGGTGCCATGTTGCCCACCAATCCGCCGAACACCTCGTTGCCCGGCGTGTCGATTTCCAGACGGAAGGCCAGGCCCGGGTTGTTGCTGTCCAGAGCAGACGCGAAGGTCACCGCGCCGCCGTCGCCGGCGGTGTTCGTGCTGGTCAGGAGGGTATCGGCCCCCAGGGTCACGGCGTCGTTGTAGGTCTGCAAGCCCAGCGTTGCGATGCCGCCGCCGTTGATCGCGGTCGCACCGGGCGCGTCGGTGGTCAGGCTGGCCAGCGGAGCCAGGTTGCCCACCGGGCCGCCGAACGTCGTCGCACCCGGCGTGTTGACCGCCAGGGTAAACCCGCCGTTGAGCGTAGAGGTGAAGGTGATCGGCCCGCCCCCCGTGAGGATCGCGTTGGCCGAAAGCGTGGTGGCGTTGGCGTAGGTCTGGCTGCCGCCCGTGTTGAAGTTGCCGGCGATGGTCGTGGTGCCCGTGCCGTTGCTGGTGAAATTATTCAGGTTGGCGAAGGCACTGGAAACCGTCACGCTGCCGCCGAAAGTCAGCGTCAGATCATGGCCGCCGCCGTTGAAGGTCGAGTTCAGCGTCAGGTTGCCGCCGACCAGGAAGGCATCCGCTCCCAACACCACGGCATCGTTGTAAGTCTGGTCACCCGTGGTCGTCACGCTCGGGGCCGCCGCGCTGCTCCCGGGCGCGTTGAAGTTGACCCGGCCGCCCCGGTAGGCCGGGTTGACGTCCGTGGACAGATTCAAGAGCGGGCGAGCCGCGCCCACCAACCCGGCGAACGTCTCGTTGCCGGCCGTATCGACCTCCAGAGCCTGGGCGCCGGCAAGGTTGCCGTTGACCGTTTGCAGGAAAGCAACGGCTCCGCCCGCCGTGTCGAGCAAGGTGGTCAAGCCTCCCGCCGCCAGGCCGAGCACCACCGGGCCGTTGTAGCTCTGGCCGCCGCCCGCGGTCGTCACCGACCCGCCGTTGAGGTCCACCGCGCCGGTGCCGGTCGTGGCGAGGCTGGCGAGTGGCGTCACGACGCTGCCCACCGGGCCGCCCAGCGTGAGGAGGCCCGCCGTGTTGAGAATCAAGTTTTGCGCGGGTGCCGCCGGGCGGCCGCCGACACGGGAAACAAAGGTAATCGGGCCGCCGTTGCTGGCCGTCAGCGTCGTCAGCGTGCCGGCGGCGGTAACGCCCAGCACCACCGGGCCGCCGTAGCTCTGGCCCAGGGTGCCGCTGCTCGTCGTCACCGGCCCGCCGTTGAGATCCACCTCGCCCGTCCCATCGGTCACGAGGCTGATCGCACTCACCGCCCCGTTGAAGACCGCGGTGCCCGTCCCCAGCGTGAAGCGCAGGTTGCCACCCGTGCCGATGGTTCCAAAAGTGGAACCCGCCACGATCACCCGCAGGTCGTTGTTGTTGCCCGTCAGGCTGCCGGCCGTGATCGTACCGCCGGTGCTCGCCAGCGTCGTGGCAACCGCGAGGCCGAGGCTGCCCGTGTAGTTTTGCGCGCCACTGGTCGTGATCAGCCCGCCACCGGTGAGGCTGGCGTTGCCGTTGACCGTGAGGCTGGTGAGATTGTTGGCACTGGCTCCCGCCGTGCCGCCACCCACCACGCCGTGGAAGACCGCCAGACCCGCGGGGTTGAGCGTCAGCGCGAACGGTCCCTGGAGCGTCGAGTTGAAGGTGAGGTTGCCGTTGCCGCCCCCCGCGGTGCCGCTGACCAGGTTGGCGTCGGCCACCAGGGTCACCGGGTTGCCGTAGTATTGAAAACCCGTTGTGCCGAACGCGCCGCCGATCTGCGTGGCCGCGCTGGTGCCGGTCCCCACGCTCGCGAAGTTTCGCACGCCGCTGATGCCCGCGAGGGTGATCAACCCGTTAAAGTCCAGGGTCAGGTCAAAGCCCGCGCCCGTGATCCCGGCACCCCGCGTCAGGGTGGACCCTTGCAGCACCGTGTTGGCACCCAGCAACTCCGCGGCGTTGTAGGTTTGGGCGCCGGTCGTCTCCACGCTGGGATGGTTGGTCGTGCTGCCGGGCAGGTCGCCGGAGGTGCTGTTGGCGACCTGGAACAAGACCCCATCGTTGATCGTCACGCTGCCCGCGTTCACGCCGCCGTGGGTGACGGTGGCCGTGCCGGCATCCATCCTGAACTGCGTCGTGCCCGTGCCGCCATCGGTCGTCAGACTCAGCAGCGCGCGGGTGTCACCCACCAGGCCACGGAAGATCTCGTTGCCGGCCGTGTTCAGCGTCAAGGCGCGCGGCGTGGCATTGAGGCTGTCCACCTTGCCGTTGAAGGCGATGTTGCCCGCCGTGAAGCCGGCTGCCGCAGTGCTTTGCAGGGTCGTATCCTGCTGCAACTGCACGGCGTTGTTGTAGGTCTGGCTGCCACCGTTGGTGCCGCCGTTGTCGAGCGTCGCCACGGCCACGCCTGCCACGTTGAACACCGTTAAACCAGTTGTCAGCAGGTTGCTGTTGGTTGTCAGGCTGTTGAGCGCGTTGGTGGCACCGACCGCGCCGGCAAAAGTGGTCGTGCCGTCCGTGTTGACGGTGAGACTTTCGCCGCCTGCCGTCGCGCTGTTGACCGCCCCGTTGAAGGTGACTCCGACGGCACCGCCGGCGGTCAGCGTGGTGTCCGCGTTCAGCGTGACGGCCGTCGTGTAGCTCTGGCTGCCCGCCGTCTGGAAAGTGCCCGTCAGGGCGGTGCCGTTGCTCCCCTGGGAAACGAAGTTGTTGATGTTGTTGAAACCGTTGGACGTCACGGCGTTCCCTGCCGCCGTCGTTCCGCCGGTCACCGTGACGGGCGAGGAAAAGTTCAGCGTCAGATTGTTGGTGCCGCCTCCGTCCACGTTGACGCCGGTTCCCAGCGTGAGCGTGGTACCCGTCAGCGTCGTCCGCAGATCGCCGGCCGTGCTGTCGAGGGTCACCTGCCCGTGGTAGGTCTGGGCGCCGCTGGTCGTCACCGCGCCGCCCTGGATGCGCACCGTGCCGTTGCCCGCCGTCAAGCTGCCCAGCGGCGCGGCCGCCGGACCCACCGGTCCGCCGAAGGTGATGATCCCCGGCACGGCCGGCGCGGCCTGGCTGGTGCTCGTGGCCACCGCCACCGTTTGCGGGGTGCCGGCCGCGAGGCCGCCGAGGCTGCCGGTGAAGCGGATCGCGCCGCCGTTGTTGTCGGCAAACGTCGTTGCCGGGGTGGCCGCCGTCGAGCCGAGGATCACCGGTCCGCCGTAGGTCTGGCCCCCGCCCGCCGTCGTGATCGCGCCGCCGTTGACATTCACCGGCCCGCCGCCCGTGGTCGTCAGGCCGTTGAGATTCGCCGTGGCCACCGGGGTCGTGGCGGCCGCCACCGCGCCGTTGAAGGTGATGGCGCCCGGCGCGGTCGCCGTGGTGTCCAGGGTCAAAGCCTGCGGGGCGGCTCCCATCGCGGCGCTGCCGCCCAGGGTGGAACCGAACACGATGCCTCCGCCGTTGGCGGCGGTCAGCGTGGTCGCGGCCACAGGCGCCGTGCCGGCAACCGCCGCGTTGAGCACCACCGGACCGGCGTAATTTTGACCGTTCGCGCCGATGGTGGTCACGTTGCCGCCGTTGATGTTGACCGGCGACCCGATGCCCGTCTTCAGGCTCGCGAGAGGGAAACTGTTCAGCGCCGTGGTGCCGGCCACCGCGCCGTTGAAGGTGATCGCGCCCGCCGTCCCCATCGCCGGTGCGGTGGTGATCAAACTCAACTCCTGCCCGGCGACGGCCCCGCTGGCGGTCACGGCCGAGCCGAAGACGATCCCGCCGCCGCCCGCGGCGGTCAGGGTCGTCGTTGCCGAGTTGGCCATCCCGGCCGCCGGTTGGGCCAGTACCACCGCGCCACCGTAGTTTTGTCCGCCGGTGCCACTCGTCGTCACCGCTCCACCGAAGAGGCCGACCGCCGACCCGGCGCTCGTTGTCAGGCTGCTCAACGGCGCGATGCCCGCCCCCACCGTTCCTTCGAACTGGATGAAGCCCGCCGTGCCGCCGGCCGCCGCCGCGGTGTTCAGGCTCAGGGCCTGGGCGGTGGCGGTGGCGCTCGCCAGGGTGAAATTGAACACGATGGCTCCGCCCCCGTTTGCCGTCAGGGTCGTCAGCGCGCCGGGAGCGGCCGAGTTCAAAAGGGTCGCGCCGTTATAGATCTGTCCGCCCGCCGCGGTGGTGGCGACCGTTTGCGCGTTGAGGTCCAACTCACCGGTGCCCGCGGTGACCGCGCCACCGGTGCCGAGCGTTCCGGCGTTCACGGCCAGGCTGCCACCGGCGACCGTGCCGAGCAGACGGACCGCCGGGCCGCCTGCCGCCGCGTTTCCAGACAGCGAAAGGACGCCGCCGGCTCCGGTCGCCACGCCGCTGGCCGCCACTCCGTTGACCACCACCGGACCGCTGGCAGCCAGGATGACCGGACCGGCGGCGGTGTTGGGATTAAAGGTGTTGGCCGCGGGACCGTTCGTGGTCAGGGTGCCGTTGACGGTGATGCCCTTTCCGGTCACCCCGGCGGCGTTGTTGCTGATCGTGATGCCGCCGCTGGTCGGAATCGGGTTGGCGGGCAACAAGGGGTTGTTCGCGGTGGTCGTAATATCCTGGAGAGTGATGTCGCCCGTGTTGGCGTTGATGGCACTGGCGGTGTCACCGAACGTGCCGCCGTTGATGGCGACGCCACCCGGCGCGGTGATTTTGGATCCCGTGCCCATGGTAAAGGTGGCCGGGGCCGGGTTTGCGGCGGGGAGAAGGTCCCGGTTCGCCGGGAGCGCACCCCCGTCGTTGAAGGTCGCGGTCAGCTTTCCCTGGAGCGACAACGCCACTCCCGTGTCGAACAGGATCGAGCGCCCGGCCTGAAGGGTCAGGTTGCCGTTGCCGGTCAGCACGGTGGCCGCGGTGACGTTGTTCTGGAACTCGATGTCGTTGTTCGCTTGGAGCACGATGTTGGCGGTTCCCAGCGCGATGCCCAGCGAGGCGGCCGAGAGCGTCAGATCGGCCGCCGGAGTGTTGGCAAAGGCTACCGTCGTCGTGGGAGGAGTTCCCACAATGGGGGTGGCGGTTCCCGCGTTGCTGATCGTGATGTTGTGCGGATCAAGCAGCAGAGTGCCGATCGCGCCGGCGGGGGCACTCAGGTCGGCAGAGCCGGCAAAGCCCAGCGCGTTGCCGCTTGAAATCTCCGCCTGGCCGCCGTTGCCGCTCACCGAGCCGCCCCGCGCACTGATCTGCCCGGCGTAGCGCGTGGTCTGATCCGACCACACGACGACCGAGCCGCCGTCGCCCCGGGTCCCGGTCGTGTCCGCCTTGATGGTCGTGCCGGCGTCCACGCTGGTCGTGGCGGCACGAACCAAAGCGCCGCCGCCGTGGAAGTCACCGCCCACCCGCACGCTGCCGCCGCCGTTTGCCCCGCTGGCATCAAGGGCCGCGCTCTGGAGAGCCACGTTGCCGCCGAGCACCTGAATACTGCCGCCCTTGCCGGTCTTAGCCGCACTGGAAGCGTCGAGCCTGCCACCGATGGCCGCACTGCCGTTGGCACCCGCGTTGACGGCGATGCGGCGGCCCTGGAGCAGCCCGGTGTTGACGATGGCCGTCGAGTACAAATCCCCCGCCCCGAGCAGCACCCGCGGCGCGGCCACCGTGCCGTGGTTGGCGATACTGCCCCCCGCCGCGGCGGCCGCGGCGTTGGCGGCCGCCCCGTTGGCTTGCACGAAAACGTTGCTGTTGCGCGCACCGACGTACACCTCGCTGCCGGCCACCATCATGGCCATGCCCTGGGCGCTGGTCAGCGTGCCGTTGTTGACGACGTTGGCGCCCATGAGCGCGATGCGGTTGTCCGCGGCGATGACCCCGTCGTTGCGCACGTCGCCGGCCAGATCCGTGAAGTGGATGCGCCCCGCGGTGAAGTCGCTGTTGCTGATTTTGCCCGCGCCCGCGTACAGGCTGCCGACGTTGAGCACCGAGCCGTTCTGGAAGAAGACGCCGTACGGGTTGGCGATGATGACGTTGCCGTTGGCCTGGATCTGCCCGAAGATGTTGGTCGGGTTCGGACTCAGGACCCGGTTGAGCACGCTGGAATTTGCACCGGGCTGGACGAAGCGGACGATCTCGTTGGCTCCGACGTTGAAGCTCTGGTAGTTGATGATCGAACGGTTGCCGGCGGTGACAATCGTCAGGTTGCCGTCCTGCTGGAAGGTAGCCGAGCCGCTGACGACGTGCCCGCCCTTGGGAGCGGCGAACACGTAGGCATCGGTGTAGGATGCCATCATCAACGCCAGCACGAGCGCTCTGGCGAACGTAGGTTTACCGGACGATTTCATAAAAAAGAGCGAGAGAACAACGGGAGGCAGCGCGCGAGTCGGAGCATAGAAAAAGTCTGTCCGGCAGGGAAGGAGAAAAGTGGGCCGGGCGACAGGCTTGCCGGGGAGCGGACGCGACGCCGGTTAGTAGGAAAGCGCCGCGATAAAGCTGACCCGGGGGTCGCCGACGCTCGTCGGCCGGGAAGTTTTGTCCGAGACAGGAACCAGCGGAAAGCCGACGTCCACCCGCAGATTCAAGTAGCGCGACACCTGGACTTCCACGCCCACCCCCGCGGACATCAGAATGCGATCGGCTTCGGCACTTTCCAACAAGTTGTTTTTCACGTAACCGAAGTCGTAGAAGCCGCGCAAGACGATGTCCAAATCGGCCCGCCCCAGGATGGTCGGCGGACGCAACGCGAAACGCGGCGGCGGGACGGATTTGCTGGGGTCGGCCGGCGGGTCGGTGTCGGCCGGCTTGAGGATGCGCGGCAGGTGGAAGCGGTATTCCGCGTTCAAGATCACCGAATCATCGCCGGACGTGTAGGCTTCCGGGTAACCGCGCACCGAGGCGAAGCCGCCGATCACGTCTTCGAACTGGGGGATCAGCCGCTTGTCGAAGAAGGTGTACTGGCCGTGGAGCAGGAAGGCCAATTCGTGTGCCTGGGTCACCGTGCGCCAGTACCCCTTGCGTTTGGCCTCGTCCGTTTCCTCCTGGTAGGCGCTCCATTGTTTACGGAAGATGATCGGCTCCAGGAACATGCTGCCGCCGAAGCTGTACTTGGCGATGGTAAAGTTCCGGTCCACGTTGAAGCGCCCCATGTTCTGGAGTTGCGTGTTGCTGGTGCCGATCACGGTCGGCAGGTTGGCCTCGACCTGCAGGCTGCCGAAGAAACTATACAAGTCGGTCGTCTTGTCGGTGGAAACGCCCGCGGTAGGCAGTAAAAAGTTGGTTTTGCCCTCCTGGGGAAAGGTACCCACGTTGGAAATATCAACGTTCCTGTATTCCACCCCGAGGATCAGATCCAAGGGAAAGCCCTTGAAGTAGAAGGGCGTGTAGATGGCCAGCAAACCCGCCGTGCCGCTGCGGCCGATGAACTGCGCCAGATCAAAGCCCACGTCCTCGGCGAAGAAACGCCCGTAGCCGCCGTACGCCTTGAGCTTGAGTTTGTCGGGAAAGAGCGGCGTGAACTGGTAAGAACCGAAGAACGAATAGGTCGCCGAGGAGAGCGAGGCTTCCGCGCTCAGGTCGAGGATGTCGTCCAGTCCGGCGAGCTGACGCACTTCCACCCCGGCGCGGGTGCGCCAGGTGCCCGAAGCCTCGGTGCCGGTGTTGGAAGTCTGATCGAAGAGGTAAACGGGCGGCCGCTCGACGTGGACGATGTAGTCGAGGATCACCCCGGCCCCTTCACCCGAAGCGGTGATGGCCACGTCCACGCGCCGGCCCGGGAACCGGTTGATCCGATCGAGGTAGTCTTGCAGCTTTTCCCTTTGCAGGAGGCTGCCGGGCTTGTCCTTGGCGGCGGGCTGCAAGGGAGAATGCGTGGTGATCTTGCGGTATTTCGTGTCGTCCAGGCTGGTGGAAGGCGCTTTGAACGGGAACTTGGCCACGGGCTTGACGATGGTGCGCACCTGGCGCACCTCGCTGGCGTAAACGAGCAGGGTCAGTTCGGTTGCCCCCTTGCGCAGATCTTCGCCGGTGGACGGATTGAGCTGGTCGGGGTCCACCACGACGAACACCCCGTAAATTCCCCTTTTGTTGAGCTGCCCGACCAGCGCCACGTAGATCGCCTGCAGGGCGTCGCCCGAAAATGTTTCCGGCGTCTTTACCTGCGAAAGCGTGACGGGGACATCCCGCACGCCACCTCCCGGTCCGACCAGGCCGCCGTATCGGACCGCGGCACTCGGCGGAGCGCCGTGGGCGGGGGGTTCCTGGTTGGGAGCAGTCGCCGGGGCTTCGCCAAGAACCACCGAAGTGTCAGCCAGGATTTGGACGGGCGGCAGCTTCGGGTTCGCCGGCCGGGTGGCGGGACCGTATTTGACGTTGAACTTCGAGACCGCGTACTTGAGCGACTTGAGGTCCACGTTTGCCGGGGCCTGCGGCATCAGCGGTCCGGCCTGCCCCAGACCCTGGCCGGGTGCGAACGGAATGGGCTGGAGCGGCACCATGCCGTTCGGAATCAGCTCCATCTGCGGGATCTCGCCCGGGTTGAAAGGTCCTGCCGGCAATCCTTCCTCGGGTCCGGGTCCAGGAAGGCCGGGGGCCTTGGGCGGGGCGCCGTTGATCGCGGAAGGAAGGGAGGCCGGCGACGCCGGGAGCGAAGGCGAGGCTGGCACCGCCGGCACGACGGGGTCCGAGGCGGACATTGGCCGCACCGTCAGCAGCAGCCACAGGAGGACTGCCGCCCGCAGAGACGTCTGTCGGCAGACCCTCGGGACACCGGCCAGAGAAATGCCCCGTCCGAAAGTGACCGATGGGAATGAACAACTCCAGGGCATGCGCTCGGTTTCCAACTTGGCAATTAGGCGGGTGATGGCTCCCCTTTGTGAGACGGGGCAAGACAAACCAGGCGGATCATTGTCCGTTCCAAACCTGCGATGGCCCAGTCGGTAGGGCATCTTTTGCAATCTGGCCAGGATGGCAAGCAAAAAATTGCCCACCCGGACGCTGCCCGATCTGCGTACTCCGAAGGCACTTCCTACCACCGGCCCGTTTGGGGATCAGTCTTCTTTTGCGTCCGCCACCCGGGACTCCGCTTTTACCCCGATGGAACTCGCCCATGCGTTTCATCGTCACCTCCGGGGAACGTGTTATCATGCGCGGATGGAACCTCCGGAACGCGAACAGCCACAGGGGCCTTTTCGGCGCGAGGAATTTGCCTGGTGGTGCGCCGCCCTCATCGGCTTTGGCCACTCTCTGCCTGTGCACGGATCACATTGCGAAGGGCACGCGCCGACAACCAAAACCGTTCCGGCAACACCGGAGTACCTTCAGTTCCTCGAAACCGTGGAGAAGGCGCGCGCGATCCGCGACCCGCATCCTCGGCGGCATGATGCGGCAGACGAGCGCACCGCAGAGACCCGGGATTTCACTCCCGAGCAGACCCGGCTGGCTGAAGCGGTGGCCGGCTGCTGCCGGGAAGGCCGCCACGGCGACTTCCTTTTGGCGCTCGAACAATGGTTCGGAGGCGAAGATTCACTCAGCCGCTGCCGGAGCGATCTCACCGCGCCGACGATTCCCGTGGCCGAGGCGGCGCGGGCGGCTTCCCCCCCGGAGATACCGGCGACGATCCGTCCACGGCGCCAGATGCCGCTCGCCGGCTGGGTGCTGACGCTCGTGGCCGTGGCGGCGGCGGGATGGTGGTTCGGTGCCCCGGCGGTTCTTCCCCGGCGTTCCATCGCCACCGGCAGGAACTTTTCTCACCCGTCGAAGGACTTCACTCTACCGGGTTCCCCCACTCCACAGCCCGGTCCGCCGCCAACCCTCGCCACCGGCAGCCTGCTGGCCGCGGCCACGGACAAATCGCACGCCGGGGAAAGGCTCGCCGCCTCGGGCAACCTGCCCGACGCGCTGGCAATGTACCGCGAGAGTTTGAGCATCCACCAGGGTCTGGTGGCCGGTGCGCCCCGGAACCTCGCCTGGCAGCGGGATCTGGCGGACGACTGGACCAAGGTGGCGGACACGCTCGCGCGGCAGGGCAACACGCCCGACGCGCTCGCCGCCCAGCGCGAAGCCGAAGCCATCGAGCAGGCTGGTGCGCAGGCGCAGCCCGACGACTACGATCTTCAACACCGTTTGTTCTCCTGTTGCCTGAGCATCGGCGATCTCCTTCTCGCGCAGAATGACGTGGCGGGAGCACTGGCCGCCTTCCGTCGCAGTACGACGATCGGGCAAAGTCTGTGCGACCGGGATCCAGGGAACGTCGCGTGGCAGCGTGGCCTGGCGCTCGGCTTGCAGCGTGTGGCCGATGCCTTGGACAGCCAGGGCAACCGCGAGGAAGCATTGCAGCAATCCCGGCGTGCCCTGGAGATCGAGCAGACCCTCGTCGGCCACGACCCGACGAACACCGACGGGCGCAACGACCTGGCCGCCGTCGAGTGGAAGGTAGGCGATCTGATGCTGGCGCAGACGCAAGTGAATGAAGCCTTGCCGCACTACGCCGCCGCCTTGACCATCCAGCAGAAGCTGGCCGAATCGGACGCTTTGAACGTGGAACGGCAGCGCAACCTCGCTGCCGCCTACGAGCGGATGGGGCAAGCGCTGCTCGCCAAGGGCGAACTGGCCGGACCGGAAGAGGCTTTCGCCCAGGCGCTGGCCGTCCGGCGCAGGTTGTTGGCGCAGGACGCCGCGAACCCCGGGCGACGGCACGAGGTCTTTCTCGGACTGACGCAAGTGGGCGACGCGCAGGTGTTGACCGGCAGTCTGTTTGCGGCGCTGAAATCCTACCGGGAGGCGCTCCTCATCGAGCAGCAATCGGACCCGTTTGCCGCCGGGGACGCAGAGTGGCAGCGCGGCCTGCCGGAAACGCAGGACAAAATCGCCCAGGTTTTGGAGGCGCAAGGCGACCTCGCCGGCGCGCTCCCGGCTTACCGTGAGGCGTTGGCGAGTTCCGAGCGGCTGGCGGCACAGCATCCAGCGGACGAATCCCTACAGGAACCGGCGGCTACCATTTCCTACCATCTCGGCCGTGCGGCGGCCCGGCAGCAACCGGCCGACTTGATAACGGCCCGGCGTTCGCTGGAACACGCGCGCGAATTGCTCTTTCGCCTGCGCTTGGTGGAAGGTACCGCTTTTTCGCACGAACTTGCGCAGACGCTGGAGGATACGGAGCAACTGCTGGCCCGGATGGAGCATCCATAAAGACAGCGTTGATCTGAAGGCGTGTGGTGGAAGCGAAACGGGTAACCCGCCAGATTTGATCACCCGGCACCGCGGACACACTGCGCATAGAGGTGCCCCCTGCTCGCCGAGTTCGTGCTCGTCGTTTTCTCAGCGTGTGTGAAGGGGTCAATCAACGTCTCTTGGCTGCTTCGGAGAACTCAGCAGTGCGTGGGAGGGGTCAGTCAACGTCTCTTGTCGCGAGACGTTGACTGACCCCTTTCCCCTTCCTATATATCCAGCCGGCTGCCTTGCCCAAGATGGGAAGCTGCAACACGAGTGTCTGCCAGTTCGGCGGATGATCAGGCGTAAACGGTGAAAGAAAAAACAGGAGCCCCAGCAAAAGACAATTCTGTGGAAAGGTGATCGTCATCGCAAAAAACGTCCCGAAGTGGAAGGAAATCAGAAGCATTCCCCAAAGCCGATACAAAGCAGGACGGAAGGCGATCCAGAACGAAAACAGTTCCACGTAGAGTGCAATGGGCATGAGCGGCCAGGCGAACCAGGGATGATGGATGATCCACGCACCGGAGAAGCTCTGCGAGTGAGTCTTGAACAGACGCAAGGCGACGTGCGATCCGAGTGCGCCGGGCTGGAAGACGTTGGCTTGGAGAGTGGCAGCCTGGTAGAGCGCACCACCGAGTTTGCCGAGGCCGCTCATTGTATAGGAGAGGAGCACGGCGGCTTGGCACATCCACAACACCAGCAGGGTGCTCTGGCGCACACGGCGCTGGGTACATGAAGCGGGTCGATCCCAGCCGGCGGGCAGAAACACCAGCAGCGCGGATACCAGCAAGGGCAAATGGAAGCTGTGGCCGATCTTCCCGAACGAGTTCTTCAACGCCACATACTCCAGCAGTCCGAGACAGGCTGCGACGCGCAAGCTGCGCCAGCCCGGCAGGAGGGCGGCGAGAGTGTTGGAGCCGATGTAAAAGAAGAAGAGGGCCTGCACGCCGAACGCGGACGTCTCGCCGTCATGTTCGAGCCAAGCGACGGGCCAGAGAGGCAGGTCAAGCGGCTTGTCGATTAACCCGCCAAGTTCCGGTAATTGGAGACTGGCAAGATAGAGTAAAAAGACGTAGAAAGCGCGCACAAGCATCTGCGCTGTCGTCAATCGCCGCTGGTCATCGAGGAACCTGTGGCTTGGCGCCGGCAGTCGGCGGATGCCGGACTCTGGCGCATCGCCCGCGCGGCATGCCAAATCGTCGGCAAAGAATCGGCGGCAAGCGCGCAGGAAGGAGGCCATGCAGGAGAAGCGAGGAGTCAAGGTTCACCCGCGATGTAGGAATGAAGAACCACCCGGCTTAGAAGTTGATTGAACTCCCAGCGCGCAAGAGGATGGTAGGTCTCCTTGACGAGATCGTAGTGGACCGCAGGCACGGTGAATTGTGCCTCTATTTGCTGGCGTAGCTTTTTAGCGTGTGGATCATGAGTCTCCACCGCTTCACCAAACTCCTGGATGGTCTGGAAGAGGACAATGGAATGCGGCGCTTGGATGAGCCGCCCGGCTTGGCTGACGCGCACTGGCGGGATGTTCTGTTGCTCGTCAGCAGACGTCAAGATGAGATCGTACTCGCTCGCCTTTCCTGGAACAAGAGAGAACAAAAACCAGGAGGCGAAAGGAAAGATCTCCGCTCGCGGCGTGAGTGCACCGCCCAATCCAACAATCAGCTCCAGCAGCAGAGCCGCTGCAACAAACACCCGCAGACGACGGTAGAGCTTCATTAGAATTTGCGGGCCGCAGCGCCCTCGAACTTGGAAGAAGGCTCGATCCTCGTGCGTCCCTCCTCGTATGGTACGGACGTTTTCGCAAACAGTCGTACGGCTGGAACGTTGACCGCATCAAACTCCGATGTTCAGGCGCTCAATTGGATGCTTTGTAAGAACGGCTGTCCACCTCATTTGCATGACAGAACTGTCATGCGGGGTTTTTCGAGGTTGGTGTTGATGTTCCCAGCGTTGAGCCCAAGGACTTACGTTGTTCCTTCGGCCAGCAGCGCTGCTCGCCTCCTGGCATCGAGGATACATCGGCCGTGCCTGGCTACACCAACGAAGTGCTTGAGTGCTCAGACAACACAGGTCCGACTACCCACGGTATCCCTGAAGGGGGAGCGTGGAACACGCCGTCGTTACACGCCTACGGAATTCCGTCGCATTGCTGCCGGACATCCTTCTGTGGGCGGCAAGCATGTTCATCTGGTTGGGCCGACGCACCTGTTCAGCTTCCTAGCCGGCGTCAAAAACGCGTCGGGGTTCAAAGTAGCCTCGTGAATCGTTGCGACGGTTGTCCATTCCTCGCGCTGATTTACAGAGGACCGGCGTGTTCGATTTTTGCTCTCTTTGCACCACAACGCCCGGCTCTTTGCTTCTGTGACCGGTCTCTTACGGCCCGCGAAGATGAACGAACTGTCATCTTCGTTCCTCTTGCTTTGATCCGCGCCCGGTAAAAAGTCAGAGGCATGCACAACGCCAATCCCTTTGCAGTTCCAGTGTGGTCACTGCCTCTTGGCCGCGGCAATCTTTTTGTTGCTCTTCTCGCGGGCGCAGCTTGGATTTCTGCTTCCGCTTGCGCCCAATCATCAGCCGAACCCGCCACGCCCGGTTTATCGGGTTACCATCTCGAAGCCACGTGGAAACCAGGTGGCGAAGGCGGATGGGATTATCTCACCATCGACCCGGAAGCCCATCGTCTATATGTGACCCGCACCGACCGTGTTCAGGTCATCGACACGGACAAAGGCACCACGGTAGGTGAGCTGCCCGGTTTGGACGGCGGACATGGCGTTGCCCTCGCCCCGGAGTTCAACCGCGGTTTTGCGACCAGCGGCAAGAGCGACACCGTGGTCGTCTTCGATCTCAAGACCCTGAAGCCCATCGGGGATCCGGTGGGCGTGGGCAAGAAACCCGACGCGATTATCTACGAACCGTTGACCAAACATGTCTTCGCCTTCAACGGGGAAAGCGACGAGGCCAGCGTCATCGACGCCGCCACGGCCAGGGTCGTTGCCACCATCCCGCTGGACGGCGGACCGGAATTTGCCGCGGCGGACGGCAACGGCGGCGTGTTCGTCAACTTGGAGGACAAGAGCGAAACCCTGATGATCGACGCCCAAAAGAACACCGTCGTCCGACACTGGCCCCTCGCGCCCGGCGACAGCCCTTCGGGACTCGCCATCGATGCGGCCAAGCGCCGTCTGTTCGCCGGTTGCCACAATGAGCGCATGATCGTCCTCGACGCCGGGAGCGGTGAAGTGCTCGCCGATCCGCCCATCGGCAAGGGGGTGGACGCCTGCGCCTTTGATCCCGGGACCGGTTTCGCGTTCGCCTCCTGCGGTGACGGCACGTTGACGATCGCGCAGGAAAACCCGGCCAAGGCGGGGGACTTCCGGGTGGTGGAGAAAGTAAAAACGCAACGCGGAGCGCGCACCATGGCGCTCGACCCGAAAACGCACGCGGTTTACCTGGCGGCCGCGGATTTCGAGACTGCGCCGGCCCCGGCACCGGGAGAGAAACCGCAACGGCCCAAGATGGTGTCAGGCAGCTTCGTCGTTCTCAAGTTCGTTCCCTGACCTGCGGGTTTGCAAGCGCACGGCTGCCAGGACCCATGAAAATCTTTGCCGAAGCACCCCGACTCAGGACCGGGTCGTGTTTTGCCGAGACAACGGCCGGCAGCTTTCCTATCGTTCGTCCTGGGTCGGCGAAAGGCGCGTCGGGTTCAGTCTTCACCGCCGCCTTGGATGGTGGCTGGCGCGGGGAGGTATTCCAGCGGATGGATCGAATCGATCCCGCGCTTTGGGATTTGCATTTGCCGACCGGATGGAAGGATCGTTCTTACTTCCAGACACTGGAAGAAACGTTTGCGGGCCAGTTTGCCCAGTACTACCTGCTCCTGTACGATGAAACGGGCCGGACGCGGGCGCTCCAGCCGTTCTTTCTGGTCGAGCAAGACTTGACGGTCAGCCTGGCCCCGGTCCTGCGAACGTTGCTCAAGCCTCTGCGCTCCCTGTTGCGTCCCCGGCTGCTGATGGTCGGCTGCATCGTGGGTGATGGTCAGATCGGGATCAAACTCCCCGGTCAAGTGCCGTTGGCGTGTCCGCGGCTGGACGAAGCATTGAGCCTGTTCGCACGGCACCAGCAGGTGGGGATCATCCTGTTCAAGGATTTCCCTGCCGCTTACCGGCCGCTGTTGGCTCCTTTAACGGAGGATGGACTGTACACCCGCCTGCCGAGTCTGCCGGCGGTGCGTTTGGCCCTCGATTTCACTAGCTTCGAGGAATACCTGCAAGATCGTCTAGGCAAAGCCACCCGCAAGAGCCTGCGCCGCAAGTTCCGCGAGGTGGATGCGCTGGCTGACCCGGTGCAGCTGGAGGTCAAGAACCGCATCAGCCACGAGGAATCCCTGGTTTTACACGCTTTGTACGAGAGGATCGCTTTGCGCGGGGACGTTCATTTCGAGGTGTTCAGCCCCGAATATTTCCTCCGATTGGGTGAGCGGATGCCCGACCGGGCGCGCTACTTCACCTGGCGTTGGCGCGGAAAGGTCATCGCCTTTAGTTTCTGCACCGTCCATGGCGACACGATCTATGACAACGACCTGGGCATGGACGAGGCCGCTGCACTACCTCTGCACCTCTACCATCTTACCTTCCGCGACATCGTGCGCTGGTCCCTGGCCCAGGGATTGAGACACTACCACAGTTCGCCCTTCAACTACGATCCAAAATTACACCTGCGCATGAAGTTGGTCCCTTTGGACCTGTACGCCCGTCATACTTCGCCCCTGGTCAACCGGCTGCTGCACCGGTTTGCGCCTCTGGCGAGCCCCGTCCGTCAGGAGCCGCTCCTACGCAGGTTCTCGAATGCGTCGGACCTTTGACACCGTGCTTCCACGCGCGATCAACCCGATGCTCCGGTGAGCGCGGGCTGCTGGTCTTACCTCTTTCCCATGCACATCCTGATCGTGGAAGACGACGCCAAGATCGCCGCGTTCATCGCCGACGGACTGCGGCAGGAAGGCCACGGGGTGCGGGTGGCTGCCGACGGTGTGGCAGGCTTGCAGTTCGCGCTGGACGCCGATCCGCCGATCCAGGCCATGGTTCTCGATCTCATGCTGCCCCGACTCGACGGGTTCGGGGTATTGGAAGCCCTGCGGCGCGAGGGGGTGATGGTGCCGGTCCTGATGCTCAGTTCGCTTGACGCCGTGGATGACCGGGTGCGCGGACTGCGCGCCGGCGCGGACGATTACCTCGTCAAGCCTTTCGCCTTCGACGAACTCGCCGCCCGCCTGGACGCTCTCGCGCGGCGTTTGCCCGGGAGCACCCCACCGGACACCACCGTATCTACCCGGCTCGGCCTCGCCGACCTGACCCTGGATCGTATTACGCGGCAAGTCCGGCGCGGCAAGACCCTCATCGAGTTGCAACCCAAGGAGTTCGCGCTGCTCGAATATTTCCTGTGCAACGCGGGCCGGCCGCTGACCAAACCCATGATCCTCGAACACGTCTGGCATTGGAACTTCGATCCGCGCACCAACGTCGTGGACGTGCTGGTCTTTCGTTTGCGCAACAAGATCGACCGCGGCGGCGAACGCCGGCTCATCCACACCCTGCGCGGCATCGGCTATGTTCTCCGCGTGGATTAAACGTTTCCGGGGTTCGCTCGGCTGGCGCATCAGCACCTGGTACGCGCTTGGGTTCATCGCCAGTTTCGTGTTGATCGGTTCGTTTGCTTCCTGGATCACCCGGGATGCCGGCCGGCGGGCCGACCGGGCGGAGATCATGCAGGAGTTCAAGCAGGATGCCGCCCGCTGCCACCAGCTTGGCTCCGCGGCGTTCCGGACGGAAATCCAACGGGAAGATCCCGACATCGAAAACACCCTCCTGCGCCTGTCCGCGCCAGACGGCGAGGTGCTGCTGCTCGTGCCCCCCTTCGGCGAGAGCGAGAGCGAGGTGCGGCGGGCGGACCGGCAGTTCGAGCACCTCCGCAAGAAAGGGTGGCAGCGGGTACCCGGCTCGGGTGGTCACGCCACCTGGCAGGTGTACGCGGAACCCATGCCGGACGGGGCGTGGCTGCAGGTAGCCAAGAGCGACCGGCGCGGCCGGGAGACCCGGCAGCGGCTGCAAGACGCGCTGTTGCCGGTGGCTACCCTGGTGGTGCTGATGGCTCTCCTGGGCGCGGCCGCGTTGACCGCGCGCGCTCTGCGGCCCGTGCGCCAGCTCATCGACACGACTCGCGCGGTCGTCCACAGCGGCGACATGACCGCGCGGGTACCGGCCCGTACCGCCAGCGGCCACGAATTGGACGAACTCAATGCGCTCTTCAACCAGATGCTCGCCCGCAACGAGGCGCTGATCCGCGGGATGCATGAGGCGCTGGATAATGTCGCCCACGACTTGCGCACGCCGCTCACCCGGCTGCGGAGTTCCGCCGAAGCCGCCTTGCGCGACCCGGCGGCGACCGTCGGGCAGCGTGGCGAAGCTTTGGCGGATGCCATCGAGGAATCCGAACGCACCCTAGCCATGCTGCGTGTGCTGACGGACATCTCCGAAGCGGAGCACGGGACCATGCGTTTGCACCTCGAACCGCTCGTGCTGGCAGAACTCGCCGCTGCCGCCGTCGATCTCTACGAGCATGTGGCGGAAGAAAACGGGGTTGATATCTCGCTGGATGTGCCCGCGTCGCTCCGGGTGACCGGAGACCGCGTCCGGCTCCAGCAGGTCATCGCCAACCTGTTGGACAATGCCGTCAAGTACAGCGTGCCGGGCGGCAAGATCTGGCTCGAGGCGGTCGGGGGACCCGGTGAGGTATCGCTGGTGGTCAGAGATTCGGGCAGCGGCATCGCCGCGCACGACTTGCAACGAATTTGGGACCGGCTGTACCGGGGCGACCAGAGCCGCTCGCAGCGCGGCAGCGGCCTGGGCTTGAGCCTGGTCAAGGCCATCGTCCAGGCGCACGGCGGAAGCGTGGAAGTAACCAGCGCCCCCGGCCTCGGCTCGACCTTCACGGTGCGGCTGAGCATCGGTGCGACGGGTCCGGCGGGTCCCGCAGGCCGCACAGCCCCCCGGAGGTGACCAACGGGATTGTCATGTCCGATTCTTCGCTGTGGTATCTTCCTTGCCCTGAGCGCCGGCATACTCAACAATGCCGCCGCGGACCGGATTTCCCCTCCCCCACGCTATTTCGCTTTGATGAACGTTAGAAAAATGCTCCTGATCGACCGGTGGCTTGGGGTTCCACTCTGTTTTGTCTTCACCTGTTTGCGCCGGTTGTTCGTACCGGCCGGGCGCGGGGACTCGAAGATCGAGCGCATTCTCTTCATCAAACTGGCCGAGCAGGGTTCGACGGTTCTTGCCTACCCGGCGTTGCGGGAAGCCGCGCGCCGGGTAGGGCGGCAAAACGTGTACATGATGGTCTTCGACAACAACCGCTTTGTTCTCGATGCGCTCGATGTCATCCCACCCGAGAACGTTATTCCACTGAGACACTCGAACCTGCTCGTCCTTTGTCTCGCCGCGGCGGCGGCGGTCGGACGGCTGCGCAAGCTTCGGATTGACGTGGCCATCGACCTGGAGTTCTTCGCGCGCTCCTCCGCGCTGCTCGCCCTCCTAAGCGGCGCGCGGGTGCGGGTCGGGTTTCACGCCTACTACGGCGAAGGGCCTTACCGGGGCCTGCTGATGACACACCGCGTGCGCTACAACCCGCACCTGCACACCGCGACGGCGTTTTCGATCCTCGTCCACGCGCTGGATTACCCTCCCGCGGCGTTTCCGACCTTTCCTTTCCAGCCCGTGCCCGGCGACGACTCTCTGCCTTCCTTCCGGGTCGATGCTAACGAGGTCGGGGAGGTTTGTGCTCTCCTGCGGCGTTCCGGACCGGGATGGCAGCCTGCTTCCACCCTGATTTTGCTCAACGCGAACGCCAGCGATTTGATCCCTTTGCGGCGGTGGCCGGAAGAAGGTTACATCGAGCTTGCGCGGCATCTCCTTGATGAGTTCCCGGAAGCGTTCGTCGCCTTCACGGGTGCGCCCGAGGAAGCCGTCCGTTCCCGTGAACTCGTCCGCCAGGTCGGCAGCGCCCGGTGCTTCTCGCTCGCCGGAGAAACGACGCTGCGCCAACTACTGACCCTCTACACTCTGGCGGACGTGCTAGTTTCCAACGACAGCGGACCGGCTCACTTCGCGGCGTTGACTCCCATCCGCACGGTGACGTTGTTCGGCCCCGAGACCCCGTTGCTCTTCGCATCGCTCAACAAGACCAATACGGCCCTGTGGGCTGGCCTGGCGTGCAGTCCTTGTGTGAGCGCGCTCAACAACCGGCAATCCGCCTGCCGGGACAACGTCTGCATGCGCCGCATCACGGTCGAAGAGGTCCTCGGCGCGGTTCGCGCCGGCCTGCAGAGACCATCATCGAAGCCCGCTCTTTCGTTCGAGACCCGCTGAATCCATGATGCCCGAATCCTTCCCGATGGACCCTCGCCTATCCAACCCCAGCCCGGCCACAGCGGGCAACGGCAACGGTGACGCCGCGCCGCGCACCGCACCGGTGAACCTTCCCTCGCAGCGTCTGATCTCCGCGTGTTGCGGGATCGTCATCGTCATCGTGCTGGCGGCGGTGTTCGCGCCCCATTTTCATCGGGATACCGGTCTGACGTCGCTGATCCGGTTCGGGGAAAATCACCGGCAAAGGCTGGCACCCGAGCTGGCCGGAGTGCCGGTGTACCTCGTGCCTCACCACGACGGCTTCGACGGCCAGTATTATGCCCACATGGCACTGCATCCGCCGTGGATGTATCACGACGTCATCGACCATTATGACTTCCCGGCGTACCGGATCCGCCGCGTCTTCCTGCCGACGCTCGCTTGGGGACTGGGCCTGGGCCGCCCCTGGTGGATCGTCCACATCTACTCTTACTTCAACGTGCTGTCCTGGCTGGCGACGGCCTGGTTCCTGACGGTCTGGCTCCCGTTGCGGAACTGGATCAATTTCGGCCGTTGGGCCGGCTGCCTGCTCGCCGCCGGCGTGTTGGAAAGCCTGCGCGGCTCGCTGACCGACCTGCCGAGCCTGCTGCTGATGTTTGCCGGGATGCGGCTGTGGGAGACCCGGCGGGTCAAGTCAGGGGCGGCCTACTTCACGGCGAGCGTTCTGACGCGTGACACGGTGGCGCTGTCGGTTTTGGGTTTGCTCTGGCCCAAGCCGCCGACGACCCGCGGCTTCGCGCGAGTGGCGCTGCTGGGTGGGTTAATCGTGTTGCCGACCGCCTTGTGGTCGCTCTACGTTTCGCACTACTTCCGGACGAGCATCAGCGGGGTGCAAGGTAATTTCAACTGGCCGTTCCGGGCGGTCGCCGGCACCGCGATGGATGCGTGGGAGAACCTGCGCCACGGCGTTGAAGACAACGGCCGGTACACCTTTCGTCTGATCACAATTTTCTCTTTCATCGTACAAGCTTGGGTCGTCCTGACCAACTGGAGGCAGGGCCCACAATGGCTGCGGATCGCGCTGCCTTTCATGCTCATGTTCCCCTTCTTGGGGTTACCGGTCTGGGAAGGTCCCTGGGGGCTGTGGCGCGCGATCCTGCCGGTCACCATCGCGTTCTGTTTTCTGGTGCCCGCCAACCGTTGGTTCTGGCCTCTTTTGCTGGCCGGTTCACTGCCCAGCCTGCACGCTTTCTTCCGCCTGGTTTTTTGAGGGGGGATGGCGGCGCGAAAGCAATCTATTTTGCTGTGGAATTAGCACAGAGCGTTGTATCTATTTGCGGTGGATGGCTTGCCGGTCCCTTCGTTCCCGGAGGGAAGTAGGAAGTGAACTCGGAACATCGCCCTTCTATCCACCGACGCTATCCTGCCCTGACAATACTCTGCCCTCTTAGTCCCGGAGGGACGCGGGAAATTAGCCGGTGGCGCAAGCCACCGGTACCCGTTAGATGCGACTAGCCCCGGAGGGGCTGAGCATCCGTTCCGGAAAACGCCGCCCTAGCCGTTTGCCGCCGTTATATGCCATCCACGCACCTCTCCCTGCACTACCACGTGGTGTTCGGCACCAAAGACCGCGCGCCGCTCATCACCCCGCAGTGGCGCGGGCGGCTGCACGCTTTCCTGGGAGGCACCGTCACGAGCCTGGGTGGTATGCCCGAGGCAGTCGGCGGCGTGGCGGATCACACGCATCTGCTCATCGGACTACGCGCCACGCACTGCCTGGCCGAGGTTATGCGCGAGATCAAGAGCGTTTCCTCACTCTGGGTGCATCGGGAGATAGGCGAGAGGGCCTTCGGCTGGCAGGAAGGCTACGGCGCGTTCATGGTCGGCTCGCCGCAGCGGGAATCGGTTCGCCGCTACATCGAGGGCCAGGAAGAGCACCACCGCGAGCGCTCCTTCCAAGAGGAATACATGGAAATTCTCCGGCGCAGCGGCGTCGAGTACGACGAGCGTTTCCTCTGGTGAAGATCACCCGCCGGATGGCTCAGCCCCTCCGGGGCTATGATGCATGTTGCTTTTACCGGTGGCTTGCGCCACCGGCTAATCTCCCGCGTCCCTCCGGGACTGGTGCAGATTTCCCTCGTTTCCAGACGCCAGTACGCGGATGTTTGGCCGCTACCGCCTAGATCTTCTCCGCTCTCGGTGGTGCTTGCGCCACCGGCTAATCTCCTGCGTCCCTCCGGGATTGAAAGGGTTATTTTGTTCCTCATCTTCCCCTGCTCCAAGACTCCGAGTTAACAATGTTCGATCGCTACCCCTCAACCCTCCCCCGCCTCGGCAGCAGGAGAGGCAGGACGATCAGCACCAGCGGCAGGTGCGCGACCAACCCACAGATGATCGCAATCGCCAGCGGCTGCTGCATCCCCGACCCTTGCCCGATGCCCAGCGCGAGCGGCAGCAGCGCCAGCACCGCGGCGATGGTCGTCATCAGGATCGGGCGCATCCGGTTCTTGGCGGCCTGGATCAAGGCCGGGATGCCCTCCACCCCGGGCGGCAGTTCGCCGATCTCACTCACCAGGAAAATGGAGACTTCCGTGGCGATGCCCACGATCATCGTCAGACCCATCATGGAAGTAATATTGAGTTCCGTGCCCGTCGCCCACAAGCCGAGGAACACCACCGGCAACGCCAGCAGCGTGGTGAACAGGATGGCCGTCGCGGTCTGAAAGCTCTCGTACACGTAGAGCAGCAGCAAGTACGTGAGCGCCGCCGCCGCCGCCAGCACCGCCAGCAGGCCGGCGAAGGCCGTCTGCTGCTCGGCATACGCGCCTCCCAGCACGTAGGTCACCTGGCGCGGGAGCAATCCCGGCTTGCGCAACGCGGCCTGCACGTCGCGGATGGTCGAACCCAGGTCCCGACCGCTCAACCGGCCGGTGACGGCGACAAGGCGGCGCAGGTCCTCGCGCGTGATCTCGGGCTGGCCGACGACGGTGGCAACCGTGGCCACCCTTTTCAGGGTAAAGAGGTGCCCGTCCGGGGCGCGCAGCGGGGTGTCCTCGATGTCCTGCCAGAGCGCGCGCGCCGCCTCGGGCAGCTTCACGCGCACGGTCACCGTCTTCGGGCCGCGCAGCACCTGGGTGTCCGTGGCGCCCGTGAGCAGGTCATCGAGCTGGGTGGTGATCGCCGCCGGATCGGTGCCTTCCAACGCCGTTTCGAGCGGATCGATTTGGATGTCCAGCGCGTCGCCCGCGATGACGAGGCCGCTCTTTACGTCCACCACGCCGTCGATCTTGCCGACGGCGGCGGCAACAGCCGCGGCGGTCTTTTCCAGGGTCGGCTCGTCGTCGGCGTAGAGTTTGATTTCGATGGGCTGCGGCACGCTGGTCAGGTCACCGATCAAATCTTCCATCAACTGCGCAAATTCGACCTCCAACCCTGGAACGTATCTGGTGACGCGTCCGCGCACGTCGTCCATGACTTCCTCGATCCTCCGGCGCGGCGGCGGCTTGAGTTGCACGAAGAAGTCTCCCTGGTTGGCCTCGGTCAGGCTGCCGCCCAGTTGCAGGCCCGTGCGGCGTGAGTACGTGGCGACTTCCGGAGTCCGGCTCAGGATGTCCTCGAACTGGCGCAGCAGCCGGTCGGTCTCGGCCAGCGAAGTGCCCGGCGCGCTGTGGTAGTCGATGTTGAAGCCGCCTTCATCCATCCTGGGCATGAAGCCGGTCTCAAGGTGTTGGTAAGCGAAGTAGCCGACCACAAAGAGCGGCAGCAAGCCCAGCACGACCAGCCAGAGCCGGGCGAACGACCAGGCCATCAGCCGCCCGTAGCCATGGTGCAGGCGGGCGGTCCAGGGTCCCTCGTCACTGCCCGCGGCATCCTTCTGATCAAGCAGCACGTCGGCCAGCACGGGCACGACGAGCAACGTCACCAGATAGGAGATGATCAAGGCGATGGCCATCGTCAACGACAGCGCCTTGAAGAACGCGCCCGTCACCCCGGAGAGGAACGCCAGGGGAGCGAAGATGACCACCGTGGAGAGGGAGGAGGCGGTGAGCGCCGGGGTAAACTCCGCCGCCGCCGCCAGGACCCGCGAGGACGCGCCGCGCCCGCCGGCGGGCAGCCGGTCCTCGCGCTCGCGCAGGCGGCGAACCAGGTGTTCGACCATGCCGATGCTGTCATCGATGATGAGGCCCACCGCCGCCGCCATGCCGCCGAGCGTCATGATGTTGAAGCTCTGGCCGAGCGCGCCCAGGAGCAAAGTCGTGGCCGCGAGCACCGCCGGCACGCAGATCACGGCGATGAGCGTGATCTTCCAACTGCGCAGGAACAACAGGAGCACCCCGGCGGCCAGCACTCCACCCACCAGCACCGCGTCGCGCACGCTGCCCGCGCTGTCCACGATGAGCTGGCTCTGGTCGTACCAGTTGGCGAC
>CAXTOP010000036.1:0-53661 GCA_964245965.1 uncultured Chthoniobacterales bacterium
TGTCATCCTGAGCGGAGTGTAACGCAGTCGAAGGACCTTCCGGCCGTCGGCAGACCTCGCGGCTTGCCTACCGGCGGCCGGAAGGTCCTTCGACTGCGTTCGTTCCTCACTCCGCTCAGGATGACAGCGTTTGCAGAGACTCATGGCTTGCCCAATCGAGGTGCGCTTTAATGCGGCGCGGACGCCGGAACCGGCGGTAGCGGCAAGGGAGTGGCGTCCAAAGCAGCATCCGCGACGTGAATCGGCCGGAGCAGCCGCTTGCGCCCGCGCCACGCACTGATCGTCACGCTGATGATGATGGTCGAACCGATGCACACATTGTACCAGCGGGAAGGCACGTGCATGATCGTCAGCCCATTGCCCAGCACGCCGATGAGCAACACACCGAGCATCGTGCCAAGAACGCTCCCCCGGCCTCCCGTCAGGCTGGCTCCGCCGATCACGACCGCCGCCAGTACTTCGAGTTCTTTGCCGACGATGGAACTCGGATCGACCGTGGAGAGCAACAACGCCTGGATGACGCCGGCGATCCCCGCCAGGAACCCCATGTAGCTGTAAACGAACACCCGGATCCCGAACAGGTTGAAGCCCACCCGGCGCGCCGACCGCTCGCTCCCACCCAAAGCATAGATGCTGCGCCCCAAAGTGGTGAAGTTGAGCAGGCACGCGGTGAAGACCACCAGAACCAGGAAGATGGCCGAGATGACGGACAGCCCGCTTTCCATCCCCTGGGCGTCGGTGTGCAGGAAAAACATCCGGTTGCTGAAATCGCTGAACCACTCCGGCATCGCGTCGATCCACCGTCCGCCGGAGCAAAAAATCAGCAGGCCGCTGAAGATGTTCAGGGTGGCGATCGTAGTGATGATCGAGGGGATGCGCAGCACGTGGATGACCACCGCGTTAATAAAACCCAGGGTGATCCCCACCAGGGCCGCCAGGGCAAACGCCACGGGCATGTTCCCCCCGTAACGCAACACCAGCACCGCCATGATGTACTGCGCCACGCTCGCCGTGGCCGTGAAGGAAATATCGATGCCGCCCGAGATCAGGACGACGAGCACGCCGAGGGCAAGCACGCCGGTGAACGAGTTGCTTTTGAGCAGGTCGAGCCAATTGCCCACGGTCAAAAAATCGTGGTTCACCGCGCCGACGAACGCCGATAGCGCCAGGACGATCCCCGCCAGCACAAACTCGGGTTTCCTAAGCAGGGTTCTCATCGCGCGGCGGCCAACGTGTTTTCCAGGTGCTGGCGAACCTCGCCTTCGGTCGGATGATCCAGGCCGACGTCGAGCGAACAAAGCAGGCGGCCCCGGGCCATCAGCAACACGCGGTGGCAATTGCGGAGCACCTCGGGCAGTTCGTCCGAGATCAGCAGGATGCTCAGGCCCGTGGCGGCAAGTTCCCGGATGAGTTGGTAGATCGCCGCCTTCGAGGCGATGTCGATACCGACGGTGGGGCCGTCCAGGACCAGCACTTTGGGGCGGAGCGCCAGCCACTTGGCCAGGACCACTTTTTGCTGGTTGCCGCCGGAGAGCGTTTCCAGGGGGACGCTCACGGTGTCGGCTTTGACCCCGAGGCGCTGTTTCCAGTCCTGCGCCTCGGCGTCGAGCGCGCGCGGGTGCAGGCCGAATTTTGCTCCGGCGGCTTGAGAGGTCGTCAGAGCGACGTTGTTGGTCAACGATTGGGGCATGACCAGGCCCTGTTTGATGCGATCTTCCGGCACGTAGGCAATCCCTTCGCGGACCGCTTGCGGCACCGAAGTGAGCTGGACGAGTTTGCCGTCAATGGCAATCGTGCCGCTGTCGGCCGGGTTCAGGCCGAAAAGAGACATGGCCAGCTCCGTGCGTCCGCTTCCGAGCAGGCCGGTGAGTCCGACGATTTCCCCCGGGAAGACCTCGAAGCTCACGTCCGCGAAACTTTCCTTCTTCGTCAGACGGGAAACGCTCAGCCGGGCCGTTCCCGGGTTCTCCAGCGGTGGCGGGGGGGAGTTCGTGAGCGCCAGACCGCTCATGTGCATGGTGAAGGAATGAGGGGTCAGTTCGCTCGCGGGAAAAGTGCCGACCTTTTTGCCGTCGCGCAGCACCGTCACGCGGTCGGCAGCCTCAAACACTTCATCCATTTTGTGACTGACGAACAGCACGCTCAATCCCTGTGCCTGCAAATCCTTGACGATGGCAAACAGGGTATCCACCTCGCGGTGGGTCAGCGAGGTGGTCGGCTCGTCCATGATGAGCAGACGCGCCCGGGCCATCAGCGCCCGGCAGATGGCGACCAGTTGTTGGTCGGCGAGGGAAAGTTCGTTGACCAGTTCGTTCAGGCCGATCCGGGCCCCGATCTTTTCCAGCGCTTCGCTCGCGATTTTTTTGGCTTCGCGCAGGCGGAAAAACTTCCAGCGTTGCTCGACGATCCGGTTGAGCGCAATGTTTTCCGCGACGGTGAGATTCGGAAATAGGGATAGGTCCTGGTAGATGACCTGCACGCCCTGCGCGATCGCGGCGCGCGAGTTGAACTTGGAGAACGTTTGTCCGTCGATTTCAATCTGCCCGCCGGAGTCCGGCTGCTCGGTGCCGGAAATGATTTTGATCAGCGTGGACTTCCCGCTGCCGTTCTCACCGGCTAGGCAGTGCAACTCCCCACGGCGAATCTCGAAGTCCACCTCCGACAACGCCCGCACTCCGGCAAAGCGTTTGCTGATGCGACTGAGTTGTAGAAAGTGGTCACTCATCCCCGGGCGGGCTGACTCTGGATTGTAGGGCGACCGTCCTGGATGCCAGGGAGAATGTCTCCACGGCAACGGGGACCGTCACCCTACAATCCAGAAAGGTTGACTCCGTTAGAGCAGTTCAAAGATGGTTTCCGCTGGTGGATAGTGCGCTCCGCCGCGCTATTCCTTGGTTGCGGCACCGCCGCCTTTTGCTCCTTCCGGACAGCAGCGCCACCCATAGCATCATGGCGCGGCGGAGCGCGCCATCCACCCACGGAACCGCCTTTGCTCTCGCCAACGGCGGCGGTGCGGCGCGATGATCAGAACCCGAGACTCGAGGCGTTCTGCGCCGAAATCTTGAGCATGGAGTTCAGCAGGATGTTCTTACCCTGCACGGTAATCTTGCCCACGTTCGGGATCTCCATGCCGTCCTCGATCTTTTTGCCTTCGATCAAGCACTTGGCCACGTAAGTCATGCCGAAGCCGACGGTCTTCGGGTCCCACAACGCCCCGGCGTACATGGTACCGTCCTTGAGGTGCGGTGCCGCTTGGCTCGGGAGGACGCTGCCGACGATGACGATCTTTCCCTTGACGTGACGTTCCTTGACCGCCAGGGAAGCCCCGATCGGTCCCTGGCTGCCGTAGCCGAGGAACCCTTTCAAGTTCGGATAAGCCGTGATCAGGTCGAGCATCTTCTTGCGCGCCTCCTGTAGATCGTCGCCGCCGGTAACCCGATCCGTGACCAGTTTTAGGTTCGGGTACTTTTCCTTGGCGTAGCGGATGGATTCATCCGCCCAAAGGTTGTGGGTGGGTGCCGTCAGTGAGCCCACCATGAGGGCGTACTCGCCGGAACCGCCCATTTTTCCCGCCAGCTCATCCGTGAGATACCGGGCGAAGGCGATGTTGTCGATGGCTTCGATGTTGTAGTCTTCCCCCTGCTGGTTGGGAGATTCGTGCGTGATGACGAAGATGCCTTTGTCGTGCGCCTTCTGAAAGGAGGGCTCGACCGACTTCGCGTCGTTGGGGATCACACAAAGCGCTTGAACTCCTTTGCTGATCGAATCTTCGATCAAGCTGACCTGGGCGGCTTCGTCGGTGGTCGTCGCGCCGATGCCGTAAGCTTCGACGTTCAGGTTTTTGGCGGCCATCTTGACGCCTTCGTCCACGCGGTTGAACCAGGGCTGGCCGGCCACCTTGAAGACGGTGACAACTTCCTCTTTTCCCGCCGCCAGGGCGGGGGTCGACAGGACGGGCAACGAGGCGGCGGCGAGAAGGGTGAGCAGGATCGGTTTGGTTTTGTTCATGGGAGGGAAGGGAAAGTACGTGTTGGTTTGAAGAGCGAAAGGCTAAATTCCGGCGGCTTTTTCGATGACGGTCACGACGGCGGAGACGTTTTCTTCCCCGTGACCTTCCGCGATCGCCTGCTCGAATAGGGGGACGGCAGACTCGGGACCGGGAACTGGCACGCCCTGATCGTGTCCGAAGTTCACGACCAGGTTCACGTCCTTGAGCATGTTCCGGACGCTGAAAGACGTGGGGAAATCGTGGTCGGCGATCTGTTTGCCCACCCCGTTGTAGATGGGCGACTTGAAATCGACTTCCGCCAGAAGCTTGAGCATCTGCGTCACATCCAGCCCGGCTTTGCGCCCCAGCGTGAGGCTCTGGGCGATGCCGGTGACCATCTGACCCACCAGCAGATTGCCGCAGAGTTTCATGGCCGCACCCGCGCCGATGGGGCCGAAAAGGTCGCTGTACTGGGACATGGCCTTGAGCAGCGGCAGGCACCGGTCGTACACTTCCTGTTTGCCCCCGACCGGGATCCAGAGTTCTCCGTTGGCAGCCTCGTTCTTGCTGCCGAAGACGGGCGCATCAAGGTAACTGCCTCCTTTGCTCTCGACCGCCTCACCCAGGGCGCGGGTGGCTTTGGGGTCGATGGTGGCCATCTGCAGGACCGTGGTGGTGGACCCCACTCGGGCAAGGATGCCGGCGGGGCCTTCCGTCAGGGCTTTGAGCGTGGCGTCGTTGTCCGGCATGAGCACGACGAAGTCGGCTCCTTCCGTGGCCTCCGCGGGGGTGCCAGCGACGGTGGCCCCTTCGGCGGCCAGGGCTTCCGCCTTTTCGCGGGTGCGGTTGTAAACTTTGATCTGGTAGCCTGCTTTGAGCAAGCGGCGGCTCATACCCTGGCCCATGATGCCAAGGCTGATGAATGCGACGGTTTGTGCCATATGATTTCGAAGGTCTGCGGGTGGGAAAAAAGTTCAGTTTGCCTGGGGATTGCTCAGTCGGTGGGCCAGAGAGACAAAAATCATCGTGCACAGGGACGCGCCGGGATCGGGCCGGCCCTTGCTGCGTTCCTGCAGCCACGAGGCGCGGCTGACCTGCGACTGCAAAGGAGTGGTGTGATCCACCCCGGTCTGGGCGGCACCCGCGGCGCGCAGGAAGGCCTGCGCACAGGAAACACCACCTTCCGCTTCCGCGGCTTCCAGCGCCTCGACGGCCGGGAACAGCGCATCCAGGATCGTTTTGTCGCCGAGTTTTGCTTTGCCGCGCTGTTGGATGCCTTCGGCGGCGGCGCGGCACATCCGTGCGGCGTCGGCCAGGTTGAGGCTCGTTTGTCCGCGCACCGCCTTGCCCGCGCGCATCAGCGCGGTGCCCATGAGCGTGCCCATGGTGGAGCCGTTGGCGTTCATGAACGCGGGACCCGCCGCGGCCAGGGCCGCGCCGATGTCCTCCGCCGCCGCGTTGTTGAGCGGCGGACCTCCCAGCGACTTGCACGCGGCATTGAAGCCGGCGCGCACGGTGATCCCCAGGTCGCCGTCGCCCAGCGCGGCATCCAGGGCGCGCAGATCCTCCTCGCGGGAAACGAGGTCCTCGGTGAGCCCCTCGAAAAGGCGTACGAATTGGGCGTGGGACAAAGCGTCGGAAGCGGCCATGGCGGGCAACGGTTAGCGGGCGTTCTGCAGGAAAAAGGGCGAAGAGGCCGCGGCGTCCAAAAGGCGTTTGGCCTCGGGGTCCAGCTTCAGGAAGCTGACCGAACAGCCCGCCATCTCCAGGGACGTGGCAAACTCTCCGATGTAGGGCCGGTAAATCCGGATGCCGCGTCCACCGAGCATCTCCACGATCTTGCGGTAGATGATGTAGAGTTCCTCCAGGGGCGTGGCTCCCAGACCGTTGACGAGCACCGCCACCTCGTCGCCGTCCTTCAAGGGGTAATCTTCCACCAGGCGAGTCACGAGATCCGTGGTGATCTCGTCCGCGGTCTGGAGCGGACCCCGGCGGATGCCGGGCTCGCCGTGGATGCCGATACCGATCTCCATTTCCCCGGTCGGCAAATCGAACGTCGCCTTGCCGGCCGTGGGCAGGATGCACGGAGCCAGGCCCACGCCCATCGTGCGCGTGTTGGCCGTGGCCATTTGCGCCGCTTCTTTAACTTCTTCCAGGGTGCCACCTTCCTCTGCCCGGGCTCCGGCGAGCTTGTAGGCGAAGAACATTCCCGCGACGCCACGCCGGTTCGCCGCTTTGGCCGGGAGCGCGCTCGCCACGTCGTCGGTCACGAGCACGGTTTCCACCCGCACGTCTTCCAGGTCGAGCATTTCGGCGGCGGTGTCGAAGTTGAGCACGTCACCGGAGTAGTTGCCGTAAAGGTAGAGGATTCCCGCCCCGGAGTTCGCGGCCCGGGAGGCGGCGGCGATCTGTTCCACGGTCGGGCTGCTGAAGACGTTGCCGATAGCCACGCCGGTCGCCAGACCGCGGCCGACATAGCCGAGGAAAACGGGCAGGTGGCCGCTGCCTCCGCCGGTGACAATCCCGACCTTGCCCGCGACGGGTGCGTCGGCTCGCACGAGCGCGCGGTTGTCGGCGCTGGCGGCCTTGAGCTGGCCGGGATGGGCAAGCAACAATCCTTCGAGCATTTCATCGACAAAGGCTGCGGGGGTATTCAGGAGTTTTTGCATGGGCGCGTTTGGTTGGAAAAAGACGGTGTCTATCAGAGGAAAGGAGGGGAACTTAGCTGCGGCGGCGTTGACGCTGGCCGAGAGCATCCAGCAGGACGGCGACGAAAATGACCGCGCCTTGCACGAACTGCACCCAGAACGGCGAAACGTTCAGCAGATTCAAGCCGTTGCGCAGCACGCCGATGGTGAGAACGCCGAAGAAGGTGCCGATCATGTTGCCGCGTCCGCCGAAGAGCGAAGCGCCGCCGATCACCACCGCCGCGATGACATCCAGCTCCAGCCCCGTGGCCGAGGAAGGCAGCGCGGCCGTCAGCCGCCCGGTGAGCACCACGCCCGCCAGGCCGCTGAGCATCCCCGCCAGGGCATAAACGGAAATTTCCACCCGGCGCACGTTGATCCCCGCCAGCCGGGCGGCCTCGCGGTTGCCCCCGACGGCGTACACCTCGTGCCCGAACACGGTCCGGGCGAGCAGCAGATGGGCGAGCAGGAAAACCATCACGGTGATGATGACCGGCAGAGTGATTCCCCCCAGGACCCCGCTGCCGAGATAGTTGTAGGCGTCGGGTAACCCAAAAATGGTTTGTCCGTCCGAATAGGCCAGCGTCAGACCCCGCGCCATCGCCAGCGTGGACAGCGTGGCGATAAAAGCGCTGAGCCCGAGGTAGGAAATACTGATCCCGTTGAACAGCCCTGCCGCCAGGCCGACCAGCAAGCTGACCCCGATGCCGCCCCAGGCGGGCAGGTTGCGGTTCACCATCAGTCCGGCCGCCAGGATGCCGGACAGGGCGACCACCGAGCCGACGGAAAGGTCGATACCGGCCAGAATGATCACGAAGGTGGCACCCGCCGCCGCGATGGCGATGATCGAACTCTGCTGGACGATGTTCGCCCAATTGTCCAGCTTGAAGAACTGCTCCGAAAGGAGGCTGAAAGCGACGACGAGCAGCAACAGGGCGATCTGGACCGTGAAGCGGCTCAGAAAGGACAGGACGCCTTTCATGGACGCGCCGGGGCGGGTCGACACGGGGAGCGGCGTCACCTCGCCGCGTTCGGACGCCGGCTTGAGCCGGGTGTCCGGCGTGGTGGTGGGAAGCGGCATAGCGAAGAAAGGGGAGGAGAGATACTAGACACCGACGTGGCGCGAGATCCCGGCCTGGTCTTCGTGTTGCTTCACGGCGGCCGGCGCGGCATCGTCGTCGGGCAGCATCACGTCGCCTTGCTCATCCGTGCTGAGATGCAGTACTTTCTCGTGTGTCGCCTCGGCACGGCTCAGGTTTCCGACCACCTGGCTCGCGTTGAGCACGATGATGCGGTCGCAGAGACCGAGCAGTTCCGGCAGTTCGGAAGAAACGAGGAGCACCGTGCAACCTTGCTCCGCGAAACGCATGATCTGATTGTAGATTTCCACCTTCGCCCCCACGTCCACCCCGCGGGTCGGTTCATCGAGGAGGTACAGTCTGGGGTTGGTGGCGCTGGTCCGCGCGAAGACCACCTTTTGCTGGTTGCCTCCGGACAGGTATCGAACCGCCATCTGCGGACCCCGGCACGCGACCGCGAACTGTTGGATCCCCTCGCGGCTCAAACGGCGCTTCTTGCCGAAGTTGACGAAGCCGTAGCGGGCGATCCGCTGCAGCATGGAGAGGGTCACATTATTTTCGACGCTGGCGTCGAGCATCAATCCTTCCAGCTTGCGATCTTCCGGGACCAAGGCCAGACGGTGGCGGATGGCGTGGCTGGGTGATTTCGGCCGGAACGCCCGTCCCTCCCACTGCATGGTGCCGCGAGAGGGCAACGCTCCGAAGACGGCTTTGAGCAGTTCGCTGCGGCCGCTGCCCACCACCCCCGAAATGCCGAGAATTTCGCCGGCTCTCGCCTGGAAGCTCACGTCGGTGAGTGGCGGCGTCGCGAGGTGGCTGACCGTCAACGACACTTCGCCCAAGGGACGGGGACGGTAGGGGTAAAACTGCTCGATTGACCGGTTGACCATCGCTTTGACGATGGACTCGCTGGTCCAAGCGGACACCGGCTTCGAGTCCACGTTGCGTCCATCGCGCAGCACCATCGCCCGGTCACAGATCTCGAAAACTTCTTCGAGGTGATGCGAGATAAAGAGGATACCCAGGCCCTGACCCTTGAGCTGCCGGATGAAGTCGAACAACAACTTGACCTCGCTCTCGCTCAGGTAGGAAGTCGGCTCGTCCATGAGCACGACGCGCACCTTGCGGTTGATCGCGCGTCCGATCTCGACCATCTGCTGATACCCGGGGGAAAGGTCGCCGGCCCGGCGTCGCGGGTCGATGGGTAGTTTCAACCCCTTGAGCAGCTTGTCCGCCTGCCGGAACATGTCCCGCCGGTTCAGCAACGGAGTGCGCCCGAGGGTGGGCATGTGTCCGAGAAAGAGATTCTCGGCGACGCTCAACTCCGGCACGATCGTCAGCTCCTGGTAGATCACCGCGATGCCCGCCGCGATACTGTCGGTCGGCGAACGGAGATCAACCAGGCGGTCATCAATGTAGATTTCGCCCGCGTCGATCCGGTGGGCACCGGCCAGCGTTTTGATCAGGGTGCTTTTGCCCGCGCCATTCTCTCCCAGCACGGCCAGCACTTCACCGGCTTGCAGCTCCAGCGCGACATCGGACAAAGCCGCGTGCGCGCCGAAGCGTTTGGTGATCGCTTTGAGTTTGAGCAGACTCACGGGTGGGTTACCTCCTGGGGAAAGATGAGGCTGATCGGTGCTATGGCCTGATCAAGCCGGGACGAAAGCGGAGAAGGAGGAAAAAAGGAAGCGGTCCACGCCATGATCACGGAGACCGCCACCTGCCAGTTCACCGGCGCAAAGGCCTACTTCGCGTCGCCCCAGAGGCCGTAGGTTTTCGCCTCGTCACCGTCGATGTTAGCCTTGGTGATCAACATGTTCGGGTAGTACACCCGCGCTTCCACTTTCCCACCTTTGGAGATTTCCGTGGCGAAATCGATCGCCTTCGAGGCCATCTTCACCGGATTCTGCGAGATGGTCGCGTCGATCTTGCTGTCGCGGATGGCCTGAAGTGCCTGACCGGTCCCGTCAATTCCGATGATGATGATGTGCTGCTTGTCGTCGATGGGGTGGAACCGTTTGGCTGCTTCGATGGCCTTGAGCGCGCCGACGGTGTTGTCGTCGTTCGCACCGAAAAGAGCGTCGATCTTCGCGTTCGCCTGCAGGATGTTCATCGTCAGGTTGAGTGACTTTTCCTGATCGAAATCACCCGCCTGAGCGGCGACCACTTTGATCCCGGGGTACTTCTTCAATCCTTCGGTGAAGCCTTTCTCGCGGCTCTCCGCCGCCGTGGTGCCACGCAAGCCTTGCAGATTGACGATGTTGCCCTTTGCCGAGCCGTAGCGGGCCGTGAGTTTTTCGGCAATGAAGTCCGCCGCCTTGTGGCCCATCTCCACGTTGTCCGTCTCGATGAAGCTGGCCATGACGCCGCCATCGGAACCGCGGTCCAGGGCGATGACCGGGATGTTGGCCGCGTTGGCCTTTTTGACCGAGGGCACCACTGCCTTGGCGTTGATCGGGCAGATGACGAGCACGTCCACTTTCTTGGTGATCAGATCTTCCATCTGGTTGATCTGGGTGGCCATATCGCCGTTGGCGTTGGGGGCCACGACGGTGTAACCGAGTTCATTGGAGCGCATGCGGGCCCCGCGATCCATGCCGACGAAGAACGCGTTGTTCAGCGTGGGAACGGAGACACCGACCGTTAGTTTCTTGTCCTGGGCCGGCGACGAAGTCACGGCCAGAGAGACAACAGTGGCAACGATAGGGAGCAGGGCGGTGCGTGGCAGGCGGGGTATTTTCATGTTCAGTGGGGATGGGGATGCTGGCTGGAAAAATTTCGCGCGCGCGGCGTTCAAAGCTGGGTTGGAGCACCCCCGCAGCACGGTCGCCGGGAAAAACGGGGCCGGTGGCACGACATGGATTGGATTCCGCGCCGACCGCGACCTCTACGCAGAGGTCCGACGGAGTCAGAATCGAACCGCAGGTTCTTCATGGGGGGAAGACCGATACGCTGCAAACGAATGTTCCTGATTTACAAAAATCACCGTGCAATGTCAAAAGTTATTTCCGGCATTGCTGCTTTAGTTTTCGCCGCTATGCTGGGGCGGTCGCAGCTCCAGGTCCCCCCGCCGTGCGTACTCGCTCCGTCTCCCGTCTTCCCTCGCCAGCCTCCCGGCGCAAGGGCCTCGTTCCCGCGCAGTTTGGCTGCGATCCGGTGGTCTGGGCCGCCTGGCTCTATCACCACGACGGTCTCAACCAGGAACAGGTCGCCGAGATCATGGGCGTATCGCGCGCCAGCGTCGTCAAATATCTCCAGCAAGCGCGCGAAGAGCACATCGTCACAGTCACCGTGCAGCCGCAGATCGTCGCGCGGACCCAGGGATCACAGGAGATCAAAAAACGCTTCGGACTCAACAATGTATTCGTGGTGCCCGACGACGGCGGCAAGCGCGAGGTGATCAAGCGGATCAGCGAGGCGGGTGCCATGCTGCTCTTGCACGAACTTCGTCCGCACGACGTTCTCGGGGTGGCCTGGGGACGCACCGTGCTGGCGCTTTCCAAAGCGTTGCCGCGCGCCGCCATCCCGGATGTGACTGTGGTGCAGATCCTCGGCAACCGCAGCGGCGACGAGGGGTTTGCGGGGGAACTCTGCACCTTCCACATCGCGGCCCGGTTGGGAGCGCGGTGCATCAACCTCTTCGCGCCGGCCGTGCTCTCGCAGCCCGGCCTGCGCGAACTGTTGATGGCAGAACCGCAGCTCAAGGAACAGTTCGCCCACGTCCGGTCCTGCACCCGCCTGCTGCTCGGGATTTGCACCGTGGAACAAAACAGTTCGACGCATAACACGGGACTTGTCAGCGCCGAACTCGGCGCAAAGTATGTCGCGCGCGGCGCGGTTGGCGTGATCAGCGGACGCTTCTTTGATGCCCAGGGATGCCCCGTGCTGGGCGAAGCCGACCAGCGGATGGTGGGTCTGACCCTGGAGGAGATCCGCCGGGTGCCGAAGAGACTGGGAGTAGCCGGAGGAGCGGAAAAAACGCCAGCCATCCTCGGTGCCTTGCGTGGCGGCTACCTCACGGACCTGGTCGTCGATGAACGCACGGCCCACAGCCTGCTGGCTGCCAGTGTCTGATACGAAGTAAACCCGGCGGTGTCAGATTGTTGTCCAGTGTTTCACCACCAGAACCGGCCGTGCAACGCTGCCTCCGGGTGTTTGCCAGGAAGGATGCGGAGAGGGGAGCCCTGGCGTGGAAGGTCCGGGTTGCACGGAGCACCGCCGCACGGCAGGTTGGGCCGATGGAACTCTACGAGACCCTGCTGCGACGGCGCACCATCAAGGACTTCAAACCGGACGCGGTTCCTCCCGCCCTTCTGGAGCGTGTGCTGGCGGCGGGTGTGTGGGCGCAAAACCACAAGTTGACTGAGCCGTGGCGCTTCACTCTGCTCGGACCGGAAACCCACCGGCGCCTGGCCGAAGATTTTGCCGGTGGGCAGGCGGCTGCCAGCGGGGACGAAGCGGCGCGGACCGAGCAGATCCGGCAGGAAGCACTAAAGAAAATCCTCTCAAAGCCCTGCCTCGTCGCGGTCAGCCAGGTGCTGCTCGGTTCGCCCGCGCAACGGCGCGAGGACTACGGAGCGATCGCGTGCGCCGTCCAGAACATCCAGCTTGCCGCCTGGGCGGAAGGCTTGGGCATGCAGTGGGGCAGCGGCAAGATCATCGGATTGCCCGAGACTTACGAAGTGTTGGGCATCGATCCCGCGCAGGAGGAAATCGTCGGCTTGCTCTTCTTCGGCTTTCCCGCGAGCATCCCGGGGGCGCAGCCACGCAAACCGCTCGCCGAGGTATCGAGGCGTTTGCCGTGAAAAAAGGGCGGAGCAGCGTGCCGTCACTTCGCGTTCTGCCGCCGGTACTCCTCGACCGGCAATCCGCCGATGCCCCAGTTTTCCACTTCCACCTCGTCGATGACGACCACGGTGGTCTTCGGGTTCTTGTTCAAGACTTTGACGAGCAGATCGGTGGTTCCTTTGATCAAGGCAGCCTTCTGTTCGGCGGTGACTCCACCCTCGCGGGTGATCCTGATATTAACATACGGCATGACGATAGTTCGATGCTCAAGGCAGCGGAGGTCTCATGTCCGTGGCGGGAAGATGACGCCCGGCCTCACTGCCCCTTTTGGGCGAAGCCGCAGATGTGCCCGCTCGGCGTCCGCACAAAAATCTCCCGCATCCCGTAGAAGGTGGGGCGTTCGGGTAGGATCACCGCCGCTTGATCCAGGGCTGCGAGCACTTCGCATGGATGTAGTCGATTTTCTGGAGCATCACTTCATCCGGGTGGATGCCGGCGGATGGAAGCCCTCCTGCCACACTTTAGATTCAGACTCTCAGCGAGCCGCGGAACGCTCTGACCCGATAGTAACAGGGTGCGCTGTTCTGGTACACGAAGACCCGGCCATAGCGGCGGTCAGCAAAGAGGGCGCCGCCTTGTTTTCGAATATCGGAAGGTGTTTTCACCCAGCTCGAAGTCTTCGTATCAAAGTTGCCGAGTTTCTGCAGCTCCAGATATTGTTCTTCGGTTAGAAGCTCGATGCCCATGGCTGCTGCCATATCCATCGCGTTGTTTTCTGGTTTATGTTCCTTCCGGGAATCCAGTCCTTCGCGATCGTAACAAACACTCCTGCGACCATTGGGACTTTCCGCGGAACAATCGAAAAAGATATATTCGCCGGTCTTCGTATCCTGACCAACAACATCCGGTTCACCTCCAGTTTCTTCCATCTTTTCGAGTGACCATAGTTTTTCGGCGTTGGCTTCCAGCTTCGTTTGCACTTCGGCCCATACGATCCCTTGATGGCGGTTCATGTTTTTCCCAAAACGGACTTTTAGTATCCGGAGGAGTCTTTCACGTTGTTCCGGTGACAATTCTTCAAGTTTAGGTCGTTTATCCATAAAGTTTGTTCAAGTGCCTAACGACCCAAGCTCAGCAAGGGCGGAAGGAAAGACAAGCGTGTAAAAGTACGGTGGGCCCGACCGCCAGCCTCCGTTCGCTGGAACGCGTAGTTAAGCGCTTCGGTGATAGCAGGTCAGTCGGCATGAAGGTGGGTGAAGAACCCGAGAGCGAAGAACCGGGTGATGATGCCAGCAAAAGCGATGCCGAGGGCGAGAAGTAGCCAGCGCCAGCGGAGCCAGAGACCTTGAAAGCCGGAGAACTGAGCAAAGAGGTCGGCGATGTAAGCGGCTCAGTAACAAAGGTTGGCGAGGACAGCGAGAAGAAAGAGCATAAAGATGCCGTCGACGGTGAGCGTGGCGCGCGACTCCGGCAGAGCGATACAGAAGTAGGCGAGGACGATAAGAGCTAAAACCGCGTTGTAGGAGAAGGCGGCGAGGCTCCCAGTAGCGAATCGCATCGGTAGCCAACTCGCGGAATGATGTGCTGGGCTGTGACGGTGGGAGGCTGGATTGAACGTCGTTCATCGGATGCGGCTAGAAGCGCCTAACCAGCAATAGAAATACAAGAGTCGCAGAGGAAGGCGAATGTTACTCGCCGGATCCGGTCTGTGGGTATGGAGACAACCGGCCATCAAACCGTGGCAAAAAAGAGCCGGGCGGTCAAGCGTCGGCTTCCAAGCCTGACGCGTGGTTCGCGTGCTCAGGAAGCCGGTTCTCCCGGTGGCAGCGGCCTCGTGAGATCTCGGCGGCTCCGCCAGAAACCCGCGGCCAGTGCCACGAGCGTCAGCCCCAGCCACGCCGGCAGCCAGGGCAGCGTGCGGCCGAAGATTTCCTCCGCGCTGCCGCTGCCGTCGCGCAGCGCCCGCAACGCTCCCGCGAAGGCCAAGCTCACCATCCCGTAGCCCAAGTTGAAGGCCAGTCCCTTGAACGACAACACCGTCGCCCGCAAGCGCGAATCCACAGCGGCGTTCAGATAGTAGGACACCAAATAGGCAACCGCCGACATCGCCATGCCCAGCGGCACCACGAAAATCACACCCCACCCGGGCCAGCGCGGGGCGACCCCGCCGAGCCCGGCCAGCGTCACTGCGGCGAGCAGCAGGAAATTACCCGCGGCCCCGCCGCGTTCCACCATCCGGCGGGCCAGGGGCGATACCACCAGACCCAGGCCGCCCAGCAACGCGCCGATCAACCCGTAGCTGGCCGCGGGCAGGTGGATCAGCCGGAAATACGAACTCGAAAACGTCATGAACAAACGCACCACACTATCCAGCGTCACGCCCGCCACGATGGCGAAGAGCGCCAGCGGCGTCCGCGCGATCCACCTCCCCGCGGCCAGCAGATGCGCGCGCGCGCTGCGCGTGCCGGGTTCACCCCCGGTCGGGTTCGCCCGGGTTTCCCGTCGCGAGGGTTCCCGCAGGCCGAGCGCCACCGCCAGGGTCGCCAGCGCGGAGAGCAGATTCAGGTAGATGGGAAACCGCAGTGTCGTGCCCTGATCCAAATGCGTCCCGAGCACCCGGTTCAGGAAGCCGGGGTCGTACACCGCGCCGCCGACGAGCATCGCGACCACGAAGCCGAGCGACTGCCAGCGCAGCACCTGATCGAGCACCAGCGGCCACTCCTTTTCGCGGCCGCGTTCGGCCAGGGAATCGAAGACCAGCGCCTCGTCCGCGCCGCTGGCCATGCCTTCCGCCGCGCCCGAGAGCAAACGGTTGGCCAGACAGCAAAGAAACAACGGGGTGCCGCCGTGGCGCGGGGCCACGCCGAGCAGGATCATTTCCGCGACCATCGACACTGCCGCGGCGACGACCAGCGGACGGCGTCCGAGGCGATCGGCGAGCACGCCGGCGGGCAGGTCCACCGCGATGATCGCCAGCGCCCAGACAAAATTGAGCAACGTGTACTGCGTCGCGCTCAGGCCCAGGTCCAGGAACAGCACCGCCATGACCGGGTAATAGAACCGCGCGTTGAAGAGCACGCGGTACCACACGAAACGCCGCCAGTTGCGGTCGGCGTCGTCGGCGTTAAGATCAGCGGGACGGGTCAGCACGAGGAGCCTATGCTATCGTGTTCGCCCTTCTTTTCTCTTCTTATTTTGTCCAGCACCCCTTCTCCAGCCGACATCTATCGTACCCGCGCCGAGCGCATCGCACGCGAAGCCGTCCCACTGGTCGGCCGGTTCAACCGGATCGCCCACGCCCGTCTGCTCTCCGCCGTGTGCGCGGTGGGCAGCGCGTTCGCCGGAGTTTATTGGCCGCACGAAGCGGCGGGCGTCGTGCTCTGGTTGACCGCCGCGCTCGTGAGCGCCGGGGTGTTCGTGGCGCTGATCGCCGTTCACGCCCGCGTCCACGAGGAAAGCGAGCGCGCGAAAGGACTGGCCGGGATCAACACGCGATCGCTCGCCCGGCTGGGGCGTGCCTGGGCGCAACTGCCGTTGCCCATCGCGCCGCCGTCCGTCCGGGAAAATGTGCTGGCGGGCGACCTGGACCTCTTCGGACATGGTTCGCTCTTTCACCTGCTCGGCACCGCCGGTACACCGCAGGGTCGCCACACGCTCGCTTCCTGGTTTCTCTCGCCGCCGCCGGACGTGGCCGGGACGATCCCCGCCCGGCAGTCGGCGGTCGCGGAACTTGCCCGGTCCCTGGACCTGCGGCAGGAACTCGAACTCGCCTCCACTCCCCTGGCAACCGCCGCGCCAACCGACGAAGACCCGTTTCTGTCCTGGGCAGCGGGTGATCCCTGGTTGTTACGCAGGCCACCGCTGATCTGGACCTCGCGGCTGCTGCCCTTACTGCTGCTGGGTTCCCTGGCGTTGTTCTTCGCGGGCCAGATCAATGTGGCCTGGCCGCTGCTGCTCGTGGTCCTGCGCTGGGGATTGGCGCGGCGTCACCTCGCGCAGGTCCAGCCGCGGCTGGATCAGGTCTGCGCCCGGGAGCGGGGCCTGCGCGGCTACAGGGTGCTCTTCGGTCTGCTGGCCAAATGGCAGCCCGCCGCCCCGCTGCTCGTGGCGCTACAGGAACGCCTGCGGGGCGCGGACGCCGCTATGCGCCAGCTTGATACGCTCGTGGGTCTGGCGGCGATCCGCACCACGCCGGCAAGCCCGTTCGCCCAATGGTTGTTCCTGTGGGATTTCCATACGCTCTACCTGATGGAACGCTGGCAGGAGAGGCACGGCGCACAGGTGCGCGGCTGGTTCCGGGCGCTGGGGGAGGTGGAGGCGTTGGCGGCGCTCTCCGTGCTGGCGTTCGATCAGCCCGGGTGGCCTTTCCCGGTGTTCACCGGGGAACCGCGCATCATCGCCCGCGGGCTGGGCCATCCGCTGCTGCCGGCGGCCGGGCGGGTGGTCAACGACGTCGCCCTCGGACCACCGGGAACTTTTCTGCTGGTGACCGGCTCCAACATGTCGGGCAAGAGCACGCTGCTGCGCACCGTGGGTGTCAACGTCATCCTCGCGCAGGCAGGCGCGCCGGTGTGCGCGTCGGAACTCCGGCTGCCGCCGTCGCTCGTCCTGGCGACGAGCCTGCGGGTGCAGGATTCCTTGCAGGAAGGCGTCTCCTTCTTCATGGCCGAGTTGCGCCGGCTGGCCTCCGTCGTCGAGCAGGCTGACGAGGCCGGTGCACGACCCGGTGGCGGGCCGGTGGTGTTGTACCTGCTCGACGAGGTGCTGCGCGGCACGAACACGCACGAGCGGCAGATCATCGTCGGCAAAGTGGTGGCGCACTTGCTCAAGTGCCGCGCCATCGGGGCGGTGACGACCCACGATCTTTCCCTGGCGGACACGCCCGGGTTGGCCGGGGCGTTCCGGGCGGTTCACTTCACCGAGGATTTCGAGGAAGGCCCCGCCGGTGCGATCATGCGCTTCGACTACCGCATGCGTCCCGGCTTGGCGACGACCACCAACGCGCTCAAGCTGCTGAAGGTCATCGGGCTGAAGGTCTGAGGACGACCCGCCCGGGGTCCACCCGGGACGGGCTTTGCGCAAAGGTGCGGCAGAGGAAAGGATTCTCCCGCACTTCTCGCTTCCCGGTCGTGCCGGTCCTATTGCACCGTGTCGTTGTGCTTGTCGCGCCGGATGTCGCGGCTGACGTGGTCCTGCCGCCGGTTGAGGTTGCGTTGTTCGGCCTTGGTGAGGTGACCGCCATCGGCGCGCATGTCCCTGGCCTTCGCGCGCTGGATCCGATTTTCCCGGCGGTCGAGCCGGGCGGTCTCGCCGTGGGTCAGTTCACCGCTGCGGTCTCCGTTGGCGATGCGTGAGTCCTGGTGGCGCTCGCGGCTGTCCACCTGGTTGACGCGCGGATGGCCGGGGTCAACGGCCCCGTTGGGAGCCACTTCCTGCGCGTGGCCGGTGGCGGCGACGCCTGCGAAGAGCAGGGTTGCTAGAGTGAGGGAAAGTAGTTTCTTCATGTGGATGGGGTGTTTGATCGTGTTATCAGGCGGTGGCACAGTAACTACCCCGGGCGTTGTACCGGGAGCGGCTCGTGATGCCGCCACCTGATGTATTCAACCGTCAGATGGACGACGGGTTGCGCGCATTCACTTCCACGAGGCGGCGCTATTCCAGCCCCGGCGGGGCTGGAATGGACTTGCGCGGCACAAGGCGTCAGGTCTGTTCTACAAGAGCGATGATCCACCCAGACGAGGAACGTCCTAGCACGGCTACGGCGTGGGCGAAGCACCCGGCGCAGGACTTGCGGCGGGCGTCGGCACGGGGATCGGGGTGGCGTCAGGGGAAACATCCTTGGGAGCCGGGCCACCCCGGGGCACCGCGAATTTGCTCTTCGGGTCGGGCGCAGGTTGCGGGGGCTGCAGGGGAACGAGACCCGGATTCACCGTGTCGCCTGGAGCTTCCTTGAGGTCGCTGATCAGGACGGTGTCGCCCTTGTTCGTGATGCCATAGAGCTTTTCGGCGAAATCGAGCGGGACGTGGACGCAGCCGTGTGAACTCGGTTTGCCGGGGGTGTTGCCGCCGTGGATGGCCATGCCGTCCCAGGTCACCCGCTCCATGAAGGGCATGGCGGCTTCGTGGTATTTCTCGGAGTGATATGTCACGTTCTTGGTCAGGATCGTGTAGGTGCCCGGACTGGTCGGATGGCTCTTGATGCCCGAACTGGCCGAGCTGCGCCCGATCTGTTTGCCGTTGCGGTAAACGTAGAGCATCTGGTTGGTCAGATCGACGATGATGCCCACGGGTCCTTCGGGGGAGGCCGCGGGGTTCCAGATGTACTGGCCCGGCTTGAGGTCGGCGGTGCCCGGAGATTGCGGTGTCCCCTTCTCCATGGCCCGGGCGCGGGTGCCGGCGGTCGAGAGCAAAAGCATGGCGGTGAGGGAAGCAAGAGCGGAGCGTTTCAGGCGGCGGGCGGCTTTTGCTTCCAAGGTCGGTCGGATCGAGGGATTTATCACGTGGCCGGCAATCTAGGCCACGGGTAACATCGTGCCAAGCGGGGTTACCCCTGAAAGTCACATCCGGCGGTCGGGTGGCAAGGTCCCATGGCCTGTTACCTTGGCGCGGGGTGGGTATCTCGGATGGCATCTTTCCCAGAGCGAGCTAGATTGGCCCAACACCTAGGATGCCGACTCCTCCACCCGGCACCCCGTGTTCTGCTTTATCTGATGACCACCGACCTGCCCGATCCCGCCGCTTCCGCTGTCTCCCATCCCACGGTACCCGCCGGCGAACTCCCCGCCGTCCGCCAACGCGCCACGGCGGCCGAAACCCGGCTGACCGCCGCCGAATGGGGTCTGCTCTCCGTCCTGACGCTCATGCAGTTCAGCGTCACGCTGGACTTCATCATCATCGCGCCGCTCGGGCCGCAGTTGATGCGCGTCTTCAGCATCGACACCGCGCAATTCAGCAACACCATATCGGCTTACGCCTGGGGCGCGGGACTGTCCAGCTTCTCGGCGGCGTTCTTCCTGGACCGTTTTGATCGTAAACGCTCGCTGCTGGTGCTCTTCGCGGGCTTCACCGCCGGCACGTTCTGCTGCGCGGTCGCCCCCGGCTATCACGCGATGCTGGCGGCGCGCTTTGCCACCGGCATCTTCGGCGGAGTGTGCGGCGGCGTGGTCCTGGCCATCGTCGGCGACGCCATCCCGGAAGTCCGCCGTGCCACGGCCATGGGCATGGTGATGAGCGCCTTTGCCTTGGCAAGCGCCCTCGGTGTGCCCGCCGGACTGTGGATGGCCGAGCGCGGCTGGCACTGGCCGTTCCTGATCCTGGGCATCCTCTGCACGGTGGTCACGCCCTTCGCCATCTGGCTGCTCCCACGCTCGGACAGCCACCTGCGCGGTCGGGCGGGCGGCGAGTCCGCTGGGGCGCGGATGTGGTCGGTCCTGGCCAACGGCAAGCACCTGCGTGCCTTTGCCCTGATGGCCGCGCTGACGACGGCCGGGTTCATGGTCGTGCCGTTCATCAGCACGTTCATGGTGCGCAATGTCGGGTTGACCGAGTCCCAGCTCAAATACAACTTTCTCAGCGGCGGGCTCTTTACCCTGTTCTCCATGAACCTCGTCGGCCGTTTGTCCGATATGTTCGGGCGGATGCGGCTCTTCACGATCATGGCCATCTTATCCGCCGGAGCCGTCTTGTGGCTGACCCATCTAACCACCGCGCCGTTGCTGGTCGCTATCGGGGTGACCACCGTGTTCATGGTGACGATGACCGGGCGCTTTGTCCCGGCGATCGCGATGATCACCGGCAGCGTGGATGCCCGGCATCGCGGCGGCTTCATGAGCCTGAATTCCTGCGTGCAGCAAACATTTTCGGGTCTCGGTACGACGATCGGTGGTTACCTGATCATCGACCAAGCGCACCAGCCGCTGCGCAATTATGGGTTGATCGGCTGGATCGCCGCCGGGATCGCCATCGCCTGCATCGGTCTGGCTTCCCGCCTGCGTCGGCCGGTTGCCTCGCCCTCACCGCACGACGCGGCGGCAGCGGAGATCATGGGGTGAAGTTGGTTCGAGGGGCAAGGCTGGCTTGTATCGATTCCACGCGTGGTTAGATAAAGTAAAATTGGCTGGCTTCCCTTGTCTGTCATCCTGAGCGCAGCGAGTCCGCGAGCGAGAGTCGAAGGACCTTCCGCCGCCGGAGGCACGGTCAACTCCGGTTGGGCACGTCCAGCTTGGTGCGCCCAATCTCTGGCTGCCGCCGGAAGGTCCTTCGACTCTCGCTCGCGGACTCGCTGCGCTCAGGATGACAGAAGACAGAAAGTTACCCGCTCTTATCTCTACACGCTTTCAGGATGACAGGGTGAAGAAAGCGGAAGTGGAGCTTCTGTTTGCGCCTTCAGGTGAGAGAGGAGGAAGCAAAGCTTCGGTGTCTAACAGAAGAAACGGTATCAATTTGTGTCGCAACCTAAACAGTCGTAGGTACTGACGGCGCCCATGAGAAATTCCGACGACCAGAAGCCGCAGTACGTGGACCTCTCCTACGGCTGGCAAGACCGCAGCGAGTCGGCGAAAGATCGGCAGCGCAAACGCCGCTGGTGGCGTTTTCTCCTCGCCGGACTTGTCAGCTTGCCGGTGGTAGCCTACCTGGTCTGGCGGCTAGTTTGAACCTGCCGCCGCTCCGCTGCCGCCGACGTAGCTGACCCGCCAGATGGTTTCCCCGGCATCCTCGCTGAAGAGCAGGCTGCCGTCTCTGGCCACCGTCACCCCGACCGGGCGGCCCCACACGTCGCCTTCCGGTGTGACAAAGCCGGTCACGAAATCCTCGTATTCGCCGACGGCCTTGCCGGTCTTCTTGTCGATGGGCACACGCACGATCTTGTAACCGGTGCGCTTGTTGCGGTTCCAACTGCCGTGGAACGCGGCGAACGCATCCCCTTTGTACTCCGCCGGGAACTGCCCACCGGTGTAGAACGTCAGGTTGAGCGTCGCCGAGTGGCTCTGCACCGGCACGTCGGGCTTGAGCACCTTGTCGGCCAGCTCGGGGTGCATCCCGGGCTTGCGCGGGTCGGGATGGTTGCCCATGTAGTACCACGGCCAGCCGTAGAAGCCGCCCGGGGTGACGTGGGTGATGTAATCGGGCACCAGATCGTCGCCCAGGCCGTCGCGCTCGTTGGTGCTGACCCAAACTTCGTTCGTGCCCGGGCGGATGGCGACGCCCACCGGGTTGCGGATGCCGTAGCCGAACACCTTCTGGCCGGTGCCGTCCGGGTTCATCTCCCAGACCAGGGCGCGCTCGCGCTCGATGGGGTTGTTGCGGTCGTCCACGTTGGAGCCGCTGCCCACGGTGACGTAGAGCTTCTTGCCGTCCGGCGAGAACACCAGCGCGCGCGTCGAGTGCCCGCCGCCGCCGATGATGCGGGCCGGGAGCTTTTCCGCGGGGCCGGCTGCCTTGAGGTCGCCGTTCTTGTAAGGATAACGCACCACGCCGTCCGTGTTGGCCGCATACAGGTACTGCGGGTTCGCGCCGGGCGGGTAGAAGGCGAGGCCGAAGGGCTTGTTCAGGGCGTCGGTGGCGAAGAGTTCCTTCACATCGGGCGCGTGATCCCCCTTGGTGTCACGCAGGACGAGGATCTTGCTGGCCCCGGTCTCGGCGACAAAGGTGTCCCCGTCGGGCGCGGTGAGCAGGTAGCGGGGATTCTGGAACCCTCTGGCGTATTCCTCGATCTTGAACCCGGCGGGCACGCTGAGCTTCGCCCCCTCGGGCCGCTTCACCAGACTGGGGCCGTTGACGGAAGAATTGGTCTCGAAAGGCGGCGGGATCTGATCCAGGTCCACGCGGTGCTTGGTGCCGGGGGCGTCGTGGGTCCAGTCGCCGGCCACTTTGGCGAGTTCGGCCGGGGGTTGGCCTTCCCGCCTGGCCACGTCCTCGTCCTGGGCGTGGAGGGAAAGGCCGAGCGTGCAGGCGAAGACCGACGCGAGGGGGAGGGAAAGGAAGCGCATGGCGTTGTCTTTGTTCGCAACGCCGCCGGCTGGCGCGTGTCTGGGACTGGATTTCCCCGTGCAAACAGGGGGATTTTGAGAGATGTTCCGGTCACCGCATTATTTTTTTTCGATCATGCCCTCCCTGCCCAAAACTGCGGTGGCCCTCCTGGCCTTGGCGTTCATGCTGGTTCCCGTTTGTTCCCGCGCCGCGGGGGACGATCCGGTGGCCATTTCGGCAAACGACCAGATGAAGTTCGACGTGACGGATATTCCCGGCAAGGTCGGCGAGCGGGTGACCATCCACCTGACCAACGACGGCTCGCTGCCCAAGGCAGCGATGGCGCACAACATCGTCATCCTCCAGCCCGGCACAGACGCTGCGGCCTTCGTCGCCGCTGCCAGCAAACGCGAGGCCGACAGCTACCTTCCCGGGGACGACCAGGCCAGTCACATGATCGTTCACACCCAGCTCCTCGGGCCGGGCGACGACGACACGATCTCCTTCGTGCCGACCGCCCGGGGCGTGTACGAGTACGTTTGTACCTTTCCGGGCCACATGGCGGCGGGGATGCGCGGGAAAATCGCTGTGCAATAGAGGTGCGGTGTAGAAGCTGAGTAGGATGGGAGCCGTAGCAAACCTTCACTCCACCGCCAGGGAGGAATCTGGCACGAGATCGGCCGAGTTGGCCGGCAGCTCGGGTAGCGCCCGGATCAGGGCCGCCACGCCAACCAGCAGGCCCAGGTTGATCAGGCAAGATAGGGTGAATACGTGACCGTAGTCGGACGGCTGCGGCCGCACCGGCAACACGCCGAAGAGCACCACGCCGATGGCGGCCAGACCCACGGAGTTGGCCAGTTGCTGCACGGTCGAGAGCACCCCGCCGACCGCCCCGGCGTTGGCTCCCTGCATCCCGCCCAGCACGGCGTGATAGATCGGAGTGGTCATCAAGCCGCGCCCGACGCCGTAGAGCAACAGGGCAAACTCCAACCCGAAACCGGTCCCGAGATTGGCCGCGCGCAGGATCAGGAGCACGATCAACCCGGCGGCCACGATCGCCGATCCGAGGTACAGGATGCCTCGTCCCAGGCGCGCGCCCACCCAGCCGACGATCAGCGAGCCGAGCAGGAAGCCGCCGGAGAAGGGCACGAAGTACCACCCGGCGTGCGTCGGCGAAAGCCCGAGGCCAGACTGGAAGTACAGCGACAGGATCAGCAGCATGGAGGCGTGCCCGGCGAAGTACACCAGGGTCATGGCCAGGCCCACCATGAAGGTCCGATCGTGGAACAAAGCCGGTTCAATCAGCGCCGCCCCCGTGCCCTCACGCGCGTGTTTGCGTTGCTCGAAGAGGTAGAAGGCCCAAAGCACGGGTCCGGCGAGCACCAGCATGGCCCAGGACCAGAGCGGCCAGCCCTGTTCGCGCCCTTCCACCAAGGGGAGCACCAGAAAGAACAAGCCGGTGGAGAGGATCGCCACGCCGCCCAGGTCCAGGCGCTGCCGTGCTTCGGGCTGCGATTCCGGCAGGACCCGGCAGGCGATAATAGCCAGCAGTCCGATGGGCAGGTTGATCAAAAATACGGCGCGCCAACCCCAGCCGAAGAGGTTGGCGTCCACCAGCCAGCCGCCGAGCGACTGGCCCAGGATGGAGCCCAGGCCGACCGAGACACCGAGCAGGCTGAACGCGGTGCGCTTCTCCTCCCCGGCAAAGAGCACCTGCACGTACGCCAGCGCCTGGGGGTACATCAGGGCCGCGGCGGCTCCCTGCATCACGCGCCAGAACACGAGCAGATTGGCCGAGGGCGACAGGCCGCACAGCAGCGAGGTCGCCGTGAACGCCCCGAGGCCCAGCACAAACATCCAGCGCCGTCCGTAGAGGTCGCCCAGCCGGCCGCCGGTGATCAGGCAGACCGCGTAGGCCAGTCCGTAGCCGGCGATGACCAGTTCCACCTGCGAGAAGGTGGCGTGCAGCGACGCCCGGATGGAAGGCACCGTGACGTTGACCACAAAAAGATCGAGCACCCCGAGGAACGGCCCGACCAGCGCAACAGCCAGGCACAACCAGCGGCGGGGATCGGCCCCGGATTCGAAAGATTCGCCGGGCACGGACGGCAGAGAAATGGTGCCTGAAGAAGAGACTTTCAACGCTTTAGCTCGACTGGAAAACGGGAACTTACGCCAACTCCGCCGCCGGCACACCCGGGAAAGTTCTCAAGCACTCAGCAGCCGGGCGAGCAACGCGGCGAACGCCTGGACGGAGGCGCTGGGCTGCCGCCCGCGCAGGGTCAACTCGTGCAGCGGACGGCGCAGCTTGAGATCGCGCACCGGCACTTCCACCAGCAAGCCGCCCGCCAGCTCCAGGCCGACGCACAACCGCGACACCACGCCCAACCCGAGCCCGGCTGCGACCGCGCGTTTGATGGCCTCCGTGGTACCGAGGGTCAGCGCCACGTTGCCCGTTTCCGCACCGCAGCCGGCCAGGGCGCGGTCCACCACCTCGCGGGTGCCGCTGCCCGGTTCACGGACAATCATGGGTTGCGCGCAGAGTTCCCGGCCCGTGATCGCGCGCGGCTTCTTCGTACCCGGAGCGTGGACGGCGAACGGGTGACCCGGTGGAGCGATGACGATCAACTCGTCCTCGTAAAAGACCCGCGCTTTCAGCTCCGTATCCTCCGGCGGTGCGCCCTCGGTCAGCCCGAGGTCCAGCGTGCGGTCGAGGAGGCGGTGCTTGATGTCTTCGGTGTTGCCGATGGTCAGCTCCAACTCCACGGCCGGGTGCAGCCGGCGGAACTCACCCAGCACGGTTGGCAGCAGGTAGCTGCCGATGGTGGTGCTCGCGCCCAGCGCCAGGCGGCCGCGCTGCAGGCCGCGCAGTTCGCGCATTGCCCGCTCGGCTTCGGCTTCCAGGACGGCGATGCGGCGGGCGTAACCCAGCAGAGTCTCGCCCGCGCCGGTCAGCCGCACGCCGCGCGGCAGCCGGTCGAAAAGCGGCGTGCCGAGTGCTTCCTCCAACTCGGCCACCTGCATCGAAATCGCCGGCTGGCTGACGTGGACAACTTCCGCAGCACGCGAGAACCCGCCGGCTTCCGCCACAGCACGAAAGAGGGCGAGGTGATTGTGGTTAATCACGGACGGGGTATTTCGTTCGACGTTGCTTTAGCAGATGGCAACCCAGCTTCCCTGGGCAATGTGACCAAGCAAACCCATACCTATCAGTTCTACTGATCGCAGCAAGATAAAAGATGTATTTCTGTGATGACAAGGGACGGGGCAGGCTGTGCTTGCCGATGAACGCCGTCCTCTCCCCAGCCATCTCCGTCCAGCCGCCAGCCCGTTGGACTTTGCCCCTCCGCACGCGGCAGACGTTGTTCCTCTGTGCCGTTGCCTTCTGCCTGACGCCCTGGGCCTCGCCGCCCATCGCACTCACGCTCGGGGCCATCCTGGCGCTGACGCACGAAAATCCCTTCGCTCGCTTGGGCAAGGCAGTCTCGGGCAGCCTGCTGCAAATCTGCGTGGTGCTGCTGGGCTTCGGCATGGATCTGCCCGTGGTCCTCAAGGCCGGGGCCAACGGGGCCGGCTTCGCCGCGTTGACCATCGCGGCGACCCTCGCATTGGGTTGGTGGCTGGGAAGAATGCTACACATCCTGCCGAAGACCAGCGCGCTGATCGCGGCGGGCACGGCCATCTGCGGCGGCTCGGCCATCGCGGCGGTGGGCAGCGTGATCGGCGTGGCGGAAGGCGAAATCACCGTGGCGATGGGCACGGTGTTCATCCTCAACGCCGTGGCGCTTTACCTTTTCCCCATGTTGGGTCACGCGATGCACATGAGCCAGGCGCAGTTCGGTACCTGGGCGGGCGTGGCGATCCACGATATCTCCTCCGTGGTGGGCGCGGCCTCGCACTACGGCCTGAGCGCCTTGCAGACCGCCACGGCGGTCAAGCTCTCCCGCGCCCTGTGGATCATCCCTGTGACCTTCGGCGCGGCGTACGTTTTTCGCCCCCGGGCGGAAGAGATGGCCAGCAACGAAGGCGACGATATGACGCCGGCCGAAAAGCCCAAGGTCAAGGTACCCTGGTTCGTGGGGTTCTTCCTGCTGGCCAGCGTGCTTCGCTCCTACGTGCCCGGCGTCGCCGCGGTGGCCCCGGCCCTCTCGCGCACGGCGACCATCGGTTTGACGCTCACTTTGTTCCTCATCGGCGCGGGTCTCTCGGCCCGGACGCTGCGCACCGTCGGCTGGCGTCCGCTCCTCCAGGGCGTGCTGTTGTGGGTCTTTATCAGCCTCACCTCACTGGGCATCATCCTGCGCTTCGTTTAAGTCGTTTGTGCTCAAATTGTTTTCAACCTAAGCTAAGTTGCTGATCTTACCCCGCAGCATGTATCTGACCAGTAGAAACCCCACAAAAATGAAACGTACAAATTCTCTCCTCCTCACCTTCGGCACCGCCATGGTCCTGGTTTGCTCGGTCCGCGCCGACGACAAGAAGATGATCGACACCCGCGCGGAAACCATCGCCAAGGGTGACGTCACCGCCATCATGGCCGACTACTCGGCGGAACCCGCCCTGCATTGGATCGGCGGCCCGTTGGCCGGCGAATACAAGGGTGTTGACGCCATCCAGGGCGTGTGGACGAAGTTCACCGGCATGATGGCCCCGCTGACCGTCAAGACCAGCGGCGCGCACATGATGGACAGCAACACCGCCATGGCTGAGGCAGCCTTCACCAACAAAGCCGGCAAGACCATCATGGTCGAACTCTCGGAGAAGGCCGCAGGCGGCAAGATCAAGGAAGAAACCTGGAAGGTGAACGCTCCCGCGGCACCCGCCAAGGCGAACTAACATCGGATCGACCAGGCTTTATCCGACGGGCGCACCAGCGAACCTGCCGGCTGGAGTTGCCTTTTGAAGCCGCTGCGCGGCGGTTGCTTTCACGCTCGGACGCTCCATGGTCTGGCAAACGGCTATAAACTTCAATGGACCGTTACCCCGTCAAACGGGAACGCCCGTTCCTCCCGCCGGACGCGACAGGAAAAGAGTCCGGCAACTAACTGCCGCGCGTCAATTGTTCTGGCCGGCGTCGATGCCGTTGGACAAGGAAGTCGAGCAGCTGGTGGTCAGGTTCTGCTGGTACTTGCCTCCGATGATGCCGTAGGTGGCCCCCGAGATCTGGTTGCCGTAGATGAACCCGCCCGCGCTGGTGTCGCTGGGATCCACCTCGATGCCCGTGCCGGTGTGGCCGCTGGGCGCGGTGATGTTGGTGACCGCGTTGCCGCTCACCCGGATGCCGGTGCCGTAGCTGTAGAGGCCCCAGGCGTCGCTGGCGATCTGGCCGCCGATGAGGCTCAGGCGGTTGTTGAACACGTCGGCCCCACGCACGCTCTCCAGGTCCATGCCCTCGTAGTAACACGTGGTGACAAGCATGTTGGTCACGCGCTGGTTGATGTTGAGAGAGGTGGCCATGCCGTTGCCGCCGAGCAGCACGCCGATGTAGCAGAAGGCGATGGTGCCGTTCTGGATGTTGATGTTGCCCTGCTCGTTGCTGTAAACGCCGTAGAGATGGGTGGCCGTGTTGGTGCTGGGCCCCGAGATGTAGTGGCCGGCGAAGTCGAGGGTGACGTTGCCGCTGTTGAGGGTGATGATGGCGTCGTTGGCGCTGCCGTTGCCCGAGTACACCAGGTTGGCCCCGAGCTGGTAGAAGCCGGGCTTGGTGATGGTGTACGGCGCGGTAGTGATGATGGTCGGCGCCGGGTTGGGCGTGACGACCTGGGCGCGGGCGTTGCCCGGCGCGGCCGCGAGAACGGCGGCAACAGCGAGGGCGGCGGCGAAGGTGAAGGAGCGGGTGGATGGCATTTTTTTCATGGCTGGACGGATGCGTGTGTTTGGTGGAGCAATCGGCTGGTAAACGGGGAGAAGGGCACGGCGACTTGGCCGCTCGCGCTCAGGGAGGTCGCCCCGGGCGGCAGGGTGACGACCGGCGGCGGCGGGTTGGCGACGGCGACGTAGATGCTCAGGACCCCGGCAGGGCTCGTGCCGTAGGCGTTGGTGGCGGTGATGTTCACCGCATAGGTGCCCGCCGTGGTCGGCGTGCCCGAGATGATGCCCTTGGCGGCGTCCAGCGTCAGGCCGGCCGGTAGGGGGGCGGCCGTGTAGCTCGTGGGATTGTCGGTGGCCTGGACCTGGTAGCTGAAGGCCACGCCGACCCGGCCGGAGGCGGTTTGGCCATTATAGAGGAAGGGGGCCGGGTTGGTGATGGTGATGACCAGCGTGGCGGTGTTGGGACCCACGTTGTTGGTGGCGGTGACGGTCGAGGTGAAGACGCCGAGGGCTTGCGGGGTGCCCGAAATCAGCCCGGTGCTGGCGTTGACACTCAGGCCGGGGGGCAGTTTCAGCGCGCCGTAGCTCGTCGGGTTGTACGCGGCCTGGACCTGGTAGCTGAAGGGCCGGCCGACGAAGCCGCTGGCCGTCAGGTTGCCGTTAGGGTCGGTCGGGCCGGTGAAGACCGGCTTGGAGGGCGCGATGGTGATAACCAGGGTCGCCGTGCCGTTGCCCGCGCCGTTGTGGGCGGTGAGCGCGACCGTGGTTTTGCCCGCCGTGGTCGGCGTGCCCGCGATGATGCCCGTGTGCGGGTTGAGGACCAGCCCGGCGGGCAGCGGGGTGGCGACGAAGTCCGAGGGCGAGTTGGTGCCCGTGATCTGGTAGGAGAAGACTTAGCCGACGGTGCCGCCGGCCGCCGGCGCGCTGTTGACCACTGGCGGGCTGGTCGGCGAGGGCAGGCCGAAGTTGGTCAGGACGATCGCGTTGGGTTGGCGGCGTTCGGGCCGTAATCCACCTCGAAGGAACCCAGCGCGTCGGCGGTGTTGAGGCGCTGGCCGTTGGCCACGTTGGCGAAGCTGCCGCTGGGCGTCGCGGCGATGGAGCCGATGGTGATCGTGTCGGTGGCCTTGATCTGGGTCTGCGTGGCGGCGGACGACAGGCGCAGGGCCAGCGTGCCGGCGAGGGCCGCGTTGCCGTTGATCTGGATGATGCCCGGGCTCAACGGACCTTGCGTGGCCGCGCCGCCGACGATGACCGAGAGCACGGAGGTGTTCGACTCGGTGAAATCGCCCCGGATTTGCAGCGTGCTGCCCGCGTCGATGACCAGCTTGCCCTCGTCCTTGAGCGAGCCGGGCGCGGTGAAGGGACGCTGGCCGAGCAGCGAAAAGGTGCCCTGGTTGTCGGCCAACCCGTTGAAGTCGGGGAAGAGCGCGTTGGTGCCGTTGATGGTGCCGTTGGCGGCGTTGACGGTGATCTCGCCCGTGCCGCCGAAGGAGAGCGTGGCCGTGCCGGGCGCGGTGCCGGTGGCGGCGACCAGGAAGGTGCCGCCGGTCAGCGTGCCGGTGGCCTGCGTGCCGCCGGCGGGCGTGGCGCTGGCGAGGTTGGTCAGGCTGCCGCTGGGCAGGGTGAAGCTGGAGTTGTCGGCGGTGGCGGTGGTCACCTGGAAGAGACCCTGGTTGGTGACGGGCACGCTGGAGCCGTTGGTGAAGGAGATCGTGCCGCCGTCGCGCGCCTCGACCACGCCGGGGACGATGGTGGTCACGTTGTTCTTATCGGTGACGGGGTAGGTGCTGTTGATGAAGCTGGCTGGGACGTTGTCGGCGTCGGGGTCGCCGCCGGGCGCGACGTTGAAGAAGTTGCCGCTGCCCCGCACGGTGATGAGCCCATAGTTGGTGAAGGCGGTCTGGTTGTTGCCCAGGTAGCCCAGGCCGTTGATGGTGACGTTGGCGCCGATGGTGAGCCGGTCGCCGCTGTTGCTGGCGAAGAAGAAGGAGTTGCCTTTGGCCAGGGTGATGGTGCCCGCCCCCGCCAGACTGACCGGGCTGGCCAGGAGCAGGGCCGCGTTGTCGGTTTGGGTGTTGTCGCCCACCGAGAGGGCCGCGTTGTTGGTGAAGACGCCCGACAGGTAGGCGCTGCTGTTGTCGTGCACGACCAGCTTGCCCGCGTTGGTGACGTTGGCCAGGGTGACGGTGTTGGACAAGGTGACCACCCCGCTGCCCGCCGTCGTGAGCGTGGCCCCGCTGACGGTCGTGTCGAAGACCTGCACTTGCGAGCCGTCGAGCGCGGCAAAGCTGCCGGCGGCGAACGTGCCGGTGGTCAACTGCAGGACCCCTCCGTTCTCGGCGTGGATGACGCCGCTGCTGCCGTTGGTGAAGTCGTCGTTGCTGCCCGGATTGATGTAGAGAGCTTGGCCGCTCAGGTTGGCGGTGACGGTGCCGTTGTTGGTGAAGGCGGTCTGGCCGTTGCCCAGGTTGCCCACACCGGAGACCGTCGCGCCTGCGCCGATGGTCGGACGGTCGCCGTGGTTGTTGGCAAAGAGGAAGGCGTTGCCCTTGGTCAGCTTGACGGTGCCCGCGCCGACCAGGGTGGCGGGACCGGTGAAGTACAGGGCCACGTTGTCATTTTGGGTGTTGTCGCCGATGGAGATCGTGCTGTTGTTCGTGATCGTGTCGTCGCCGGTGAAGCCGCCGGCGTTGGTGAGGGCCAGGTTAGTGCTGTCGTGGAGGATGAGCGTATCGCCTTTGTCCACGGTCAGCGCGCCGACGGTGCGGGTGCTGTCCAGGATGACAATAGAGTTGATGCCCGTCTTGTTGCCGTCGATGCGCGCGTCGGCGTTGGCGCTGTCGGGGATGCCGCCGTTCCAGAGGCTGGCGTTGCTCCAGTTGCCAGGGTTGCCGGCGTTGCCCAGCCAAGTCGAGATCGTTCCTGATGCCGACATGATAGGCAGGTTGAAGGGCGCGGTCGCCAGCGACGGAGCCGCCGTCTGCGCGGAGGAACGCAGCGAGGCGCTGCGCGCCCCGACGGTGTAGCCGCTGCCGGGCAGCAGCGTCGCCTTCAGGCCGGAAGTGCCCGCCGTGGCGGCACCCAGCTCTGCGGGGGACAGAGCAATCTGCGTCTGCGAACCGGGCAGCGTGATTTGCCGGATCGCGGCCGGGGCGGAAGCGCCCTGCTTGCTGCGGACGTTGACGGTCAGAGATTTGCTGGCGTCGCCGCCCGTGCGCGAGACCCAGAAGGTGCCGCCGGCATCGGCGGCGGAGTCATCCACGGGCAGGCTGGTGGCGGTGAGATCGACCACCGGCAGCGTGGATTTCCTGGCTTCGTGAACTTTGGCGGATTTCTCATCGGCGGTGGTGGCGGCAAGGCCGCGCAGCGAGGCCACCTGCAGCCGGAAGAGGGTGCCTTGGCCGGCCGCGCCGCCGCCGGAGGTGGTGCCGTAGAGTTGCCCGTCCCGGCCCTGGACCAAACCGGCTTGCGGTCCGCTGCCGTCACTGCCGGCGAAGTGGTGCAGGGTGGTCAGGACCCCCGCTCGGGTTATCCGGAAGACCGTGCCGCCCGCGGCCGCGCCGCCCGCGGTGGTCGTGCCGTAAAAAAAAGCGCCGTCCGCGGCCGCGAGCAATCCGGCCTGCGGCAGGGCGCCGTCGTCGTTGCTTCCCTTGCGGTCCACCGCGCCGAAGCTGTGCAAGGTGGTCATAATCCCGGTGCGGGTCAGCCGGAAGACCGTGCCGCTGCCGCCCGCGCCGCCCTCGCTCGTCGTGCCGAAGAAACTGCCGCCGCTGCCTTGGATGAGGCTGCCGTAGGGCCGGGCGCCGTCGCTGTTGCGCAGGTCGCCATCCTCGGCGCCGAAGCTGTGCAGGACGGTCAAAACCCCGTCATAGGTAAGCTGAAAGATCGCGCCGGTCCCGTTCGCGCCGCCGGTGGTGGCCGTGCCGTAGAAGTTGCCGTCGTTGCCCTGCACGAGGCCCGCATCGGGGCCAGCGCCGTCCGGGCCGCTGAAATCGTGCAAGGGAGTGAAAACCCCGTCGTGGGTGAGCCGGAAGACCGTGCCCGCGCCGTTGGCCCCGCCGGTGGTGGTCGTGCCGTAAAGAGCGCCGTCGCCGCTTTCCACCAGCGTCAGGCGGGCAACGGTGCCGTCCTTCCGTTGGGCGGGAGGGTGAGGCTCGGCCTCGAAGCTGTGCAGGGTGGTGATCGCTCCCTCCGCCGTGAGCCGGAAGACGGTGCCCACGCCGTGCGCGCCGCCGCGGGTGGTCGCGCCGTAGAAGTTGCCGTCGCCGGCCTGGAGCAGGCCGGCATCGGGCAGGGTGCCGTCGCGGTTGGTGCCGTTGCCGTCCACGGCGTCGAAGCTGTACAGGGTGGTCACGGTTCCCTCGGGGGTCAACCGGAAGACCGTGCCGGTGCCGTTGGTGCCGCCGGTGGCCGTCGTGCCGTAGAAGTTGCCGTCGCTGCCCTGGAGCAGGCTGCCGCGCGGCTGGGTGCCGTCCTCCGCCGCCCGGGCGGTGTCGGACACGCCGAAGCCGTGCAGAGTGGTCAGGGCCGCCGGGGTTTGCGCCCGGAGGTCCGGAGCGAACGCCGGCAAACCGAGGACCAGGGCGGATAGGAGCAGCGAATGGACAAGTTTCATGGGGCGGTGGAAGCAGGAAATCGGTGGCCCCTGGCGCGCTTCGAGGTCCCGGGCTGCGGAGTGGCCGCAGCGGCGTCCGGGACGGAGAGCAGACGAGGGCTCAATAGAGGAAGCGTGCGAAATTCCTCCGCACGACAAAGTTCTTGAAGAAATGTTTCGCGCCGGTCGCGGAGCAGAGAAAAGCCGCGGCTGAAATGCACAGCCGGATCCGCCAGGCCCGTCCGCGCCGCTTGCTGAGCCGCAGGCTTTGGAGTGCGGTGACACGTCACCGCTTTCTCCCAGGCGACACGTCGCCGCTCGTTTCGGCGTCCGCCGGCCAGATGTCCGCTGCTGCCGCCGCTTGATCCATGAAGAGCGGAAGAAGTCCGTCCGGCTGAAGCCGGGAGCAGGCGCGAGGTGTCGCGCAGGAGAAAGCGGCGACATATCGCCGCACTCCAAAGCCTGCGGCTCAGCAAGCGGCAGGTTACAGTGGTTTTCAAAAGGATGGAGCACGTGGACGGGCACGCGCCGTCGTGCCCCTGACTCTCTGCCTCTGCCCAGACGAACAGGGGCACGACGGCGCGTGCCCGTCCAAAGCCTGGCCAGCTAAATAGACCTGCTCAATCATCTTGAAAACGGCTGTAAAAAGAAGTGGGCCGCCCGCCTCGATACTGAGGCGAACGGCCCGGTCCCCTGACTTGCTGTTCTACTTATCCACTTATCTACCTATCTAATTGACCTATCTACTAACCAATCTGCTGCGCTCACTGGCCGCCCTCGGCGTCCAGGATGGTGACCTTGGCCGTGGGCACGGCTCCCAGCGTGTAAGTGGTCCCGCTGCCGGTGATCTTGAGCTTGAGAACCTTGGTGCCGTCGGCCACGCCGTCATCGTAGGTCTTGATCTTGAGCTTGGTGCTGGTGGCGCCGGCCGGGATGGTGGCGATGCCGCTCAGGGGCTTGTAGTCGGTGCTGGGCACGGCGGAGCTGGTGGCCTTGTAGGTGACCGTCAACGGCTGGGTGGTGTCGCCGGTGCGGGTGAGCAGGATCTTAAGCTTGGGGCCGCCCTCGGCGACGGTGGTGCTCTTGCCGCCGTCGGAGCCCGGAACCACGAAGGAGACACTCGGCAGGGTGGGCTCGACCTGGCCGGGCAGGAGGAACTGGCTCAGGGTCACCTGATTCGGAGCGCCGCTGCCGGCCCCGTGGCTGACCAGGAAGCTGCCTTGGCCGTCGGAGGTGGCGAGCCGCGCGCCGTTGGCCGCTTTGGCGAAGCTGCCGCTGATCGGCGAGCCTGCCGACAGGATCACCAGCGAGTCGCCGCCGCCGGGCAGGGCCGCGCCGGGAGTCAGGGTTACCACCAGGCTGCCCGCCACGGTGGCAGCCCCGGTGACCTGAAGGATGCCGGGGCTTTGTGTTCCCTGCGTCGCCGTGCCGCCCACGGTGAACTGGAGCATGGAATCCGCCCCCGAATCGGTGAACGCCCCGGTGACGTGCAGGGTGCTGCCCGCGTCCAGCGCGATGGTGTCCTCGTTGGCGAGATCGCCCGCGGTGGTGAACTGGCGCAGGGCCAGCAGGGCGAAGGTTCCCTGGTTGTCGGCGAGTTGGTTGATGGCGGGGAACTGGGAGTTCGCGCCGCTCAGAGTCACGTCGGCCTGGTTGATGTTGATCGTGTAGCCGTCGAGGGCCAGCGTCGCGCCGTTGTACACGTTCCAGGTGCCTTCGGTCAGCGTGTTGCCGCTCATGTCGTTGACGCGGTCGGCAAATTCGAGCGTGCCGCTGTACACGGAGATCGTGCCCGTGTTGGTGAGCGCGCACGTCATCTTGGAAGTGCCCGTGCCCGCCGACTTCTGGAACAACCCCTTGTTGAAAAAGTTGTAGCTGGTTTGCCGATGGCGGCATCGCTCTGCAGGTCGTAGCTGCCCGTGGTGTCGTTGGTGAACCGGCCGCCGCTGTTGCCCTCGCCGACGTTGAAGTTACCCGCGCCGGTTTGAATCATCGTGCCGGTGTTGAAGAACTGGGCGTAGGATTGTTTGTCGCTGTCGCCGGAGAGGGTCATCGTGCCCGCGTTGGTGAACAGGTGGCCGCGTTGGTCCGCGCCGATGGTGCCGCCGGTCCACTGGAGCAGCGCGCCGGGGAAGTTGAAGGTCGCCCCCGTCGTGCTGTCGGTGTAGAGCGTGCCTTGGCTGATGCGCACGGCGCCCCCGCCGCCACCGGTGTAGGTGCCGAGGAAATCCCCGCCGTCACCGAGGTCGAGCAGCGCGCCCGCCGCCACGTTGAACGTGCCGCCTTGCTGGATCGGCATCTGGAGGTTGCCGCTGTCCACCTCCACCGTGCCGCCCTGGTTGTTGAAGGCCACCGACAGGGTGGAAGTTCCCGTGCCGGCGCTCTTTTTGAAGAGGCCCAGGTTGTTGAAAGGGTAGCCGGTCTGGCCAACGTTCGCGTCGCTTTGCAGGTCGTAGGTGGCCCCGGCCGCGTTGGTGAAGCTGCCGCCGCTGTCGGAGTCGCCGACGTTGAACGCGCCCGCGCCGGATTAAATCACCAGACCGTTGTTGGTGAAGGTGGCGTCGGTTTCCTTGGTGCCGTCGCCGGAGATGTTGACCACGCCGCCGTTGTTGAAAATTGCTCCTTGCTGGTAGTTGCCGATGTAGCCGCCGGTCCACTGGAAAACGTTTCCCGTGAAGGCCAGCGTGCAGGGCTGGGGATTGTCGAGGAAACGCTGCGTGCCGCTCATCGTGCCGCCCGCCAGCAGCACGGTGCCGGTGCCCGCGCCGTTGGAGAGCGTGCCTTGGAAGTGGCCCGAGTAGCTGTTGCTGGCGGTGTCCGGGGTGACGAGGACCAGCGTCGTCCCGGCGGCCGGCACGAAGGCCACCGTGTCGAAAAGATAGCCGTTGCCCGATAGCTGCAACGTGCCCGAGTTCACGGCGATCGTGCTGCCGGGCACGCTCTCGAAGCTCAACGTCGGAGCCAGGGCGAAGGTGCCCGTGCCGGCGGTCTTGGCGAACGTGCCCGCGTTGGTGTAATAGCCGTCCTGGCCGCCCGCGTAGCCGCCTTCGGTGAACCCGCCGTCCTGCTGGATAATGGTCGTGGTGACGGTCAACCCGGCGCTGGTGTCGATGTTGAGGGCTCCGCCGGGAGCGAGCGTCAGCGAGTTGAGCGTGGCTCGCACGTCGCAGAGGGTGTCGGCCGGCGCGCCGAGGTACACATCCGCGCCGTTGCCGGGGGAAGGGCCGCCGGACCAGTTGCCGACGTGGAGGACGTTGCCTTGGTCGTCAACCATCCTGCCGTAGCTCTAGAAAGGGCCGCGTTCGTCGACGCCGCTCCAAACCGTTTGGGCTCGGGCACTCGACGCCAGCAACGGCAGAGTGACGGTCAACACGAGCAGGCGCGGGATTTTGAAGCGGCGGCGGTGAATGGATGGACGGACGGAGCGAAGGCTTTTCATGGTGGTCGAGACCAGGGTGCGTAGCAGGTTGGTTGAGTAGCGGCAGATCAAAGACTACGCGGAACAAGCGAGGTCTCAGAGAGGGAAGCGGCGGCAGAGGCCGTCGCACGACATTCCTTCCGCCGAAAATCTGCTTTCCTTTTGGCCGCCGCCGGTCAGGTCAAGTTCAGGGCAGGATGATCCCCGCCGTGCGCACGATCTTGACCTTGGCGGACTGGGTGCCGAGCGTGTAGCCGTCGCCGGTTTGCAGGGTCAGCGTCACCGATTTTTTGAAGGCGTCGAACTGCACCCCCACCGGTGGAGCGGTCGGCACCACCTGCACGTCCACGCTGCTCTGGCCGGGCTTGAACTTGGCCTTGCCGCCCAGCGCCTGGTAATCCGTGCCGTTGACCGCGCTGCCGCCCAGCACGTACTTGACCTTCAGCTTGGCCGCCGCCGGCGCGGACAAACTCAGCGTGAACACCCCCGGCGACCCCGTGTTGGCGTTGGCTTTCTTGACCGTCGTCGCCACACCGAGCGTCGGCGCGGTGGCCGCCGCCGTGCCCTCCAGCGCGAAGGCGCGGTCGTGCGGACGGCTGATGCGGTTGCCCGCGAAATCCTGGAAGCAGGTGGTGTTGCCGTCGGCGGTGCTCGCGTACCAGCTCCAGATCGGCGTCGCGGCGCTGTTGTTGCCCACCACGCTCAGCCAGTAGGTCTGCCCGGCGGAGGCGGTGAAAGCGGCCGGGAGCGCCGCGCGGTAGGAGTAGAAGGCGATCTGGTAGGTCGTCGGGTCGTTGAAGGCGTTGAAGCCCACCGTTCCGAGCGAGGTCTGGGCGCAGTCGGCGATGGGCAAGGTCACGGTGGAGAGTGGCGCGCCGGGCTGGCCGTTGTTGTCCGCGTAGAAGCTGACGACGAAGGAGGTCGCGTTCGCCGACGTGGGGTTGTTCGCCAGGTTTTCGTGGTCGAGATAGGTGCCCTGCCACTGCACGGCGGTCACGTCGGAGGCCGTGGAGAGCGCGAAACTGTCGTAAACCGTGGCGGGCGAGACTCCCGGCGCGTTGTAGGAGTCCCAGGTGGTGTCCTCCGCCGCGTTGTAAGGCTGGCTGTAAACCACCGGATCGGCGGCGTGGCCAAGGGGGGCGGCGGCAAGAAAGAGCGGCAGGGCGGCGAGGCGGAAAAGGCGCATGGGCAAAGGAGGTCGATGGTTGGAAGGATTCGGCGGGACGGAAGTGGTCTCTCTAAGGGGAAGCGGGAGAAATTCCGCCGCACGACATCCTTTTCGCCAAAAAGTTTTCTTTCCAGTCCGCTGCCGGGTGCGTTAGGATGCCCGCGCCGTTTCGCCCGGCGCTCCCGTTGCCCTCCGCATGAGTACCGCTTCGACCCACGATGTGACCCGCCTGCTGCTCGCCTGGAACGAAGGCGATCCCAGCGCGGCCGAGCACCTGATGCCGCTGATCTACGAGCACCTGCGCCACCTGGCGCGCGAATACATGCGCCAGGAGCGCGGCGGGCACACGCTGGGTTCCACGGCGCTGGTGCACGAGGCCTACCTGCGCCTGGTCGATGCCCGGGCCGTCTCCTGGCAGGGCCGCGCGCACTTCTTCAGCCTGGCCGCGCGGGCGATGCGGCGCATCCTGGTGGACCACGCGCGGCATCGCCAGACCCTGCGGCGGGGCGGACAGCAGCAACGGGTGCCCCTGGAAGAGGCCGAGATGGTCAAGGCGGCGGCGCCGGACGAGCGCGGACCCGACCTGGTGGCGCTCGACGCGGCGCTCGGCCGCTTCGCGCAGGTCCACGCCCGACCCAGCCAGGTGGTGGAACTGCGCTTCTTCGGCGGCATGGAGATCAGCGACATCGCCGAGGTCCTCCAGGTCAACGCCCGCACGGTGGACCGCGACTGGCAGTTCGCCAAGGCGTGGCTGCACCGGGAGTTGGGCGACCGGGACGATTCCTTGTTCGCGCATCCCGGCTCCGCCACATGAACCCCGAACCTCCCGCCACCAACCCAAGTGAACGCCTCTACGAGATGGTCGGCGATGCGCTGGACCGCCCCGCCGGCGAACGCGCGGCGTTTCTGGCGGCCGCCTGCCGGGAGGACGCGGCGCTGTTGGCCGAGGCGCTCTCGCTGGTGGAGCACGGACAGCAGACGGGTGTGTTCCTGGGGCACCCCGCCTACGCGCTGGCAGCCGGCGAGGACTTGGGCAGCCTGGAAGGCGGCAGTGCCAAACCGGGCGACGTGCTCGGAGACTGCCGGATCGTCTGCCTGCTCGGCGAGGGCGGCATGGGGGAGGTGTACCTGGCCGACGACACCAAGCTGGAGCGGCGGGTGGCCGTCAAGCTGCTCAAGCAACGCCTCGACGACGACACGCTGCTCCGGCGCTTCCGGCACGAGCGGAAAGTGCTCGCCGGATTGACCCATCCCAACATCGCCCGGCTCTACGGCGGAGGGACCACGCCCGAGGGTCGCAGCTACCTGGTGATGGAGTACGTGGAAGGCGAGCGGCTGGACCGCTTCTGCGAGGCCCGGCAGCTCGGCTTGACCGAACGCCTGGTGCTTTTCCGCAAGGTGTGCGCGGCGGTGACCTACGCGCACCAGAACCTGGTGGTGCACCGGGACCTGAAGCCCGCCAACATCCGGGTTACCCCCGAGGGCGAGCCCAAGCTGCTGGACTTCGGCATCGCCAAGCTGCTGGCCCCGGAGGGGGCCACCACGCGCCTCGATCCCACCCTGACCATGGCCGCCGCCATGACCCCGGAGTACGCCAGCCCCGAGCAGATCAAGGGTGAGGCGATCACCACCGTCAGCGATGTGTACAGTCTCGGGGTCATCCTCTACGAATTGCTCACCGGCCAGCGGCCCTACCAACTGAAAGGCCGGCGGGCCGACGAGGTGGCGCGCGCCATCTGCGAGGAGGAACCGCCCCGGCCTAGCACGGTGGTGAGAAAGCGGAAGGCAGAAAGCAAAAGGCAGAAAGCAGAAGAAACAGGGATCGGAACGAGCGACACGATTTCCCCGCGCACCCCTTCTGCCTTCTGCCTTCTGCCTTCTGCCTTCCGCCTTCGCCTTGGGCGACCTGGACAACATCGTGGCCAAGGCGCTTCGCAAGGAGCCTGGCCGCCGCTATCCGAGTGTGCTGGCGCTTTCCGAGGATCTACGCCGATACGGCGAAGGGTTGCCGGTGGCGGCGCGCAAGGACACGCTGGGCTACCGGGCGGGCAAGTTCGTGCGCCGCAACAAGGTGGGGGTGGCGGCAGGCGCGTTGGTTGTCCTCGCGCTGGTCGCCGGTTTGGTCGTGGCAACCTGGCAGGCCAAGGTGGCCCTGCGAGAGCGTGATCACGCCCACCTTGCCCAGCGGCAGGCTGAACGTCTCAATGGTTTCCTGGAAAAACTGCTCGGCAGTGCCGACCCCTCCCGCATGGGCAAGGATGTGAAGGTTGCCCAAGTGCTCGACGCCGCCAGCCAGAGCCTCGACCGCGAACTGGCCGGCGAACCGGAGGTCCTCGTCCAGGCGCACGAAACCCTGCGCGAGTCTTACAACCACCTCGGGTTGTTCGTGCCAGCGGAGCAGCACGCCCGCGCCGTGCTCGCCCTGGAGTGCCGCCTGCACGGGGCGGACGAACCTGCCGCGGCCAAGGCGGAAATCGCCCTGGCCGGTACCCTGTGCGATCGCTACCGTTGGGACGAGGCCGAGCCTTTGCTTCACCACGCTTTGGCGGTGCTGCGCCGTCAGACCGTTCCCGACCACGCCGCGTTGGCCAACGCCTTGACACTCTTAGGTTACTATTTTGATGCCCGAGGGCAAGGTGACCGGGCGGAACCTTTCGTCATGGAGGCGCTCACCCACGCCAAGGCAGCCTGGGGGGAACAAAGTTCGGACTATGCTAACGTCCTCAACGAACTGGGCAACGCGAAGATGGCTGAACGGGATTACACCGCGGCAGAACCGATCTACCGCCGCCTGATCGCGCTTCAGGATCGACTTGCTCCTGACGGGGGACATTCCATCGTACCAATGATGAATCTGTGTATCGGACTCTTCAACCAGGAAAAGCTGGCCGAGACGAGGCAGATGGTGGAGCGCCTGGAACAGGATGCCCGACGGTTGTTTGGAGAGAAGAGCGCCTATTTTTCCATCGCCCTGGCCTTCCACGGCATTGTTGATACCACCGAGGGAAATTACCAGGCGGCGATCCCGTTCCTCCACGAAGCGCTGCCCGGTCTCACGGCGATTTATCCACCGGGCCAGACCACCGTGGTGCAATGCCGCGCCGAACTCGGCCTGTGCCTGACCCGTACCGGTCAGGCCGCCGAGAGCGAAGCGCTGCTGCGCGCGGCTCTCGCGGACGGCGGGCAGGTGGATTGGCACGATTTTGCGCACACCATCGGCAACCTGGAAACTGCCCTGGGCGAGTGTCTGCTGACGCAGAAGCGTTGCGCCGAAGCCGAACCGCTGCTGTTGACCGGCTATGACGATCTGGAAAAGCATCTGGGCGCGCAAAACCGCCTGACTTTGCAAGCCGGCAACCGGTTGCACGACCTCTACCTGACCTGGAACAAACCGGTCGAGGCTGCCCGCTACGCGAGTGCCGCCGCGGCCCCTTCCTCTCATTCGCCGCCTTGATCGGCGCGGTCACTACGCCTGGCCGGCTGCACTCTGCTTCCGGTTGTAGGGTGGGCGCTTCGCCTGCCGTGAGTGGACCAACCATACGGCAGGCGAAGCGCCCACCCTACAACCGGAGGGCTTGTTCATTCGATCCACGCTCCGGTGCGAGCCTTGCGCCTGGTCGGCTGCATTGCACCCGGACACCAAGCCGGCCCAGCACGATTCAGTTCCCATGTCCGCCACCGCCGCCGTCCTCCGGCCTGCCAAACATCCTGCCTTCATCTACTACGAGAAGGAACCTTGCAACGGCGGCCCCCTCCCGGCGATGGCGCGTGAAGCCTTCATCACGCCCGCCGAATTGTTCTACGTGCGCTGCCACGGGAACATTCCCGCACTCGACGCCGCCAGATATTGCCTGAGCGTCCGGGGACTCGTCGCGCGTCCGCTGGAACTGAGCCTGCAAGACCTGCGCGGCAATTTCGCTCCCCACACCGTTGCCGCCACGCTCCAGTGCGCGGGCAACCGGCGCGACGAACTCATCCAGGTCAAGGACGTGCCCGGCGAGTCGCCCTGGACCGGCAACGCCATCTCGCACGGCGTCTGGACCGGCGCGCGGCTTTCCGACGTCCTGGCCAGCGCCGGGTTGGACGACGCGGCGGCGAAGTTCGTCGAGTTCATCGGCCACGACAAAACCGGAAAAAAGCACCACCCTCCCTTCGGCGGGTCGGTGCCGCTTTCCAAAGCTCTGGCCCCCGAAACGCTCCTGGCCTACGCCCTCGACGGCCAGCCGCTGCCGCCGGTTCACGGTTTCCCGGTCCGCGCGATCGTTCCCGGTTACCTCGGCGCGCGCTCGGTCAAGTGGCTGCACGAGATCAACGTGCTGGATAAACCCTCGGATAATCCCTTCCAGGCCGAAGAATATCACCTCCACCCGGCGGACGCCACCAAGGCGCGCCACGACGCCGCGAACGCTCTGCCGTTGGGCGCGTCGCCGGTCAATTCCTACATCTGCCGCCTCCACCGCGGCCAGCCCGGCGGCGATGACCCGATGGTGGTGGAAGGCTGGGCCTACGTGGGCGGCGGCAACGAGATCCACCGGGTGGAAATTTCCGAAGACGAGGGCGAGTGCTGGACGCGCGCGGAATTGCTCCCTTTACCCACCGATGGACAAAGCGGCGACGAGGAAGGTGGCCGCTGGAGCTGGCGCTTCTGGCGCGCGGAACTCCGGGCCGCCGAAAACGTTCCCGTGCAGATCATCGCGCGTGCCTGGGACACGGCTGCCAACGTGCAGCCGTCCCGGCCCGAGGACGTGTGGAACTTCAAGGGCTACGGCAACAACGCCTGGCATCGCCTGGTTTCCGCGCGGGCATGAAGAAGTGGGTTCTGCCGTTCGCGCTGGTGCTGGCGGTGGGAGTGTTGTGCTCCTGGCGCTGGCTCGGGTGGCAGACGGTGAAGGCGGAAGTCCGGCACAAGTTTCCCATGGTGCCCCGCCTCCAGACCGGCGAACTGGCCGCCTGGATCGCCGACCGAAACCGTCCCCGTCCGCTCCTGCTGGACGTGCGGGAGCCGGCGGAATTTGCGTTCAGCCATCTGGCCGGCGCGCGCCGGGTCGATCCGGCTGCCGACCCCGCCAGGCTCGCCGATTTGCCGAAGGATCAGCCCATCGTGGCGTACTGCTCGGTGGGGTATCGTTCGGCGCAGTTCGCCGAGCGGCTGCGGCAGGCCGGGTTCACCGACGTGTACAATCTGGAAGGGTCCATTTTCCAGTGGGCCGGTGAGGACCGGCCGTTGTCCAGGGATGGTCAGCCGGTGAAGCAGGTCCACCCTTACAGCCGGACGTGGGGATTGCTGCTCCGCCCGGAGCTGCGGGCTCCGGTGCCGGCCAATGACGTTAACTCTCAGGATTGACTTCGCCTCTGCCTTGTCTGTCATCCTGAGAGGGCCCGTATAGATAAAAGCTCTCCGCTTCCCCTTTCAGTCATCCTGATCTCGACTTTATCCAATTTGGAGATAGGAGTGGGTAGGCGAACAGTGAAGGAGTACACCATCCAAAGTGACTTCTTGCCATGTTCACCCTACCCGCCGAGGTGCAGGCTGTTGGCGCAGTTTTCGCCTCGCTTTTCTCTCACCCAGGCTGGCGGCGTGCGCAAGCACTGCCCGGTGGCCTCCTGTGCGCCCGGGCCAACTACGCCCTCACCAACGTCTTGCGTGCGCTGGGCTCATCGGGCACTCTCACTTTGTAGGGCGGGCGCTCCGCCTGCCGGGAGTGGCCCATCGGCAGGCGGAGCGCCCGCCCTACAACCGGAGGCAGACTGCCGCTCACCCAAACGGTCCATGCTCTAGTTCTAACCAGCCCTACGGCTGGAGCATCGTTTCCACCGCTTTCTCGAGCTGTTTGTCTTCCCCCGCGGCGACGGACTGGTAATCGTTGGCCACCTGGATGTCCGGCGTGATGTCGGCCCGCTCCATGTAGCCGCCATTCTTGTCGATGAAACCCACTTCCGGGATGCCGAAGAACAGCGTGGGATCAATCTGGGTCTCCCACCACACGGCGGTCCCCGTCCCGGGTACGGGCATGCCGATGAGCTTGCCGATGCCCAAGGCACGGTAGGTCCACGGGAACAGGTGCGCGTCGGAATAGTTGCTCTCTCCGATCAATACACAAGAGGGTTTATCCCACTTGTTGTTCGGCTCGCTCCCAAGCGAGTGTCCGCGCGGGAAAAACGTCAGGTACGTGTGTCCACTGAGCAGCGTGGCCAGTTCGTCGTGCAGGTTGCCGCCGCCGTTGAAACGGGTGTCCACGATGAGCGCCTGCTTGCCGCCCTCGCGGCCGAGCACCTCGGAGAACGTCTTGCGGTAGCTCGCGTCGTTCATGCCGCGGACATGGACATAGCCCAACTTGCCGCCGGAGAGCTTGTCGGTGAGTTCGCGTCGTGATTTGACCCAACGCTGGTAGAGCAGTTCTTCCTCCTCGCTCAGCTTGATGGGTTTGATCGTTTCGTCGAAGCGCGCGTTCTTGGCGGGATCGAACACGCTCAGCAGCGTCGGCTTGCCCGCCTTGCGGTTGAGCAGCGGACACCAGTCGGCCCCGGGCGCGATGGCTTCGCCGTCGATCTTCTCGATGATCATGCCGGGCGTGATCTTGCTCTTGGCCACGACCAGCGGGCCTTTTTCGATGATCTCGTCCACCTTCAGGCCGGGTCCCTTGTACGCCTGGTCGTAGAACACGCCCAGGGCCGCCGTCGCGTCGCCGTCGCCGGGGTGCCAAATGTAACCCGAGCCGGTGTGCGACGCGTTGAGTTCACCCAGCAGCTCGCTCAGGCACTCGGCGAAATCGTAGTTGTTGTTGATGTACGGCAAGAACTTCGCGTACACCGCCTTGTAGGCGTCCCAGTCCACGCCGTTCATGTCGGCCACGTAGAACTTTTCCTTCGCCTGCCGCCAGGCGTGCTCGAACATGTAGGCGCGTTCGGCCGCGTGGTTGAGGTACATCTCGGCCGCGAACTTCACCGGCTCCTGCTTGCCGCTCTCCAGGCTGATCTTGACGATGTGGCCCGCCGCCAGCACGAACACGTTCTTGCCTTCCTTGTCGATGATGACCCGGGTGGTGTCGTCCTCGCCGCGCGCCCGCAGGTTGTGGCCCTGGGGCAGGGTCGCCAGTTGCTTGGTTTCCTTCTCGCGCAGCTTGTTCTGCCAGACGGTGTAGGTTTCCTCGTCCTTGCTGATGTAGATGAGCTGCTCGCCGTCCGGTGTGAGCGCGGCGTCCTGGAGGTTGGTGGAATTGATGGTCAGGCGCTCGGTGCGGTCCTCGTAGTTCTTGAACTCGATGTCCACCGGCTCCTTCTTCTTGTCCTCTTCCTCCTTTTTCTTGGCGGCGTCGTCGTCCTTGGGCTTGTCCTTGTTGGCGGCTTCGTCCTTTTTGTCCTTGTCCTTCTTGGCGTCGTCTTCCTGTTTCTTGACGATCTCGAACTCCGCCTTGCTCAGCTTGAAGCGGTCGTAGGCTTTCTGGTTGAGGAACATCGCGTACACGTCGGCCTGGTTGCTCCCGCCGCCGCCGTTGCCGTGCAGGCCCTCGCGGTCGGTGAACCACAGGATCGCTTTGCCGTCCTTGGTGAAGGAAGGGTTGACGGTCCCGTAGCCGCTGTGGGTGAAGTTGGTGAGATGCTGCTTCCCTTCGGAGTCCACGATGCCGCCCTCGGGCGACCAGCGGTAGGGCTCGATGAACTGCACAGCCAGCCACTTGCCATCCGGGCTCCAGTCGAACCACTGGTCGCCGTCGTTGTAGGAATAATTCTTGTCGCCGGAAAGGATCAGGCGCGACTGCTGGTTGCCCAGGTTGAGCACCTTGAGCGTGGTGCGGTTCTCCAGGTAGGCGACCTCCTTGCCGTCGGGCGAGTACAGGGGCTGGAAGTTCTCCTGACCGTTGTCGAGGATGGGCTTCACGTCCACCACGGTGGAGTTGAAGAAGTACGGCTCGTCTTCCTTGGGTTGGTGGATGGCGGCCTCGTAGAGGTTCCAGCTTTTGGCGGTTTCCCCCGCGAAGACCAGGCGGCGTCCGTCCGGGCTGAAGGACACGCTGCGCTCCTGGGTGGTGACGGCGGGGATGCGCTTGGTGTCGCCGTGCTCGGTGGAGGCGACGAACACCTCGCCGTGCGCCGCGAAGGCGATCTCCTTGCCGTCGGGGCTGAGCGCCATTTCGGTGGCGCCGTCGCTCATATCGACGACTTCCGTCTTGCGCTCGGCGTCGCCGGAAGCCACCTGCACCGCGACTTTTTTGGGTGCCGTGGCGCCGTTGGGCAGGGTGTAGAGTTCGCCGTCGTACCCGAAGCACAGGTCGCCGGCGTCGGAGATGGAAAGGAAGCGCACCGGATTCTTGTCGAAGTGCGTGATCTGCACCGGGTTTTGCGGGTGCGCCACGTCGAGTTTCCAGACGTTGAAGCTGCCGCCCTGCTCGCTCAGGTAGAAGACACTCTGCTCGTCGGGCGACCACACGGGATTACGGTCCTCGCCCACGAAGGTGGTGAGCTGCGTGTGCGTGCCGCTCCTGACGTCGTAGAGCCACACATCATGGGTGACGCTGGTCTTCTCGTGCTTGCGCCAGAGGTTCTCGTAACCCTTCAGGTCCTCATAGATGAGCTTGTCCCCGGCGCGGTTGTAGTGGGCCGACAGCGCGGGGGTGGTCAGGATGCGCTCGGGCGCGAAGCCGGGTTCAACGGAGACGCGGTAGAGTTCGGGCATCACGCGCGAACTGGGGAACTGCGCGTTGTCTTTCGAGTCCTGCCGGTGGGCGGCGAAGAGGACGCTTTTGCCGTCGGGCGTGAAGCCCGTGGGCGCTTCGTCGGTGGAATAGGTCGTCAGACGCTTGGCCGCGCCGCCGGTGGCCGGGATGGCATACACGTCGAAGTTCCCGTAGGCGTCCGAGGCGTAGGCGATGGTCTTGCCGTCCGGCGACCACACGGGCTGGAAGTCATGGGCCGAACCGGTCGTCAGCGGAACGGCCGCGCCGCCCGTGCTGGGCACGGTGAAGAGGTGGCCGCGGTAAGCGAACGCGATGGTCTTGCCATCGGGTGACACGGCCGGATAGCGCATCCACAAGGGGCTGGTGCTCTCAAGAGCCGCCGGAGAGTGGGCTTGCGCAAACGCCGGGCTGGCAGCGAGGAACAAGCCGGGAAGAACGACGCACAAAGAAGCGGCGCGGCGGAGAAGAGGACGAAACAGAGGCATGGAGTTCACAGAGTGGAAGTTGCCCGGTACATTAGCGCAAAGATCATGCCGTCAACGAAGAATGTTTATCCGCTTTGCGGGCAGTGGTTTGTGGCGCGCCGATGCGTGCTTGGTTCTGTGACTCATCTCGATCCCGGGACGAACCTGTTCCGGAACCAGGACACGATACCAATTCTCTAGATTGCACCAGCTTTGTTCCGCTTCTGCTTCCCCTTTCTGTCATCCTGAGCGGCAGCGAGTCCGCGAGCGAGAGTCGAAGGACCTTGCGCGTGGGGTACCAACGTATTTACCGCTTGCAGCCTGCGGAACGAACCTTCCAGGTGCGTTTGTGATGGTAAAGCAGGTGAGTACCCGTTTGCCAGGTCCTTCGACTCCCGCTCGCATACTCACTGCGCTCAGGATGACAAACAAGGAGCCGCGAAGGCATTATCTATACGCGCTCTCAGGATGACAGAGCGGGGAGCGGGCGAAGGAACGCTGTAGCAGGTTAGCGAGTCGGTATAGTCGTAAAAATCTGTTCGCCACCTACGTCAATCCACCATCGCGCCGTCGCGCAAACGGATGATCCGGCCGGTCTTCGCCGCCAGCTCCAGGTTGTGCGTGACCAAAACCAGCGCCGTGCCCGCCTGCGCGTTGAGGCCCAGCAGCAGTTCGACCACCCGGCCGCTCGTCTCGGCGTCGAGGTTGCCCGTGGGTTCATCCGCGAAGAGCAACCGCGGACGGTTGATGAACGCCCGCGCCAGGGCCACCCGTTGCTGCTCGCCGCCCGAGAGCTGCGAGGGATAATGCTCGGCCCGGCGTTCCAGTCCGACCTCCCGCAGCAGAGCCAGCGCGTGGTCCTCCACCGTGCCGCCCGGAGAGCCTGCCGACGCTTGTGCCTTGCGGCCGCGCAGTTCCGCCGGCACCATCACGTTTTCCACGGCGGTCAGCGTCGGCACGAGCTGGAAGTTCTGGAACACGAATCCGGTGTGCTCGTTGCGCACCCGGGCGCGGGCGTCCTCGTCCAGGGCATCCAGCGCGATGCCCGCCAGCCGCACGGAACCACTCGTTGCCCGGTCTAATCCGGCGCACAGCCCCAGCAGAGTGGTCTTGCCGCTACCCGACGGGCCGACGATGGCGCACGTCGCGCCGGCCGCCAGCGAAAAGCTGACCTCTTTGAGGACCGTCAACTGGCCCTCGCCGCTGCGGTAAATTTTGGTGAGTTGAGATACTTCCAGGACAGACGGTTGTTCCATGAGCGATTGGAGTTGAAGCGGCACGTGCGTGCCGACTCAATGTAACCGCTTCTTCTACGCGGCCAAACCCCTGTTCGCCGCCAAAAACTTTCGCCGCTGCGATACTGCCCGCGGTTTACGAGACCCCGGTTGTGGCCGATATTGAACGATGTTCATTCGGTTCTTCCACGTACTGCCTCCCCCGGCGTACCTGCTTATCATCCTGCCGCTGCTCTTGGGCGTCACTCTCTTTTCCTCGCCTGCCCCTGCTCAAGGGACCGCCACCTCGCCCGGGTCCTCCACCCGCACCATCCTCTTCTTCGGCGACAGCCTCACGGCCGGCTACGGCCTCGCCAATGCTTCTCAAGAAGCGTTTCCGGCCCTCGTCCAACAAAAGCTCAACGAGGAACACCTTCCCTACAATGTGATTAACGGCGGTGTCAGCGGCGACACGAGCGCCGGCGGCCTGCGCCGGATCGATTGGGCGCTGCGCCGCCCGGTGGATGTTCTCGTGCTTGAGCTCGGCGGCAACGACGGCCTGCGTGGCATCCCTCCGGAGGAAATGCAGCGCAACCTGCAAGTGATCATCGACAAGGCACGCGCGAAGAATCCGCAGGTGCGCGTGCTGGTCGCCGGGATGCGCATGCCGCCCAACTTCGGCGCGGACTTCGTGACCCGTTTCCAGAATGTCTTTCCCGCGGTAGCCAAAGCGAACAACGCGACCCTGCTCCCCTTCCTGCTGGATGGCGTCGGCGGCATTCCGCGCTACAACCAGCGCGACCAGATCCATCCAACGGCGGAGGGACACCGCATCATCGCCGATCTGATCTGGCCGCTCTTGAAGCCCCTCTGCACGTAGCGCGGGCCAGCCCGGGCGTCTCAAGCAAACAACTCCGCCACCACGATCTCCAAGCCCTGCAACAGTGGAGTGGTCAATGTTTCACGATCCCCCAAAATACGTTCTGCTTCCACGCCGCCTTGTCCGTCCGCCCGGTGAACTGTGACTTCTGACCGCGTCGGCCAGATAAACCACAGTTCACGCACTCCCGCACGGAGGTACACCGTACGCTTCTTCTCCAGGTCCAGTTGCGCCGTGGAAGGCGAGAGGATCTCGACCACCAGGTCAGGCGCTCCGGTGGCACCCTGTTTGGTGAGGATGCCCGCACGCTCACGGCTGACGTAGTAGATGTCCGGCTCGAAAACATTGTCGACGTCGAGTTCCACGTCGGAGGGTGATAGATATACCTCACCCCTTGGATAGGTCCGTAGGTAAGCCTCCATGGCGAAAGCCACCCTGAGAACAATCTTTTGGTGCTGGCGGTTGGGCGAAGCCATAAAGAAAAGTTCCCCTTCCACCAACTGGAAATATGGTGGCCCTTCCGGCAGCGCGGCAAACTCCCGCGCCGTCATATGCTGGTGAGTAGTAGGCAGGGACATAGAAGCGATTCGATCAGCAACCGTACCTAGATTTACCTCCGAGCACTCCGATGGTCAAACACCGGGCGCCCACACGTTCAGGCCCGTGGCGGAGAAATCCAGTGCTTCCGCAGAATGACGGCTGTACATCCGCCGTTGGCAATAAGAGCAGTCACCACGGAGGACCCGTCCCCAGACGAGACCGGGAACAAGCAAGTCAAGAAACCCACTGATCCAAGATGGATCGTCAACGCCGGGCGCCGCCGAGCGTGAAACTCGGATCAAGTTTAAGCAGAGCACCGGCCACATTATCCGTGCCCGTGATCCCGAGATCATTGTAAGTGATTGCCCGATTCGCTTGAGTCGTCGAGATGCCCTGGTACACCCGGGTCACACTCGGAATGTGCGAGCCGGTGATCGATTGATTGGAAACGATGTAAACGGTGCGGTTCGGGTGCTTGGCGTTCTCTGCCTTGGCCGACACCACAACGGTTTGCCGGTCTTTGGCTGGCCGTGTCACGGGATCGGCGAAGCCGTTCGATGGCGTTGAGACCGCCGCGGCGCAGCATCCAAACAGCACGAGGGAACAAGAGGTAAATTTCATAAACTTGTTCGTACCAGTATTGAACGCAAATGAACAGGGAAATGTGCGTTGGTCTCGCGCTTCCCTGAACAAATGCCATCCGCCCATCTGGAGCACTTCACGCCGGCTCACCCGAGTCCTCCACGAGAAAGACAAAAAGAAAGGCCGGGCTTTCGCCCGGCCTTTCCACTTCTACTCAATAATCAACAAGCCGTTCTCAGAACTTCTTGGAAAGCACGAAGTAGTACAGACGCTGGTACGGGTCGTAGATACTCACGTCCGTGTTCGACGAATCGGGCGAACCCGCGATGAACGGAGGGCGTGCGTTGGTCACGTTGTTGATACCGAACGTCACCTTCAGGCCGTCCAGCAAACCCAAGTAATTAAACCCGGAGTGGGCCATCTCCTGGTTGGCCACCATCGTCTTGCCGCCACCCTTGCCGTCCTTGCCGTCTTTGGGAGAAGGCACAGGGGCTTTCGGAGAGGTCTTGTTCAGACCGAACTCATAGTTGAAGGTGAGATCGACTGTGTAGTAATCACGGATCTTGGGCAGATTGGGACCACCATCTTGGGTGTAGTCACCGTTGCGGGATAAACCGCTGTTCAAGGAAGCGGCCGCGTCACGCAGCGACGGGGTGTAGTTCATCAGTGCCGTGACCGAGGCTCCACCGTAGCGGTACTCCACGTAGGGTACGAGCTTGTACTGTGGCACGTAGGTACTGCCGATCGCGCCAAGGTACAGGCCAATCTCGTCGTACAGGGGCTGACCCTGTCCGTCATTGGTCTTGTATTGGAGGTAGTACGTGCCGTTGAGGCCGAGGGTCAAGCCACCAAACTTCGGACCGAAGTCATGGTCATAGTTGGCCGTGAAATCGAGTCCACTCTCGCGGATGCGTGAGTTGTTGGCTAGCGAAGTCACCACGTAGTAATTCGACGCGTTACCTACGATCGCACCGGGAGCAATGCCCGTTGTCGGCCCATTGGCACTCGCGAAGTGAACGAGGTTGCCGTTCGGCGAGGCCGAACCCAGAGTAGCCTCCTGAAGCAGGATTGTTGTGGCACTGGGACCAGCGGTCACGATGCCTTTCTGCTCGATGTGGAAGAAGTCGGTACTCAACGTCAGGCCCGGCACCTGGTGCGGGGATAAAACGAGGCCAAGGTCGTACGTATCTGTACGGACGGGACCGAGGTTCGGGTTCGAGGTGCTGACAGAATTCGCCTGCTCACTAAAGCCGCCACCCAGGTTCACCAGCGAGGTGAAGCCGGTTTGGGTCGGACCATTGGTCTGGATCAGGTTCGGCTCGTTGAAGCTCTTCGAGTACGTACCACGGACCGCGATGTCAACGATCGGACGCAGGACGAAGCTCGCCTTGGGCACGAAGTTGCTGTTGGTGTCGTCGTACTTTTCCACACGGCCTGCGCCATCGAGATCCAGGGAGTAGATACCCGGGATTTTCATCTCCGGCGAGATGACCGGCACAGACAACTCGATGTAACCAGCCTCGACCCCGCGGCCGATCTGGACGTCCGCCGTGGGCACGGAAGCCACGAAGTTCTGCACGCTGGTGTTCAGGCGCAACTCTTCACGGCGATACTCACCACCAAGCGCGAAGCCCAAGGGGCCAGCGGGTAACTTCACAGGAAAACCGTTGAGAGTACCGTCGATGACCGTCAATTTGCTCTGCTGGTCCTGGATTTGCGTGCCGAGGATGGCGCGCTCGGTGTTCAGCGGATTATTCAACGCAAAGGCGTCGAGTGCCGGGAGCAGCACGCCGTTGACCCGAGAGTAAGGCCCGGCCGAGGTGGCTACGGTCTGAACCGGCAGGCCGGTCACCGGGTTGGCAATAGTCGTGAACGTCGCGGGGGCAGCCGTGCCGTCCGCGTTGTATCCACCAGCCAGCGCCTGATCGACCAGGTCCGAGCGGATCAGGTTGAAGTTCTTGAAGTCGATCTGATCTTCGCTGTGATTGAAGGCCACCTCGTAGTTCAGATCCTTGACGATCTCACCCTTCAAGCCACCGACGAAGCGGTAGAAGTTGGTGTCATCACGAAACACGCGGGGCGCGGCCTGGTAACGGTTAGTCACCGTGATACCGCCAGCTGTCGCGGCAGCGCCATTGATAGTAGCGGTGGTAGTCCCCAGCGCACCTTGGGTCTGACCGATCTCGGAATTAAACGGATTGAAGGGCGCACCAAGCGGGATGATCATGTTCTGCGTCACCAACGGTGAACTTGCCGTCGTGACGGGCTGCGGAGCGAGGTAGCTCTGCGCGTAGTTCTTGGTGTACAAGAAATCACCGAAAGCAATGAGGTGCTTGTCGAAGATGTCGCGCTCCACGCTGCCGTAGGCCGAGACCGAGGACTGATCGTTGCTCAGGCTCGTGTATTGGCTGAGATTCAAGGCACTGCGAGAGCCGTACGTGCCAGCGGGAATCTGCCCATAGGAGAAGACCTGTTGGCCCGCCGCGTTAAAGACTGGGGCAATCGAGGCGGGTGCCACAACCTGGTTGAGGCTGCCGATGTTCGTCGCCACCTGTCCTGGAACGACCGGAGGGGTCAATCCGAAGTTCAAGGCCCGACCACTGCCAGCGATCGTGACCAGACCACCGAAGTTGGAGGACGTACCCGTAAAGCCGGCGACAGAGGAATTGAACGGGGTAGCGAAGGCACCACCGTTGGCGCGGTCGCGGGTGAAGATGGGATCCTGTTCGCGGTACTGCGCAGCCACGACGATGCGGGTGTGTTCGTCGCCGAACCCAACCACGCCGCTGAAGCGCTGATCGGTGATGTCGCTCTTTTCGGTAAAGCCGTAACGGCCGCTGAAGGCCGCACCCTTGAAGTCGTCCTGCAGGATGACGTTGACCACGCCGCCGACCGCATCCGAACCGTAGATGGCCGAAGCGCCGTCCTTGAGGACCTCGATGCGCTTGATGAGCGCCGAGGGGAAGAGGTTGACATCCTGGAACTGCGCGCCACCGCTCGCGACCGCCGCGGCGTCAGCCACGCGGCGTCCGTTAAGCAACACGAGGGTCTGCAAGCCGCGCAGCGAGAGGGCAGAACCACCTTGGGTGGTACCCGAAGACACGCTGGCGTTATTTTGCCCGAAGTTGCCGCCGCCGGAGAACGAAGGTTCCGACTTGAGCAATGCGGTCTGCGGATCGTCCACACCGGTCCGGCCGATGGCCGCCGCGTCGAGGGTGGTAACGGGTGCGGCACCGACTTCCGCCGCCGAAGGAATGTTCGAGCCGGTCACGATCACGCGATCGGGTGTGTCCGACTCAGCGGTCGCTGCCGCCGGATTCTGCGCGCTAGCCGCTCCCAGCGCAGCAAGCGAGGTGCTCAGGCCCAGTGCGATGGTGGCCCATCGACGAGCAGGCAATCTCTTGAACAAGGATCTTGTCATTATTGGTCAGTATTCTGTTTTGGTTAAGACTGCGTGTTTCACCGTACTTCCCCAGGTCACCCAAAACTTCAGCGGCCCTCGCTTTCCGGTTCGAAACCGTTGTCGCCTTAGTTAAGGAGGCGACAACAGTGCCGTGTTTAGTCGAATTGTAGAGGGAGTGTCAAAAACATTTTACGAATTTCTTTGAACGGACCTTCCACTGCTGTGTCCCAGGAGCTTTCCAAATCGCCTTGGTGAGGGAATGTTAAGACCCACGGCAACCTAGGACTTCTCCCCGGTGGAAGTTGCTCCTTTTCCCGCTTCTCCTGTTAGGATCTACTTGGGCTAGCAGCCTGTTGAAGAACTCGGGTGACACGCCGTGAGAGCGAAAATACTCTCGG
>CAXTOP010000037.1:0-52458 GCA_964245965.1 uncultured Chthoniobacterales bacterium
AAAATCCAGCGTAGCTCAGTGGTAGAGCGGTCGACTGTTAATCGACTGGTCGTAGGTTCGAATCCTACCGCTGGAGCCAATGCACAACACGCTGAAAACGAAGTATTTGTGGAAGTTTTGTGGCCAAAAAAGGCCCTACTTCCAGCGAAACTTCCAGCGATTCGCGCAGGCTTCCCTTAGCGGGCCACTAGGCTGCCACAACTGCGGCACCAGTCGGCCACTACTCGCTAACGGCCTCAGCGGTCCTTTTCATATTCTCTTCGTCGGCCACCAAACCACGAAGGAGAACCACTGTGCCCGAAGCCCGTTACCGCCTCTTCCGCCGCGCCAGCGGCATGTACTACCAGCAGGATACCACCACCGGTGTTCAGGTCAGCCTGCGTTGCAAGGATAAGCACGCCGCGCAGGAAAAGCTGCGCGCGGCCAACGAGTCGCTCGCTCAACCGCAACTCAATCTTGACCTCGCGCGGATTTATCTCAATGCCCACGACTCCGCGATCACCCAGCGTACTTGGGCCGAGGTCATGACCATCTATTCCGAGCGAGGTCGGGACACCTCGCGCGAACGCTGCCGCCGCGCTTTCGCGGGCCGGGACTTCGATCCGATCCGCCATTTGCCGCTCATCAAAACCAAAGCCGTGAACCTGCTGCGCGTACTCGCCACGGGTAAAGCGTCGGTCAACCACTATTTGCGTCGGCTCGTGCATCACGCCGAAGACTTGAACTGGATGCCGTGGATCATCATGGCAAAAGCCGCGTGGCCGAAGATCAAAAAGCGCCCCAAGCGCGCCGTCACCACCGAGGAGCATCAGCGCATCCTCAATGCAGAGAAGGAAAACCCGGAGCGGCAAGCCTATTATCAGATGCTATGGATGTGTGGTGGCTCGCAAGGCGACATTGCGCGCCTGCGCCGTGAGAACATCGAAGCCGAGGTTCTAGCGTATCAGCGCGGCAAATTGCAAGAGGACGCGCCTCCCTCGCGCCTGCGCGTAGGTCCGGCCATGCGGCAGTTGCTGGAATCGTTGCCCAAATCAGGATTTTTATTTCCGAAAATTGCCCAGCAGAAAAGCAAGGACCGGGCTGCCGAGTTCTGTCGCCGCTGCCGTCTGCTGGGAATCAAAGGAGCGTCACTCCATTCTTACCGCTACAGTTGGGCAGAGCGCGCAGCGGAGGCAGGTTATCCTCAAAGGTTTGCTCAGATGGCTCTGGGCCACGCCAGCGCGGCGGTTCATGCCGGGTACCACAAGCGTGCTGCGGTGACAGTTCCCTCGTTGGAAGGGTACAAAGACGGCAAGGTCATCCCGTTCCCCGATGTGACCGATGCGCGCGCCGAGCAAAAAGGCAGAGCGGGTTGAAGCAACGTAGGGGCAGCCTGTTGCGTGTGGAAGCCATGTGGCTGCTTATCTGCCCGCTCGTTTCTGCCATCGTCAAATGAAGGCGTGCGGGCTCCCTAGTTCCTGACCGGTTTTGCTGCTCCGGTGTTATTACGTGACGGAGTGCCGTTGCGGGCACGCCAGTGAGAACTGATGAGATGGTGCATCCGGCTCACCTCTTCAGGATTGCGTGCCAATGTTTCGATGGCGTTAGACGAGAACCACTTCGGCGCGTTCGTCGCAAGTTTTTTCCCGAGCGGTATAAGGAAATTTTTGCCAATCAGGATCGTGACGTTCGCTTTGCTGATGCCGAGCAGGATGGCGGTCTGCTCGGCGTCAATCGCAGCCGGCAGCCTCCTCAGATTCAAAAACACTACATGCTCGTCGTTCATTAAGGCAGGCGTAGCGGAGACCGGCTCTCCATCAGTTTCAGCTCCGTACAGACAGTCTGGCAGCAGAAAAGGTGCCAAATCATCCGTCTATTAAAGATGGTCTGTAAACGAGTTTGAAAGCGGGCTTCCTTGACACCGAGACGGACTGGAGATTAATCTCCAGTCATGACTTCAGAGAAAAAGCGCGTCACCGTTATGATCCACGACCGGATGACCGCTCGCGTATTGGACATCGCGGCGGTGCTGAAAATGTCGCCCAACGAACTGGTTAACCGCTTCGTGGAGGGCTGTTTGCAGCAGTTCGATCAGAAGCGCAAACCCGTCGATCCCATCCCGATGATTGATCTCGCCCGCCAAGCGTTCCGACGCAACTTGTCGCTCGGCGATCAGATGGTGCAAGCCCTCCTTGAAAAACGTATTCGAGGCTGGGCCAGTGCCACCCAGCGGTGGCGCGATCTGGTACTGGAAGAAGCCAACCTCACCGCCGATGCGGAACTGACCGACGAAACCATCCTGCTCGCCCGCAAGCGCGCCGACAAACGCTGGAAGGCGGAAGGTAACTGAAGGTTTTCCCCGCTCCGTTCACTCCATCCAAATCAAGAATTCGTCGAGTCCGAAGAACTTCAAGCGAAGTCCACATCTATGGAAACAAACGAAACGAATAATGCGGGAACCGTGGCGGCTACCGTGGTGGAGAAGCCGTTTCTCGTGATTTGCGCCGACATGGCGTTTTACAATAGCCGGGAGCAATCCATCGGCGGCTACGAACTGGTGTTCACCGTCGCCGAGGATGAGGACGCGGCCTGTTACCAAGCCAAAAAGGCGGGGTCCGATGGCAACATCCCGTTGGCAGCTTTCGACCGAGCAGACCTGCTGAGAATTATGGACGAAATGTCCAGCCGCAGGTTGGGGCCGGGAGAGTCGTACAACTGGACGCAGGACATGACCGACGCCGAAATGCAGTCGATGAACGCTGATAAGAGTGATGACAAAGAGGAATCTTGATGGTCGAGATATGCCCATCGTCACAGCGACGATTTCCGTCTGATGTTTCTTCTCGTCCGAGTTTTCACTGAGAGGACTCGTCGCCTCTCGAAAGCAGAGGAGAGCCAAGACTTATTCCCGCGAAAAGGGCGGACGCCCCCCTTCCGGTCGCCCGGCCCCGCAGGGAGAGAGCCAGGGCGGACCGACGTTGCCGCAACGTCGGAGGAAGGGTCGCGGGAAATAAGTCGGCACGGGTTGTACGAGCGCTCTAAGGCCGAGTCATCCGAGTTCGGAAGAACAACCGCTTGGCGTCACCTTTGTTCCAAATCTTGCGGCGTCAGTTGAACTGATTGGAACGGACGTTTCGGTGACGCTGGCAATTCCTATTCAACCAGCTAAATGGTTGCAGACCGAATCCAAGGCTCCTTTGGAGAGCAATGCCTCGGCTTCCGTGCAGGGATGCGCGCTGCGAATTTCCTTTTTTGGATGAACAAAATTACGGTAGTCCCTCAAGATTTGGTCGATAGAGTTCACGCGGTCCGCAGGTAGCATCTTCAAATCGAGCGTGACCCGGATCAGTTCATGTAGTCCCCACCCACCCTTGGTGATGTCTTTGTTTGGTGCCTCGGATGATGCCATCGCCTGGGATTGCGTTTGCAAATCCTTGGTGAGTTGATCGTAGAGGATGGCTTCCAGGATGCTGCCCGACATGACCACTACGCTTTTCCAGGCTCCGCCCGGCAGGAGAATGAGCGAAAGCTCGCGGTAGTCGCGTTCCACTATGGTCCGCAGGTCCGGGTTGTTGACGAAGGTGAACGAGCGGCGGATAGCCCTGCTGCCCTCCCCACCGTAGAGAGCGAGACAACTTGAAGCCGCTTTCGCCAAGGCGACGACCGTGCGCGTTTCCCTGTCATCCAATCCCCTGACGTTGGCCCAGCGAGTCGCCTGCACACGCAGCACGGCGAACTGCTCGCGGGCGGCGGGCAGAAAATCCCTCGGATCGAGTCGAGCGAGTTCTTGCGCCAGCGACCCGATCAGATCGAAAATAGTTGTTCCGGCCTGCCGAGGGCAGTCGCCCGTAATCTGATCCGCGATTTTTTTGATGTATTCGACCATTGGCCAGTGAGCACTTCTTACGCGAACTTAGCGGCCATTGGAAATGGTTTCATTACTTGCATTTTGCCGTGTGGTTGCCCCATCGTGGGCGGGTGCCCCGCCTTCACCTAAAAAGCAAAAACTTCGCCCCCGCCAAGTTCCCGCATCCCCCGCCGCTTTTGCTGCCGACGTTCGATCTGTCCTGGGGAGCGTTGCTTTCGGCGGCGGTAATGGTTGGACGCGCGAACTGGACGGACGTGTTCCGGCATGGACCAAGTTCGGATTACGAGTTCGTCTTCCGGCTCGCACTGATTGCAACCACGCTCCAAGAACGACCGCTTGGCGTCCACTCGGAGTTTGCTTGTACGCCTGCTTTCCGAGCGTTGGACCCGTCCGAAAAAGGCGCGCTGAGTTACTTCACCGGGCTGACGTTTTGCCTGACTCTCGCCCGGCGATGGCTGGATGTGCCTGCTCTGATGCACCTCGACATTTACCGCAATCGTTATGGGGTGGTAAATCCAGGCCGTTCCCGGCCAGACCTTTTTGGCCGTGATCTTTCAGGCCGGTGGCTGGTGTTCGAGTCGAAGGGCCGTACCAGCACGCCTTCGGGGACCGATTTAGCCGATGCCAAGACGCAGGCTGGACGTGCGACACACGTCGGCACGCACAGGGTGCTGTCCGGCATTGCGCTGGCTTCCTACTTCACCGACGCGGGTGCGCTGCGGATCAGGTGGGAAGACCCTGATCCGAAGGAGGTCGGAGAAAACCTGTTGGCGACCCAGAACGGCCCCATCCGCCTGGGATACGATGAGTTCCTACGGGATTACTACCGTCCGATCATCGAGTTGGCCGAAGTGTATCCCGACGCCGCGAAACGATGGGCGGAAGGCGAGCCGATTGATTTGCCCAAGGCAGACGTATCCGTGCAGGTCTTCCCGGAGATTTGGCGATTGCTCCAGGCAAAGAATTATTTGGCTTTGGCAGAGCGGATGCCGGAGTTGGCCGACGGCAGCCGGAGCAGTCAATACGAACTCGATGGTGTGCGTGTCACGCCCGGACCAAGTTGGTCTCGGAATCGTCCTCTGCCTGGACTCTGAATCGACCGTTTCCTTGAGCTTTATCCGTGCGGATCGGACCTGTTCGAGTTGCTGATTTCTAAAGGCTCACGGCTTGCGATTGGTCCTATTTAACAAAAAGCACGCAGGAAACAGCGGACACCTATAAATTTGTGCGGTTTGGAATCGGATGATGATCCGGGTGTTTTCCTATTTTGGAGCAGGCTGCGAGAAGATGTAGGGAACCCCGAACTGCTTTTGGAGCCGGGCCACGAACGCGGCGGCATCCTCTCCGCAGGCATGGCACCAAGCCATCGTTTCGAGCATGTCCAGACGCCGTTCGCCCAACTCGCTCCTTCCCACCCACTGGTGCGGCAAACGGAGTTTTGTGGCCAAGCCGCGTTGCGTTAGCCCTGCGCTGACGCGCATGGCAATCAACTCGGCCCGGACAAGCGAGTAATCAGGAGAATGAAGAGTGGCGACACTGCCGCGCATGGAAATACCAAGCGCACACGAACCGCATCCCAACCTGCCACCATATATGTGGCGTTGACACCATCGCCTCGGCCCCATAATCTCTTGGGAAATGCGGCTTATGATCTCTGCCCTTCGTCGGATTTCCTGTCCGGTTCTCGCTTCTGCCTTACTCGTCGTCCCCGTTGGCTGCAAGCCAGCGGCGTCCCCCGATGCCGGGCATTCTCATTCCTCCGGTGATAATGCTGCCAAAGCGGAGAGCAGCGCGCCTCGTCAGCCAACCCAGGAAGATTTCACCACCTTCTTCAAAGGAACGATGTCCTCTTGGGTCCGCCTCGCAGAAGTGAAGATGGACCCTTCGGTGCCGATGCCCAACACCTCGCCTTCCGATCACGTATGGCTGTGCAAGGTCAAGATCACCCTCGTTCCGACCGAAGACCTCTTCGTCCTTCCTTCGCACGAGGACGCTCAGGCCATTGATGGTCTGGTCAATGAACTCAACTCTCTGGTTGCTTGGCGCAAGCTCTACGTCAAATCACCCTATGTTCGTGCCTGCGGCGATTTAGAAATCAAAGTTCCCGCGTCGTCTGCGCCGCAGTTGCTCGTCGTTCGACACGCAAAGGGCCAACCGCTGCCACCTGTATACGGCAAAATGGCCGCCGAGTGGCAGGTGGATCATTGGCAGTTCTCCGTCGTGGACATGAACCTGTCCGTCGATGGGAAGCCGCGCTCGGACTATCCGGGCAGCACGATGGTCAAGGGCAGCGTGGAAGCCGAAGGTTTCCTCAAGTCCGAGCGCGACGCCATCGCGCAAGCCAGAAAAGAGATCGAAGCCATCAAAGGACGCTACGCGGAGCAGGTCGTCAAAGGCACCAAGCCCGGCACGGCTTATCAGGGCCGCGTGACCTTTCGACAGAACGTGCAGCCGTGCGAGTTGCGCTTCGTGGACCCACCGCCCGGTGCGGACGCGCATTTTGCCAGCATGGAGGTCAAATTGCCCAACGAGAACTCTCCGTGCGTGTTCAGCTACAACGCTAGGATCAAGACCGAGTTACCCATTCCAGTTCCGGGATCACAGGCAACCCAAGAGAATACGAATCCCATCTTTGACCTCGATGCGTCCGGCCAACCATTGGTGTTCAATGTCCGGGTCAGTCTGGTGCGGAGCGTGGGTAAAATGGATGAGCGCGCCCTACCGGGTCAGATTCTCTCCGGCAATCGGCACGACACTGGTAGTCAGACGCTCCTGCTGTTGAGCGGGCACCTGGAAGGCGTCATCAGCTACTACAACGCGCCGGGGATCATTGTTTCGGTGCAGCAGGTCAAACCAGCACAATGAACCGCCTCGCTTCAACGGTGCCTAGTATTCCCGCTCGTTCCGCTTCGATGTTCGCTATCAGCGACTGTCACGGAGTGGTGATCCAGCACAGCGTGACATGGAAAACCCACGTCACGGGCGGCGGTGGTGGCGGCTTCCTCGTGGTCAACAATGGCAACGGGTACGGGCAGGTGAACCCACGCTGGACCCGCACCGACCACGTCCACCGACAGGATTTCTGGGTCCGCACTTCGGATGGCCGGGAGGTCAACCACTGGCTGGAAGGCTTCGAGGAGATCGCCATTCGGCAAGGGCACGAACTGGCGGTGCTCGTTGCCAACGGCCACGTCGCGCAGATCATCAACCACACGACCCGGATGCGCTACCGGGTGGCGACGCTCGGTGATCTCGTTCCCCAACGCTCGCCCATGAGCTACGTCAAGATCGCGGCTCTTTCCCTGTTCCTGATGCCGGTGGTGGGGTTCGTGATCTGGTTTGCGCTGGTCTGCATCGGCTTTGGGATTCACGATTCGCGCTATGGGCGCGCTCAGCCTGGAAGCAGGTGGTCAGATGATGTCTTTGCCGCGTGGGTTCTGCTGATGCTCGCTCTCATGGTGGGTGCCATCATCGGCGGTGCCTGCCTTCTGTGTTATCGCCGTCGTAGAATCGTGCTTGCTAACCGCATCGCATGGACGCGGGGCCACGAGGAACTCGCCCAGGCATGTCACGAGCGTCTTGGCGTTACCTTATTGCTGTAGAATCTGGCTGCCGAGCAGTCTGACGTATTTAAGGGCGGGTGAGGGCGTGCCGAATCGCTTCGTCGGGCATGATGCCGGGCGCGAAGGCTGGAATGACCCTCACCGAAGGCAGCATGCGCAGCAGATCGCGCCAGCGTCGATCTTGCGGGTAGACTTCACATCCTAGCCAAGCCACATGACGCACGACGGTTTCGCCGCGTGCTCGGCGCACCTCGTACACGATGGTCTCTGCATTGACGACGGTGAGTTGCGTGGCAAGCAGCAACGCGCCACGGCAAATCACTCGCGCGTTCATCTCCAGACAAGGGGATAGCAGAAGTGCCGTCAGTTCCGTGTCCGTGAAGATGATGCGCTCAACGCTTTCGGTGATCGTAGTTCCCGTCACGTCTTCGCCTGGCAGACGGAAGCCCCGCGCAACAACGAGCTTTTCTATGTCCCAAGTGGTACGCAAGCCCAGCCGCCGCGCGTGGGCAACCAAACGGGAACGGCTCGACGGAATCCCGAGCCGTTCTCCCAAACGCGCCGGGATCAGGGTGGTTAGTTTTGCCGTGGCTGGCTCAGGAGAAAGGTCCCCCTGTACCGGGATCACTGTGTCCGACCTTTGCGTAAATGAGTGATCGTGACCATCGACCCATGCTCGCTCAATCACCTCGGCTACCGCTCGCCAGCCGTTCGAGCTTTGCAAGGCTGCGCTGAAGTCGTCGGTGCTGAGACCGTCGAGCGAGGGCGGCAGGCCGTTATGCAAGCGGAGCGCGAGGCGATCCGCCTGCGGGCGGTCAATCGGGTTCAGCACCATTGGCTCCGAAGACAACCGCCGCAGGATGTCTGCCGGCAACGCGGAATGTTGCAAGAGCCACCTTCCGACCGCAGCCGGGTCAGCCAACGGTTCCCGGTCGGCGCGCCGCCACGCCTCTCCGCCGCTCGGGCCACCAACCGCCGCGTCGCCCCACATCGTGGCAAAGCAGCCGCCTACCACCAGCAGAGCATTTATATGGATGACGTTGCCATCACGCCCGGAAAAACGCGGAGCGGGCCTCGTGGATGCTTGGTCCAGAAGTTGTACGATCTCGCTGACCACCGCCTGATAGTAGCCCGTGCTGTGGTCAATCGTCGTTGCCAGAGCATCCACTCCGGCCAGATAGATGACGCAGCCGGCTGTGTGGCCTGCGATGAAGCCATGAATTTGGTCCAGCGTGGTGTTGCTGCTGCGGTTGGTCAGCAGGACCCACGCACCCACCTCCCAGCGGCGGCACGGCTTCCCGTCCCACTGACGGGCAACTTCCTCGCAGACGTAGGTTTTGCCGACACCTGCCGGGCCGACGAGCAGCGGCACACTCCAGTGATGCAACACGCCAACCGGCAGCGCGGCCTCATCAGTGCTGGCCCGCACGCGGGCAAGCGTGAGCAGCCGCGCGCAGACGTGCATCTGGTCGTCGGTCAGAACGGGTTCGCAGTTCTTGGGCGAATTTTCAGCGGCAGTGCTCATGAGAAAAGGGCTGGGGAGAACGAGGTAAGAGCAGCATGAGTGGCGGTTGGTTCCGGGGGGGCCTACCACTGCCCGACGGATCACGCCTGCGATCCCGAGCCGACAACATGGCTCGGCTCCGCTGACGTGATCCGCCGTGACGGCGGGCAAAGCCGTCCTACAACAGCGCGGGCTGCTGGTGGTGCGGTTGGCTGGCCTCGTTGCCGTCTTCGGCCAGTCCTGCGATTTCGAGCGAAGCAAATTCCGGCAACGTGCCCGCGTCGGCGATGGCTTCCAGATCGCAGTAGAGACCGGTAATCGAAGCCATGACACCCTCCAACTGCTTCTCGCGCCGCTTCCACGTCTTGGTCACCGCGAGCTTCTCCTTGCGTAGGTCGCCAGTCATGTCTTGGAACGAGTACACCAAAGACTCGACGTGCTGGCGGAACTGGTCGCCCGTCAAGTAGGCGTACACCTGTTCCTTCTTCTCACCACGGTTGACCGCCGCCTGCCGGTGCAAGGCCAACTGGAGCAACCCCACGCGCAACGCGAGGGCGAGGCTGGGCAGGCAAGCCACGCTCGTGACCCATACGCCCTCCAACAGCGCGAAGGTCGTCAGGTCTTTGGGCAGAGCCGCCGTGACGAGCACGGCGACATCGGCTCGCTCGTTGCGCTGGTCATCACGCAGCTTGTCCATCCAGCGCGGGCTCCACGCGGCGGTGTGCTTCGACTCGTACAGAATGGTCCCACAGGGCTTGGCACCGGGCGCGTAGACGCGCTGGCGCACGTCGGCTCCGTTCACCCCAGGGGCGATGGCTTCGATGGTGTCGGCCGGGAACGTCGCGCGCAGCACCTCCTCCAATCGCACCTCGCACGCCTCGCCGCGCCGCTGCTCACCACCCGCGTCCAACTTGCGGCGCAGGTCTTCGACCTGCCGACGCAGCGCGTCGCTCTGCTGAGCGTGCTCGGTCTCACGGAGGCGTTCTGCTTCCGTGTGGACGGAGGCGAGTTCCTGGCGCACCCGAACGCGCTCAGCGTCCAGGGTCCGGGTGAGTTCGTCGCGCAGGCGCACGCGCTCGGCGTCGAGCGTGCGAGCGGTCTGCACTTCGAGTTCCTGCCTCGCCGCTTCCAAGCGCGTTTTCTCCTGGCGCAAAGCCAGTTCGTTCTTCCGCAGATCGGTCAGGGCGGCGCGCTGACGGCCAAGCTCTTCCTCCAACCCCTTGCGCTCGGCCACAAACTCGTCGCGGGCGTGCTGACTCGCCTCGCGGCGGGTGGTTTCAAGTTGGGTCTGGGTGCGCTTGAGGGCGGCTTCGCGTTCGGCGGCGGCAGTTTCCAGTTCGGCCAGCTTGGCCGCGTTGACGCGGGCGGCCTCGGCCTGGGCGGTGCGGGTCAACTCGCGGACGAGCGACTCGCGCTCTTTGCTCAGACGCGCGTCGTAGTCGGCGCGCAACGCCGCCTCGATCTTGCCGTGCAGTTGGTTGCTGAGGGCAGCCGCGATTGGGAAGGTGTGCTCGCACGCGGGGCACTGGATGGTGTTCTCGGTTTTCATGTGGTCGATGGATTTAGATGGACGGTCGTTTTTGTTGTTTTAAGCCTTGGGTGGACTGCACCGGGCGGCGGAATTGCCGCGACAGGTTGCAAGAGCCGCTGTAGGCTTGTGAGATCACTGGTAACAGTTTAAACTGTATGTCGCAAGAAGAAAATTCAGTTTCCCTGTTATTTCGCTCCCGCCTACAAGTTCTCTTGGAGGAGCGCGGCGTCTCCCAACGGCAGTTGGCCCTGTCCACTGGCGTCAGCCAGCAGACCATCAACAACTACATGCGCGGCGTGACCAAGTTGCCCGGCGCGGAAGAACTGCTCGCCCTCTCCCGCTACTTCGGCGTGCCAATGGAACATTTCCTAACCGATGTCACGAAGCCCAGCATGGCAGGATCGGAGGCAAAACCGGCGGTCGCGCCACGATCTGTTCCTGCCTCGGAAGTCCGTCTGGCGGCCCAGCGGATGCACCGTCAGATCGAAGAACTGCGGGCGGAAGCTGACCGCCTGGAACGACTCGGCGGCACCTCGTAAACTCAACGTATTCGCGTTGCGGATTCGAGCGGTGTTTTTGCAACCGTGACTACCCATTAGCGCGATGTGGCGGCAGGCTCATGGGACTTGAAATTGTGGCTTCGGAGGTTTGGCTGCTGGGTCGTTACCGGCAACAGAGACAACCGATCATGGGCGTGAAACAACGGCTTAACAGGTCGTTACAAGACAGATTCACGGTTGAAACAACGCTGTTTTATGTCGTCATAAGGTGACGTTTTCGGATGCTTCGTTAGCGGGTGGCGGCAAGTATTCCGAGGCATCCACCGGGGTACTTTCTGGTGCCGTGACCGAGACGACTACCGGAGTCAGTTTAGACGCTGAAATGGAGGACGCGCGCAGCTTCGCACGCTGGCCTGTTAGCGCGGGCCGCCCAGCCACGTCACAAAGTGGTACGTCAGCTTTGTCGGCGCGGTTTTCCCAATCCATTTTCCGCACGTAAAACACGCCGCCTTTGGGCGTCTCAATCTTCAAGACCTCCACCACGGCGGCCTCATCAGTTTGGATCGGAGCAGGAACCTGCGCGATAGCGGAAGGCCTGCGGGGCGGTGGCTCGGCCTGAATTTTCTCATGGGCCTTGCTGGTCTTGGGCATCGGTCGGGCGTCGGCACGGACAGTCGGTGGAGCAGCGGGAGCAGATTCCTTGGCCGATGCTCCGGTCAGGCGTCGCCAGAGTCGAGCGAAGAACCCGACCTTGGCTCCGACTGACGAGACGACTTCGGCTCCGGCGACGTTAACTGCGCCTTCTGCCGCAGAGCGGCTTTCTGTGCGTTGACCAGGGTCGCCCACCGGCGCATCGACGCAACGGTCGGGTCGTCCTGCTTGTTCATCGCCTCTGACCCCAGCGGAATGCCGTTCATGCACACCCCGTTCTCGCCCCGCGTGATCGACGTGATCGACGCCGGGACGAAGTAGTTCTCGCCGAACTGCTGGAGGTCCTGTGCACTTTCCTCGACGACGGTGCTCAGATGCAGCACTCTCGCCTCGGCGATAATCCGCGCCTGCTCGGATGCTTCTAGCTGAATTCTCAATAGCTCGTTGACTGCTTGCGACTCGGAAAGTTGCGCGTGCAACGCTTCGTTTGCTCCGATCAACTGCTCGATCAACTCGCTCTCGTCGGTCGGCTCGCCGGGCGGCGTCGAGTTCGGCAGCGTTTTTGGCGCAGGCGTCGGTTGCTTGCTGGAGGGCTGCGAGTCGTTGGTTTCGCTCATATCGTTTGGATCGAATCTCGCCTCGGCGCGCGCGGATGTATTCGGCGGTGGGCACTCGTTGCTGGGCCTCGCGCGCAATGCCCTGAGCCGCGAGCGTTCTCAAGTCCAGCCGTTCAGACCGGCCAGCGGCAGCCAGCGCGGTGTTGACAACATCTTGCCACGCCGCACGCATGGCCGCAACGGCGTCGCGTCCGCCCGCCTTCCGGTCAAAAGTTTTGACCTTCGTTTCCGAATGCTGGCCATCGTCGGAGACAGCGCGCGTGGTCAAGAGAAAATGGATGTGGATATTGCGCTCATCGCCGTCGCCTGCACGATGCAAGGCCCATTTAACGCAAACCCCATGCACGCGCCGCAGATAGTCGGCGTGCTCTTGCGCGACGGCAATCTGCTGGGCCAAGGTCAACGAGTGGGGCACGGTGACAATGATCTGGCGGGCGACGACGGCATCCTTGCGCCGCTCCCAGCGATCCACCAGGGTCCAGTCGCCCAGGTCCGGGCCAGCGTGCCCCCGCGCCAGCACGTCGTCGGCGCGCGCGGCGTATTGCCCGCCCCGGTCAAGGTAGGCGGCCTTATCTGCCGCGCTGCCGCCGCCGCGAGCCTTGCGGACGATACCCTTACGCCTACTTCCCCTGCTGACGATGGAGAGGCGGCAGTGCGGCGTCGGCATAACGGCATCCCGTGACAGCAGGATGCCTGCCCCGCGAGGGCCAAATTGTGTTGCGAGGGACCCACTTGTGGGCAAGCGACACCTAATTTGGCTCTCCGAGGGCCTGCACGACCAACATAACCTACTCACCTCTATGATTGACTTCCGCGCAAATCAACGACGACGCCGAAGAAGTGGTGGTTTGCGACACATGTTGGCCTGCTATCTGCTAGACTGTCTATTCTCATGAACGCATCCATCATCAACCCACCCGTCGCAGATACCGCACCCGTTCCGCCTCTTACCAAATCGAGCAAGGTCAGGAAGACAATCGCCAAACTCGATGAACGGCAATTCAAATTAGACGCCGCAAAAGCACAGGCCGCTCAGGAACTGGCAGACGCGGATCGTGTCGAGGCGATAGAAGCCGGTCAAACAGAGTTCGTCAAAGCAGTAGTACAACTCGATCTCACCACGCGAGAGCAGGTCATTTCCACCGTCTTGGAATCGCTCAAGAACGACGCTCGACAAGCGAAAATCCAGGCTTGGGTGGCCGCCATCCCGGAACCGAAACCGCGTCCTGATCCCGCCGATCAGCGCGACAAATCGGACATGAGTTCCGTCATCGAACCTGCACCTGCCGCCGACCAACCCGAAACCCCCTCCGCTAAACCCGAATCTTCGGTTTCTGATCCCAAGCCGACGGAGTAATTCTCGGAGGCGGTTCGAGGGCGGAAACGAGTGCGCTATCACCTGCTTGGCCAGCACAATCCCGAACGAGGTTTACGCGCCATCCGAAGGTCGGTGCGGTTCTTTTTGTCGGAATGATACGGGCGTAGTCCACAACACGTATTTTGCCCCAAATGTTGTTCTTTCTTGGTCCGCTATGGTAGGCGGATCACGACCCGATCACCTTCGGCTATTGCGCCCAAAGCGAGCCGTGCCATGCCCTCCTGCCTAGCATTAACCGCATGGTGGAATCAACAGCTTCCTCGAATTTATTTCTACATACATTCGTGGGGACTGCCGTGCTAATACCGCCTTTTAGATAACCGTGCTCAGCATAAGTTGTGGCCGCCCACATTGGCGACTGATGAATGTTTATCCGGGGTATTTCGCCAGCCTCAGCAGCAATTTAGTATTGACCCGAATTGTTTGGCTGAATTAGCTCCGTCTGTAGGTGAGTTTTGATTCGCCTCACCCATCGCAGGAAACTACGGTAGTGTGCGTCCCATTTTTGTAGAGTTCTTCCAGTCGGAAAATGCGGATCGGTTCAACTCCTTAAATTACGGAATGCTTATTCACGATTGGACGGTTTCACACAATGAAATGATGGCTTTGCCATTGACGGTTTGCATCACCTCTCCCCAGCCGAAACAGGCACGAAGTTTGCACGTCTAGAGCATAACTCATAATGATTAGCTGTGGTAGCCGCAGTGACGGAAGAAACTGTGGGCGTCGTCCGGGGTGATCGTGGCTAAGCCCGTGCGGATGGCACGAGCCAAGGTGCGGCGGGTGCGCGCGGCCACCTTGCGCAGGTGGTTTTTGAACTTGCTCCAAGCCAGTTCAATCGGGCTGAAGTCAGGCGAGTAGGGCGGCAGGTAAACTAGGCGTGCGCCCACGCCTTCAAGGAGCGTCTGCACGCCTTTGACCTTGTGCGCGCCCAGGTTGTCCATGACCACGACCGCCCCTCTCCAAAGTTTGGGCACGAGCACCTTTTGCAGGTAGGTCAGGAACACTGCTCCATCGGTAGCCCCGGTTAGATACATGCTCGCCAACGGACCGCGCAGTCCCAGCGCACTGAGGATGCTCACGTTGTCGCCCCAGTTGCGCGGAGCCGAACCGAAGGCACGGGTGCCACGCAAGCTGCGAGCAGAAAGGCGGGTCATCGCCAAGTTGACCCCGCTTTCATCGACGAAGACCAAATCTTCTGGTGGCACGCCCGCGATCTGCCCGGGCCACGCCGCACGTAGCTTCTTTACCCGCTCGCTTTCGCGCTCGTCGTCTTTGAGCGTCTTTTTTTGCGTGTCAGATCTAGACGCAGGAGCAAGCGGCCCACCGTGGCGCGGCTCAACGGGCTGCCTTTGGTGATGAGTCGCCGGTGGTACTCGTCGTTGGTCAGGTCGTTGTGCCTGGCCACCAACGCCTCCAGCCGCGCCAACGTCTTCGGGTCAGCGGCCAAGCGCCGCCCGCCCCCGTGCGGCTTGGCAGCGACGCTGCCCGTCGTGCGAAAGCGCCGGGAGAGATCGCGCACGAAGCTCTCGCTCACCCCGAAGCGCGCGGCCACCTCCTGCTGACTCTGCCCACCTTGCTGCCACGCCGCCCACACGCGTTTACGCAAATCTTCTGAATACGCCTTTGGCATCCGCCAGCCTGCATTCAAAAGACGGCTTACGCAAATGAGCTATGCTCTAGCGGATGAATCCACGCTCACATCCGCCTCGGCTCCTGTCCGCTTTCACCCCGGTTCCAAGACAGCTTGAATGGAATTCTTCGTTCCTGCGTAACGATCAAGAACGCTGTAAAACAAGGCTTTTAGGTCTGCGATGGCATGATTTATACGCCCGCATCGAATGCTGTCGAAGGTTAGAAATGGCCGGTAATCTTGGCCGATCTGCCCGTCTTTTTCAACAAAGAGCACGGGCTGGTACAAATATCCGAGGCGAAACTATTTTCGTCTCCGGCATTTGCTGACCTCCAGCGCAAAACGCCTTCGGTGAGCGTTGATTTCGTCGGCGCGTTTGGTACACTCGAACGCTCGAAAAGCCGCCTACACATGACCGCATCTTGGTTCCTCTTTCGCCGCCGTGCGGCTACCGCCTGCATCCTCCTATTGGGCCTGATCCTGGTGTCAAGCCGACGTGCCAGCGGACAATCTTCCTTGCCCCAACTTACCTGGGGAGCAGGCGGCAACGGAGGCTCCGGCACCTGGGATGGAACGACCGCCGATTGGTACAACGGCCTGGCAGCGTCCCTTGGACCGATGGTGATGCCGCGCTCTTTGGCGGCACCGCTGGCACGGTGTCCATCAACGGCGCGGTAACGGCCAGCCAAGTCACCTTCAGCACGCCCGGTTATACGGTACAGAACTTCTTTCTCAACGGTTCCAGCAGCGGGCTGATCGTACAGAGCGACGCCGACGCGACGATTTCCTCTTCCGTCTTCGGCACCGCTCCGTACAACACCGCCTTCACCAAGACAGGGGCGGGCGTACTCACCTTTACCGGGCAAGGGCCGGTTTTTTTCGGCAGTGCCAACATCAACGCGGGTGAGGTACGTTTCACGGGCACCGGCTCGCCGAACTTTACCACGCCTTACGTGCTGGCCGATGCGCCGGGAGTGGCACTCACTTTTGCCAGCAGCTTCAATCAGATCGCCAGCTTGGGTGGGGGGGAAGCGGTACAGGCACGAGCGGCGCGGTGGTGCGACCAAACGTCACCGCCCGGAGTTTAACCCTCGCCATTAGCGGCAGCAGCAACGCGAGCTTCGGCGGCGTGATCCAAGACAACGGCAACGCCACCCTCGCCTTCCAGAAAAGCGGCAACAGCACGCAGACGCTCACCGGCGCGAACACGTACTCGGGCGCAACCAACGTCACCGGCGGCACGCTCGTTCTCGCCAGCACGAACGGTTCGCTCTCGAACACCGCCTCGATCTCCATATCGACGGACGGCACGCTGCTCTTGGACAACTCCGGCGCGGCCAGCACCACCCGCCTGCCCGGCAGTGTTCCTGTCAGTCTGAACGGGGGCACCCTGAGCCTGACGGGCAACGCGACGGCTGGTTCCAAGCAATCGGTGGGCACGGTGAGTTTTTCACGCGCCTCCACGGTCACGTCCACCCCCGTCGGAGCGGTGGAAGCACGGCTTGATCTTTTCAGTGGCATCAGCCGCCAGAACAACGGCACGATCTCTTTCAGCGACGGCGGCAACTACACGGTCACGGGACTGACGACCTTCAACGGCATCGTGGCTCCTTACGTCACGGTTAGCGGCACGAACTGGGCAACCGTGGACACCAACGGCAACGTGTCCGCTTACACCGCCTACACGACGGACCCAGCACCCGCCAACGCCGAGAGCAACGTGCGCCTCGCCACCGCCGGAGGCACGACCGCCCTCGGCAAGCCCGCGAGTTCCTTCAATTCGCTCAATCTCGTCAACTCCGGCAGCGCGCCCTCGGCCTTGGACCTCGGCGCAGGACAGACGCTCACCCTGGTGAGCGGCGGCCTGTTGACCAGCGGCAGCGCGGGCTTTCTCATCCAGAACGGCACGCTGACCGCCTCCGGCAGCGAACTCATCGTCACTAACCAAGCCGCGCTGACGGTGGCGGCAGCCGTTACGAACGGGACCGGCGGTGTCGTGACGCTGACCAAGAGCGGCGTGGGCACCCTCGCGCTTGCGGGCAACAACATCTACACGGGTGCCACGGTCATCAACCAAGGCATCATGCAGGCCGGGGCAGACGCGAATCTCGGCACGGGCAGCGTGATCGCTCTCAACGGCGGCACACTCCAGGCATCGGGCAGCTTCACGTCCTCGAAGTCGCTCCAAGGCAGCGGTGGCGCGGTGGACACGAACGGCTACAACGTGTCGTTCACCGGCGGCAACAACACCTTGGGCGTGACCAAGAACGGCGCGGGAATGCCCATGCTCACGGGTGCCGTGCCCTTGGCCAGCGTCAATGCCGACGTCCTGCGCCTGACGAACCTTGCCACCGGCAACGCGGCATCCATCAACCTGTTCGGTGGACGCTTGGAAGCCAGCGGCAGCGGCGTGCGGCGCATCGAGAGCTTTGGCACCATCACCCCGCCGGAAATTTCTCCCGGCGCGATTGGTCAAGCCGCCGCGCTGACGCTGAGCAGCCTCGCGGTCACGGGTTCGACGGTCATCGACTTCGACCTGGGAAGCGGAACCACGGATTCGCTCTCCCTCACCACCGGCCTCTCGCTGAACGGTGGCAACAACCCGCAACTACTTTTCCGCTTCGCTGATCTTGGCGGCACGCGCACGGGCACGGCCTACACGTTGTTGAGCTTGCCTGCTTCCGGCTTGCCGCAAAGCGTGACGAACTTTGGCATTGATCCCGCCAGCGCGGCAGCCGGTTATCAGGGCACGTTCGCCTTGGCGAACAACACGCTGAGCGTCACCTTTTCCGCCGTTCCCGAACCGGGCGCGTGCATCTGGCTGTTTGGTGCTCTGGGAGTTTCGATCCTGCGGGTGCGCTCAGGCCACAAAAAGCGCGCTGGCAAACCGATGTGACCATCGGGGCAAATCAGCGCCTTAAGCATAGATCTGCGCGCGAGTAAGCAGATTACGCAGGGTACGCTCCCAGCCACACTTGTCCGCCCTCTCCGCTTAACGTCACGCGCACGTCGCCGAAAGTTTGTTCGTAGTCGCGCGCGGGATGAAAAGCGTTGTCACGCAAATCCAGAGCTTGCGCTCGGGGAACGCCCGGCAGTACAACGGCCCAGAAAGTGTCCACAGCAGCTTGGTAAGCCGCCCGGTGGCCGTCGTTCGCCGACGGGTAGAATAGTTCGATTCCCGTCAACTTTTCCGGCTCGGTCTGCGAGAGACCGAGCTTGACGGTCAGACCCTCCAAACCGCCGTGGAGACAATGCGGGTATTGCTCGAACGGCACCCTCGCCTCGCTGAACTTGGCATACGCAAGGTGTCTGGAAGGAAACATCACCGAAGATAGCCCTTGGCTGATGAACCATCAAACGACCCGCCTTCTGTTGTAAAATCACGCCACGGCTACCTGATGACTTGAGGCAAACGCAACATCCCCTACTTGGATTCGGGAGGCTGGCCGCGTTTTTTCAAGACGGCGCGGTAGTCACGGCTGCCGTTCCAATCCATCAGCAGTTGGCCGCAGACCGAACACGGGATGGAACCTGAATCGCGCACGGGAAGTTTGGTGGAAGTGACTTGAAAGACGCTGCCGCAGTGCTGGCAGGTTACGTCAGTGGCTGCCTCGTCTTCAAACATGATTGGTTCAGTGTCATAGCAGGACTTATTGCTGCGGCCAATCATGATGGCTCGAAGTCCGGCAGGTTCCACGGTTCTTCGTCGGGGCCGGAACCAATGTCGGCGCGGTAATAACGCACTCCGTTTTCGACCACGAATCCGCGATTGTCGGCCTCGTCCTCGACCACGGCCACGACCAGATCGCAGTAGTGGGTTTCCCCGGCGAACACGGCGTTGCCCTTGGCCCTAACCGCCGCCAGTGCCTTTTCCAGCGAGCGCAGCGTGGCGAGACCGCTGCCGGTGGTGGCGTCCACCGGCGAGTGCGTGAGCAGACTCATGATGAAATCCTTTTGGTCGTGCTGCCGCTCGCACGGGTCCTGTTTGCCCTCGTCCGCCGGACTGGTCCTCGACGTGACGTAGCCTTGCACCCTTCGACGCAAGGCCCGCTCCAAGTCCCGAAGGTCGGTGACTTCCGCGAGCAACGATTCGTCCCGGCGGCGATGCCTCGCCCAGAACTCCGCATTGTCTAAAGGGGATGCACCGCCATCGTGTATCTCAGTGCATTTACGGGCTTCCTCCAACAAGGCGGTGGGCGTGGTGCCCAGAGCCTCGGCCAGCCAGCCTAGCGTGGGCAGGCGCGTGGTGGATCGCCCCGCCTCAATGCGCTGGACGGTGCGAACGTCCACCCCCGATTTTTCAGCGAGGCCCTCCTGGGTCAGTGCAGCGCGGGTGCGGGTCTGGCGGATAACCGCACCGATGCGGGCCGGCTTGGGATGGTCGTTGTTGTCGTTGCCCAGTGGCGAGGTGGTCGTGGTGTTCATTTCTACGAGGATGCACGACTTGGCTCCCGAAAGGAACGGCGTCCGCCCGGCATCGGGACGACATTGAAGAAGGAATGCAGGCCATCGCAGGCTCAACCACGACCAGCTAAAGCTGGTAGGATGGGGTGGGACTAAATATCAACGCTCGTGTAAAACTGACCCGGTAGCGCTCGTTGAGAGTTGACCCACCTGGATGCAGGAAGGGGATTGGGAAGTGGCGCAGCACGCAGCGGAGCGGAGTGCGTAGCCATTTCCCCGTCGCGGGTCGTCTCTCCATCTGCCCGGGCTTTCCCACCGCCGCCGTCTTTCCGGGGCATGGGTAGCCCATGCTCAGCACCGATCAGTTCATGGACATCGCTCTTCTTCATCGGGAAGGCCGGTCGCTGCGCGAGGTCGCCGCCCTGACCGGTCACAGCCGCAACACCATCCGCCGCGTCGTGCGCGAGAAGGCTCCCACGCCTTTCCACACCCCGCCGCGGCCTTCCCGGCTCGATCCCTTCAAGGACTACCTGCGTGGCCGCTTCCTCGCCCACGGGCTTTCCGCCGTGCGTCTCTTCGCCGAGGCCCGCTCCATGGGCTTTACCGGCTCGGAGGTCATCGTGCGCCGTTTCATCCAGACCTTGCGCGACTCGGCCGCCGCGAAGCTGACCGTGCGCTTCGAGACGCCGCCGGGCGAACAGGCCCAGGCCGACTGGGCCGAGGTCGGCCGCTTTACCTTGCCCAACGGCGAGCCCGTGCGCTTGGCAGATCTCGCGGATCAGGTCGCGGCAGCGGATGGCCACGTCGCCCTTGAGCACCGCAAAGCGGTACTTGGTCACCCAGATCAGGTGGTACTTGAGATCCGTGACGCTGTGTCCTCGGTGGTGATACTCGGTCATCCCCGGACCATACCGCCCCCACCCACGCGCTCAAAGCAAACCGTCTGAAGACGGTGGGCTTAAACCGGGTAGCTGGAAACGAAAGACCAATTTGGGACAGGCGGACGCTGGGGCGTTGCCGCGCCTGTCGCACACGCGTGCCAACCACGTTTTTGGCAACCGGTTGTTGTACGTTTTTCACGTTCGTATCGTGATTTGCCAAGTGGACGGGAAGGCAAATTATCCCATCCTCCACTTCAGGCGGTGGCACAATGAGAGCAACTTTCGCGAAATCGAGCTCTGAGAATTGCAAAGCGCGATGCATCAAAATGCAAAATCTTCCAACACACAGTCTCGACCGTTCATTGCTGGCAATCCCGGTGCATTCCTGATTTGCGTCAACTTGCGATTTTTACCCGCGTCCAAGAAGTCACTGATTGCCAGCTTGAATTTCTCGATTTGCCCCTCATGGAAAACACTCCCCTGATCGTTGCAACGCTGCTTTTCCAACCAAGTTTCCTCTCCGATTTCAAGCGTGTCTCTTTCAAGGTAATAAGTTGTCTTATAACGCAACCCTGAATCGCAAAGTAAGGTCACAACTGCCCCCCGGTCTTCCTTGGGCCCTTTCAACATCCGTTGTAGTACTACTGATGCACCAAACAGGTTCGTGCCCGTGCTGGCACCGTGGTAATGCCGGCCCGTTTCGTGGAGATATCGCATCGCGCCGATGGAAGCATCGTTGGGCACGCTGATCATGGCATCAATCACCTCGGGTAAAAAGGAAACGGGCGAATAAGGCCTGCCGATGCCTTCAATGACGGATTTCGCGTCTTTGAAGACCTTGGTTTTGGGATTGTTGCGCCCCCGGGCCTCCGACCATGTGTCGAAGAGGGCGGATTCACCCCGCGGGTCTACCACGCAGACCCGCGTCTCGAAGCCTTTGAAGCGGACGTAACGTCCTATCGTGGCGGAAGTCCCCCCAGTGCCAGCGCCAATGACGATCCATTTCGGAATGAGGCCACCCTTGATTTTTAGCCCGTCCGGTCCGCGCTCTTTGGACATCTGCTGAAAAATCGTCTTGGCAATGTTGTTGTTCCCGCGCCAATCCGTCGCCCGTTCGGAATTGGTGAATTGATCCATGAAGTGCCCCTTCGCCGCCGTAGCCATCTCGGCGGCACGTTTCACGATATCCTCGGTGGTCTCCTCGACGTTGCCGCCATAATCGGTGATCAACTTGATCTTGTCGCTCGACGTGCCCTTTGGGACGACTGCAAAGAATGCTTTGAGACCGATCAGACGGGCGAAATATGCCTCGGAGATCGCGGTTGATCCTGAAGAAGCTTCAAAGACCTTCGTTTCGGCATTTGGAATGTAGCCGTTGCAAAGCGCGTACAAAAACAGCGACCGCGCCAAGCGGTGTTTGAGACTGCCGGTGGGATGGATGGACTCATCTTTGAGGTAGAGTGCCAGGCCACCGTCTTCAAATTGCTCGGGCAGCTTGAATTTGATCAGGTTGGTGTCAGCCGAGCGTTGAAAATCGGCGTGGATCGCTTCCACGGCGTTGCGGACCCATTTCCGGTCAATGTGAGTTCTCATCGCTTTATTGGATCAGGCACACGATGCGAGAATGACACCACATCAGCGAGTAGGCGACCACCCGCTTGAAGATTCCGCCGAGTTCGGACCCTGTTTCAAAAGACCGAGCCAACGTCGATCTTGATTGATTCACCCGCTACCAGATCGATCTCGCGCCGGTCAGCGCCGAAATTGCGCATACCACATGCGCTTCAATGGCTGGACTGCTTGCGGAGCCTCACCGGTTTGTTCTCTGAAGCATTTTGCGCGACGCCCGATCCTTCACTGAAACCAACGCGGCCAGAGGAGCGGGCGGACGACTCCGAAGAGCCGTGTCGCGGAGCCTCTGGCCGCAAATGTAATCGGGGGCGTCGGACGAAAAACGCGCGCGGACCGATCAGGCGACTTGCGCCTTAATCGTGCTCCACCACGGTGGCTCGGCCACCAGGAGCCACGTTTAACGGCCCCCCATTCAACGACGATGGCAACGCCGTCCCGGAGCGCGCCTTCACCGCCACGATATCCGTCGCGTTGATTGCCCCGCTGGGAATGACATCCTCGCGGAAGTTGCTGAACGTGGTGGTTTGCCCCGACTGTGCCTTCGTCAGGATGACATCGATGGCGTTGACTGATCCGCTCGCGTTGACGTCGCCGAGCAGAACGCCCATCGGAACGGACACACTTGGCGTGACTTGGCCGGTGGTATTGGTCACGTTCGTCAAAGTGACCGTGAATGTTTGGGCATTCGTCACACCGGTCAAAGTCACGATGTACTGGTTGGGATTACTGCTGCTGATCGAACCGCCGCTCACGCCGCCCCCACCCGTCAGGGTCACTCCGCCCACGCTCGCCAGCGGACTCGCGAAGTTGAACAACAGCGTGTGGGTACTGCTCCCGCCGCCGCTGCGGCATTCGATCCCGGTCACCCCCGGCAGCGACAGGGGAATGGCGAACGTACCGGCGCTGCCGTGCGTTTTGCTCGAGACGACGCTTGAGAGCGATACCTGCGTGGGTGAGAAGGAGGCGAACCCGACGGCAGGAGCCAGATCGAACCCCGCGAATTTTCCCCCCGCGTAGAGCGTGCCGTCGGGAGCCACAGCCAGCGCCTGCACGATCCCGCCCACGTTCCCGAGCGGATTGAAGCCGAGCAAACTCCCGTCCGCGGTGTTGACTGCCCCGAGCGAAACGCACGTCTGGTTGTTCACGACGCTGAACCCACCGCCCACGTAGAGGGTCGAACCTGAAAGTGCGAGCGCGTAGACAATAGCGCTATTGTTGTTGACTCCGACCGTGGGAGCGAAGCCCGTGAGGCTGCCGTCGCTCACGAGAACCGCCGCGAGGTTAAGGCGCGGCTGCCCGTTGATCGAGGTAAAGTCTCCGCCGATGTAGACGAACGGATCCGCGACGAGCAGTGACAGAACGTTGGAGTATGGCGTCGGGTCAGGAGCCCAACTCGTGGCAAAGCCGTTGGACGATTTGAGCGCCGCGACCTTGTTCCGGGCCACCCCGCCGATGCCGGTGAAACCCCCGCCAACGTAGACTGTCCTTTGGTCGCTCGAGAGCCTGATCACATTAATGATACCGTTGGACCCCGGATTGAAGGTCGTACTGACGGTTCCATCCGACAGGGACAGCGCCGCGATACCGAATTCCTGTTGCCCGCCGATCACGGTGAACTGGCCGCCTGCATAGAGGACCGTACTAGAGGCGGCCAGGGTGTTCACTGCGTCATCCGTATCGGCGTTCCAACTCGCGACCGTTCCAGTGGAAAGGTCCACCGCCCCGATGTTGCTGCGCGCAGTGCCGCCGATCGATTGGAAGGAGCCGCCCAGGTAGAGGAGCTGGCCCGAGACAGCGAGCGTGTACACGGCTCCGCCGACGTTCGGATCAAAGGCGGTCACGTGGCCGGTGGTCGCATCGATCGCGGCGAGATTATTGCGCACCACCCCGCCGAGCGAACTGAAGAATCCTCCCAGGTAGACGGAGGAACCGCTGGCCCCAATCGCAATCACCACCGCGTTGGGAGAAGGATTGAAAGCGGTCACGGTTCCGTCCAGATTGAGCGCCGCCACGTAGGAGCGCGCCTGCCCGCCAATGGAGGTAAAGCCTCCACCCACGTAAATCGTCGAGCCTGCCACGGTGAGCACGCGGATGTTCGAGCTGGGGCTGGGATTAAAGGCCGTCACCGTGCCATCCGCGAGGTTGACGGCGGCAAGGTCCGTGCGGGGCTGGCCGCCGACGGTGGTGAAAAGCCCGCCCACGTACAAGGTCGAACCGGACACCGCCAGGGTGGACACGAAGGCCCCGGCCCCGGTTTGGCTAGGCGCCGGATTGAAAGCCGTGACGCTGCCATTGAGCCCGTTCACGCAGGCGAGGTTGGTGCGACTCTGGCCGCCGGCAGTGGTGAATTGACCTGCGAAATAGACGTTCGCACCCGAGGTCACGACCGCAAAGAGCGGACCGGATGCCCCGGGGTTGAATGCCGTCACAACGCTGCCGCCGGTGGCGTTCACCGCCGCAATGTTTTGACGTGCCACCCCGCCAACGGTGGTGAAACTGCCTGCGGCGTAGACGATCGTACCGTCGCTCGAAAGTGCGATTCCCGAGACACTCGCGGGGCTGACATTGGGGTTGAACGCCGTCACGGACCCGTCCGCGGCATTGAGGGCCGCGAGGCCGCTGCGCGGCTGCCCGTCCACCGAAGCGAATTGCCCTGCAATATAGATCGTGGAGCCGGAAACCAGAATGCTGGTGACCTCTTCGTCCGCGTAGGCATTGAAGTTAGGGTCCACGCTCAGATCCGCTTCGAGATGAACGAGGTTGGTCTCCGCGACTCCGCCCACATGCGTAAAGGAACCGCCAACGTACCACCCGCCGGAACCATCCGGGGCCACCGCGCCCACGCCGACCTCGCCGAAGTAGTTGTTGGGTCCCTCGCCGGAGAGCTCCGCCAGCCCCGCGGTGTAGGTTCCGCTCGACGACACCTGGACCCCAGGACCGGTGCGTGGTCCGACCCGCGTAAACCGACCGCCAATATAAATTGTGTTTCCGACCTGGACAATTGCCCCGAGCGGTCCGTCGGCCACGTCCGTGCGGTTGGGTTGATTCTGGGCGCGCACGCCACCGGGCAGCAGCGCTGCCAGCAGACTCGCTGCCAGCCCGAGCGTGAAGGACGGGAGGCCGCAAGGATTGAAGAGACGAAGTCCCGAGGTGCGAAAAGGTTTCATTTGGGCAATTTTATCTGAGTGAGTGATCTATGATGTGAACATTTCCCTTGCGTAGACTGCGGCTGATGCCTTCTTGAAGTGCTCGCCGGGTGTTAGCTTGTGAATTCTACAGGTGTTTGAGCCCGAGCGCGGCGTTTCTGCCAGACCGCCGCTAATAAGAGACCGCCGCCAATCATCATCAATGTCACGGTCGCGGGTTCCGGAACGACCACAATAGTCGCCATCGCCGTGAATGCCTGTTCGGTGAAATTGCCGCCTGTCGTGTCGACTACGATGCCGCGATCGGTGAAGATGGTGTAAGTGCCTGGAGGAGCGTTCAGAGTGTCGATCGTCAGGACCGAAATCGCATACAAGCCGGCCGGAACATCTGTTCCATTATATGTCAACCCGAGATCGAACTTGTTTGCCGGATTCAAAACTCCTGCGGTTCCGGCGAAAGCGGTGGCGTTGGTCGTGGTCGGATCTGTGTAGGGCGAACTGGAGTAGTCGCGGTTGACGATTTGGAAAAGGCCGTTGCCATTGGTGCTCTTCAGGAAGTAAGTGATCCCTCCCGAGGGAAAATCCGTGTTGACGCTCAGCGTGAGGGTGAACACCTCATTGCTATTCGTAAGAGTAACCAGCGATGAACCATTGTCTGTCAGGGTCGCCGTGGCTATGTCCTGTGCGTGGGCGCTTTGTACTGCTACACATGGACAGATAGTTAAGGCGATGATGAGTAACATCCTGCTGAATGTCGCAGGCGGCAGGTGATTGGTATGAGTATTCATGGTAGTTAACTCTGGCGTTCTAGGTCTGTGGACTGAAAAATGATGAAAGAAAGTGGGCTTGATGGACGAAGCCCTTTGCGGTGAGGTGCTCTACCGGGCTTGGCTATTTTACGCGTTCGCTCGCTTTGATGGCGAGGGTTGGTGCCGCATCTAGACCGTTCGCTTTTAAGCTGGTGAATATAGCTAAAGCAGGAACTTCGAGCGGTTTTGACTGCTGCCAGAAAAAGTCAAACAGCATGCTCATGCTACGAGCGAAAGGAGCATTCCTGACCATCATGTCCGCCGGGTGTCCGACGCGTCTGGTCAAGACAGTAAGCACAATCTCTTGGTCAAAGATGACCATTTTATTAGGCAACTCGCCGTCGAAGACCCGCGCCTCTTCTCCTCCCGCAAGCCATCCCTTGATGAAAGGCTGGACGTTCGGGTCGTCGATCGCCGCCCGTTCGTACAGGCCCTTGTAATGGACGCCCCGCGCCATGGTTTTTTGCTGCACCGGGTTCGAAAGCTTCGGCATGAGGATCGGAGCCTTGACGATACATTCGATCAGGCGAGTCGACTCCAGCTGTAGGCGTTGGAAACGCTCGCCGAGCAACCGGGTCGTACCAATCACCTGCACCGAATCTTCAAGCGCACTTTTGTTGTCCGCGGCCAGAGGAGCGAGGGCTTCAGCAAGTTCCCTCGCGATCTGCTGTCGCTCGATCAGCTTCTGTTGTTCGCGGACGATAAGCGCAGGCAGGGAGTCACCGGGCGGCACCGCGGTGAACTTGCTGCCGTGACCGACTCCGCCTTCGATCAGACCCATTTCCGCCAAGGCAGAAAGCGTCGGATAAACGCTCGTTCGCGCAATCCCGGTCTGGCTCGCAATCGCCGGCGCTGCCAGCGGGCCGTGAACGAGAACCGCGAGATAAACCTGAGCCTCCGCTGCGGTGAGGCCAAGCTGTTCGAGTCGTAACCGAAAGTTAGAATACATTGTCTAAAAAAGCTGGCAAACCAAGACTTGGCAAACTTTTTGTATTTTGATGCCTGACCCCTTCGTTCCCGCCCCCCAACGTTCCCCGCCCGACTCCGAGTCGGACGGGTGACAAAAACGAAGGCCGAAACGCGTTCGCGGTGGCCGCGTGTCAGCTAAGTCGACGGCGGAACCGCATCATGGCGAACAGCACGCCGACGCCAGCTCCCATCGTGGCCCAGGTGGACGGTTCCGGCACTGCGTTGACGGTGATCATGCCATTGGTAAGGAACGTGGAGGTGTCCCAGCCGGTGCCAGGCGCGGTTTGGGCTCCGCTCAAGTTAATTTGCGTCGCTGGATTAAAGCCCGTCGCATTGATCGATCCAAAACCGACCAATTTGAAACTCTGCCCCAGCTGGGCCACAAAGCCGCCGAGCGTGTTCACGGTGATCGTGCCGTTGAGGGTGAGTAGACCCGAGACGTTTAGCTGGTCGAACGAAGTCGCGCTCGCAATCTCGAACAGGCTCGTGGCAGCAGTTCCGAATGACAGGCTCGAACCGAAGTTCGCCGTGCCGATGGCATTCGTGCCCGTGCCGACGGTATTATTGCCCGTGCTGACGGTATTATAGCCCGGCGAAAGGCTGCCGGAGATCAGGGTCGCGCCGCTGATGGCAAAGTTGCCGCTGAGCGTGCTGCCGGTGCCGATGGAAACGGTGCCTGCACCCGTGCCGGAACCTGAGGTGTTGTTCACGCTGAGCGTCCCCGCACTCGCTCCCAGCAAGGTCCCGCCGTTATACGTATTGCCCGTTGCGCTGTTCAAGCCGAGGACGCCGGTGCCGAACTTCCTCAAGGAACCGTCGGAGATCACGCCGGTGAACGTGGTGCCAGCGGTATCGGTCACATTCATGCCGCGCGAACCGGTCAGATCGACGTTGCCGGTGAAGGTCAACGCTCCGGTGCCCGCAAACGTCGGATTGCTGGTCGCCGACGTGCTGAGGGGAGTCGCGATGACCATGTTGTTGGATATCGTCCTGGCGGTGGTGTTCGAACTCTGGATGGTTCCGGCATCGCTGAAAGTCACGGCGCCAGTTCCAAGCGGTCCGGTTGTGGCGGTGGAACTGGAACCAAGGGCGTAGGTGCCGGTCACGATGTCGGTGCCGCCGGAGTACGTGTTGGCTCCATTCAGGATTTGGAAGGAGCTAAAACCGTCGGTCAGGATGCTGGGCCCGGAAATCACGCCGTTGATCGTCATCCCCAACGCTGCCGTGTCGGCTGCGCCCAGGAAGAGGGGAGCCTGCAGCCTGATGTTGCCGTTCATGACGAAGTTCGACTGACCATACGGAGTGAGCGAGGCACCGACGTTGGGGCTCGGGTTGCCGGTCACCAGCAAATCGCGATTCAACGTGGTGAAGACGGCGTTGATCTGGAGAGCCGGCTGCGAGGATCCGATGTTCAGAACGATGGCGGAAGTGCCCAGGCCGAAAGGCCCCGGCGTCACCCCATCGTTGGCCACGAGCCCGCCAAACCGGGCCGATCCCCCGTTGATGGTGGTCGTACCCGTATAGGTATTGGTGCCGGTCAGGATGACGCCGACGCTGCCGGAAGGGTCGATGGTGAGTCCGCCGGTGCCGGCAATCGCGCCGCTGATGGTGAGGTTGGAAGTCGCGTGGATCACGCCTTCCGCCGAGCCGAAGTTCAGCCCCGCGCTGAGGGTCGAGGAGACGCCACCGTTGATCGGCGAGTAGACGAGGGAGCCGCTCGTCACCGCTATCGTGCCGCCCGAAAGCGTGGCCGCGGTGGGCGGTGCGAACAAGAGCGAGTTCACCGTCGAGAGCGTCGGAGCCACGGCACTCGCGCTGACGATCACGTTGTCGAGCGGTGACACGCCGAGAGTGGTGGCGTATTCGCTCGCGAGCAGGGGTCGCAGGCTTCCGGTACTGGCGTCGTACGTCACCTGGGTGCTACCGGTGTTGAAAGGCCCGCTACTGCCGTACGCGTAAGGCAGGATGCTCTGGGTGGTCGTCCCGGCCGCCCCGCCGCCCCCGATGAGGGCGCCAGGCGCGGTGGCCGAGGTGATCGTGGCCACCCCTGCGCCCGGCGTGGACCCCAGGCCTGATCCGATGACGAAGAGCGTGGAGTTGTTCTGGCGATTGATGCTCGCGAAGTTCAAGCTCGCCGCCTGGCTGGCATTGGGAGTCACCGTGATGTTGGTGCCGCCGTTGACCAGATTCAGTGCCCCGGCGACTTCGGAAGTCGGCGCGGCGGAGTTGCCGAGTAGATTGATGTTAGCACCCCGGGAGTTAAAGGCCGTCGTGGCGCTGAGGCGGTTATTATTGTTCGCCGCCGTATTGTCCATCTTCAGCGTGCCGGCGATATCGTAGCCCGAGCTCGTCGCAATGGTCCCGGAGGCACCATTCAGCGTCATGACGCCGACGGTTTGCGTCGTCGTGCCGGTATAGGTATTCGCGCCGCCAAGGATCAGGGCGCCAGTGCTGTTCTCGCGCCGCAGCGAACCGTTGCCGGAGATCACGCCGTTGATCGTCATGGCGCTGGTGCCCATGCGCACGATTGCTCCGCCGCCTCCCAGGGTAACGTTGCGCGCCGTCGTGAAGGCGCTCGCACCGTCCTGCAAAATGCCGCCGTCAATCGAGATGTCGTTGCCGGCACCCGTCGCGCCAAACAAGGCATCGCCGGCCGAGCCGCTCAATGCCAGTGTTCCGCCGTTGATATGCGTCCCGCCGGTATAAGTGTTCGTCCCGCTGAGGGTGATCGTGCCAACACCGATTTTGGTGAGACCGGCAGTGCCCCCGCCCGAAATTGGCGCGCTGATCACGTTGACGGCCGGGAACACCGACGGCGTAGCCGCCGCCGAAAGCAGAACGTTGAAGGTTGCGCCGGTGCTGGCCAGGATGAGCGTATTCGTCGCCGTGCCAGAGATCGTTTCGGAGAACGGCGTGTTGTACGTGAGTCCGGAAAGCGTGATGGGCGCGTCCAGCGTGATCGTGGCCCCCGCAGACGGGGTACCGATGATCGCGTTCGTCACCGTGTTCAAAGTCGCGGTGCCGCCGCCGTTGGGATAGGTGCCCGTGCCGGAGGTGATCGTCCAGGGCGCGGCCGTCCAGTTGACGTTGGTTTGCGTGGCCAGCGTGCCGCTGGTCTGCGCCGAACAAACCCAGGGAGACGAAAGGATCGTCAGCGTGAGAAGCAAAATGCGAGGTGATTTCATAGAACTGCGAATGGTTGTGGCGACGTTGAATACAATCTTTCTTTGTTGGATATAGTTTTACAAAAAGATGTTGTCAAAGAAAAAAGACATTTCTTGTGAAAGCCATGAAACTTACTACGGCGCGCCCCGCGCCGAGCCCCCCGGCACACACCACGGATGCGCGTCACTGGATGCCAAGCGGTGTGGCGAGCTACGAATTTTGCGGTCTGGCAGATTGCCTGGATGACCTCAGCTCGACTTTATCCAAAATCAGGCGGCGTAGGCGAGTATTTCGCCGAGGTGTTCGAAGAGAGCAGCGGGAGATTTTCGTCTGTCGGTGTGATTAGCTGACATGCAAAAAGCTAGTTGTCGCCAGAGGCAGCGGCGCACTTGGGCCAGCGCATCCGAGAAGGTGGGCAACGCCTTTTCGTACCACGCGGCCTGGCGCACGGAAGCCTGCCAGCCGGGTTGTCGATGCACGAGCAACGTGACCAGCGAGAAGAGGGCCAGACGCAACGGCGTGGAGCGCGCGACGGCCAGATCGTTCCACTGGCGCTGGCCTTCGAGGCCCAGGTGCGCGCGGACTTCCTGGAACGTCACTTCCATCGCCCAGCGGCGCACGAAGGCACTCACGATCTTCGCGGCGGTCGAGCCCGCGTCCGTGGAGAGCAACGCCTGCGGTTCGAACCTTCCCTTGGGATCGCGGATAAGCACCCAGCGCAGGGCAACGGGCGGCAGGCCGCTGTGATACCACACGGCCGTGTCACTGGTGATTTCCAGCCAGCGCCAGGCTCCGCCGTACCAGCGCACCCGCACCCGGCTCCAAATTGTGTCCGGCTCCGTGAGACGCTGGGCCAAAGTCGGCAGCCTCCGACCCTTGCGGCGCGGGCGTCCCTTTTGTGCGGCGGCGCGAGCCGGAGCAGGTTCGTAGAGGGCGGCATCCAGGCGAAGGCGGGTGACGAGCGTCACCGGCGTAGGCAAGCCTTGGCACCACGCGAGCAGTTCGATGGCCGCGTAGCCGCTGTCGGCCACCACGGTCAGAGCCTGGTTGGGCAGCCAGCGGCGTACCTGGCCGATGAGTCCGCGTGCCCGTTCGACCGGCGGCTTGTGTCGGCGGCCACGCTGCACGTAGGGCGCGGAACGTGCCGAAGGACAAAGGGCGCTCAAAAAGGGCAGCGCCCACACGCGCTTGGTCCAGCGCACCGGCACGAGCAGGTGCAGGCTCAACCAACGCAAGCCGCTGGTTTTCTGAAAGCACTCGCGGCTGGAACGCGCCGCATCCCGGTAGATGGCCCGCGCCTTGATCTTGGGTCCGCGGCGACGTTCCACGGTCTCATCCAAACCGAGGATCAGCGGACCGGTGGGCACGAACGCGGCAACCAGCAGGCGCAGCAGGATACCAGCGGCTTCTCGCGCGGACCAGCGTGCCCGGTTGAGCAGCCGATGGTAGTTTTGGAACCCGGCGTCGCCAGCCAGGCCGAGCGCACGCAACGCGGCGGTGAGAACATGGTTGGCCGGGGCGAGCAACGTACCGCAGAGCAACGCTTGCGCGCGCCGCCAACTCGGACGAGTAAAAAGCGAGGCGAAGGCTGTGCAAACAGCCTCCACTTCGGCGGGTGGAGTAAACATGGCGGGGAGTCACTTGGAAGGTGTACTCCTTCACTGTTTACCCACCCGCCCCTGTTTCCAAATTGGATAAAGTCGAGCTCAGAAACTGTCTGGTTAAAAGATGATGGCGGCGTTCTGCTCTTCAGCCCTGCAAGGGTGCCATGCGATATCCCAGGGCAGGGCTGGGGAACAGCGAAACTGCTTTAGCCACACAGGTTCTCAGCACTGGCGATCCCTCCAATCAGAGTGGCAGCAGCTTGCACCACCGAGGAAAATGCGGCTTGTATTCGTCACGAACACCGGGCAAGGTGCGGCGGACAAGCAGGTCAGATACGCTTGTCAATACATCAAGAGATTGAGCTGACGCTCAGCGCCAATCTGCACCCAAGCAAGGTGGTGACCCAATCGTGGGGATGTGGCCGATCCGGCAAATACCGGGGATTCCTAGCGACGCGTCCGGTCCGACCTCTGTTGTCAACCGTGAGAGAGAAAGGTCTCCGATGATGAATCAATTCGAGCAGCAGTTCGCCAGCGACAATTACGCTGGCGTTTGTCCCGAAGCCTGGGCAGCCATGGATGCCTGTAACCGGGGGTCTGCCCCCGCCTACGGAAACGACCTCTGGACGGCGCAAGCCGCCGACGCCTTTCGCAAACTTTTCGAGACGCCCTGCGAGATCTTCTTCGCTTTCAATGGCACCGCCGCAAATTCGTTGGCGCTGGCGTCACTTTGCCAATCCTACCACAGCGTAATTTGCTCGAGTTCCGCCCATGTGGAAACGGACGAATGCGGTGCGCCAGAATTCTTTTCCAACGGTTCCAAGCTCCTGACGGCTGCGTCCGGAGACGGCAAGCTTCGGCCCGAGGCCATCCGGGCGATCGTGACCGCGCGAACGGACATTCACTTCCCGAAGCCCCGGGTGCTTACGATCACCCAGCCCACCGAGACGGGTCTGATCTACACCGTCGAGGAGATTCGCGCGTTGTCAGCGGTTTGCAAGGAACTCGGGTTGAGTCTCCACATGGATGGAGCCCGCTTCGCGAATGCTTGTGCCTTTCTCGGTTGTTCCCCGGCGGATATCACCTGGAGGGCCGGGGTCGATGTGCTTTGCTTCGGCGGGACCAAGAACGGAATGGTCCTCAGCGAGGCGGTCATCTTCTTCAAGACAGAACTGGCGGTCGACTTCGACTACCGTTGCAAGCAAGCGGGCCAACTGGCTTCGAAGATGCGCTTTCTCTCGGCTCCCTGGGTGAGCATGATCGAGAGTGGAGCTTGGCTGCGCCACGCTGCTCATGCGAACAAGTTTGCCCAGTATTTCGGCCGGAGCGTCGAGGGTTTGCCGGGCGTGGACCTCGTGTTCCCGGTGCAAGCGAACGGGGTCTTTCTAAAATTATCGGAGGAGGTCCAACAAACCCTCCGAGCAAAAGGCTGGGTCTTCTATACCTTCATCGGAGGCGCGGCTCGCTTCATGTTCTCGTGGGATACAGTCCACGAGAGGGTCGACAAATTGATTTTTGATCTTCGATCAGCGGTCTCGCCCACTGGCGCCGTGGATCTCGACCCACTCTGTGCCATACCATACACCGCTTGCCGATTTCCTGCGGCCTTGCTGCATAGCGCGTAAAATCATTTTTCCGATGCGATTTCGAAAAATGCCAGGCAAGTGAAGGTTGCGCGCGCTGAACAATCCAGCGCGCTTTTGTATCCGTCATCAGCATGACGCCTGACTCCGACTGCAGGATCGTCGGCATGGGCCCGGTGAGGTGACGGTGGCAGTCGCACGCACGCTCGTGGTGACCGTGCGGTGCGTACCGATACGCCATGTCATCGGCGCGCTCAAACCCATCGAAGGGTTACACGCCACGTTCGTCAAACTGGCTACCAGGATAGGCGTGCCCGCCATCAAAACCCTCGGTCACACGAGCAAGGAGACGTCTAGTCAAAAAGTTACTCATCGCCGACGTAGAAAACGGGTGACGAGACGTGTCAAGGCATCGTGAGCGAATTGTCACCCCGAGAGCACGAGGATGCACTTCGGTCCCTTGCGGAACCCCGCACGCCGACACCAGACCACCAACCGAAGCTTGGCACATTGCCCGGCAGTGGGTGTTCCTCGGTGTTGAGGTGATTTCCTCCCGCAGGGGCCCGAAACGAAGCGCACGCTTCGTCGCGCTCACAACTTTTAGAAATGTCACTTTTTATTTGACAACATCTTTTTGTATATAAATATCCAACAAACAAAGTTTGTATTCGGCTGACACACGACTTTCCGAGTGTTCCCCTCGGTGCCGCTGTCGTTGCCGAAGACTCTGTTCGGCACAGGGCTGAGGATGACCGGGTATCGAATTGGCCAAATCTAAATTGCAGCAAACGAACGATATGATGATTCAAGGCAAGAAAATCCTGACGGTATCGCTGTTCGCGGCGACTTCCTTCACTGCTCTTCAAAGCACTTCACGCGCGGCGATCTACACAGAAATCGAGGACGCTGCCCAGGTCCTCCCATCAGCGGCAGCCACGGCGTCGGCCACGGCGCCGACGGGCACTTCGCTGACCACGATCCTGGGCTCGTTCAGCAGCGTCACCGACGCCGACCTCTATGCATTCCAGATCACGGCGGCGTCGACATTCTCGGCCTCGACGGTCAACGCCCTGACCAATACCGGCGGCCAGGACACGGCTCTCTTCCTTTTCAATGCGAGCGGGGTGGCTATCGCTACTAATGACGACGCGAGTGGCTTGACGCTCGATTCGAGCTTGCCCGCAGGTAACACGCTTTACGCAAACCTGGCGGCAGGCACCTACTATTTGGGCATCAGCGAATCGGGCAACGAGGCGATCAACCAAAATAGCAAATTGCTCTTCGCGGGCTATCCGGGCGGCGACACAACGGCGATACGCGGAGCGGCAAACGGAGTCAATCCGGCGACCGAAGCGACCTTCAACGGCAATTCCTTTGGTGGCGGCGCGGGCTCGTATGAGATCGACCTCACAAGCGCGGCCACGGCGGCCAACCCCAACGCCGTGCCGGAGCCATCGACTTGGACGGCCTTCGCCCTCGGCAGCATCGCCGCCGGCGCCACCATGCTGCGCCGCCGCTCCATCCGCGCCTGATTTTTTAGTCAGCTGATAAATGACCTCTTATATGATGACCCGACCTTTCATTCTCACCGCGACGGTCCGCCGTCCGGCCTTCCGCCTGGGCGCTGCCGTCCTCGCGGGCTGCGCGCTCCTCAGCAGCTCCCTGTCCGCCAAAACGCCCCTCCCCGAGAACCTCTCCGGCGGTCTGGGCGACCTCGTCAAGAGCCGCCTGGAAGTTCGACGGGCCAGTACTTCGCGTGGCAAGGTGCAAACGTTCGCCTTCGCCGCCGGCATCCAGTATGCCAGCCAGGCTGCGGCGGACATCGCCGACAGAAGCATCACCGATAAAACCGGCCGCGTGATGGTATTGATCCATCTCAACGGTCTCAAGGAGTTCACGGACGTGCGCAAGGCTGTCAATACGATCCCCTCCCTGACCGTCACCGCCGTTGACAAGACCTACCGGGCCGGCGTCCTCGAAGGCTATGTGAGCGTGGACGACGTGGCCGACCTCGCCGAAATCTTCGGCGTGGGCTTGGTCGCGCTCGAAGCCAAGCCCGAGCACACCCGGGTCGAATTCAGGCCGCGCCGCCCGATGGGCAGTGTCGCCGTTGGCCAGACGCTGCCCTTGCTCGGCACCGCCTTCGACCAGGGCGTCACGCAGCACCGCGTCGATCAGATCAACAAGTTCTACAACCCGAGCGCCCCGTCGGATTACGAGGGCCAGGGGATGCAGATCGGCTTCATTTCCGACAGCTTCGGTGCCTCGCAATTTACCCCGGAGGCCCCTGACGACGTAGCCAACTATGACCTGCCCGGTTCATCCTCCAATCCGGCGGGGAATGCCCAGCCCGTCGTCGTGCTTCAGGATTACAGCGGTGGCTCCGACGAAGGCCGCGCGATGGTCCAGATCGGCTACAAAATGGCCCCGAAGGCTCGGCTGGCTTTCGCGTCGGGCGACTTCGGCGAGGTGAGCTTTGCCAACAACATCCGTGCGCTCGCCGGACTTCCCGGCTACACCTACCCCGCCGCGACCCAGCAAGGTTTTGCCGCCGACGTGATCTGCGACGATCTCGGTTACCCGGATGAGCCGTTCTTCGAGGATGGCATCGTCGCCAACGCCGTGAACGACGTGGCCGCCGCGGGCGTGTCCTATTTCTCCTCGGCGGGCAACGACATCGGCACGTATGACTTCGATTCCGATTTCCATTACGTCCCCAACGGCACGGGCCTGACCGCCGCCACCAACGCGGCGCTTGTCGGCACCAACATCAATCTGGCCAACGTGCCGACCAAGCTCTACCAGGGCGGCTTCAACAACTTCAACCCCGCCGGCCAGGACGTGGCGTTGAAGTACAATCTCGCCACTGGCCTCAACGGCCTGCCGGCGACCAACTTGCAGTGGAACGATCCGTTCAACGAGACGTTGCAATACCAGACCCCGGCGATCTTCACCGCTGCGGGCAGCGGGATCACCAACACCGCGGGAAACTCGGCGACGTTTACGACCCCGACTCTGACTGCCGGGAAAAACTACGTCATCATCGAGTCCGCCGACACGGGCAGCGCCTTCGACGGCATCATCTCGATCACCGATCCGAACGGAACGGTGGACGTCAACATGCAGGATACGGGGCAGGATGAGACGATCAATTTCTATCCCACAGTGACCGGCGTGTACACGATCACGATCGGGGCTTACGACAACTCGGGCGGGCCGTTCCATGTGAACGTTTACAACGGGTTCAACTCGCTTGTCTCGACGGACTTCAACCTCCTGACCTTCGATCTGGAGGGCAACTACCTTCCGGGCAGCTCGCTCACGACGAACAATCTGAGCTCGAACGTCCCCATCGAGTACGGCCAGACGGCACCGCGCAACGCCACGGCCAGCAGTGTGGGTGAAGGCGCGGTGCAGTATGTCCTCGCCCGTTCCGCGGTCCCGACGATCACCCCGGCGGCGGACCATTTCCGCATCCTGGTGCGCGGCAACGGCGCCTTCGGCATCGGGCCGGCGGAGTACCTGACGTACAATACGCCCAACACCAAGGGCCACGCGATGGCGAACGGTTGCAACGGCACGGCGGCCTACAGCGTCTTCCGGCCGAGCCTCCCGGAGTATTACACTTCGCCCGGACCGGCGACCGTCTACTTCAACAACTTCGGCACGCGTCTGGCCACGCCGGAAATCCGGCTCCAGCCGGGCGTGGCGGCGGCGGATGACGCCAACAACTCGTTCTTCGCGGCTGACGACGTGGGCGATCTCGACACCAAGCCGAACTTCTCGGGCACCAGCGCGGCGTCCCCGCACGCCGCAGCCATCGCGGCCCTGGTTCTCCAGGCGCATGGCGGCCCGCGCAGCCTGACCCCGGCGCAGGTGACGAGCATCCTGCACACGACGGCGTTCCCGCATGATCTCGACCCGAACATGGCGACCGGCTCGGCCCGGACCAGCACCGGCGGCAAGGTGACGATCGTCGTGACGTCCGACCTCGGGTTGAACCCGAGCGCCGGCGCGGCGAATCCGAACTCGATCTCGGTGAGCTACGTTGGACCCGGCTCGCTGGCGACGCTGGTATTTAACCCGCAAGGCGGAGCCTCCACCGCTGGCAACACTACGGGTGGCAATAACGGCGTGGATCTGTCGAACACTTACTTCAGCAACATCTATCCCGGTATCGTGTTCGAGCCGAGCACCATTGCGTTCACGCAAGGGAATTCGACCGGTACTTTCGTGACCGGTACGGACGTGGTGGCGACGTTCGGCAACCAGGCGCCCGTACCCTCGGTCTCGGGTCAGTATTGGACGATGACGCTGGCGTTCCCGACCGGCACCTTCACCGGCGGCAAGGTGTTGCGTTACACGGTGGGCCACGGCCTGCAGCACAACCGGATTGTGAACACCGCTGCCGGCACCGGCCCGACCGGTGGCGCGACCTCGACGAGCAACACGCAGGCCGACCTGTTCGGCGGCACCGTGCTGCTCCCGGACGGCACCGGGAATGGCGTCGGCATGACGTTCAGCGGCACCCTCACGGACGGCAGCACGTTCAGCGGGAATATGAAGAACAACATCGGCGCCGGCTACTCGGTGCTGGACGGCTTCGGCTTCATCAACGCGCAAGCGGCGGTGGCGGCTCCCGCGCCGTAAAATTTGGTGGGTTCTAGTAATACTTCGGCAGGTGGTATGGGCGTACCAGAATTTCGGGGCGTCTCCTCTGAGATTACCGTGAATCAGACGAAAATGGTCAAAATTCACCAACGAAATTATCGCTGCGGCTGAGGTGCTTACAATACATGACGAAGTATTACTAGACTGTAAGGTCAGACATGCCATGCCGCGCGGCGGGCGCACGTCTTCCGCCGCCATGCGGGCTAGCTTGACGGTCAGGGTTTTCGTTTTCCCGCTGCCGGGACCGGCGAGGATGACGCAGTGGCCCCGTGAGTTGTAGGCGGCGAGCTGACCGGGATTGTCGTCGAAATCCCGGGCCACCTGTCGATACAATCTACGGCGTGGACCGGATTCGACCGGCAACGTACGCGAGGGCATGGAGGATGTAGGGTGGACAGTTCCGAAGGCGGAGCGTTGACGCCAGCCGCTGGGCGAAGCGGCCTTTGCCAATGGCCTCAACGTCCGCCAGAAACCGGTCCGTATCCAGCGTGCCGGGATCATCAGCCCAATCAACCCCGCGTCCCCTCATGTTCGGGTTCCTGCCTAGCCGGCGCAACGCATAGCCAATCGCGCGGTGCTGGCCTGCCTGGAAGAGATCGACCTCGAAAGTGTGGTCGTTGAGAAAAATCCCGTGCTCTGCCGCCACGGACATCTCGTCGCCCTCGAATTCCCTGTCGTCCACACCCGAGGCCAACAACAGGTTGCGCGCCCGAGACATCCCCAGTCCCTCACGATCACCGTCGCGGGGATCATAGTCCGTCAGCACGGCATGGGGAACGTTGAGGCCGCGCTCGCCCAGCAGTTTGCGGTAAGGCTTGAAGTTCGTGCCCGCAACCGAGCACACCGTGATGCCTAATTCATCGAGATCGTAGCCGTTGAGTTGCGCGAGTTTCGGCAGCAGGAACATTTCCGCGTCTCCTTCCACGAGCAGGACGCCACGGGCAAATACCATCTCCCCGCGCGTCACGTCGAGATAACGCTCCAGGTCATCCGATTCCTCGCCCGACAGTTCAATGCCGGCGGTGGAAACCGCCTCGGTGCTCGCGCCAGCCTCGCTGCGACGCAGAACGACCAAGGTGTTCAGAGGAGCAACGCTGGCGATATGGGGCGAATGGATGGTGAGCAAAAGCTGCGTGCTTCCTGCCGCCACACCCAGCCGCAGGAAATGCCGAAACACGAGTCGCTGGAGATGCGGGTGCAGATGGGCCTCGGGTTCTTCAATGGCCAGAAACGTGTGGTCGCGCTGGCCCTCCCGGACGAGTTGCTGGACTTCGAGCAGCTTGAGCGAGAGATAGATTAGGTTGGCCGACCCCACACTGGCTTCGGCGATGCTGCGCCTGCCGTCGTCGATCATCAAGCGCAACGCACGGATGTGATCTTTCCACAATAGAGCGGACACGCGGAAGTGCTACAAGCAGGAAGCACAACCGACATGAGCATCACCCAAAGCAAGTACGGCCGGAGATTTGACGAGGAGTTCAAGCGCGAGGTCGCCGATCTGGCGAGCAAGCCCGGCGCGAAACAAGAACAGGTAGCCCGTGACCTGGGCGTAAGTCCCTACAGCGTGTCCCGGTGGAAGAAGCAGTACGCCACTCCCGTAGCCGGTTCTTCTCCTGGCGTCAGTCCGCAGGAACTCGAACGCGAGAACCGGGCTCTGCGCCGCGAGAACGAGGACCTGCGCCAGCAGAGATCCATCTTAAAAAAAGCACTCGCCCTTGTCGCGGAAGCCCCGCGCGGAGGCATGGCGTGATCAGAAGTTTATCTGGCGAGTTCCCCGTCAAAGCGCTTTGCCGCACGCTGGGCGTCAGCCGCAGCGGCTACTACGCCGCGCAAAAGAAGGCCGCTCATATCCGCCGCCGTCAGCCCGAGTTGAAACACGGCGGCAATGAGCACCACGCCCCAACTTCCCCATGCCAGCCGCGTCCAACCCAAGGGCCGTTCAATGCCCGTGCCCCTTGCGAGCAGCCGCAACGCCGCCCCGTACCGGCGAGCAGCACGGCGGCACTCGTCTGCGCGAACTGGCAGAGCCAGTGCGCCCACATGAACGGCATGGCGTCCACTAAAACGATCTCATCAGGGTTCCACCCGGAACTTGAACGCTCCCTCTGTCGGGTGGGTATCCACGCTCACCACGCGCCAGACCACCTTGTAGGTGCCCGCCCCCAGTCCTGCGGGCAGCGAGACCAGCAACAGGTGGTTGTTCTTCGGGTCTATGTGAACATCCTTTTTGTCCACTTCCTTGCCCGCCGCGTCAAAAGACCTGCACGCGGCTAAACGCCGGTTCCAATCCCTGCGTGTACCACAACCGCACCTCTGCGGGCGATTGCTTGACTCCACTCCCGACAACCGGGTCCGTGTGATCGAGAAAAGCGTGGGCCTGAGCGTGGGTGATGGCGGTGAGACCAATGAGGGCCGCCAATGCCAGCCCTTTGCCAAGCCTGTTCGTCCGGTGATGAAATGGTCTGTTCATTTGCCGTTGTAGCTCGCGTTGTTGTAGCTGGCACTGTTGTGGCTCGGGCCACCGAAGATCGGATGGAAGATGCCCGGCAGCAGGTCATCGAGGTAGAAGTGCATTTGGACGAGCACGCCGACCCGGCTGCCGCTGCGTGCGTTGAGGGGGATGAGTGCCTCCACCCCAAACTGGCAGTAAGTGCCCGACCAGATCACGCCGGGATTGAGCGAGGCGGTGGTCTGCCCGTTCTGTCCACGGTCGAGCGGCGTGGTGACGACCGCTTCCACCACCGGGATCATCCGATCAAAGGGTTTCCACAGACCAACGTTTTTCACTTGGTCTTGCAGGTAGATGAGGCTGTATTCCAAGGCGAAATTCGTCTCTAGCGCAACGGCGTGGCGTTCCACGTCTACGGAGCGCAGGCCGGTGGTCGGGTCCACGTCGCCCGCCGAACGCGAACTGGCGCTGCTTGGGATGTCCACGCTGATATTGCCTGTCAACGCCAGGGGCCGTAGAAACGACACGCTATCGGGCAGGTCGCCGAAGCCTTTGCCGAAAAACAGCCCCGGCGCGAAGGTGGTGAACGGGTCTCGGCCTACCTGCCGGCTACCGGTGCCGCCCACGTCCGCGCTGATGCCCAGCGAGAGGATCGTCTCGTGCGGCGCATTGACATAGAACTGGAACTTGCTGCCGAGGGACAGATTGCTAAAGCCCATCTCGGGCCGTGGAACCGGCGGACAGGTTTCCCAGGCGGCTGCGCCTGGGCAAAGATCGGAGCGAGCCTCCTCCGGCTGCGGCCAGGGGCCGCGCGGGGCGGGAGCCGCCCCGGTGCCGGGGACGGCGGCAAGGCTCTAGGCCGCGAGGCTCGCCCGCCGTGGCGGGGGCGTCGGCGGCGGCTCGGCGCGGTTCGGGCCTTCAACCGACCGAGTGGACGGGAAGGAGATTTCCTGCGCGATGGGGACAAAGGGCGGCAGGGCCGCCTCGGCCAGCCGGGCTTTTACTTTGGCGTCGTCCTTCGCGGCGGGCGTGGCGGGGCTTTGCTTGTGCTCGCCGGACTTGGCCGCCTGGATTTCGCGGCAGAGCGCGCACGGATGCTGGCCGTCAAAAGTCTGTTCGACGGCAGCGGCGACGCTGCCGGTTCGCTGGCTGTAGTCGTGGAGCATTTCCGCCCAAGCGACCGTTTGCAGCACGGCCCAGTGGCCTCCCGCAATCGAGAAGAGAGCGAGCACCGCCAAGAAGAGGCCGAGCTTACGGAACACGGCACAGAGGCTACAACCGTCGTGATGATTCAAGCAAGTCGGATGTGAAAATTTTGTTCGAGGGCATTATACTCGTCGCGCGTGAACCAGCCCGATTTACTCCGACGCGGCCTTTGGCTGGAATATCTCACGCTGGGATGGAACGTCGTCGGTACCTTCGTCATTCTCGCCGCCGCGATGAGAGCGAATTCGGTAGCCTTGGCGGGCTTTGGTCTGGATTCCCTCATTGAGATTGGGGCTTCGACGGTGGTCATCTGGCAGCTTCGGGGCACCGCCGGGCAGACGCGCGAGCGGCTGGGGTTACGCTTGATAGGATGCGCGTTTTTCGCCCTTGCCCTCTACGTGCTGGTGCAATCCTCGCGCAGTCTCTATTTGCACGCGCACGCCGCTTCTTCGCCCTTGGGGATGTTCTGGCTGGCTTTGACCTTTCTCGCCATGCTGGCCCTTGCGGCAGGCAAGGCGAAAACGGGCGCGTAACTCGGCAACAAGGTGCTTCAAACCGAGGCGCGCGTCACCGTCGTGGACGCTTACCTGGCTGGCTGCGTGTTGGTGGGAGTGCTACTCAACTCCGCCCTCGGCTGGTGGTGGGCCGATCCCGTGGCGAGCCTCGTCATCGTTTATTACGGCATCAAGGAAGATTCCACACCTGGAAGGCAGTACCTTTGCCGTCTTGAGCCTGGACAGACATGAAGGGGCAAGGTTTGCCTCTGCAATGGGGTGCCGCTTCATGATCCCTGCCGGAGCCGTCCGGGAGACAGCCCGACTTTCCAGATGAGTTACTGAGACGGAGACGCGGCGACTTACTCAAGCGCAGATAAAAACGCCTCCCGCACAAACGCTGTTTTTAGGATGCGTTTTGAAGCAGGTTTTGAACGCCAAAGGAAGAAAAACCGCTGCCGCGCCGTGTTGTGTCAAAAACGCTCGTTTTTGGGACAGGCTGTTGTCCGCTCATGGGCCGCAGCGCACGAACAAAGCACGCCTGCTCGTTATTTCACCAGAGAGATAGTCTGACGCCCGGACGATCTCTGTGGATTCGCTTGGACGCGACGGGTTCGTTGCACATCACATGCGATCAACCTTACTCGTTGGCCCGCGACATCTTCGCCATCTGCTTGAGCATGAACGCTGGCGCGACTCGGCTCATCAGCTTGAGGACGTTGGCGAGGCCGGGGCGGATTTCCAACTCGTCCGCCTCGATCCCGGCAATGGCTTTCTCGACAAGCACGCTTACGTTCATGGCCTTCTGCCCCTTCATCTCCTGCGCGAATTCGCCCCGGAACAGCGGCGTCTCGGTGCCGGGCGGGGCGAGTTCGATGACAGTCACGCTTGTGCCTCGCAACTGCACCCGGAGGGACTGCGTGTACGAGTGCAGAGCGGCCTTGGTAGCGCAGTAAACCGGCGACAACGGCAAGGGAATAAAGGCCAATCCCGACGAAACATTGACGATCAGCGCGTGCGGACGGGTTTTCAGATGCGGCAGGAACTGCTGGATCATCTGGAGCGGTGCGCTCAAGTTGATGTCGATCTCACGGGTAACATCAGTCAGATCGCGCTCTGCGTTGAGGTTCAAGTTGCGCATGATCCCGGCGTTGTTGATCAGGGTGTCCAGCGTAGGGAACTGTGCTAGGACGCTGCGATGCAGCGCGGTGATGGCGGCGGGATCGCTGGCGTCGCTTTTGAAGACGTGCAGTCCGGGTAGTGCCTGTCGGGCCGCATCCAGCTTTTCCTGGTTGCGGCCCGTCACGAGGACCGTGTTGCCGCGTGGCAGGAGTTGCCGCGCCAGTTCGAGGCCGATGCCACTCGAACCGCCGGTGATCAGGATGGTTTTGTCGGATAGTTTCATGTTTCAGATCGGGTTTGCGTGGCGGATGGGAGTCCAATGTTTACAAAGAAAACATTGTTGTCAAAAGAAACATTCGGCGATGTCGCTGTCCCTCGTGTAGATTCGCCCGCATGAAAGTGCCCCCCCGCCCCTACCATCACGGCAACCTACGCGAAGCACTCCTGGAGGCTGCGGAGCGAACAGTGGAAGCGGTCGGGGCGGGCAGCCTGACCTTGCGCGAACTTAGCCGCGAGTTGGGCGTCAGCCACACCTCGCCGCGCCGCCATTTCGCCGACAAGCAGGCGCTCCTGGACTCCCTCGCGCAACGCGGCTTCGAGCGGCTTGGCGCTGCCCTGGCCCGCGCGGCCAAGGATCGCGGGCAAGGTTTCGACGAGCGTTTAACCCGGTTGGCTCGTGCCCACGTCGGTTTTGCTTTGAAGCATCCTGCGTTGCTTGGTTTGATGTTGGAGGCGAAACATCGTCCTGACGCCCCCCCCGCCTTGTTGGAAGCCGGTGAACAGGCGTTCTCGATGGCGATGGACATCTTCACCACCGGTCAGGCTCGGGGCGAGATCATCCCGGGCGATCCCGCGCGCATCGGTCTGGTTGGATATGCCGCCGTGCAGGGGCTGATCACCCTTTCCGCGAGGGGCGAGTTCAAGAAAGTTCCTTTGAATACCCTGGTCGGCGAGGTCATCGAACGCCTCATCCTTGGCTTACGCCCCCGAACCTGAATGTCTGCGTTTCAGAGACGGTCGCTTTTTGAGGTAGCGGCTGTGCTCTTACGATGACGCCTTGCTTTTCGCCATCACTGGCGGCGAGTAAGGCGGTTGGTTTCATTGGGAAGATTGGTTGGAAGCTATTCAGTCAGCCTAGACCGGCAACCTCCCAGGGTGGTCATGGAAATTTTTGGCCCGGGGGTAGATCGCGGATTGAGCACCAGGAGGGTACGCCCAGATTACCCCAGACCAATGCCCAGCCCCGCCGCCGCGCCCAACAGCACCTCGGAGGGCATCACATACTGGCCGTTGCCGACGGCTGGACACATCCAGGTTCTGCCACACCCAGGTTCGTACCTTCCAGAGCACGAACAATCCGCATGGTACCATGACCAGCGTCATGGATGCCGCTGGCAACCCCAGGTGCCAGCCCGTGCCCTCACCCGAACTCATGGCGACGACCACCGTCGTCAGCACGAAGGGATGTCCCGCGATGGATGCCCACCGCGCGATGGCGTGGATCGAATCAATCTTCCCTGGCGGCATGGATGGAAAGTGTGACCGTAGATTTCATCGCTAAGGCAAGAGCTGCTTCTACTGATGCAAACTTCTTTGGCTGTCTGCGTCAGCCTGTTTGATGGACTGGATCAGTTTGGCCCCCTGTTTTATTTCCGCGTACTTTTTCTGTTGCTCGGGGGCCAACTCGGTGAGGATTTGGGAGTCAAGGTCATCCAGGGTCTGCGCCAAGCGTTGCAAGGTGTCGCGGCGAATGGCAATCCCTTCACTGCCGGCGTGTAAAAGCATTGGCCGGATGTGGGCGGCCTGTAGTGGGGTGAGGTTGAGCCGGCTTTGCAATTTGTTGCCAACATGGTCCGCGATGGCTTCGGGGTTGGGCGGGGAGAGCAGTCGATGCCAAGCGAAGGAAACGCCGCCAGCGGCTCCCGCCGCCGCGCCCAGCACGAAGATCGTGGCAAACGCCAAAGCAATCTTGATTTTACTCATGGCATCAACGCGGGAAGCCGACGCTTGCATCCACCGTGGCTTGAGTCACCCGTACTATCTGCACGTCGGGATCGTGGAGCACTGTGGCGAAGTCGAAGAGGGTGCGGTAGTTGAATCCAACGCTCAGGCAAAGCACCGCCACCGCAGAGATCAACGCTTGGCGAAAAACGAGGCTAAAAAGGCCGCCGTACGCGTTCTTGCGCGCTCCGGCTAGGGTGGCGAGCACGCGGGTTTCAAAGCCGAACGGAGGCTTTGAATCCGAGAGATCCGCAGACGTTGCACCGGCAGCCGCACGCAGGAGGCGGGCGAGACGATCATCGATTGGGTTCATGATTTTTCAAGTTCGGATAGGTTGGCAAACACGCGCTTTAGTTTCTGCCGGGCGCGAAAAGCGCGGACTTTGACCAGCGTCTGGCTCCAGCCGGTAAGCTGCGCGATCTCCGCGACCGTGCGCTCCTCCAGATGCAGCCAGTGGATGAGCCGCCGGTCGGCGGGTGCGAGACGGGCGAGAAGGCGCGCAACAAGTTCGCGCGCGGCGAGCTGTCGGTCGGCGGGCAGTTCGTTGGACTCGGCGGCGAGCAGTTCAACGGTGCGCGCTTCGTTTTCGCCCAGATCGCTCCAACGCACCTCCGGCCGCACTTTCTCCGCCGCGAGCTGGTGGAGGCAGGTGTTGACGGTGACACGCGAAACCCAGTGCTCCAGCGGCACCGCGCCCGAGTATTGATCGAGGCGCTGGAAGATTTTGACGAACACGACCTGGCAGATGTCTTCTTCGGCGGTGCGGCGGGGCAGGTGGGAACGCACGAGCCGGAGGACTTGCGGGTAGAGATGCTGCATGAGTTCGCGGGCGGCCTCCTCCTCCAGCGGCGACTCGCCTTGACGCAATCTTGCCAGGCAGTCGGCGGCGTCGAACTCGCTCTCTGCGGGCGATGGCATGATAATGGAAAAAGCGATGGACACGTGGTCAGCAAGGCAGACCCTCCTTTCTCTACTCAGACCGCCTGAAGCCGCAGCAGGTTACAAGATAAACAAGTTTTACGCGGGTGAAGAGCCTCGACACCGCGTCGGCGGCGTTCATTGGGGCCGCAGCACATCCTTATAAATCGGCTGTAACCAGGTTTGTCCACTGCCGGTCTAATGCATGAGTCGGTAAGGGAGTTCTTCCCGGATGAATCCTTACGACGTCCTCGGTGAACCTACAAAATCTATTGATGATGCAAATCTCGCTTTCTCCACCGTGCGTTACATGGACTTTGGCTGCTCATCTGATGCACAGCATTGCTCTGGTAATCACGCGACTCCACCCGGGTTTTCGAGCAATGAGACCATGGTTAGAGGCAAACTACGCTATGGCCACCGCCAAGAAAGCCCCCGCCATCCCTGTAAACCAGCCATCCAACCGCCTCCATCGCGGCGCGCCCAGTGGAAACCCAAACGTGTTTCAACAGTCTGACGATGCCGGCGTCGAGGTCGGAACGCTCACACAAGAGCAGGCTGACGTCAGCGACGCGAAACTCACGTTCATGAGGTGCCGCGAGCAGAGGCAAATCAACATGCCCAAACCTGCGAGCCGTCGCGAAGCGACTGCACTCACGGGACTTTCCCGTGCCGAGCGTGAGGCGCTACTATTGGCGGTTTCTGCCGCCGGCTGAATCCTGCCGTATTGCGCCAACCTGGAGCACCGTCTGCGTGCAGCGCAATCTTCGCATCGCTCCATTGAAGCCGATGGTTGTCGAGCCAAAACACGTTATACAAACGCGTTGCCTACTGGTTCGCAACGCTGCTCGCTATTGATCTTGCTCCGATAAAGAAGACCGGCGGGTGTGCTAGAGAAGACCACGGTGGTGGTGAGTTCGGTGTTGGTTTCCGTTTGTAGGGCGACGGTCCCCGTTGCCACCGCGCCGAAGCCTCCACCCGCGGCAACGGGGACCGTCGCCCTACAAACGGAAACCAAGCAAGCAACACTCACTCCATCACCACCAAGACCACAACCGACACACTGCAACTGTGGACTTCGAGAACAGTCTGAGCTAAACGTCATCCACCCGGCACTCCGCCCGGTCCTCAAAACCGGGGAAGATCACGCGAGACCCAGGGCGCACCGGCGTGTGGGCGCACGGCCCAACGCCCGCAACAACCCGGGTCCCCCGGCGGCGCGGAGCCGCGCTGGCGGCTGCGAATGGCAGGTAGCGGTGGACAGCGTCCGTCGGCAGGTCTAAACTCATCGCCGATGGATCGGACAAGGGACTGACTACCCAACAGAAAACGGCCATGCTCAACGACGCCGCTGCTTCCTCGCCGCCGATCACCCTCGGGCACTTCGAGGACCGCCGCCCGGGTCGGCGGGAGGTGGGGGCCGAGATCACCGGGGACTACTACGTCGCGGTCCTCTCCTTGCGCCAGAGCCGGGTCAAGATCCTCTGCAACGGCAAGCCGCTCCAGGACGGCTTGGTCATGCCGGGCATGATGCGCCTCGCGGCCCCCGGGGAACGCCTGGAGATGATTCTCCATGACCATAGCGAAGCCCTGACGCTCAAAATCCCGGGACCCGCCCTGCGTGCCACGGTCCATTCCATCAAGAAAGATCATCGCGGCGGTGCGGCCAGCTACATCGATCCGCTGCCGCAGCCCAACGCGCAGGTGGCGCAACTCGCACAGGTGTTGCGGCACCACGAGGATTTCGGCCCGGCGCACTCGGCGCTTTTCGTGGAGGGCATCACGCAAACCCTGCTGGCGTATCTGCTGCACCACCACGGCTGGACGCTCCGGGGCCCTGCCCCCGCGAAGCGGTTGACGGCGGGAGAACTCCGGCGGGCGGTGGCCTTCGCGGATGTGAGCATGCTGGAAGTGCTCACGACCGGGACCGCGCTCACCCTGGAAAGCTGGGCGGCGGAACTCAAGCTGCCGGTAGCGGAGTTCCGGCAGCGTTTCCGCGCTGCCACGGGAAGCATGCCCTACGCCTGGTATTTGCAGCGGCGCATCGCGCGCGCCAAGGAGTTGCTCGCGGGTTCCAGGGAATCGCTCTGCGAGATCGCGCTCCGCGTGGGCTTCTCGAGCCAGAGCCACTTCACCGAAGCGTTTCGCCGGTTGGAAGGCGTGCCTCCGGCGCGCTGGCGGGGCCAGGGTCCGGGCGGGGGGTAACGCCACGGGCACGGGGATCTGCGAGCTTTGGCGAATCCGGCCAAGCCAGCGCGGTCAACGAATTGAGAGCCTCGGCGGCAGCACGCCGCACCTGCATCCGCGGCGTGCTGCCGCCCAGTGCCGTCCGTTCGGAACCGGTCACGGCTTTGACAAGTTCGATAAGGCCCGCAGAGATCGGGAAGACGCGGTTTTTTCGCCGTCTATCGTGCCGGGAACAAAGCCACCACCCGTGGCTTTCCTAACCAACACCGCAGTCTCGAAGCCAACTCATCGCACAACCATCATGAATCGTTCCAACCTCTCCCTGATCAAACGCGCCCTCTGCACTCTGACCTTGACTGGCGCCATCACCCTGGGGGCCGGCGCGCAAGCGCAAACCTCTTCGCAGGCCATAGCACGGTCGGAACAAAACTTCCCGATCTTCAACCACTCCTCGCCTCTGGTCGGGTCCTGGCTGCTCCAATACACGGTGACGGCGTTCGGCCCGGCCACGGTGCCCATCCTCAACAGCTTCACCGGCGAAGGCATCGTCATCGAGACGGACACCCCGGCCCCGACGCCGGTCCTGGCTTCGCTCGGCTCCTACGTGGTCAGCAACGGTCACGGCGAGTGGCAGGCCACCAAGCCTGGCCGGAACACCTACGCCTACACCTACGTCAAGTCCATCTACAGCGTCAACGGCCCCGGGTTCGCCACCGCCACGACCAACGTGACGGTCACGTTGAACCCGGACGGCACCACCATGACCGGCACCCTCGTGATCACGTTCCGGCGCAACAGCGACGGCGTGATCCTGTTCACTTCCGCCGGCACGCTGACCGGGGCCAGGCTCGCGGTGGAACAGCCGTGAGTTCATCCCTCCTGTTCGATTCCCCGATTTCTTCTCCGCCCGGCGCAGGTTGCTGCGCCGGGCGGACATCGCCGGTGTCACCGTCGCTTTCGCACCGGCCGCAACGTTCCTTTTGACGCGATCGGAAAGCCTCGGCCTTTTTAAAATGTCGCGCTGGTTGGGCACCCACTCTGAAGCTGGGTAGCACAGCAGACGCGCTACGGCCCGTAAATCTTCCGTGTCCGCCGCCGCGTCGGGCAGCTTGCCGGAGATCGCTGCGGGTGCCGCGTCAATCCCGCTGAGCCGCGCTGCCACGTCCGCTGGCTCGGGCCTTCGGCCACCCGCCTGGCCGGCACCCCGCTGGCCCACTGCCCGCCTGAATGCTTCATCGTAGGAATAGATGGGTTGCACCGGTCTTCGTTTATCCTTCTTCGCTGCCCAGGGTGTGGCAATCCCGGCTATCCACCGGACGCGAAATAATCAGGCTCAGGTGAGCAGCGGAACTGATCACCTGAGCCTGGTTCGCAGCCCAGCCGGAGCGGCGAGCCCGGTCCCCGCGCACTAAACGGCGAGAACCGGACGATTCATGACGGGCGCGGGCACCGTGAATACAGGGCGCCGGGGTTCACGCCCACCTGCGGCCACTTATTTCTTGGCGTGCGTGAGCACCACGTTATCCAAGGCTACAACGCCGCTGCTTTTGCTGACGTTCGCAAAGGTCACCGTCACCGGCGCACTCGTCAGCGGCGTGAAAGCAACCTGGTAGGCTTCCAGCGGCAGATCGCCTCCAAATTCGATAAGAGCCTCGGTGTTCTGCGGGATGGCAAACGTCTTGGTCACCGGAGTCTTTAGCCCGCCGCCAGAGATGGTGATGGCCAGCTGGTCGCCTTGGTAGCCATAAACATCCGCGCTGGACACCGAGAGCGTGTAAGCCGTGTTGGGTGTGAACGCGCCACTGAGCTGCTGGCTAACGGTGGCACCTGAATAAACAATCGACCACTGGTTGCCGTACGGCGTGAGCCCGTAATCGACCTCGTTGGTGAAGAGGTAAACCTGGCCGGTCGTCTTCCAATTGGTGCCGCTGCCGGTAGTGTAGCCGTAGTTGAGCTCCGGCGCTTCGAAGCTGCCGTTGAGAACGGTCTGAGCCTGCCCGCGTGAAGCCGCCAGAAGGCCGCCCGCCAGCAGCAGGGTGCCGAAAACGCGTTTGTACAGAAGGTTTAGATGAAACATGGTGGTTTTGTTTGGTTGGGTAGAGTTCGTAACTGCCGTGATCAAGAAACCCACGTTTGGTGGTTTCCATGGCGCACCTTCGTTCACGAAAAAACCCTGTCTTCCGAATTTGTTCAGGCCTTATCGGATTCGTATTGTAGAACACGGCTACAATAGCACGTTAAGCCTTCGATCCCGGTCGTTTTTCCGGCGTCTAATTAGCCACTCGTGAGCGTTCGCAAACGGCCTCAATCATCGTCCGCTGACGGTTGACCAGATTGCATGAGTGGGCGGGCAAACATCCCAGCAGCCAGATTTGGAAGGCATGTATGGAGTGGTCTCGTCAACGTGTTTTATCATCCGCTATCTGCGCCGATCCCTCATACGCCTGCGATCATCCCAACAGTCTGGCTAGCGAGGTTACTCCCCGACGCAACTCCTGTGGTTCGGCTGAGCCGAAACCGATCTGGAGTCCATGGACTGTTTTCCAGCGAAGCGCAAAATTGGACAGGGGAGTCACTTCGACCCTGCACGCCGCCGCCGCCCGGGCAAATTCACGGTCCCGTACGTTCCTGGGGAGCCAGCCCACGGTTTGCAGCCCCGTGTCCGTCGGACGTAGCTGGAGCCGGTCTCCCCACTCTCTCTGCGCGGCGTTCTGCAGCACTTCGAGGCGTTCGGCATAAACCTCGCGCATCCGCCGCAAATGCTGGCCAAAGTGGTCTGCCGCCATGAAATCGCAAAGCACTGCCTGCTCAATGACCGGCCCATAGCGGTCCACCAGCGAACGTGCCGCGCGCATCGGCTCGACCAGATGCGGCGGAACCACCACGAAGCCCAGCCGCAGGGACGGGAAGAGCATCTTGCTGAAGCTTCCCGTAAAGAGCACGTTGCCTTCCGGGGCCAAACCTTGCAAGGCCGCGAGCGGACGGCCGGCAAAACGGAATTCGCTGTCGTAGTCGTCCTCGAAAATCCAGGCACCGCTGGCCCGGGACCATTCGAGCAGTCGGAGCCGCCGTTCCAACGACAGGGTGACACCCAGCGGGAACTGGTGAGCAGGCGTCACAAAAGCAAACCGTGCCTCGGGTGCCCGTTTCCACCCTTCCTCGACGCACAGACCGCCGGCATCCACCGGGATCGGAACTAGCCTAGCCCCATTTGCCCGCAGAATGGCGGCTGCTCCCGGGTAGCCAGGGTCCTCCATCCACGCCGCGTCCCCGGGATTGAGGACAATGCGGGTCACGAGGTCAAGTGCCTGCTGGGTGCCGGAAACCACCATCACCTGATCGGCGTTACAAATAACCCCACGTGTGGAACCGAGGTACGCGGCGATGGCTTCGCGCAAGGGTGGATAACCCATCACATCACCCGCCGTCAACATACCGCGTGAGGCGAGGCGCAGGCGGCGTGACCCGAGCCGCCCCCACAATTCCAGGGGAAAATGGTTGACCGAGGGTTGGTTGGCGCAGAACGCGCGCCACCTGCGTTGAGAGGACGTGAGTGCCAGGAAGGGCGAAGCTGCCATGCGCTTGCCTCGTTCGGAGAGTGAACCCCGCACGGCGGCTTTCGCGGCTGTTTTATGTTTCGCGGGCGCACGAAAGAAATCATCCGGCAACTTGCGGTTGACCGAGGTGCCGGACCCGACGCGGGCTTCGAAGTAACCCTCGGAGATGAGTTGCTCGAAAACCGCCACCACCGTCCCGCGAGCCACCCCGTATTGAGCGGCAAGCGCGCGGGTCGGGGGGAGCAGGGTACCCGGCTTCAACCGACCTTCCAAGATCGCAGCACGCAGCTCCCGGAAGAGCCATCCGGACAACGATTCCCCGGTCCGTTTCTGGGGTAAGGCCAACCCGTGCCGAAGCAGAATCTTAGACATGGCGCGTACAGAATTGGTCCAATAGATATTCGCGCATTGGACCTTCCGCAGCAACCAATCTCTC
>CAXTOP010000038.1:0-50276 GCA_964245965.1 uncultured Chthoniobacterales bacterium
CCACCAACCTGCCATCAGCCGAACTACTCGCAACGACTTAACGCTGTAATACTAGTCCTTCAGCACACCTTTTCTTTGTCTGTCATCCTGAGTACCCCATAATCGAAGAAAGCAGTATGCCTACAAGCCGGTTTCGCTGCTCTGACATCCACATGGAAACTTCGATTACGGGGTACTGAGCGCAGCGAGGAACGAGTGCAGTCAAAGGATGACAGACAAAGAGGAGGTCGAGTTAATTCTGATCTCAAAAATGACGGACAAAGCAGAGGCAGATTCAGCTCCCGAAAGCGGCTTTATAAGCCTGCAGACTGAAGCCGTCGCTTGATGCTTTCCGCTTTGGCAAGTGCTTCTTCCACGATAGGGGCCAACACGCAAAAGTGCCCCATCTTTCTGCCGGGCTTCGCGCGGCTCTTTCCGTACAGGTGCAACTTCGCTGATGGTTCGGACAGCACCGTCTGCCAGTCAGGTGCCTTCCCTCCGGCCAACCACAGGCCGCCGAGCAGATTGACCATCACCGCTGGGCAAAGCAACTGCGGTGACCCCAACGGCAAATTGCAAACAGCGCGGGCATGCTGCTCGAACTGGCTCGTCAAACCCGCATCAAAGGTGAGGTGGCCGGAGTTGTGCGGTCGGGGGGCGAGTTCGTTCACCAGCAACTTGCCCGCCGGAGTCAGAAACATCTCCACGGCCAGCAAACCCTGGACATCCAATGCTTCCGTGATTGAAAGAGCCAAGTCGCGCGCGTCTTCCAGCACGCTCGGAGCGAACCGCGCTGGGGCGATCGTCACGTCGAGAATATGATGGTGATGGATGTTCTCGAACACCGGGAACGCCTGCGTCTCCCCGCGGCCGTTGCGAGCACAGATCACCGAAAGTTCCGCCGAAAACTCCACCCAGGCTTCCACCACCCCACGGCGCGTCTGACCGGCGCTCCACTGCTGCCACGCCTCTGCGAGATCTGCACCGGCGTCGATCTTCAACTGGCCTTTGCCGTCGTACCCTGACTCGGCTGTCTTCAGCACGCAGGGTGTACCGAGTGCCGCCACCGCCGAATGGAGTTCCTCCACGTTGGTCACCACCCGGAAGCCGGTGTGCGGATAGCCCATCTTTTCCAGGAACAACTTTTCACGCTCGCGGTGTTGGCAGACCTCCAGCACCTGCCAACCCGGACGGACCGGGCAAAAGCGTTCCACTTCTTGCAGCGCCGCGACGGGGATGTTCTCAAATTCGATGGTCGCGACGTCCAATCCGCGGGCGAATTCCTCAAGGGCGGCGGGGTCGGTGTAAGCGGCTTGCACGGTGCGTTCAACCACCGGTGCGGCCGGAGCCGAACTGCCAGCGGGATCCAGCACGCTGAAGCGATAGCCCATCCGGCGGCCAGCCAGCGCGGTCATGCGCGCGAGTTGGCCTCCACCCAGGATGCCGATGCGTGAGCCGGGCGTAATCATGAAACAGAGGTTGAGATCAAGGGCGTTCGCGTCTTCCAATCCAAGTAGCCGATGACCAGGGCGTGAGGCACGGTGAGCGCGGAGAGCAAAAGAAAATACGCGGTGACCCACCCGTTCGCGCCGGTCGCCAGCGTCGGCCAGATTAGAAAGACCACCGCCAGACCCGCCAGGGCCAGCAGTGTCAGCCCGAGGGTGCGTTCGTGGTAGTCCAGCACCATGCGCCAGGCGGTGGGAACGTGGGCGGGAGACGCATCCTGCCATTGCAGGGTTTCAATCCGCAGGATGTGACGCCAGGCGTGGCCGCCGATCCAATAGCAGGCAAACGCCAGCAGGGGCGCGGCGCACCAAAACAAAACGGCGATCAGGCACGTCTCGCCCAGCGCGGCGACCGCCCGCCGGCGGGTGTCCGTGAGGCGTCCGGTCTGATCGGCAAAGATGCGCGGCAGGACGAGCAGGGTCTGCACGGCGATCGCCGCCGCCGTGAACGTGGGTGCCCGCACCAGCAGGAAGCGGATCAGGTCCAACTGGGTCCCCGCATCCTGCAAGGCGAAGGGCTCGAGCAGCCGGGCGCTTTCTTCCGGATAGAAGGCTAGGGGGGCGCTCATCACCAACACGCCCCGCGCCGCGGCTTGCGTCCACCAGGAAAAGCTGCCGGCCCGGCCACCGGTGAGCAGCAGGGCGTCCGCGCTGCCGAAGTGCCAGGCCGTCAACGCGAGGAACCCGGCCAAAGCCCATGTCGGCTGCCACCACCACACGGCCAGGGTCAGCAGCGAAGCGGACAGGTACGCGGCGATCAACCGCCAGCGCGCGCGGGAAGTCCAGACCTGGTGCGGAGTGGCGAGGCGCATCGCCCACAGGTCGCTCGCGCCGTGGGGCATGCCGCAAAAGAGCAGACTGGCCGCGAGCAAAATAATTCCCCACCGCTCGGCCGTGCCCACCGGGAGGCATAAGCCCAGGCACACCCCGCCGACCATCGCCAACGTGGGCACGAAATAAAAGGTTCGTTCGTTCACTTGGGGAAATCGACGCAAAAGAAAACGGTTCCGGAGCTAAACGATGCTTGGGGGGGCATCCTGGGAGCGGTGATTTGCATTTTGAATCGTTGCCAGTCAGGGCAACTCTCCTTAACATCCCCGCGGATACCATGCAATTTCCTCAGACGTTTGTTCCAGTAGGCAGCCGGGTCGGTGTCGTGCCCATGATCACGGAATTCTTTCTGCTGGTGGCAACGTTTGCCTTTCTCGCGGCGTTCGTGTTTTTCCTCGTCAGCAAAAACAGCGTGGCCCCGAGGCACCGGGCTGCGGCGATCCTTTCGGCGGTCATCATGCTCGTGGCCGGGGCGTCCTACTGGATCATTCGCACCTATTATCATGATCTGCTGCATCTGATCGATGCCACCGCCGACCCGTCCGCCCGGCGCAAGGTCATGCACGATGCCTTCCTGGCCATCAATCAGTACCGCTACGCGGATTGGGCGATCACCACGCCGCTTCTGCTATTGAATATGGTCCTGATGCTGCGTGTGAGACCGCGCGAGGTGCTCGGACCCATCGCCGTGCTCCTGGCGGCGGATTTCTGGATGATCCTCGCCGGCTTCATCGGCGAACAGGCGCTCGACCCGCGCGATGGCTCGGTGCTGGCGGGGCACCGCTTCTTCTGGGGCGGGGTATCCACCATGGGCTACGCGGGGGTCGTGTTCGTGCTGTTTCGCTTTTTCTGGGCACGCTACGGCGGACGGCAGGACGACGACACGGCCGCGGCTTTCCGGCTCATGATCCTCTCGACGGTGACCGTCTGGGGGGTGTATCCCATCGGTTATATGATTCCGGCGCTCTTCCCGAAGTGGGACCTCAACTTCGTCCACATCGCCTTCACCCTCGCGGACGTGGTCAACAAGGTGGGCCTCGGCGTGGTCGGTTACATGGCCGGTGCGCACGAGCTGGAAAAACGCGTGCCGGAGGAAGCGATGCAGTCCGCGCGCATGGTGGCGTAACGCGCGGAGGGTTTTGCATCGACAAAGCACACGAGGGGCGCGAAGGTCGGGCCATGGAAATCGCCACGCAACTTGCCCTGTTTTTGGAGAATCAGCCCGGTACTCTGGCCGCCGTCTGCGACGCGCTGGCGGAGGCGGACATCAATATTCTCGCGCTGACGATCTCCGACACCGTGGATCATTCCGTCGTGCGCATGGTGGTCAGCGACACCCCGCGCGCGCTGGACATCTTCGAGGAGCACGGCACGCTGGTGGTGGAAAACGATGTCCTCATCATCGAGATCGACAACAAGCCGGGCAGCCTGTCGCGCATCGCGCACGCCCTTTCCGAGGCGGAGATCAACATTGAGTACATGTACCTCGCGACCGGCCACACCTCCCAGCAGGGCTTGCTGGTCCTGCGTGCCGACGACGCCGAGGAAGCCCTCGAAGTGCTCAAGGCGGACTAGATCGCCGGCGACGAATAAAACTGTCGTCGGCGCGAATCGACCGGCGGGTATCGAGCGTAATGGCTCGCCGCCTTTTTGAGGGTAGCTCTACAGCGAGCCGTTCAGCAGTCGGGAAATATGTCTATCAAAGTCTGGCCAGGAACTCCGTACCCCTTGGGCGCCACGTGGCGCGGCAACGGGGTGAATTTTGCCCTTTTTAGTGAAAATGCCATCGGCGTGGACTTGTGCCTGTTCGAGAACGCAAGTTCGGAGACGGAAAGCCTGCGGGTGCGCCTGACCGAGCACACCGACCAAGTCTGGCACGTGTTCCTGCCCGAGGTGCGCCCCGGCCAGCACTACGGCTACCGGGTCTATGGTCCCTACGAGCCGGAAGCAGGCAAGCGCTTCAACGCTTCCAAGCTGCTGGTCGATCCGTACGCCAAAGCCGTGAGCGGCGACATCGAGTGGGGAACGGAGATGTATGCCTACGAGATCGGCGGTGAGGACGAAGATTTGTCGCGCGACTATTCCGACGATGCCGGCGGCATGCCCAAGAGCATCGTCATCGACCCGGCCTTCGATTGGGGCCACGACGCGCCGCCGGCCACGCCGCTGCACAAATCGGTCATCTACGAGACGCACGTCACCGGCTTCACCAAGCTCTGCGCCGAGGTGCCCGAAGCGCAACGCGGCACCTTCGCCGGCTTGGGCAGTCCGGCGGCCATCGACTACCTGCAAAAGCTCGGCGTCACTGCCGTGGAATTGCTGCCCGTCCACCAGCACGTCGAGGATCAAAACCTCTTGGACAAAGGTCTCTCGAATTATTGGGGCTACAACAACCTCAACTACTTCGCGCCGCACCATTCCTACGCTAGCGCCGAGCCGGGCTGTGCCACGGTGCGCGAGTTCAAGGAGATGGTGAAGAGCCTGCACGCCGCCGGCATCGAGGTCATCCTGGACGTGGTGTACAACCACACCGCCGAGGGCAACCACTTCGGACCCACGCTCGCCTTCAAGGGCGTGGACAACCAGAGCTACTACCGGCTCTTGCCGGCAAACCCGCGCCTGTACGTCGATTACACGGGGTGCGGCAATTCGCTCAACGTCCTGCACCCGCAGGTGCTGCGCATGGTGGTCGATAGCCTGCGCTACTGGGTGACCGAGATGCACGTCGATGGCTTCCGCTTCGATCTCGCGGCGACGCTGGTGCGCGGCGAATCGGGCATCAGCAAGTATTCGGCGTTCCTGGCGATCATCCACCAGGACCCGATCCTGAGTCAGGTCAAGCTGATCGCCGAGCCGTGGGACATCGGCGAGGGCGGGTACCTGGTGGGAAATTTCCCGGTGCTGTGGGCCGAGTGGAACGGGCGCTACCGCGACACGGTGCGCCGCTATTGGAAGGGCGACGAGTCGCAGGCCGGCGAATTTGCCTACCGGCTGAGCGGCAGTTCGGACCTGTACCAGACGAGCGGCAAGAAGCCGTACGCTAGCATCAACTTTGTCACCTCGCACGACGGTTTCACCCTCAACGACCTCGTTTCTTACAACGACAAGCACAACGAAGCCAACGGAGAAGGCAACCGTGACGGCGACAACAACAACCATTCTTGGAATTGCGGCGTCGAAGGGCCGACCGACGACCAAAAGATCATCAATCTGCGCGCCCGGCAGCGGCGCAACGTGCTGGCGACGCTTTTCTTTTCCCAGGGTGTGCCGATGCTGCTGGCCGGCGACGAGTTCGGACGTTCGCAGAACGGCAACAACAACGCCTACTGCCAGGACAACGAGCTGAGCTGGCTAAGCTGGGAGCGCGACCACGCCGGCGAGCAGTTGCTTTCGTTCACGCGCGAGGTGATCCGGCTGCGGCGCGAGCACCCGGTTTTCCGCCGGCCGAAGTTCTTCCAGGGCCGAAAAATTCGCGGGCAGGAGGTCAAGGACATCATGTGGTTCAACCCGGGCGGCATCGAGATGACCGATGAAGAATGGAACTCTCACTTCGTGCGTTCCCTGGGCATGCTGTTGAGCGGCAAGACCATCGACGTGCGCGACGAACAGGGCGAGCCGATCGTGGACGATACGTTTCTGGTCCTTTTCAACGCGCACCACGAAGCCAAACGGTTCGTGCTGCCCGGCAAGTTCGACGTGAGCTGGACCATGCTGCTGGACACCGCCGAGAGCACGGGCATCGTGGAAGGCGGACGTGCGCTCAAGGCCGGCCAATCCGTCAAGCTGGTGGATCGGTCCGTGTGCCTGCTCAAACTGGTCGAGGGGGAGGAGAGTTCATTTTACCGGGGGTAGAGATCTTCGCTGCCCTGCCTTTTCTGAATTGTAGAGCGACCGGTCCGGTTGCCGTGAGTCGAATCAGCGGCAACCGGAGCAGTCGCCTTACCATTTCCAGAACGTCTGCGATTTGAGATTTCTTTCATGAGCAACCAACCAGCAACGAAGCCAGGCGCCGCCGTCACCCCGAAGGGAGTGCGCTACCGGGTTTGGGCACCGGAGAAGCAGAGCGTGGACGTAGTCTTCTTCACCGGCGAAGAGCCTAATGGCCGTACCGTGCCACTTACGAAAACGGCGGACGGATACTTCGAGGGATTGGACGCCGAGGGCACGGCCGGCAACCTGTACAAGTTCCGGCTCAACGGTGACGAAGGGCAAACCTTCCCCGATCCCGCATCGCGCTACCAGCCCGAAGGGGTCCACGGCCCGTCGATGGTCGCCGACTCCGGCGCATACGACTGGCAGCACGACAAACATTGGCGCGTGTACTCCCTGGCCGGGCTGGTCATTTACGAATTGCACATCGGCACGTTCACGCCGGAGGGCACGTACCTTGCCGCCATCGCCAAGCTCGATCACCTCGTCTCGCTCGGTGTGAACACCATCGAGATCATGCCGCTGGCGGATTTTCCCGGCCGCTGGAACTGGGGTTACGACGGCGTGATGCTCTACGCGCCGTGCCGCGCCTACGGCAAGCCGGACGACTTGCGCGCGCTCATCGACGCCGCCCACGGCAAGGGCCTGAGCGTCATGCTCGACGCCGTTTACAACCACCTCGGGCCCGACGGCAATTACCTCGGCGCGTACACCAGGGATTACTTCAATCCCGCTCACAAGACGCCGTGGGGCGACGGCCTCAACTTCGACGGACGTCACCACGAGCCGGTGCGCGACTTCTTCCTGGGCAATCCGATCTACTGGATGGAGGAGTTTCACTTCGATGGCTTCCGCCTGGATGCGGTTCACGCCATCCTCGACGACACGGACACACACATCCTCGCGCAGATCGCGGCGGCCATCCACGAACGCGGCGGCTTCGTCTTCGCCGAGGACGAACGCAACGAAGCCAAACTCGCCGCTCCGCCAGCGGACGGCGGCACCGGCCTGGACGGTCTGTGGGCCGACGATTTCCACCACAGCGTGCGCGTCGCGCTGACCGGTGAACAGGAGTCTTACCTGAAGAATTTCACCGGCACTCCCGAGGAGCTGGCCGACACCCTCGCCCACGGCTGGCACTACCGCGGGCAGCCGACGAAGGACCACGCCGAACCGCGCGGCACCGAGTGCGAGCAACTGCCGGCGCACTCGTTTTGCTATTGCATCTCCAACCACGATCAGGTCGGCAACCGGGCGTTCGGCGAACGGCTTTCGGTGGCTTCCAGCGCCGCCGCCTACCGGGCGGCGAGCGCGCTGCTCTGCTTGGTGCCCTACACGCCGATGCTCTTCCAGGGACAAGAATGGGCAGCCTCGACGCCGTTCCTGTTTTTCACCGACCACAACGAGGAACTGGGCAAGCTGATCACCGCCGGACGCCGCCGCGAGTTCAAGGGCTTCGCGGCGTTCGCGGACGAGGCGAGCATCACGCGCATTCCCGATCCGCAGGCCGGGACGACTTTCCAGAATTCCAAACTGAATTGGGACGAGGCCGACGCCGAACCCGGCTCGGTGCATGCCGGCGTCCTGGCCCTCTACTGCGAGGCGCTGCGGCTGCGCCGCGAGGAACTGGCTCTGCGTTCACGCGTCCGTGGTGATTGGCGGGTAAGCGCGCTCAACGGCGTCACCGCACTGTATTACAGCGCGCCGGAAGCCGGCGAAATCTGCGCGGTGATCTTCAGCTTGAAAGGCGATGCTTCCACGGTGCTCGGCCCGGTCGAAGCCACCGGGCTGCCGGAGAAAACCGCGTCCCACTTCGAGCGGATTTTTTCGAGCAACGAAAGCCGCTTTGGCGGCGACGGCGCGCCCGAGTTCGACGCCGCCGCTCAGTCGGTGCATTTCAAGGGGCCGGGTTTGATGGTCCTGAAGGCGACCGTGTCCCCGTCCATGTAATCCGTTTTCCCATGCCAGAATCTTCCAACGACGCCGTGCAGCCGCGCATCCCGGACGCCACCTACCGGGTGCAGATGCACAAGGATTTCACCTTCAACCAGGCGCGCGAGATCGTGCCGTACCTGCGCGAGCTGGGCATCAGCGACCTGTACACGTCGCCCTTTTTCCAGGCGAGCCCGGGGAGCAACCATGGCTACGACATCGTCGATCACAACCACCTCAACGCCGAGATCGGCACCGAGGCGGAGTTCGACGCGATGATCGACGAGCTGCACCGCCAGGGGATGGGCCTGGTGGCCGATTTCGTGCCCAACCACATGGGCATCGCCGAGTCGGTCAACGGCTGGTGGATGGACGTGCTGGAGAACGGTCCGAGTTCGCTCGCGGCCGCGTGCTTCGACATCGACTGGCACCCGCTCAAGCCCGAGCTGGAGAACAAGGTGCTGCTCCCGATCCTGGGCGACCAGTATGGGAAGATCCTTGAAAAAGGGGAGTTGAAGCTGGCCTTCGAATCGGGCGCGTTCTTTCTGTACTACTACGCGAACAAGCTGCCGATCAACCCGCGCACGTACAACCTCATCCTGCAAACGGCGCTGGCGGAACTCGGGCCGACCAACCCGAGCGTGGTGCGGCTCAACGTGGACCAGCCGGTGCTCGAGTTGCAGAGCATCATGACGCAGATGGAGAACATGCCGCTGCGCACCTCCACGGACCGCGAGCAGATCGCCCGGCGCGCCCGCGAGAAGGAAATCGCCAAGCATCGGCTAGAGCAGCTCGCTTCGGACCACCCTCAAGTTGCCGCCGCCATCGACCGCGCGCTGGAATCCTTCCAGGGGCAGCCCGGCGACGTGCGCTCGTTCGATCCCATGCACCAGCTCGTCGAGGCGCAGGCGTACCGCCTGAGCTACTGGCGCACGGCGGCCGAGGAGATCAACTACCGCCGGTTCTTCGACATCAACACGCTCGCGGCCATCCGGGTGGAACTGCCGGAAGTTTTCGAAGCGACGCACCAACTGCTCTGGCGGCTGGTGGAACGCGGCGCGGTGACCGGCCTGCGCATCGATCACCCGGACGGCCTGTACGATCCGCGCGGCTACTTCGTTCAGCTACAGGAAACCTACGCCCGCCTGATGGGAAAAGCCCTGCCCGCCAATGGGAAAGGGATTTACCTGCTGGCCGAGAAGATCCTCTCCGGCAACGAGAAACTGCGCGAGGACTGGCCCATCGACGGGACGACCGGGTACGACTTCACCACGCACGTCACGGCGCTGCTGGTGGACCCGGCGGCGGAGGATTCCTTCTCCGAGACGTACGAAAAGTTCATCCGGCGCTACGTCCATTTCCCGACCTTGATCTACGAGAAGAAGCGGCTGGTCATGCGCCTGTCGCTGGCCAACGACATCAACGTCCTCGGCTCCATGCTCAATCGTCTGAGCGAACACAATCGCCGCTCGCGCGACTACACCCTCAACTCGCTGACCACCGCGGTGCGCGAGGTCGTGGCGTGTTTCCCGGTTTACCGGACCTACCTCACCCCGGGCCAGCCCGCGGGTCCCGAGGACCTCAAGGTGCTTGACAAGGCGGTACGATTGGCCAAGCGGCTGAACCCCGGCGTCGAAGGCTCCATCTTCGACTTCCTGCGCGACATCCTGTCCTTCCAGTTCCCGGACGGCACGGACGGGGTGAGCGTGGCCGAGCACGAGCGCTTCGTGATGAAGTTCCAGCAGTGTACCGGTCCCATCATGGCGAAGGGGTTGGAGGATACGTCCTTTTACATCTTCAACCGCCTGACCGCCCTCAACGAGGTGGGCGGTGAGCCGCAGCATTTCGGCGCGACACCGGCGGATTTCCACGCGGCTTGCCAGCACCGGCAGCGTCGCTGGCCGCACGCGATGCTGGCCACCTCCACGCACGATACCAAACGCAGCGAGGACACCCGCGCGCGCATCGCCGTGCTTTCCGAAATGCCCCGGCAGTGGCGCAAGGCGCTGCGCGCCTGGGGTATGCTCAACCGCAAGGAGAAAACCGTCGTGGAGGGCGAACCCGCCCCGAGCGCCAACGAGGAATACCTGCTCTACCAGGTGCTGCTCGGCGTCTGGCCGATGCTCCCGGCGGCGGAGGGGAAATCCGCCTTTGCGTCGCTGAGCGAGGAGGAGCACGCCGATTTCGTGACGCGGGTGCAGGAGTACATGACCAAGGCGATCAAGGAAGCCAAGGTCAACAGCAGTTGGATCCAGCCCAACGAGCCCTGGGACGAAGCGGTGCGCAAGTTCATCACCGCGCTGCTGCGGCGCGGACGGCGGGCCAATCTCTTCGTCAAGGCCTTCGAACCGCTGGCGGCGGAGGTGGCGCGCTACGGGGCGATCAACTCGCTGGCCCAGACGATCCTGAAGCTGACCGTGCCCGGCGTGCCGGACATTTACCAGGGCAACGAGGTGTGGGATTTCAGCCTGGTCGATCCAGACAACCGGCGTCCGGTGGACTATGCCGCCCGCCGCCAGATGCTCGCTTCGCTCGAAGGGACAGCCGCCGCCGAGCTGCTCGACCGCTGGCAGGACGGCGAGCTCAAGCTGTTCGTGACGCGTGCCGTGCTGCAATACCGCCACGCGCACCCGGAACTTTTCCGGAGCGGCAGCTACCAGCCTCTGAGCATCAAGGGAAAATTCGCCGACAGCGCCGTCGCTTTCCAGCGCCAGCACAAGGGAACGGCGGTCCTCGTGGTGGTGCCGCGTCTTGCCTCCAAAGTGGGTTTCCCGCCAGTGGGTGACAAGTGGCTCGACACGGCAATCATGCTGGAAGCACCGGTGGACAAAGGGGAGTGGGAGGAATTGTTCACCGGCCGCAAGATCGATCTCGCCGTCGGCAAAGGCAGCCTGCCGCTGGCGGAAGTATTGGCGGATTTTCCGTGCGCGATCCTAGTAAGAAGGTAAGTCTGAAGGTAGTGACTACTTTGGTGTTGTTTATCCTACGGGAGGGACCCGCTCCGTCGGGTCCGCCAGAGCCGGGGCAATGCCCCGGTGCCGTGTTGCCCCGGCTTCCCGGACCCGACGGAGCGGGTCCCTCCCGAGAGTCGGAGAGAGCGACGTGAGATTAGCACTACCAGCCTGACGATCAACGCTTGAACAACCGGTCGCGCAGCGAGTAGCAAATGAAAAGACTATTGTAAACGGCGTAGCGCCGCAGCAGGCGGCGCGGCTCTGTCACCAGGCGGTGCAACCATTCCAAACCATGCCGCTGGATCCAGGCGGGCGCTTGTTTGACCCGGCCAGCGTGAAAGGCAAAAGCCGCGCCGATCCCGAAATATACTCCTCGGGGTAAGCGCGCCAGGTTGCGGCTGATCCAATATTCCTGCTTCGGACAGCCGAGTCCCACCCAGATGTAGCGGGCACCGCTGGTTGCAATCCGTTCGATGATCCGCGCGTCTTCCTCCGCCGACCACGTACCGAAGGGAGGGGAATACATCCCGGCAAAGTGGACGCCCGGAAAGCGCGTCTTCAGTTGCGCCGCAAGCGAGCTTAGCAGCTCATCCGAACCACCCAGTAGAAAATGTCCCGCCTGGTCTTCGCCGCTCGTGGCTGCAAGACATTTCAGCATCAGGGTGGGACCATACACCCGATCGTTCAACCGGGCGGCGTCCGGAAGTTGCCGGTTGATGGACCAGACCAGCGGCATCCCGTCCGGCAGGATCAGATCAAACCGGTCCAGTGCCGCGCCGAACCCGGGATCATGCCGGGCCAACGTAATCACGTGGGTGTTCGCCGCTTCGACCGCATACGCCCGGTCGCCCCGCCGTGCCCAGCAACTGATCTGCGCCACCGCTCCGCTGTAATCCAGACATGCGACCGGTTGCCCGAGGACCTTCCGGAACGGGGACGATTCGGCTGTCACATCTGGGTCCAGCGTTTCAGACGATGGTGAAGCGGGCGTGATCACAGCTTCTCAATCAACATCGACAAGGTCCTACGTATAAACAGGAGCACGCATCCTGTACCATCAGAATACAGGGTCACGCTGTAAACGCGCAACCGTCTGAGTTATCAGTCGGGTCGTTCGCTCCCAGGTGAATTTTCCAAGACAATAAGCCTGCCCCGATGTGCCCATATCCGCCAACGCAGGTGGATCCGCATAGGCTCGAATCAAGGCTCGGGCGATTTCGCTTGGCTCGGCCGTCTCCAGACAAAATCCATGCTTGCCATCGCAGGTAATCTCCGGAAGGGATAAGCGCTGTAAACCCAAAACCGGGACTCGGCAGCTTAGAGCCTCAAGATAAACCAATCCCCAAGGCTCGTTCATCGCCGGCATAGCAAAAAGGGTGGCTTGTTCAAAGAGACTTTGCAACTGCGCTAAAGAAACATGTCCGTAGGCGGTAATACCCGGCTGCTGTGCCGCCATTTTGGAGTATTCCTCGCGACCGACCAACACCAGATGCAACGAAGGATTTTCGCGGTGGGCCAAAGCGAAGCCCGCCAGTAGATTTTTTCCTCCCTTGTCCTCGAAGCGCTCCTTTGCAACGAACAGAATCTGACCGTTGGTGTAGTCTTTCGCGCCATGATAAGGCCGAATACTTCCACGTCCGGACCCAACGGTGGTGATCTTCTCGGCCGGCACACCGTAGGAGGTAATCAAATTCTGGCGAACGTACTCGGCGATGGTGAAGATGTGGTGGACCGCATGGTACGCATCGCGGTCCAACGCATCGATATCGTTCGACAAACGCTTAGCGACGGAGGCTTGATCAGTCGCGTACTTTCGCCACAGATCCCAGGTCCCATCAATGAACAGATAATGCCGTTGGCAGTGTGGATGAGTCGATCGATCCTGCACCACTGGAAGATCATGGGTGCATAGGTGCAAAATATCCGTTACGATGCCATCGGGTGGCAACGCGGCATGCACGTAGCGGGCGCGCCAAGCCCGTTCAAGCCGGCCCAAACGGACGTAGCGTGACCCGGCGTAGTATGATTTGCTGATGATCTTCAGTAACAGCTTTGACCATCTTGATGCGTAGGTCTCCGTGTCTAGTGTGGTTCCCAGATTACCCGATGCTCCAAGGGTTCGGCATAGATTCGCGGGTGTTCCCGACCAAGTGCGGGGTGAAAGCGGATCCCCGAGGGAACAGATAGCCAATTTCACAGAGGGATTGAGCAAGCAAAACCGTCAGATGAGACAAAGGCCAAGAAGAAAACCGGTTTGTTCACTGAGAATGCAGCGACAAGGCGAGCCATGCGTTTGCTAGGGCGGAATGTAGGAAATCTGGTCCAGCAACACAAGGGCAATGTTACTGCTACACGCGGCTGCGGGAGGACGAGGCCCGGACAGACCACCTTGCTTTCAGTATCCGGAGCGACGAATGCTCTTTCCACTGCTGCCATGAATGCGCTTGATGCCACCATCTGCTTTTACTGCGCGGATCAAAATCCTCATCGTGACCGCAGCCGGGGGATCACGGCTTACTCTGAATCTCTCATGCGGTCGCTGCTGGGCCACGAGGTATCCATCGAGGCTGTCGTTTCCCAGTCCTCCTTTGCTGTTCCCACGGGAGTGCGGCGTCTTGAGTTGCCTTTTCGTACCGACAACGGGGCGGGGCGCTTGTTGTCCGACCATTTCCATCCCTTGGTTCCTTTCCGTGGCCGCCACGGTGAAAGAAGACTTTGGCATTATCCGAAAGGATTTTTGCCTCTAGCTTGGCAGACCGCTGGTCCCCGTGTCGGCACCATTGCTGACACTATTTTGCCTTACTACTTCGAGAAGTATCCTTCCTCCCGTCACCGGCTTGCCTTTGCCTACTGGATGAGAGTTCTCAAGCACAGCGTGGAAAAGTTGGACCTGATTCTTACGGTGTCGGAATTTTCTGCTCGATCCATCGCAGATTTTGCGCAGAAGCATCGTTTGCGCTGTCCCCCGATCATCAACACCTACGAGGGAGTAGAAGGACCGCTCAGTGTTCCGACGCCATCTGCGAAGCAGGATTATGTGCTGCACCTAGCCTCAAAACTACCCCACAAGGGCACGGTTTGGCTGTTGCAGCGGTGGCGGCAGCTTCAACAGACGGGAAGAACCATGCCACCGTTGTTGCTGATCGGTGAGACGGATGCCGACGGGTGTAATCTTGCCGCTTCGCTCAAGGAAGTGATTCTGCGCGCACCGTTGCCACGGAACGAATTGGAAAAAGCTATCGCCGCCGCACGTGCTTTGATTCTGCCTTCCGAGATCGAAGGGTTTGGTTTGCCAGCGGTGGAAGCATATCTTTGCGGCACACCGGCCGCTTACGTCCGGGACACGGCCGTACAGGAAGTGTTAGGGCATGGCACACTCGGAGGTTTCGAAATGCAGGAAGCGCCGGATTCACTGCAACAAGCTCTAGCAGAAGTGTTCTCGATGACGGCAGAGCGGATCGCAACGAAAGCGTCGGAATTGCGGCAGCGCTACAGTTGGGAACTATGTACAGAGAACACGATCGCGGCGTATTGTTCTGTCCTATGAAGCAAGGTCGGAAGTGAATTTTCCGATCTGGCGAGACTACCACAGAGTTTTCACCGGATGGATAGACCATGCACCTTTGGCCCGCGCGGCGTCGATCTCTCTGGCACGTTCACCCAGGTTGTGGATGAAAGCGGCTTGCTCACCGAAGTTTCGCAGCCGGTAGCCGAGATGATGCGCCAAGGTGGGAAGGTAAATTTCCAGGTACATCGGGAAGGGTTCGGAACGCTTGGCGACGTCCAGAAAAGATTGTCGGGTCCAAAAAGAACCGCTACCGAACATGGATAAAACCACCGTAGGGTCCGCCCGACGGCTGATGCTTGTCCAGAAAGCAAAGAAACGCTCCTCGCGTTCGTGGTAAAGCGTATGGGGATGATTGGTGCCATCAATGCGCTGGAGCCTGAACGCGAGCACGTCGGCCTTCTCCCGCTCCATCGTTTCGACCTGCCTTGTGTTCAACTCAGCGATCAGTGGTAATTGATCGTACTCGGCAAAATGTACGTGCGTGAAAACTTGACCTGCCCCGCCGGCTTCGAGAAACAAAGCAGCGCAACGGAATACTGCCGTGTAGCTCTGGAGTTCGCGTTGGTGATCGCGGGTTTGAAGTCGAGGGTCAACAAGGTGAAACTTCTGAGGGTGTTCGACGCGTTGAAACTCGTCGGCGGGACCTGTGTACGCGACCAGCAGATTATCGGCTGGGATATAACGCGTCCACCAATGGAGCATTGCTTCCACCCGCTCAGCGCTTTGATGAGTGAGTAGCAGATTAAGAACCCGGGAGATCATGAGGAAAATCCGGCTCCGGGTGAGTGGCAAAGCCGAGTTCCTGACGCCAGTAAGTCAGTCGTGACTGTTTCCGAAACACTGGCCGCACAGGAGCATCCAAACCGACAACGAGAACCCGGCCGCGCCAAGGGATGAACAGCGCGCGTCCGAGCAGACAACCTGTGCGCTCGTCAACGACCTTGGATCCGAACCGCTGAACTAATGCTATTCCAGAGTTGCGGATAAGCGAAACCAGCGAATGCTGCATGAAAATAGGCGACTGTTGGAAAGAAGTTATTCCCTGGGACAAAATCCTTGATACGGTTTGTGCCAAACGAAACTAATTGGAGTATTGATAAAAAAATCCTTGCGGCACATGCCATCGAAACGAAGCGCAGGGAAGGCAAGGCCAACCAGGTAAACGCTTGCGATTGATGTGTTAACCCATCAGCCTAACGGCTGCCGGCAAACGCTAAGGGACGATTGCTTGTGATGACAGCAGGGGCCAGTCTCTTGGTCACACCACGTTTGAAATTGACGTTGGCTTCATCGTTTTCTGTAGGAGACGAAGCTGCTAAGCCCAATAGACTCCAGAAGATAATCGCTCCCATAGGTCCTTCAAGCACCACGCCAAAAGCAGCGGAGATCAGAATAACCCAGGCAGCACACCAGTAGAACAAATTTTTCTTGTCCATCTTGCCCGCGCGTACCTTCAACGCCGCGTTTATCCCACCCCGAATAATTCCTGCAGTGATGGCAAGCAGTACTAGAAAGCCGATGATGCCCATTCTCCCGTAAACGGTTACATAGTAACTGTGGGGACTGCGCAATCCTACCGTGCCACTTTCTTCCCCACGTCCGAAACTGGTTTGTAAGAAGCGGGCGGTTAAATCATAACCAAAACCCAAACCAACCAGCGGATGTTGTTCATTGGTGTCGTCAAAAACGGACTGCCAGAAAACGCGGCGGAATTCATTATCGTCTGCCTTCGTTTGGCCGAAGTCGCTCGCGTAACCTGCCTTCCCAGTGAAATCAATGATGGATAACACCTTTTCTTTCATGATGGTGAATTCAGTGCTTCGGTCCGTACCTTCCGACAAAACTGAGTAACCACTGAGCACCGTTAATCCCAAGATCAATGCTAAGCCGATGTAGATATAGAAGTTCTTCCGTCCTGCGATCCAGCATAGCACGCTTGCTCCCATCATGGCTAACAACGAGGCTCGCGTGAAGCCATTGAACACAAGAGCCATGAAGAGAATGATGAGTACCCCCCACAGCCAGCGTAAAGCGCGAGATGAGTCGCGCAGATAGAAGAAAAATGCTCCTGCGGCAGCAAATGTTGAAGTTAGATCGTCCTTCTGAGCGAGAATCGACAAATCTCCGATCCGCAAGGTTTGTACCGCCTCAGGAGCAACACGCAGCGCAATGTAAACTATAGCCAACCCTACAAAGCCTACCAACAAGCAACCTTCGATGAAACGACGGGAGGCTTGCTCTTTACCGATCTCGCTTGCCAGAAAGAAGAAGAGGCAATAATAAACGAGAGCAAAATCGCGTGCAGCATCAATGCCGTAAGTGCGAACGTCAAACAGAAAGCGGATCGATCCTAGCATCAAAAACAGGAGAATACACTTAGAAAGTCGGCCGCTAATGTCAGGAGGAATACGGCGGAGCAGAAATCTGATGCCGTAAGTAATCAGAGCGGCCGCCAAGCCTAGCTCGCCGACAAAGATTGGGCGCACGGGTGCGAGGTCGGCGAACCCACGATTACCGATGAGATAACCAATGAGTAGGAAGCCGATGAAAACGGCTTCCAAACGGATCGCCTTGGTAAAAAGCGCTACGAGGACGCTCCCGAGGAATCCTCCGATGATAAGGACGGGTGCTATGTATTCCTCCGAAGCAAGCTCCGATGCGACGTAGATCAACAGGCCGCAAGCAGGTAAGAGCACTGCCAAAGTTCTAAACCGGGAATCTTGGGAAATGGCGGACGCGCTCATGGGCTTTTCCATGGGAGCTTATCCGGACTTTTTAATTGGTCTAGCTCAACCTGCCGCCTCCTCGGAAATAAACCGCGTGAGCTGTGGTCACGTCGCGGGGATACGATTTGACGTAGAATGACCTCGTGCGAACACCCACCTCCCGCCGCACCGCGACACGGAGCTGGATTGTCGATGGTCTTTTGAGTAGTTCGCCATGTCCTTGACACACCTTGAACCGGTGTTTAGATGCGAGGCCAATGCACCCAAGCAAAATCGCCATTTTCACGGAACGGATGGGAGACGGTCCTTTTCCCATCGTCTGCGCTGCGCTGGTAAGGGGCTTCAAGGAAGCCGGCGCAGATTGCGAGGTCGTGGTGCTCGGAGTCGACCAGAAAGCACGTGACACCTACCCCAGCGTGCCGATGGTGAATTTGCAGGTAGATCGGGCCATCCTCTCGATCCTGCCCTTGACCCGGTACCTTCGCCGGGTACGCCCCGACGTCGTATACGCCACGCATTGGTATTTCAACGTCATTGCCATCTGGGCAAAACTTCTGGCTCGCGTGCCGACCAAGGTCATCATGGGTGAGGCGAACATTATCAGCCTGGAAGTTCGGGTTGAACATCGCAACAATGTGCGGATGCGCCTAGTGCCCTGGCTCATGCGGTGGACTTACCCGCATGGCGATGGTGCAATCGGGGTGGCAGAAGACGTCGTCCGAGATTTGCGGGAGAACATCAAAGTTCCTGCACGGGTTCCGATGATCGCGATCTCAAATCCCATCGACTTGGAAGACGTTCTGAAACGGTCCCGGCAGCCGGCGACCGCAGCGTGGATGCCTGAAGACGGCAGTCCACTGGTGCTTACCGCTGCGCGTTTGGCAAAGCAGAAGGAATTGGACGTGCTTTTGCGAGCCTTTGCGCTGGTTCTCAAAGAGGTGCCAACCGCACGCTTGGCAATCCTGGGGGAAGGGGTGTTGCGCGATGCACTTGAGAAGCTTTGCCGTGAGTTGGGCATTGAGCAATCCGTGGCGATGCCAGGGTACATCAAGAACGCTGCTAGGTTCATGGCGAAATGCACGGTGTTTGTGCTTGCCTCTGCCTTTGAGGGCTGCCCGGTAGCGTTGGAAGAGGCTATGGCTTGCGGTGCAGCTGTGGTCGTCAACGACGCGCCAGGAGGCTCAAAGGACATGGTAGAAGGAGGCAAGCAGGGAGTGGTGGTACGCAGGGGCGATGTTGACGCGCTTGCACAAGCTATTATTGAGCTGGTAATCGATCCTGTTCACCGGTCGGCTTGTCAGGCTCAAGCCGCTTTGCGAGCCCGCGATTTTAACTACTCGATCGTGGCTCAACGCTATCTAGAATTTTATCGTTCGCTTTGCGGCGAACCGCCTGCCGTAGAGGAACCAGCCATCTCGCTATGAGCGTGTATGTGGTTGGTGGAAGGTGCTCCAGCTTGGAAGAAATGTTCCGACGATGTACATCCGGGGCCGTCTTCCGGAGTTGGTACAGTATGATTTAATTCTTTGTCATATTGCTATAAGATGGAAAAAAGGGCGTGCTGGTTCGGTGACGTGCATCAATCGTAAATGCACTATACTACTACAGCCGGTTTCTTCTGCTGATCAGCTGCTTTCCGGTAGGCGGCGCATAACTCTCTGCGGTACTGGCTCCAAGAGAAATGACTCGCACGCTCCAGGGCAGCCGCTGCCAACTTCTGACGCAATGCTGGATCATCGGAAATCCTGCACATAGCTTCAGCTAAACCAGTTTGATCGGTGGGAGATAGTAGAATGCCGGCTGCGCCAACCACTTCAGGCAAGGAAGAAGTGTTTGATGCGATAACCGGAGTACCACATTGCATTGCCTCAAGGGGTGGAAGGCCAAAACCTTCGTAAAGGGACATATACACGAAAGCCAGAGCACCTGAATAAAGTGCAGCAAGATCGCTATCGGGCACATACCCAGCAAATACAACTCTCGCACGATGATCAACTCCCTGCTCGTTGAGTGCCTCCACGATGGACTCAGTGTTCCAGCCTTTGGTGCCGACGAGTACGAGACAAGTGCGATTCTCTGGATTGGTTCGTGCAAAGTGCGCAAAAGCCCGGATGATAGTGCCGAAGTTCTTCCGTGGTTCCAGAACAGATACGCTCAGGAAATACGACGTATTAGCCTGCAAGCCGTAACGTTGCCGTACCGCGTCGATTTCGATTGCATCGGTAACGGGATGAAAAACTTTCTCGGCACCAAGGTAAACAACAATAGTTTTGGCAGGATCGCAATTTGGGTAGCGGCGAAGTAAATCCTGGCGAGTGGATTGAGAAACACAAAGCGACCAATCGGCAAAAGTGATAGTTTCGAGCGCGCGCCGGGCGCGCCGAGTTGTGCTTGGTGGATAGTATTCGGGATGGATTTCTGGAATCAGATCATGTACCGTTTCGAAACGAGTCAACTTTTTGATAGACTTAGTCCAGTGCGGCAGGTCGTCTGCGGGGGAATGGTAAACTTCCAGGCCCTGCACAGAGTTCGGTTCCACGTTGCGCAGCAAAAAACGTACGGCCTTCCAAAGTATTCGACCATTCGCCAGCCACCGCCACGGAGCGTGGACGTAGTGTTTAGCCAGATAGTCTTCGACCTCAATTAGTACCTCAGTTATCGTGTGGGTGAGAAAGTAAGGGTTCACGAACTTGGCACGGTCAGGCGCGAGTAGCTTGATGTGTTTCTCGTAGTACCGCCGTGCGGCTGCGATGTTCTGTCTAGCGCAGAAATAAGGCTCGCAGTCTGGAGCTTCCGTCAAAGCCAGTACGGTGTGCTCAACGACACGGAAGATGCCAAGAGTGCCACGCTGGTGCGGGTTCTCCGCCGCACCAAGCGTAGAGATATCGAGAAGTATTCGCACGGGAGAAACGGAAAGAACTCTAGAAAGATAAAATCTAGCTTGTACCAGATAAGAGGGGAAACTAGTAATGCTTAGCTTCTTAGTCGATGTTGCTGACGTGCGAATCTAGCCAAAGTGTGTATTACCCAATACAGTGATCTTCCTCCCGGCATACGATGAAGGTACTCTAGAAGTTTGAGCCTTTTCTTACGTCTCTGGTTGGACCTTTCCCAGCCTGTGAACCTTTGCGCTATCCTATGCAATCTTTTGGGTGCATCTTGGGGATAACCTTGTTGGCCAATCAGGGACCGTATCAGCAAGCGCTTATGTAAGGACTCGCCATGCTCGAAATAATAGTCTGGACCATAACGGGTAATTACTTCGCGGACGCTATGATCCTGCTCGGAAAGTTTCTCCAGCACATCTTGGTAGGACTCCAATGCACGAAGGTAAGCAAGAGGATCGTTCGAACCACTGGTGCTTTGTGCGTGTAAACGGTAGGAGAAAAGCTCGTACGGACTGGTAGCTTTCCATGAATTTTCCATGAGCAACATCCAGAGAGCATCGTCTGCATGCATCAACTGACCGAAGGGTGGAATGCCGCCTACCCGGTCGTAATCAATTGAACGCATGAGGTATCCGGTGCCAAAACTATCCCGGATTTTCATGATACGGGCAGCTAGAAACTCGGCGGCAGTCTCATGGCCAGGCATCGGCAAACAAGATCGCAGGATGGTGCCGTTAGTGTCTATCAGGCGGAAATGCGCGAAGTAGAGGCCGGCGTCGGGATGCTCGTCAATCAACGTCTGCATCACTTCTAGGTAATTCGGATCAAGCAAATCGTCGTGACCGATGATGGTGGTAAACTCCCCGCGAGGAACTTGAAGAATACGCGTCCAATTCTCCTCGATCGATAGGGGACGCTTTGATGGGTAGACGTGAACGCGCGGATCGCACAGTGTTTCCAGCCATTCGGCGGTGCCGTCCGTGCTGGCGTTTTCCAGAACTAGAAATTCAAATTGATCCGCCAAGGTTTGTGCAAGGATACTCGCCACGCAATCCTTCAGGTACTCGCCTCCGTTGCGCACCGGCAGAATCACAGAATAGCGTTGGCGGTCGGTCATAGCCTTGTCGTTCAAATAGGATCATCCACACCCCAAGCTAGTTTAGCAAGGTAGCAACGTGTTTTATCGTCTGCATGCTCGTAATCACGCGTGCGATTGTCGGCGATAAGAAGGTTCTCCTGTTTGCCGGAGCGGAAGGTATGGCTGGTTGACCATTTTTCAAAAGGCCATGAGCAGCCTTGACGATCAACTACGCGAACTTGCAGTCCCCTACGTAGGATGCTGGCTGTCAAACTATTCCGTCCGCTCTCGAAGCGGTGGCAGTCCTCTTTATTCCGGAAAGGTCCGGCCTCCATATCGAGCAAATGGCGACGCGCGATCATAAACGCATTAGTACGCACATGTGGATTAGGGAACGCGAGAAAATGGCGCGCGGCTTGCCGAAGTAAGTAGCGATTCTTCATGTTGCGAAGGATTCGTCTTATATGGCTCCCGTGGGTCACCAAGCGGGCTTCGCGCAGATTAGCAAAGTGGCTTTCATAGCTGCCAGTTGCACCGACCAGACCAACCCTAGATTGTATGATTGCAGCCTGCATCTTGCCTAGCCAGTAATCTCCGAGAATCGTACTGCTGGAATTTGTAAAACACAGCAAGTGATGCTCGCAAGATCGCGCTGCGAAGAAGTACGAACCAAGATCAAAGCCGCTATTTGGTGCAATTAAGGCACGATATTGTATCCCTTCGAACAGTGTACGGTAAAGTTCGGGAAGCTTTCCATCTGCAAATCCCTTGAAAGCCAGGATCAACGTGTGATCCGCACCCGCGGGATGCTTTCGGTATGAATCAGCAAACTGCCGCACGGGAGCCAGACCAAATGGCGCGTACACAACATGAACCACGCCTAGATCACCCATACCGAGCAGCTATAAGATTGTGCCAATTCCAATGCCGAGAGGCTGATCCACACCAGCATACTCAGCCTGAGGATCGATCAACTTGTCGTTGATGCATTTGAGCCAGACATCCCGTACTTCCGCGCAAGCTACTGTATCGTGGAAGAGCATCAAGGTGCCCGGACGGCAGTATGGCAATACGAGTTCCACATCCTTCCAAGCTCCCTCGTAGCTGTGGTCACCATCAATGAAGGCGATATCTAATTTGGCCGGCAAGTTTTTTTCCAAGTATTGCCTTGCCGCTTCGGAATGGCTGTCGCCGAGGAACTGATGGAAGTTGGAGACCTGACCGAAGTTCTTCTTTTGCTCGACGGCGCGGGGATGTTGTCCATCGTCGAGACTCCACACATTAGTGAAGCCTATTTCACGGTTCAGGAACAGGCAAGCCCCTCCGCTGGCTGAACCAATCTCAAGGTAGTTAGTGTAAGGCTTGTGCTCCTGAAGGTAGAAACAAAGGGAGGCAAACTCATCGGGATTTTGTTGTAGATACAAGCCTCCCTGGTGCGTGTAACCATTTTTGAAATGAACCAAACTGTCTGTCCCTGCTTGGCATATGGCATCACGTAGCCGGGCAAAATCCGGGTGCCGGGAACGTACTTGATCAATGGTGTCTATCGGCTGGTCCAGAGGTTTGAAAGGGATAGGGAGTGGATGTCCGATAGCACGCTTGATGAAGCTCCGTAGAATTTGTGTAATCATAGATTTTGAAGGGTAGTCGGGGCCGTTGGATCAACTCCTAAATTGCCAGTCGGCAAGCGGGGAGCAAACTAGTTATCGACCCGTGCTGTCTCAAGTTGGTGGGCGAGTACTTCCGTGTCCCATCTCAGCAGAGGACGGATGACGCCACCCATGGTGCCCGCGTAATCACCCCGAGCCGAGTCACCTTCAAGTGTGTCCACCACCTGAAAAGCAATCATGTCTCGCTCGTAGCAATGTTGGGTCAGGGGAACGTAGGTAGTCAGTCCGACACTGACGAAGACCATGCCTTCGGCCAGGTAGTTACCTGGAATCCAGACGGTGCTGATGTAGTTGCCGGGAGGTTTTTGCCGTCCGCGCCACTTAGGATCCAGATCCGTGGCGTTGAAGAGGCAGATTCCATCCTCGTTGTGGCAGACGATGCTCGGACAGATGGCCGATCCGTCTCGCAGTACCTCGTAGGTGATGTCGATGCCGACCGGGTGACGGATGTCCGCGCTTTCCATTGTCTCGCCATCCGTTCCCCGCACGCGTACGGCATGAAGCCGAGTGGTGTCGCCGCCCGGAGTGTAGCCAGTGGCAGTCGGCCACCGGCATTCTGCCATCGTATGCAAACCGCTGTGCATGTACTGGTGGACCACCGGCAGGGTCGGGCCATCTGCCATCACAGTTCCCTGGTCGAGCAGAATGGCACGACTGCACAGCCGGGTGATGGCCGGCATGTTGTGGGAGACGAAAAGCACCGTGCGGCCATGGGAACCCACGTCCTGCATTTTGTCCAAACACTTTTTCTGGAACGCCATATCGCCGACGGCCAGCACTTCATCGACGATCAAAATCTCCGGTTCTAGGTGAGCAGCTACCGCAAAAGCCAGCCGGACGTACATCCCGCTGCTGTACCGCTTAACCGGGGTATCCAAAAACTTTTCCACCTCGGCGAAGGCGATGATCTCGTCGAACTTGGCTTTGATCTCGCTGCGATGCATTCCAAGGATCGCGCCATTGAGATAGATATTCTCCCGACCCGTCAGCTCCGGGTGGAAGCCGGTGCCTACCTCCAACAGGCTGGCAATCCGGCCCTGGAGAGTAATGCGCCCCTTCGTTGGCTCGGTGATGCGGCTAAGAACTTTGAGTAGGGTTGATTTACCCGCGCCGTTACGTCCGATCACACCTACCACTTCCCCTTGGCCTACGTTGAACGATACATCGTTCAAGGCCCAAAACGCGTTGTCTACTTGCTGCGAGGCAGGCGCGGAACGCATTGCTTCCCGTACGCGGCGCAGAGAACCCTCGATCCCGCCGACCAAGCTGTCCCTCAACGTACGATAGTTGGATCTGCCTCCCGGTTGATTGCCGAGGACGTAGCGCTTGCCGACATTTTCTACCTGGATGACGGGATTAGTCATTTATCGGCGTTTCTGCAATCATCTGGGATGCGAGAGTGGGTCGGGCAGCGGCACAAGATGCCAGCTAGGTGAAAAGCTGACCAGTTTTTTCTATGGTTCCTATTACAGCTCGCAACCCATCGGCCAGGGTATGATCTGGTTGCCAATCCCCTTCTTGGGCCAGCCGGGTGGCATCGGCTACCACGTAGTATAGTGGATCGGGGGCTGGCTGGTCACTTTCGCCAACGAGATGCTCGCAGCTCAGCAATCGGCTGATGGTTCGCGCGATTTCACGGACGGTGACGCCCCGGCCGGTCCCGAGGTTGATCGCGCCCGTCAGATCGTGCTCCATCACCGTGAGGATGGCTTCGGCCAAATCATCGATGTAGATGTAGTCCTTCGTGCTGTCGGGCGTTTTGAGCAGGAGAGTTTCACCAGCCAGCAGTTTGCGCGTGAGCGCGCTGCACAGGCGCGCAGGGTGTTCGCCGGGACCATAGGGATAGAATACCCGTCCCCAAGCGAAGCCGAAATCCTTGCTTGCTAGTTCGGTTTCGACCGTGCGGTGGAGTGCGTTCTTGGCCACGGCATACGGCGAGAGTGGTTCGACAATGGTGACATTCTCCCGCGCTGGCTGACCATCAATCCGGTACTCGATACAAGTGCCGAGGCCGAGGCCATGTTGCAGCCCGCTCGCCGCCAGACGCCGGAAAAAGGCGATGCTCCAGCGCAGGTAGTCGTCGTTCAGTGGAGAGTTCAGGTACACGCCCGGCTCGGCGATCCAAGCAGCATGCAGGCAGTGGTCTGGCGCAAATCGTTCGATGTCCGACCAGGGGGGCTCTGCCAAGGTCCCGGCCAACCATGAAAGTCCGTCCTCATCGCGCAACTCGCGTCGTGCAATCGTACCAGGCTGGACGAGAGCGACAACCCGATGACCATGTGTCCGGGCCAGGCGCACAAAGGCCGAGCCAATGAAGCCAGTTGCGCCGGTAACCAGGATTTTCATGACACCGCGAACAGTTCGCCCAACCGGGGCAACTCCGCGTCGCGCGTGGAAACCTGCGTGACAGGCCGGGGCCACCGAATGTTGACCTTAGGATCGTCATGGCGCAGGCCGCGAGCCAGCGCCGGCACGTATTCGGCGGACATCTGGTAAAATACCTCGCAATTATCGGTTTGGCACTGGAACCCGTGGGCGAAGCCACCGGGCACATAGAGTTGGCGATAGTTCCGGGAGGTCAATTCGAATCCCTCCCAACGACCGAAAGTGGGCGACTCCGGACGCACATCCACCAACACGTCGAAGATCGCGCCGGCGGCACATCGGATCAGTTTGATCTCCGGTTGTGGCTCAGCCTGAAAATGCATCCCGCGGACGGCTCCGAGTTGCCGGGTCAGTGTCAGGTTGCACTGCGGCCAGCGGGTGTTGAGCCCGACGGCGGTGAATTCGTGCTCGCAGTAGGTGCGGGCAAGGAAGCCCCGTTCGTCACCACGTGGCTCCAGTTCGATCAGCCACAAGCCGGCCAGAGTGGTTTTGCGGAACTGCATTGGACTTACAAAATAGATGTTCTGGATTGTAGGGCGACCGCATCGGTTACCACAAGTAGTTTAGCGGCAACCGAAGCGGTTACCTTATAATCCGGAAGGTCAGAGTATGGCCGCTTTGGGAATCGGCACAATAAACTTGCCGCCGCGCTGTCTGTACTCCGCCTGTTGCGCGAGAATTTCTTCGGCGAAGTTCCAGGTGAGCAGCAGGGTATAGTCCGGTTGCTGCGCCAGTAGTTCCTCGGCGGGAACAATGGGCACATGCAAACCGGGACTGAATCGACCTTGCTTGTAGGTGCTGCGATCCGCCATGAACTCGAACAAGGCCGGGTCGGGCTCCACGAAATTCAGCAGCGTGCTACCTTTGGCGGAGGCACCGTAGGCGGCCAGCCGTTTGCCCCGCGCTTTCAGATCGTTGAGCAAGGCGAGCAAGTCACGCCGGATCGTGTCTGCGCGGGTGGATAAGTCCCGGTAGAACCCCGGAGTTTGCACCCCAAGTCGTTCTTCCTCGTCGCGCAATGCCGTCACGGAAGGATCAATGGTCTGTTCACCCACGTGGCCGGCGAAGAGGCGTAGTGAGCCGCCGTGGATCGGCAGCCGCTCGACCCGGAAAATTTCCAGTCCGTGGCGTGGGAACAATTCCAGCAGGGGAATCAGGAAGAAGTAGAAAACGTGCTCGTGGTAAATGGTGTCGAACTCGCATTTTTCCATGAAGTCACCTGCGTAGGGAAACTCCAACACGACCCGCCCGCCCGGACGCAGCAGCGTATGTAAACCCGCGACGAAATCGTTGATCTCCGGTGCGTGGGCAAAGACATTATTACCCAGAATTAGGTCCGCCTGACGACCCTCAGCGGCGACAACTTCGGCGCAAGTTTGACCGAAGAACTCCACGCGCGTTTCAACGCCGGCGTCACGTGCAGCCTCGGCGATGTTTGCCGCCGGTTCGATTCCCAGGCAAGGAACTCCCTGCGCGGCGAAGTTTTTGAGCAGGTAGCCGTCGTTGCTGGCGATCTCCACGACGAAACTTTCCTTATCTAACGCGAACTCGGTGGTGTACCGCTCCGCTGCCGTGCGCGCGTGTCGTAGCATGGCATCGGAGAACGACGAGAAATACAGGTACTCCGAAAACAGCGCGACGGGCGGCACCAGATCCACAATCTGCAGAAGGTGACAGCGGTCGCAGACTGCCAGGCGCAAAGGAAAACGGGGTTCCGGCTTTTCAAGATCTTCTGCGCGCAGAAGATTGTTCGCCAACGGCTGCCGGCCAAGGTCGAGGATCAACTCGCCCCCGGCGCTGTTGCAAGCCCGGCAGTGGAAAGAAAATTCGGAAGGGTTGCTCATAAAGGCGAAAGGGGAGCAGTGACAGCCCAAGCTACCCGCCTTGCCGCGGCGGCGGCAACGTAGTCGTTAAGTTGTTGCAAGCTCAGCGCCAGCAGCGCGGTAGGATCGGGGGCCCCGCCGCCTGCCCAACGTTGATGGTACCAAAGGGCTGTCCGGCGGACGGTTTCCTCGAAAGACCAAACGGAAAACCAGCCCAAAATAGAATCGGCCTTGTCGATCGCCAAGTTCAACCGGACTGCCTCGTGCGGCTGGCGACCGTTGCGTCCGCTGAGATCCTGCCAGGAACCATTTGGCCAGTGCTCCAGGAACTTTGTGATTAGTTCCGACACCGGCCGGTTCGCGCTCGGGCCGGGACCGAAGTTGAAGGCGCTCTCTAAGCGATCTCGTTCGCCAGGTTCCTGCGCCAACGCCAGCCTAGCACCCAGCCACAGGTAGCCACCGAGACATTCGAGCACATGCTGCCAGGGGCGGGTGGCACCGGGGTTGCGCACCGGCACCGGTTGGCCTGACTCCAGGGCATTAACCGCGTCGGGCACGATGCGGTCGGCCGCAAAGTCGCCCCCGCCGATGACGTTGCCCGCGCGGGCGGTCACCATACGGATGGCGCGTTGGGGCGACGCCTGGAAGAACGAACGCCGCCACGCGGCAGCGACCAGTTCCGACGCCGCCTTGCTCATGGAATAGATGTCGTGCCCGCCCAGCGGATCGTTCTCGCGGTAGGCAAATTCCCACTCGCGATTCTCATAGCACTTGTCACTGGTGACTACGACCACCGTGCAAGCCTTCCCACGTCGGCGCACCGCTTCGAGCAGGTTGGCTGTGCCGAGCACGTTGCTTTCCAGCGTCTCCAATGGTTCCACGTACGATTGGCGCACCAAGGGCTGAGCGGCCAGGTGAAAGATGATTTCTGGCGCACTCCGTTCAAGCACCGATTGAACGTCGCTCAAGCGGCGGATATCCCCGCGCAGATCGTGTTCGGCTTCAGCAAACGCATGCGGCCGAACGATCTCATAAAGGTTCGGGTTGGTTGGCGGATCAAGTGCCAATCCTGTCACCCGTGCTCCGAGTTCCCGCAGCCAAAGCGAAAGCCAGGCACCCTTGAAGCCGGTGTGACCTGTCACAAGGACACGCTTGCCTTGATAGAAGCCTTGGAAAGAAGACGCCATGAACAAAAACAACAACTAGGGAATACGCGGTCCGGGATCCATGCGACTCACCATACCTTCCACGGCGCGTTGCCAGACTGCCACATGCCGGTGAGCAACTGCTGCTCGCGGTAGGTGTCCATGCATTGCCAGAAGCCAGGATGCTGGTAAGCGGAAATCTTTCCTTCCCGGGCCAGTGCGTTCATCGGCTCGTTCTCCAGCACCGTCGAGTCATCGGGGAGGTAACCTTCGATGCGCTTGTCAACGACGAAAAAACCACCGTTAATATACGCCGCTTGTTGTTCCGGCTTCTCCGTGAAAGCCGTGATCCGCGAGCCTTCAATGGTTAGATCACCGAAACGGCCGGCGGGTTGGACGGCAGTCACGGTAACGATAGGTTGGTGTTTGCGGTGGAAATCAATGCTGGCGTTGATGTCGCTGTTGATCAGCCCATCTCCATAAGTCAGCAGAAACGTGTCTTCGGCGATGTATGGCAACACGCGCTTCAAGCGCCCGCCGGTCTGGGTGGAAGCACCTGTGTCGATCAGGGTAACCGACCAGTCTTCCTCGTCGTGGGTGTTGTGGTACTCGATGTTCTCGGAACGACCGAGTTGGATCGTCACGTCGCTGGTGTTCCAATGATAGTTGCGGAAATATTCTTTGATGACCTCGCCTTTGTAGCCCAGGCAAAGGATAAACTCCTTGTGGCCGAAGTGCGCGTAGGTCTTCATGATATGCCAGAGGATCGGGCGTTCACCTACGGGAACCATCGGCTTGGGGCGGAATTCTGTCTCCTCGCGCAGCCGGGTGCCGAGGCCTCCACAAAAAATAACAACCTTCATAAATATGGACTTGGCTTAGATGATGTCGGCAAAGGTGCGTTCCATCCGGCGGAAATACCAGACACCCAACCATAAAAAGAAAACTGTCAACACTGCGGATACTGCCAAACCCGGCCAGTAGAGTGGTTCGGCTGCTCCACCGATGGCCCAGCGGAAGCCGTCAATTACGCCGACGACAGGGTTGATCGAGTAAAGGACACGCGAGATGTGCAGATTCTTCTCCACGGCGGCACTCGAAAAACCCACGGGTGAAATGTACAGGCCGAACTGCACGATGAAGGGGATCACATAGCGAAAGTCACGGTACTTTACGTTCAAAGCTGTGATGTAGAGACCGGGGCCGAGTGCAACCAGGAAGGCCCAGACCGTCCAGAGAGGCAGCGTCAGGAACTGCCAGCCAGGCAGAAAGCGGTACCAAATCATCAATCCCAGCAGGATGACGAACGAAATTAGGAAATCAACTAGACTGGTGATGACCGCACCTGCCGGCACGATCAGACGCGGGAAATAAACCTTCGAGATCAGGTTGGCGTTGCCGATGAGGCTGTTGCTTGCTTCGGCCAGAGCCGTAGCGAAGAATTGCCAGGGAAGCAACCCGGCGAAGACCAAGACCGCGTAGGGGATGGTCGAAGGCAGCTTGGTCAACCGTCCGAAGATGATCGTAAAAACGATCATCGTCAGCAGGGGGCGCAAGATCGCCCAAGCGACCCCGATGGCGGTTTGCTTGTAGCGCACCAGGATGTCGCGCCAAGCAAGAAAGTAGAAAAGTTCGCGGTACCGCCAGAGATCGCGCCAGTACTGCTGTTCGGCGCGGCCCGCCTCAATGACCAATTTCGAAGGTTGGACGGCTGCTTCGCTCATAATGAGGAGCGCTCAAGCAGTTTTGGGTGCCCGGTGCTCCAGGAACCACTGGTAGGCGTCGGCGATGCCTTCCTTCAAACCGATGCGCGGCTCCCAGCCGGTCGCCTTGAGGCGCGACACGTCCAGGAGCTTGCGCGGGGTGCCGTCGGGCTGGGTGGTGTCCCACTCGATCTTGCCCTCGAAGCCCACGGCGGCTTGCACCATCTCGGCCAGTTCGCGGATGGTCACGTCCTCGCCGGTCCCGATGTTGATGAGTTCGCTGGAGTCGTAGGAATCCAGGAGTTGCAAACAGGCCGCGGCAAGATCGTCCGCGTGCAAAAACTCGCGCCGGGGCGTGCCGGTGCCCCAGAGCGTCACCGTCGGGCTGTGCTCGGTCTTCGCTTTGTGGAACTTGAAGATCAAACCGGGCAGGACGTGCGAGCTGACGGGATCAAAATTGTCGAACGGCCCGTAGAGATTCGTCGGCATCGCGCTGATGAAATGCGCGCCGTACTGCCGCCGGTACGCCTGGCAAAGCTCGATCCCGGCGATCTTGGCGATAGCGTAGGGCTCGTTGGTCGGCTCCAGCGTGCCGGTCAGGAAAGCGTCCTCGCGGATCGGCTGCGGGGCGAACTTCGGGTAGATGCACGAACTGCCCAGGAACAGCAGCTTCTCCGTGCCCGTCTTGTGCGCGGACTCGATGATGTTGTTCTGGATCTTGAGGTTTTCGAGCAGGAAATCGACCGGGAAATCGTTGTTCGCCTTGATGCCTCCCACCTTGGCGGCAGCGAGGACCACCCGGCGGGGGCGCTCCGTCTCGAAGAAGTCGCGCACGGCCGCGCTGCTGGTCAGATCCAGTTCCCGGCGGGTGCGGGTCACGATTTGATGATCCTGACCCTCGGTGTTGCGTTTCTCGATCGCGCGCACGACGGCGCTGCCGACCAGGCCGCGGTGGCCGGCGACGAAAGTTTTGTTCGACGAGGAATTCATCTAGGGGAGCAAGGTAGCTATTTCCTGCGTTTGTGCCAGCCGGGCGGATCAGAAAACGTCGGCGGCTGCCTTTTTACAGACTGATTGAGTGTGCGCCTTCTGGTTGTAGGGCGACGGTCCCCGTTGCCGTGGAATGTGTCTTCACTGGCAACCGGGACGGTCGCCCTACAATCCCAGAACGTTCAACTGTTTTCCGCGGTCAAGAAATACAGCCGTTTTCAAAATGATGGGGCTTGGCTGTTGTGCCGGTTAAGCTTTGGACGGGCACGCGCCGTCGTACCCCTGACTCATCTGCCTCTGCCCGGACAAAGTGGGGCACGACAGCGCGTGCCCGTCCAAGCACTCAATCATTTTGGAAACCGGGATACTAGCGGCGGTACGCCTTGCCGCTCATTTCGTTGGCCAACTGGGTCACGTCGGCGTCGGTCATGATCTCGGCCAACTGCTTGAAGGTCGTCTTGGGTGCCCAGCCGAGCTGGCGCTTGGCCTTGGCGGGATCGCCGATGAGCAGGTCCACTTCCGCCGGACGGAAATAACGCGGGTCGATCTCGACGTACTTTTCCCAGTCCAGACCCACGCGGCCGAAGCTCACCTCCAGGAACTCGCGGATGGTGTGCGTCTCGTTGGTGGCGACGACGTAATCGTCCGGGTTGTCCTGCTGGAGCATCAGGTACATGGCCTCGACGTACTCGGGCGCGTAGCCCCAGTCGCGTTTGGAATCCAGGTTGCCCAGGTAGAGCTTTTCCTGCACCCCGGCTTTGATGCGGGCGACCGCGCGGGTGATTTTGCGCGTCACGAACGTCTCGCCGCGGCGGGGCGACTCGTGATTGAAGAGGATGCCGTTGGAGGCGTGCATGTTATAGCTTTCCCGGTAGTTGACCACCAGCCAGTAGGAAAACACCTTGGCGCAGCCGTACGGGCTGCGGGGATAAAACGGGGTGGATTCATTCTGCGGCACGGCCTGCACCAGGCCGTACATCTCGCTGGAGCTTGCCTGGTAGAAGCGGCTCTTGGGGATGACCGAGCGCATGGCTTCCAGCAGCCGCACGGTGCCGGTGCCGGTGATGTCCGCCGTGTACTCGGGCACGTCGAAGCTCACGCGCACGTGGCTCTGCGCGCCGAGGTGGTACACTTCATCGGGACGGATCTCGTCGATCAGCTTGTACGTCGAGACCGAATCCGCCAGGTCGCCGTAGTGCAGGAAAAGCTTGTTGCTGCCGCTGTGCGGGTCCTGGTAAACCGGGTCGAGGCGCTCGGTGTTGAAGGTGGAAGCGCGGCGGATCAGCCCGTGGACTTCGTAGCCTTTGCCGAGCAGCAATTCCGAGAGGTAGGAGCCGTCCTGGCCGGTAATTCCTGTGATGAGTGCTTTCCTGGACATGCGGCGTCACTTATCACACGCGCGGGTTCGGGCAAAGGCTTTTTTCTCACGTCGGCCGGTCCGGTGGCGGTTTAGTCGCTTGCGTTTGGAGGATTGCGACCGAAAATGGCCGCCATGAAGAAGATCGAGGCCATCGTCAAACCTTTCAAGGTCGAGGACGTGAAGGACGCCTTGGCCGAGGTGGGCATCGACGGCATGACCGTGAGCGAGGTCAAGGGTTTCGGGCGGCAGAAGGGCCACACGGAGATTTACCGCGGCAGCGAGTACACGGTGGACTTCCTGCCCAAGGTGAAGTTCGAGGTGGTGCTCGACGACGACCAGGTGCCGCGCACCGTCGCGGCCATCGTCCGCGCGGCGAAGACCGGCAAGATCGGCGACGGCAAGGTGTTCGTTTACGCGGTCGAAGAGGTCATCCGCATCCGCACCGAGGAGCGGGGCGTGGACGCCATCTGACGTTTTCTTCGCTTGGCAGACGCGGCGCGGCCCGCTAGATAGTGCGCCGTGAACTATCTCCACGTCCTCATCCTGGCGGTCATCCAGGGACTCTGCGAACTGCTCCCCGTGTCCAGTTCGGCGCATGTCATCGTCGCCGAAAAACTGCTCGGCCTGGACCCGACCGACCCGCAGATGACGTTCCTGCTCGTCATGCTGCACACCGGGACGATGTTCGCGGTGATCGTTTATTTTTGGAACGCTTGGCGGCGCGATTATTTCTCGTCCTCGGCGGCGTTCGGGCAGACGCTCAAGCAGGTGATCGTGGCGACGCTGGCCACGGGGATCCTCGGGTTTGGCTTGCAGAAGTTCATCGAAAAGATGGTGCTGCGCGATCAGCCGGGCGCGGAGATCGAGCAGATCTTCGGCAACCTGCGCCTGATCGCCGGGGCGCTAGCCGGCGTGGGTCTCTTGATCCTGGTGGCCGGCCGCGGTCGCAACCAGAGCACCGTGGCTGCGCCCGCAACGATGGCGGAAGGCGACGTGCGGACCGGGCAATCCCTGCTGATCGGCGCGGTGCAGGGACTCTGCCTGCCGTTTCGCGGGTTCTCGCGCTCGGGGGCGACCATTTCGACCGGCCTGCTGGCGGGAGTGACCCGGCAGGCGGCGGAGCGTTTCAGCTTTGCGCTGGCGGTGGTGCTGACCCCGCCCGTGGTGGCACGGGAAGCGTTGCGTTTGTTCAAGCCCAAGCCGGGCATGGCCGCCCTGCCGCACGACCAGATCGCGCACCTGGCCGCGCCGGGACTGGTCGGCATGGTGTTCAGCTTTCTGGCCGGGCTGGTGGCCTTGAAGTGGCTCTCGCAGTGGCTGGAAACGGGGCGCTGGCAGTGGTTCGGCGTGTACTGCCTGGTGGCGGCCGGCGTGGTGTTTTACCTGGCGACGCGCGGTTTCTGAGCCGGGAAGGGGGTGCGGAGCCTGCCAGAAATCGCTTGCCAGGGTTCGCGGACGCCTTTAGACAAGCCGCCCATGCGTAACGCGCCTCCCCTGGTCTGGCCGCTCGGCGGTCTGCTGGCCACCTTGCTGCTCGCCGCTACGACCTTTGCCATCGACGGCAGCAACGAGGCGGGCCCCGCCACCGCCTACGGGCGTATGGCGGATGGTTTCGATTTCCCCGTGGGCCGGCCCGAAGCCGTCGGCTACCACAAGGCGCGCGGCTTCACGCCCAACGGGCATCTAGGCGAGGACTGGAACGGCGACGGCGGCGGCGACACGGACCTGGGCGATCCCATCTACGTCATCGGGCACGGCATCGTCGTCCTGGCGCGGGACGTGAAAGGGGGCTGGGGCAACGTCATTATTGTGCGCCACGCCTACCATGAACCGGCCGAGGGCAACGCCGTCAAGCTCATCGACAGCCTGTACGGCCACCTGGACACCATGCTCGTGCGCGAGGGCCAGCAGGTCACCCGCGGCCAGCAGATCGCCACGATGGGCACAGCCCACGGCCTGTACGACGCGCACCTGCACTTTGAAATTCGCAAGAACATCACCGTGGGCATGTACCGCTCGGCCTTTCCGCGCGACTTTTCGACCTACCATGATCCGACGCGGTTCGTGATGAGCCATCGCCAGCTCCGGGACGGGGGAGGTTTTACCCAGTTGGCGATGAACACCTTCATCCCGTATCCCGGCACCGGCGGCGGCAACGGTGGCGGCGCAGGGACGCTCCCGCCGGCGGACGATGCGTACGAACTGGGGATCAACCGTTCGCCGGCCAAGCTGGCGGCGGCGGAATCTTCCAAGCTCAACAAGTCGGCCTATTCCATCAAACGCCGTCCGACGACCGATCCGGCTTTCGACAAGATCAACAACAGCTTTCACGCGGACCGCTACGACGACATCCGCAAGTGAACTAATCCATCTCGACCCCTTGAGCGACTTTCAGATTTTTCTCGACCAGTGTGCCGCCAACATCGTCGCCCTGCGCGAGTTGGAGGCTCCCTTCCACGCGGCGGTCGAGGCGGTGGCGAACTGCCTGAACCAAGGAGGCAAGCTGCTGGCTTGCGGCAACGGCGGCAGCGCGTCGGACAGCAGTCACCTCGTGTCCGAGTTCATCATCCGGTTCGTGGAGGATCGGCGTTCGTATCCTGCAATTGCTTTGGCGAGCGACGCCGGTGTGCTGACGGCCGCCGCGAATGATTACGGCTTTGCGGAAGTTTTCGCCCGCCAGATCAGCGGCCTGGGCCGGCCGGAGGACGTGTTGATCGTGTTCACGAGCAGCGGCAAATCGCCCAACATTCTGCGGGCGCTGGAAGCCGCCCGCGAAAAGCGGCTGACGAGCATCGCCTTTCTGGGCCGGGGCGGCGGTCCGGCCAAAGGGATGGCGGACATCGAGTTGATCGTCCCCGGCACCGACCTGACGGCGCGCATTCAGGAAGCGCACAAGGTCCTGTTGCACCGGCTCTGCGAACAGGTGGAAAAGCGGGTGCCGCGGTGAGGGAAGCCTTGTGGTGCCCGCGGCAGGTTCGAATTTTTGAATTACGAAAAGGAAGCCGATCAGCGTTTCGTCAGGTGCATCGCTGATTTGAGTTCATGCGCGTAGGCGCTGTTGACCTCGAACTCGGTGCCCGGCATGGCTTCGACCGTCGTCTTCTCGGTGAAAGGGGTGCTCTCGACGTAGCCTACGTCCATCATCGCATTGAGCACGTCGGTCAGATCGTCCGCCGCCAGCCGGGTGTTTTCCAGCAATTCGGCGCCCGTCACCGATAGACCGAAGCCGATGAAGCGGATGACGGTGACCTCGCGGCCACTCAGGCGAATTTGTTTCATGGAGAAGGGTCTGCACGCAGGCGGAGAATTTCTTCTGCCGCCCACGCGATGAACGATGGAAAGAGCGGCTTCCATGCCACCGCGGCGCGCAAACGCGCGTTGCTTACCCGCTTGCTGGTCCAGCCGCGCTTGCGCCCGGTGTCCACGGGACCGGAGGGCGGCAGCGGACGAGCGCTGAGTTCCGCCAGCTCCCGATAACAATCCAACTGGGTGAGGGGAGTGTCATCGGCGACGTTATAGACGCCTGGGATCAACTCCGGGGCAGCCGCCAAGGCCCAGAGCGCCGCCGCCGCGTCGTCGCGGTGGCAGAAATTCATCCAGCGGCTGCCGTCGCCTTCGATCAATCCTTCGCCCGCCATGAACTTGCGGAACAACACGGAGCGTCCCGGTCCGTACAAACCCGCCAGCCGGGCCGTCGCGCCGCCGCGGGCGGTGATCAGGTCCTCGGTCTCGCGCAGGATGCGGCCGGTCTCGCGGTCAGGTTCCGCGGGGCTGGATTCGTCCACCCACGAGCCGTCGGTTTGCGCGTACACCGACGTGCTGCCGGTGTACAAGAACCGTTTCGGTTCGAAAACATCCAGGAGGTTGCGCGCTCCTTCCAGGTACACGCGGCGATAGTCTTCCGCGCCGCCGCGCCCGGAACTGACGCAATCCACGAGCACGTCCACCGGCAGCATCCGGTCCCGTGCGGCTTCCAGTCCCTCGCGGTCCGTGATGTCGTGCGCCTGGATGGCGTAGCGCTTCACGGCAGCCAAGCGCTCGGCAGATTCCGCTGACGCGGTCCATGCCGTCACCTCCCAGCCGCTCCCGTGGAAAAGATCAGCGGCCGCTTCACCGACAAAACCGCAACCGACAAGAAGAAGATGGGGCATGGCTGGTCGGGTCTATCGCGTCCGGTAATAAGCCGCCAGACCGTCCGCCACGGCGTCGGCATATTCCCGGATGATGCTCTTGCGTTCCACCCCACCGAATGCGCGCGTGCCTTCGTAGTCGCCGGCCTGCACGCGGGCAAACACCTCGGGGCTGTTCATCACGTAAGGCTCCAGGTAAATGGTGGGGCATTGATAGATGCGGTTTGCCAGGAGGTTGCGCGCCCAGATGTAAGGACTGTCTCCCACTTGGAGCGCGTGGTCGTTGGTGTACTGGTAAGGAGGCAGTCCCGTGGCCTGCGCGAGGACCGGGGCGACGCTTTCCGCGACCGCTCGCTCTTCGGTGTGCGAGCGGTTCAACAGTTTGATCAGCATCTCGAAACGCACGTCGTCGCGCTCGATCTCGTCCGGGTCGTAGCAGCCGTTGACCATGACGTGCAGGTGGTTCTTGTCCACCAGGGTCGGTTTGGCCGGGTTCCCCCAAGCCTCGGCGTTGAAGTGCAGGCACACCGCCAAGTCCGGATGCAAGGTCTCGTTGACGAGGCGACCGCGCGCCCGGATGTCCGCGCGGGTGAACAAAACGCCGCTCATCCAGGGAAGCGAGGTGGTGCGCTGCGGGTCGTCCGGACCACTACTGGTTGGCTTAGGGCTGTAAATTCCCTGGTCGATGAACGCTTTCCAGGCCTCGTGTTCCAGTTGCTCGGGCCGCAAGGGGGTGGAAGGCTCGTCGCCGTGCCGCACGATCTGCACGTCCGCAGCCCCGAGGGCACGCAGACGGACCGCGAGCTTTTCGGCGACGTGCAGCGTCATGTCTCCCTCCGTGACCGGCGTGCTGTTGTCGATCTGGAACCAGCGTTCCTCCAGCCTGGCCCACCGGCCGCCGAGATGGCCGGGATCCAGCGCGATGCGCACTCCCGCCAACGGCTGGCCCGGCACGGCGGGGGGCATGATCGTGCGGAAGCGCCAGTAGGTCTTCGGCAGCGGCCTGGCGGCTTCTCCCGCCGGCGCGGCGAAGCGCAAAGTGAACAGGTCGTTGAGCGGAACGTTCGACTTGCGGATGACCACCTGGTCGGCGTCCACCCGGAAATAGGGCTGCCAGCCGCCGTGCGGCGCGTAAACCTTCTCCAGCAGCCGGGTAAAATCTTCCTGGGTGATCGTCTCCTGGTAAGCCTCCAGCTTTCTCCAGTCTGGCGCTTCACCCAGAGAACTGATCTTTTGGGCACGGACATCCGTCAGCGGCAGCAGGAATGCCGTCAGCACGAGCCAAGTCGGGGGAAAAAACTTCATGCGGCAAAGGCGGATCGTTCGGCAGGGCGGAGTGGATTTCCCGTTTGGGGTTTGGGGATTATCGCTTAGTTTCCCGCCGCGTAACATGCTCAAGATTCTTTTTCTCGGTGATGTGGTCGGCGAGCCCGGAAGGCGGGCGGTTATCGAAACCTGGCCGCGCCTGCGCGAGCAGTACGGCATCGACTTCTTCATCGTCAACGGCGAGAACTCCGCCAACGGCCGGGGCATCACCCCGCGGATCAGCATCGAATTGCTGCGCGCCGGAGCGGCGGTCATCACCAGCGGCGACCACATCTGGGATCAGAAGGAAATCTTCAGCTACATCGACACCGAACCTCGTTTGCTGCGCCCGTTGAATTATCCTCCCGGGACGCCGGGCGGCGGCTCGGTCGTGCTCGAAACCGCCAAGGGAAAGGTCGCCGTGATCAACGTCCAGGGCCGCACTTTTACTTCTCCGAATCTGGAAAATCCTTTCCTCGCCGTCGAGGCCGAGGTCGCCCGCTTGCGGGAGGAAACGTCGGTGATCTTCGTGGATGTCCACGCCGAAACCACGAGCGAGAAGATCGCGATGGGGCGTTTCCTGGACGGCAAGGTCAGCGCGGTTGTCGGCACCCACACGCACACCCAGACGGCGGACGAACAGATTTTTCCCGGCGGCACCGCTTTTCTGTGCGACGCGGGCATGTGCGGTCCGGCGGAGTCGATCCTCGGCCGGGACATCGAAGCCATCGTCACCCGTTTTGTCACGAGCCTGCCCGCGCCTTTTCCGGTGGCGCGCGGTGCGGTGCGGCTCAGCGGGGCCATCGTCGAGATTGATCCGGCGACCGGGCATGCTCATTCGATTATGCGGGTAAACGAGATCTACCAGGGTAATGCTTCTGCCGCATCTGTGGCTACATCGGTGCCGTTGGCTACTGCCCGACCGCTTGCCGCCTTGTTTCCGGAGTGAGGTGCGTGCGACATCCCGTTGCGGTTTGTGGATTGATGGGCTAAGAGGACGCACGTAGTCTCTCCGGGAAGCTAGCGGGTCAAACTTTTCTTTTGACACCGTTGGTCCATCGGTTAGCTTGCGAACGCTTTTTCGGAAGGAAACAGGGGAAGACATCCCGGTCATTCGGATCCCACGGATTTGATTGATTCAGGAGGTTTTTCCCTTTTTTGGCCGGGTAGGCGACTGGCGAAAGCCGGTCCGAATTTTTCCGGCAGCCGGTCACACGTGCGCTTGGAGAGTTTGGAAGCATAGATCACGCCCACATAGCTCAGTTGGCAGAGCACGTCCTTGGTAAGGACGAGGTCACCGGTTCGATCCCGGTTGTGGGCTCTCCGCTTCTACCGAAAGGCAGTGTCTGCAGAAGAACCAAGACCGACCCAAGAAGACCACCAGAGACAAACCAACGCAGCAGCCCCAGGCGCCGCTACCGGCGCCGCTGTTGTCTAGTAGATACCCGCAGTAACTCCACATTCGCCATGGCTAAGGACAAATTTGAAAGAACGAAACCGCACGTCAACGTGGGCACCATCGGCCACGTCGATCACGGCAAGACCACCTTGACCGCCGCAATCACCACCGTGCTCGCCAAGACGGGCGGCGCGACGGCCCGTGCTTACGACAGCATCGACGCCGCTCCCGAAGAGAAAGAGCGCGGCATCACGATTTCCACCGCCCACGTCGAGTACGAGAGCGAGAAGCGCCACTACGCGCACGTTGACTGCCCCGGCCACGCCGATTACGTCAAGAACATGATCACCGGAGCCGCGCAGATGGACGGCGCGATCCTCGTGGTCTCGGCCGCTGACGGCCCCATGCCCCAGACCCGTGAGCACATCCTGCTCGCCCGACAGGTCGGCGTGCCGACCCTCGTCGTGTTCCTGAACAAGGTGGACATGGTCGATGACCCCGAATTGCTCGATCTCGTCGAGATGGAAGTGCGCGACCTGCTCACCCAATACGAATTCCCGGGCGACACCATCCCGATCGTCAAGGGTTCGGCCCTCAAGGCTTTGAACGGCGATCCCGAAGGCGAGAAGCAGATCCATCAGCTCATCAGCGCCATCGACGAATACATCCCGGTGCCCGAGCGCCCGATCGACCAGCCTTTCCTGATGCCGGTCGAAGACGTGTTCAACATCGAAGGCCGCGGCACGGTCGCTACCGGTCGCGTCGAGCGCGGCATCCTCAAGAAGATGGAGGAAGTCGAGATCGTCGGCATTCACGACACGCAGAAGACGACGGCCACCGACATCGAGATGTTCCGCAAGCTCCTCGACGAGGCGCGCGCCGGCGACAACATCGGTTTGCTGCTCCGCGGTATTAAGAAGGAGAGCATCCAGCGCGGCCAGGTCATCGCCAAGCCGGGCTCGATCAAGCCGCATAAGAAGTTCAAGGCCGAAGTGTACGTCCTGAGCAAGGAAGAGGGTGGCCGCCACACGGCGTTTTTCACCAACTACCGTCCTCAGTTTTACTTCCGCACCACGGACGTGACGGGCAGCGTGAAGCTCCCGGAAGGCGTCGAAATGGTCATGCCCGGTGACAACGTCTCGCTCGAAATCGAGCTGGGTACGCCGATCGCCATGGAGAAGACCATCCGCTTCGCCATCCGCGAGGGCGGCAAGACCGTCGGCGCGGGCCGCGTGTCCGAAATCCTCGACTAAGTTTGACAAGAGCCGGCGCGTGGGTGACAACGTCATCCGCGCGTCGGCTTTTGCTTCGCCATAGGTCAGTAGCTCAATTGGTAGAGTAGCGGTCTCCAAAACCGTTGGTTCAGGGTTCGAGTCCCTGCTGGCCTGCGAAAGGTTTTTCCGAGCTCGGAGCTTGGTGCTCCCTTTCATTGATGGTGCGTTGCCGAGCGAGTTACCCATTCCGTTTTCCCTAGTTCCGTCCAGATGTTTTCCAAGACCAGACAGTTTGCTGATGAAGTCCAGGGTGAACTGCGCAAAGCAAGCTGGCCTTGGGATCCGAAGGAACGCGGCTTCAAGAAGTACAAGGAGCTAAGCGATTCAACGATCGTCGTCGTCGTCGCGATGTTCCTGCTCGGCGGCTACGTGGCCTTGTGGGATCTGGTCTTGAATTCGATCGTCGGGTTGCTAACCCGCTAACATCTTCCGTTGTCTCCGCCTCACAGATTGGCGTAGAAAGCATTGTTCTGTAATAAATTTTTCGTCGAGCCATGAGTGTAAACACATCTTCTCAAGGACAATGGTTCGTGGTCCACGTGCTCTCCGGCCAGGAGAACAAAGTGCTGGAAAGCCTCAAACGCCGGATCAGGACCGAAGAGATGGGTGACTTGGTTTACGAGGTGCTGATCCCGACAGAACGCGTATCCGAGATCAAGCGTGGCAAGAAGACAGAAACGACCCGCAAGTTTTTCCCGGGTTACTTGATCGTCAACATGCAGTTGATCGATGAGAACAAGAAGCTGGTGGATCGCGCGTGGTACTTCGTGCGGGATACCCCCGGTGTCATCGGCTTCGCCGGTCCGAAGGACAAGCCGGTACCCATGCGTGACGCCGAGGTGGAAAGCCTCTTGGCGCAGATGCGTGAGCGCGAAGACAAGATCAAGCCCAAGGTTTCCTTCGAAGTGGGCGAGACGGTCAAGGTCGCGGATGGTCCCTTCCAGAACCAGAGCGGCGTGGTCGAAGAAATCGATCCCGCCCGCGGTAAGCTGCGTGTGTCCGTGACCATTTTCGGCCGGACGGCTCCCGTCGAATTGGAATACTGGCAAGTGGAACGCGGCTAGACCTCGGTCGTAGCGCAGGCATTAAACATTTTCCATAACAATTTAACGAGACAGAAAAGAACGAATCATGGCTAAGGAAGTCGTCGCAAGCATCAAGTTGCAAATCCCCGCCGGGGCTGCAAACCCCGCCCCTCCTATCGGACCCGCTCTGGGCCAGCAGGGCGTCAACATCATGGCGTTCTGCAAGGAGTTCAACGCCGCTACACAGAAGCAGGCAGGCGACATCCTGCCGGTGGTTATCACCGTCTTCAAAGACAAGTCTTTCACCTTCATCACGAAGTCGCCTCCCGCCGCCATTCTTTTGAAGAAGGCTGCCGGTGTCGCCGCCGGTTCCAAGGAGCCCAACAAGACCAAGGTCGGCACCCTGACCAAAAAACAGGTTATGGACATCGTGAAGATCAAGATGAAAGACATGAACGCTCGCTCTGAAGAGGCGGCCTTCCGCACTCTCGCTGGCACGGCCCGTCAGGCCGGCATCGACATCGTCGACTGAGTTTTTCCATAAACCCGAATACAAACAGATTCGCTAACACTTCAAGGCAAGGAGAATCCCTATGGCAGTCACCCGCAGCAAACGTTACCAAGCAGCCGCCAAATTGGTGGATGCCAGCAAAAACTATCCTCTCACCGAAGCGGTGGAGGTTCTCAAGCAACTCCCGGCTCCCAAGTTTGACCAGAGCGTAACGCTCTCGTTCCGTTTGGGTGTCGATCCCAAGCAGTCGGATCAGATGGTGCGTGGCACCTGCCCTCTGCCCAACGGCAGCGGCAAGCAGGTCCGCGTTCTGGTGTTCGCCACCGGTGCTGCCGCGGCGGCTGCCCGTGAGGCAGGTGCGGAGTTCGTTGGTTTCGAGGACATGGTCAAGAAGTGCCAGGAAGGTTTCCAGGACTTCGACGTCGCCGTCGCTACGCCGAGCGCTATGAGCGAAGTGCGTAAACTCGGTAAAGTGCTCGGGCCCCGCGGTCTGATGCCCAACCCGAAGACGGGTACCGTCACGGATGACACCGCTAAGGCGGTCAGGGAAGTAAAGGCGGGACGCGTGGAGTTCAAGCTCGACAAGAACGGCAACGTCTCTGTTCCGGTCGGCAAAGTTTCCTTCAGCCCTGGTTTCCTGGTCGAGAACGGCACCGCGGTCATCGATGCGATCGCGAAGTCCCGCCCGCCCACGGCCAAGGGCCGCTTCATTCACTCGATCACCCTTGCGGCCACGATGTCGCCCGGCGTGCCGGTTGACGCTTCGGCGTATCAATCCCTTTGATCTTTCGCAAGCGAAGCAATTTTCTACTTCTTTTAACCTGTGAGACCCGAAAAAGCATTTATCGTTGATGACCTGCTGGCGCGCCTGCAGAAATCGCCGTTCATGATCATCACTGATTACCACGGCCTGAAGGTCGATCAGTTCAGCGACCTGCGCACCAAACTGGCCGATGTCGGCGCGCGCTATTCTGTCGTCAAGAACACCTTCCTGAACCGTGCCGCCAAGGAAGCCGGCATGCCTGACTTGGTGAGCCATCTCAATGGTCAGACAGCCATCGTGACCGGCGACAAGGACGTAAGTGCTGCCGCCAAGATCCTGCGCAAATTTGCCACCGACTCCAAGAAGCTTTCCATCCGCGCCGGTGTGGTGGATCAATCGCTCTTTACGGATAAGCAGATCGACGCCCTGGCGGAGCTGCCTTCCAAAGAGGTGCTGCAATCGCAGTTGCTGGGCTTGTTGCAAGCTCCGGCCAGCCGTCTGCTCCGCACCATCAACGAGCCGGGCAGTGCCCTGGCCCGTTTGCTGCAGGCGAGCCTCGACAAGCAGAATGCTGGTGCCACCGAGACCGCTCCAGCCGCCGAAGTGGCCGCCGCTGCTTGATCGTCCATTCCACTAACCATTTCCGGCGCGCGCAAGAAGCCGCGGGCGACGGGTGCACAAGCACACGCAGTAACACAACCCACAAACTGGTTCTTCGTCGGACGAACGGCTGTTCGTCTCAAATGTTCTGAGGCTTCGGGACGCGACGACACCGCAAAAACAAAGAAAGGATGAAGGAAGAAAGGATGGATGATCGCACGAGCACGTTTGCCGTTTAATCGCCTCCTGGAAGCCCTTCACAGTTTATATGGCAGAGACTAGTGCATTAGTTGACCAAATCAGCTCGTTGACCCTCTTGCAGACGGCCGAGTTGATCAAAGCGTTGGAAGAGAAACTTGGCGTCAGCGCCGCTGCTCCCGTAGCCGCTGCTCCCGCCGCTGGTGGTGGCGCTGCCGCTGCCGCTCCTGTCGAAGAGAAGACCAGCTTCGACGTCATCCTTGATGAAATGGGCGGCAACAAGATCGCCGTCATTAAGGAAGTCCGTGCAGCCGTTGCCGGCTTGGGCTTGGCGGAAGCCAAGGCTCTCGTCGAAGGCGCGCCCAAGCCTTTGAAGGAAGGCGTGACCAAAGCCGAAGCCGAAGAGATCAAGAAGAAGGTTGAAGCGGCCGGTGCGAAGGTCAGCATCAAGTAATTTCCGACTCCCGGATCTTATCCATTCAAACTGGCCGGTGAGTTCCTCGGGCGAAAGCGCGAGGAATCTTGCCGGCCAGTTTTCTTTTTCTCGGGTCTGCGAGACCCACAAAATATTTTCTCAGCTCCGTTTGACAGCCACTCGGAAATACCGTAGCTATTCTGTTCCGCTAGCCCGGTATTCCGACACCTCCTACGTGTCCCGCTTGTAATAAGTCCCTTTGACCCACCTCCGAATTTCGGGGGCGGGTCGCGTTTTGCCCGGATATCTCAGCGTCAGCCCTACCTCTTATGCCAGAACGTCTCTACTTCGGAAAGATCAAGGAAGCCAGCGAACCACCGAACCTCATCGAGGTACAGCTTAATTCCTACGTTGATTTCTTACAGAAGGACATCCCCGCGAGCAAGCGCAAAGTCAGCGGCTTGCAGGCCGTGTTCAAGGAAGTTTTTCCTATCGAGAGCTACGACGACAAGGCAACTCTTGATTTCAGCCACTACGAAATCGGTGAACCCAAGCTCTCCTCCCTCGACGCTCAACGCGAAGGCCAGACTTTCAGTGCACCGCTCCACGTTACCTTCCAGTTGAAGGAAGAACGCGGCACCAAGGAAGAGAAGGTGTACATGGGTGAAATCCCGCTCATGACACCCCAGGGCACCTTTGTCATTAACGGGGCCGAGCGTGTCGTGGTCAGCCAACTTCATCGTTCACCCGGCATCTGCTTCGAGAGCAGCGTGCATCTCAACGGCAAAGTGCTGTACTCGTTTCGCATCATCCCCGACCGCGGCTCGTGGTTGGAAGTGCAATTCGATACCAGCGACCTGCTTTACATTTACCTGGATCGCCGCAAACGCCGCCGCAAGTTCCTGGCGACCACATTTCTGCGCGCCATCGGTTATGGCTCCGACGAGGACTTGGTCAAGCTGTTCCACAACGTGGAAGAAATGGCGTTGAGCAACGACCTGGAAGACGAACTCCTTGCTACCAAGGTGCTTATCCAGGACATCAAGGACGGTGAGATCACCGTCGCGCGCGCCTTCGAGCCGCTGACCCGCGCCGTCGTCCAGCAACTGCTCGATCTCGGTGTGACCAGCGTGCAAGCCGTTGATATCAAAAACGATGACACCGTCATCAAGGCGATGAAGAAGGACCCGGCGCATGACGAAGAAGAGGCGTTGAAGGACATTTATCGCCGCTTGCGCCCTGGCGATCCACCCACGGTGGCGAACGCCCGCGCCCTACTCAAGCGTTTGTTCTTTGATCCCAAGAAGTATGACTTGGGCCGCGTCGGTCGTTATAAGATCAACCAGAAGCTCAGTTTGGAAACCGATCTTGCCAAGCGCGTGCTGGAGCCGGAGGACTTCATCGCTTCGATGAAGTATCTCATTGGCTTGCGCCGTGGTGAGGGCACGCTTGATGACATCGATCATTTGGGCAGCCGCCGCGTGCGTACCGTCGGCGAATTGCTGGCCAACCAGTGCCGAGTAGGCTTGGCCCGCACCGAGCGCCTGGTCAAAGAGCGCATGACCCTGTTCGACGTGAACGTCGAAGGCATGACGCCGCAGAAGCTCATCAACCCGAAAGCATTGAGCGCGGTGATCCGCGACTTCTTCGGCCGCTCGCAGTTGAGCCAGTTCATGGATCAGACCAACCCGCTGGCCGAGTTGACGCACAAGCGGCGCTTGAGCGCCCTCGGGCCGGGAGGTCTGTCGCGTGACCGGGCCGGTTTCGAGGTTCGCGACGTGCATCCGAGTCACTACGGGCGTATCTGCCCCATCGAGACGCCGGAAGGCCCGAACATTGGCCTCATCTCGTCGATGAGCACCTTTGCGCGCATCAACGAATTTGGTTTCATCGAGACGCCTTACCGCAAGGTCGACAACGGTCGGGTAACCGACCAGATCGACTTCCTGACGGCTGACCGCGAGGAGCATTTCCTCGTCGCGCAGGCCAATTCAGCGATGGACGCGAAGGGCAACTTCTCCAGCGAGAAGGTGAGCATCCGTTACCGGGGCGACTTCCTGGAAGTCGAGCCGGCGAAGGTCCACTACATGGACGTGTCGCCCAAGCAACTCGTTTCCGTGGCGGCGGGATTGATCCCGTTCCTGGAGCACGACGACGCGAATCGCGCGTTGATGGGTTCCAACATGCAACGCCAAGGTGTGCCGCTGCTCGTCAGTGAGTCGCCTTTGGTCGGCACCGGCATGGAAGGCAAGGTCGCGCGCGATTCCCGTGCGGTCATCGTTGCCGAAGGTGACGGTATTGCAGCCAGCGTGACGGCCGAGTTCATCATCGTCACCAAGGACGGCCATATGCCCGACCCGAAGAAGAAGCTGCGTCATGATCCGGCGGCTGGCATCTATGTGTACGAACTGCGCAAGTTCATGCGTTCCAACGCGGGCACTTGCGTCAACCAACGCCCCGTCATCAAGAAGGGTCAAAAGTTGAAGGCCGGCGACGTGCTGGCGGATGGTCCGAACACCGAAGCCGGCGAGTTGGCTCTGGGCCGCAACGTGCTGGTCGCGTTTATGCCTTGGAACGGCTATAACTTCGAGGACGCCATCATGATCTCCGAGAAGGTGGTCAAGGAGGACATTTATACCTCCATCCACATCGATGAGTTTGAGATCGGTGCGCGCGACACCAAGCTCGGGCCGGAAGAAATTACGCGGGACATCCCGAACGTGAGCGAGGAAGCCCTGCGAAACCTCGGCCACGACGGCGTCATCCGCGTCGGCGCGGAGGTCAAGCCCGGCGACATTCTCGTCGGCAAGATCACACCCAAGAGCGAGACCGAGCTGGCCCCGGAAGAGCGTTTGCTGCGCGCCATCTTCGGCGAGAAGGCGGCGGACGTGAAAGACACTTCGCTGACAGTGCCCTCGGGTACCTACGGCATCGTCATGGACGTGAAGGTTTCCTCGCGCAAGCCCGAAGCCGCTCGCGCCAAGCTCACCCCCAGCGAGAGCAAGCGCCAGAGCAAGGCCATCAGCGAAGACTACCGCAAGCGGAAGGACGAACTGATCGAAGAGCTGACGGAGTCACTTTCCAACGTGCTGTTGGGCGAGAAGATCCCGCTCGACGTGGTCAACGCGGAAACCGGCGAGATCATCATCCCGGCCAACCGCAAGATCACCAAGACTCTGCTGCGCAAGCTGGCCGGGGTGTACGATCACATCGACATCGATCCGAGCCCGATCAAGAACAAGATCACCGAGATCATCCAGTCCTACGAGAGCAAGTTCTCCGAGTTGGACACCGAGCAGGAGCGCGCCATGGACCGCATGGAAAGTGGCGACGAGGTCGATCCCGGCATCATCAAGCAGGTCAAGGTCTACATCGCCAGCAAGCGCAAGCTCTCGGTGGGTGACAAGATGGCCGGCCGCCACGGCAACAAGGGCGTCGTCGCCCGCATCGTGCCGGAAGAAGACATGCCGTTCCTTGCGGACGGTACGCCGGTGGAAATCTGCCTCAACCCGCTGGGCGTGCCCAGCCGTATGAACGTCGGCCAGGTACTCGAAACGCACCTGGGTGTCGCGGCCAAAGCCCTGGGCTTCAAGGTGGCGACCCCGGTGTTCGACGGCATCGACGAGAAGCGCATCCAGGAGTACCTGCGCGAAGCCAGCACCAAGGAAGGTTTCAAGTGGGTGCAGGAAAACGGCAAGAGCCGGCTCTTCGACGGTCGCACCGGTGAGGCGTTTGATCAGGAGGTCGTGGTGGGCTATATTTACATGCTCAAACTCGGCCACCTGGTTGCGGATAAGATCCACGCGCGCGCTGTCGGTCCGTACTCGCTCGTTACCCAGCAACCGCTGGGCGGCAAGGCGCAGTACGGCGGACAGCGTTTCGGCGAGATGGAGGTGTGGGCGTTGCAGGCGTACGGTGCCGCTTACACCTTGCAGGAGCTGCTCACCGTCAAGTCGGACGATGTGCAGGGCCGAACCCGCATCTACGAGAGCATCGTCAAAGGCGACAACTCGCTGGAGGCAGGGACACCGGAGAGCTTCAACGTGCTCATCAAGGAAATGCAAAGCCTCGGATTGGACGTGAAGGTTGGCGGTCACACGCCGACCTATGGCGACAGCGCGGCGGCTTAAGAATTCGAAACACCCCATCTTTTCCATCTATGGCCGAAGCAACGATGCCCAACACTTTCGCTGGACGAAAGGATGAAATACGTGCGGAAATCACGAAGTCGCTCGCGGAAATCAAGCGACTCCGTGCCGAGATGGAAAAGATGCGGGAGAATGCCGATAAATCAAAAACTAGGGCCAGTGTTCTGGCGGCTGAAACCAAGGCGATCATCGCCAGGATTGAAGCCGTTGTATACTGAAGCCATTCTTGGATAGTGTCCGCGAACTGTTGTTTTTGGTTCGGGATACACACAAAAATGTAGAAGACATTGCGGATCTTCGGCAGGAGGTCGAGGAACTCCAAAATGAGGTTCGGCAACTAGCGGCTGCCATCGAGAGACTATCTCGGGGCGCGCAGCACATGGCGCAGACCGAGAGACACGAACGCGAGAAAATCGTTCTCCAACTGGAGAACACCTTGCTGCGTTTTGAACTTCGTTTGCCGCCACACAAATAGTTTTTCAGTTTCGCAGAATCCGTCAGTTACCGGCTGCTCCAATAAGCAGCCACCCGTTACCACCTATGAACGAACACAACCTTCGTGAAATCTTCGGGGAAGAACGCGCCGTCGGCTTTGATCAAGTCGGCATCACCGTCGCGTCGCCCGACTCGATCCGCTCCTGGAGCAAGGGCGAGGTCAAAAATCCGGAGACGATCAACTACCGGACATTCAAGCCCGAAAAGGGAGGCTTGTTCTGCGAGCGTATCTTCGGCCCGACACGCGACTGGGAATGCTCGTGCGGCAAGTACAAGCGCATCAAGCATAAGGGCGTCATCTGCGACCGTTGCGGTGTGGAAGTGACTCTCTCCCGCGTCCGCCGTGAGCGCATGGGTCACATCGAACTGGCTGTACCTGTCTCGCACATCTGGTTCTACAAGTGCATGCCTTCCCGCCTGGGCCTGATGCTCGACATGAGCGCCCGGCAGTTGGAACGCGTCATTTATTACGAGGATTACATTGTCATCGACCCCGGCAGCACGCCTTTGCAGCGCTGCCAGTTGCTCAACGAGTCCGAGTACCGCGAGGCCCAGGACCAGTACGGTGAGCACTTCACCGCCGGCATGGGTGCCGAGGCCATCGGGGTGTTGCTCCGCCAGTGTGACTTGCCCGCGACGGCCAAGGAATTGGAAGAAGCGATGCTCAACACCAAGAGCAAGCAGATCCGCAAGCGTCTGGCCAAGCGTCTCAAGCTCGTGCTGGGCTTCTCCAGTTCGCACACCCGTCCGGAGTGGATGGTGCTCGACGTCCTGCCCGTCATCCCGCCCGATTTGCGTCCGCTCGTGCCGCTGGAGGGCGGTCGGTTCGCCACGTCGGACTTGAACGACCTTTACCGTCGTGTCATCAACCGTAACAACCGGCTCAAGAACCTGCTCCAGCTCAAGACGCCGGAAGTCATCATCCGCAACGAAAAACGCATGCTGCAGGAAGCCGTCGATGCGTTGTTCGACAACGGCCGCCACGGCCGCGCCGTCACTGGTGCCGGCAACCGTCCGCTCAAAAGCTTGAGCGACATGCTCAAGGGCAAGGGCGGCCGTTTCCGTCAGAACCTGCTCGGCAAGCGCGTCGATTACTCGGGCCGATCGGTCATCGTGATCGGGCCTGAACTCAAACTGCACCAGTGCGGTTTGCCCAAGAAGATGGCTCTCGTGTTGTTCGAGCCGTTCATCATCCGCCGTTTGAAAGAGATGGGCTACGTCCACACGGTCCGCTCGGCCAAGAAGATGATCGAGCGCCAAACCGCCGAGGTCTGGGACATCCTGGAAGAAGTGACCAAGGGCCATCCGGTGCTGCTCAACCGCGCGCCGACCCTGCACCGCTTGTCCATCCAGGCGTTCGAGCCGCAGTTGATCGAAGGTGAAGCCATCCGCATTCACCCGCTGGTTTGCACGGCTTACAATGCGGACTTCGACGGTGACCAGATGGCGGTCCACGTGCCGCTGTCGATCGAGGCGCAGATGGAAGCGCGTATGCTCATGCTTGCGCCCAACAACATCTTCTCGCCTTCGAGCGGCAAGCCGATCA
>CAXTOP010000039.1:0-49683 GCA_964245965.1 uncultured Chthoniobacterales bacterium
CTTCTGCCTTCTGCCTTCTGCCTTCTGCCTTCTGCCTTCTGCCTTCTGCCTTCTGCCTTCATGTTCTCCCGCGCGCGGCTCCAGCGGCTGCTCTCCTTCCTCCTGCAAATTGCGGTCACGGCGGGTGCTTTGTATTACCTGTTTCACGACCCGGTCAAGCGCGGCCGCATGGCTGAGGCCATATGGCACGCCGATTGGTTCTGGCTGGCGGCATCCGTCGCCGCCTACGGGATGGTGGAGGTCTTCGCGGCGGTCCGCTGGTTGATCCTGCTGCGCATCCAGCGCTTCGAACTGGCCTGGACCAAGGCGACGGCCATCCTGCTCATCGGGGAGTTCTTCATGGCGTTCACGCCCGGGCTGATCGGCGCGGACGCCGTGCGCATCCTCTACCTGGTCAAGGAGCACCCCGAGAAGAAGATCGACGCCGGACTGGCCGTGGTCATGGACCGGGTGCTGGGCCTGCTGGCACTAATTACGCTGGCGGCGGGCATCGTGGCGGTGCGGCACGATTGGCTTAGCCACACGGCGGCGGCCTCGAGGCTGGTCAACGTCATGCTCGTGCTCCTGGCCGGCGGCGTGCTGCTGGTCGCGGCGTCGGCGGCGGTGGCCAAGTCCGAGGCGCTGGCCCACTGGCGGCACCTGCCGGAGTTCGTGCGGGAAACGGGCCACGTCTTCAAGCTCTACGCGGCCCACTGGCGGCTGACCCTTTACGCCTTCGCCACCACGCTCGTGGCGCACGTGTTTTATTACGCCAGCTTTTGCTGCGCGGCGCTGGCCCTCAGACGGGTCAGCGACCCGCCGCCGGACTTCTGGGATGTGTTCGCGGTCATGCCGATCGTCAACACGTTGACGGCGCTCCCCATCAGTCTGGCGGGCATCGGGTTGAGGGAATCTCTTTTCCAGGTGCTGCTGCACGACCTCGCCGGCACGCCGGAAGCGGTCGGCGTGCTCATCGGCGTCATCGGGTTTGGGGTCCGCACCCTTTGGGGCCTGCCCGGGTTGGCGGCGTTTTTGATCTACCGGCCGGCGCTGTCCTCCGCGACGCCCGCGCACCCGTAGAATGGCGGGGCCTTCCCGGAAAGGAAAAGTTTGGCAGACGGCGGAAATGGGTGGACGATCCCCGATGGAATTCAGACAACTAGGCGGCTCGGGGTTGAAAGTACCCGTCCTCAGTCTCGGAACGGGCACTTTCGGCGGGACGAACGAATTTTTCAAGGCGTGGGGAAGCACCGGTCCGGAGGAGGCCACCCGCCTGCTCGACATCTGCCTCGAAGCGGGTTTGAATATGTTCGACTCGGCCGACGTTTACTCAGACGGCACGTCCGAGGAAGTGCTGGGCAAGGCGATCAAGGGCCGGCGCGACCAGGTGATCATCTCCACCAAGGCGACGTTCCGGGCGGGGCCGGGCGACAACGACCTCGGCTCCTCGCGCTACCATCTGATCCGCGCGTGTGAAGGCAGCCTGCGGCGGCTCGGGACCGACCACATCGACCTTTACCAGATGCACGGCTTCGACGCCGTGGCTCCGGTTGAGGAAACGCTCAATGCCCTGGACGATCTCGTGCGCGCCGGCAAGATCCGTTACATCGGCTGCTCGAACTTCTCGGGCTGGCACCTCATGAAATCCCTCGCGGTATCCGAGCGCCACAACCTTTCGCGCTACGTCGCCCACCAGGCCTACTACTCCCTGATCGGGCGCGACTACGAATGGGAACTGATGCCCCTCGGGCTCGACCAGCGCGTGGGCGCGGTCGTCTGGAGTCCGCTGGGTTGGGGACGGCTGACGGGCAAGATCCGCCGCGGTCAGCCGCTGCCGGAGACCAGCCGCCTGCACACCACCGCCGAGCAGGGTCCGCCGGTCTCCGACGATTACCTTTACAAAGTCGTCGATGCGCTGGACGAAGTCGCCGCGGAAACCGGCAAGCTTGTCCCCCAGATCGCCATCAACTGGCTGTTGCAGCGCCCGACCGTCGCGAACGTGATCATCGGCGCACGCAACGAGGAACAGTTGCGCCAGAACCTGGACGCCGTGAGTTGGAACCTCACGCCCGGGCAAGTCGCCAAACTCGACGCCGCCAGCGCCGTGCCGCGCAGCTACCCGTATTGGCACCAGAGTCAATTTAAAGACCGCAATCCTTTCCCGACCTCCTGAGGCGGGAACGCGCCGGAAAAAGAAAAGCGGGAGATTGTTGCGTCCGGTTGAAAATGTCACTGGACCGCCGCAAAAAACACGCTAAATAACCCGCTTGGATCAGTTTCAGGCGGCCTCATTACGAGTGGCCCAAAACTGGTCCTTTCAGAATCCCCCTTTAGGGCACAATGGTTATGGACCCTTTCCCCGTCGCTTCGAAGATCGTCAAATCCCTGATTGCTCCCGCCCGGCACAGCAAGGGGCCGACGCTGTACGTCATCTGCGAGGCCGACGAGCGCGGCGGGTGCAACATCTACGAGCAAACGCCGGAGGGGGAGTGCATCCTGTGGCCCGAAAGCCCCCTGCCCGGCCGCTGCCAGGCCGAAGCAGCGATTTACGCCAGCATCCCGCCGGGCCAATAATGGGCGAGCGGCTGGATCGGCAGATCGCCTTTCTCATCGAGGCGGACAAACTCAAGACCGTCCTGCGGCGCAACCGCGTGATCGCCGAGCCGGCCCGGCGGGAAAACGACGCCGAGCACACCTTCCACCTCGCCTTGATGGCAGCCACTCTGGCCGAGTACGCCGACGGGCCGGTGGACACCGCCCGGGTGCTCAAGATGCTGCTCGTCCACGACCTGGTGGAAATTGACGCGGGCGACACGTTCATGTACGACCCGCAGGCGATGGCCAGCAAGGACGACCGGGAAACCCGGGCCGCCGAACGCATCTTCGGCCTGTTGCCCGACGACCAGGCGGCGGAGTTCCGCGCGCTGTGGGAGGAATTCGAGGGGCGCCGCAGCGACGACGCCCGGTTTGCCGCGGCGCTGGACCGGCTGCACCCGCTGCTCGGGAACTGCTACACCGGCGGGGGCGCGTGGAAGGAATACGGCATCCGCGCCCCGCAGGTCTATGCGCGCAACGTGCAGATCAACGACGGGTCGCGCGAGCTTTGGGCCTGCGCCCGCGGCTTGCTGGAAGAAGCCATCCGGCGCGGCGACCTGGAGGCGGCGGGAACCGGAGAAACGGCGTGAAAGCGGAGTCTGCGTGCTGTAGGATGCGCGGACAATGAGCAAGAAGGAGAAAGCCCCCAGAAAGCAGCCGAAAACCGCCGGGATTTGCCACCTCGTCGGTGCGGGGCCTGGCGACCTGGGCTTGGTGACACTGAAGGCCCGGGACTGCATCGAACGCGCGGAAGTGGTCGTCTATGACTACCTTTGCAACCCGGACCTCCTCGCCTGGGTGAAGCCGGAAGCCGAGATCATCTACGCGGGCAAGAAGGCGGGCGCACACACGATGCGGCAGGAGGAGATCAACGCGCTGCTCGTCGAGAAAACGCGCGCGGGCAGGATCGTCACGCGGCTCAAGGGCGGCGACCCGTTCGTCTTCGGGCGCGGCGGCGAGGAAGCCCTGGCGCTGGCGGAGGCCGGGTTAAAGTTTGAGATTGTGCCGGGAGTGAGTTCCTCGGTAGCGGGGCCGGCCTACGCGGGCATCCCGGTCACGCACCGCGGGCACGTTTCGCAGCTGACCGTTTTTACCGGGCACGAAGACCCGGAAAAGGGCGGCAGCTCGGTGGATTTCGCGCAGCTCGCCCGGACGCCGGGCACCAAGATCATGCTCATGGGCGTCGAGCGGCTGGATTCCATCACCCGGCAACTGCTGGAACACGGCGAGAACCCGGATCTGCCGGTGGCCCTGATCCGCTGGGCGACCACGGGGCGGCACCGGACGCTGGTCGGCACGGTCGGCGACATCGCGCAACGCGCGGCGGAGGAGAAGTTCGAAGCCCCGGCGGTGGCGGTATTCGGCGAGGTGGTGCGGCTGCGCGAAAAGCTGAACTGGTTCGAGACCCGACCCCTCTACGGGCAGCGCGTAGTCGTCACCCGGACCCGCCAGGGGGCTGGTGCGTTGACGGCGCGGCTGCAGGCGCTGGGCGCGGACGTGCTGGAGATTCCGACCATCCGCACGGAGCCGCCGACCAACCTGCGTGAGTTCGCCGAGTTGGTCCGCGACGCGCACACTTACGAGTGGCTGCTGTTCACCAGTCCCAACGGGGTGAACGCCTTTTTCGAGATGTTTTACCGAATTTACGATGACGCCCGCGAGATCGGCGGCGTGCGCATCGGAGCCATCGGGCCGGCGACCGCCGCGCGCTTGAAGGAGTTCCGCCTGAAGGTGGATGTCCAGCCCGAAAAAACGGTTGCGGAAGGTTTGGTGGAAGCACTGCAAGCGGATTCCAGCGTGGAGAACACCCGCTTTTTGCTGGTGCGGCCCGAGGCCACGCGCGACGTGGTGGCTGCCGAGCTGAACCGGCTGGGTGCCATCGTGGACGAAGCCATCGCTTACCGCACGGTGCCAGCCACGGATGACGGCAAGGACAACGGGCGGGCGACGGCACTGGCGCGCTTCCAGGCCGAGGGCGCGGACTGGATCACCTTCGCGAGCAGTTCGAGCGTGGAGAACTTCCTGGCGCTGAAGGTGCCGCTGCCAGCGGGCATCCGGGTGGCCAGCCTGGGTCCTATTACTTCGCAGACCCTGCGCGATGCAAAAATCCGAGTGGACGTGGAAGCGCCCGCCGCCGATCTGGATGCGTTTGCGCAAGTGATCGCCGCCGCGGGGAAAGTGGCGGTGGCGAGCGAAGTTTAGTCGCTCCTCCGGGGAGAAGAATCATACCACTTCTCAGGATTAACCCGGCGTCCTTCTTTCCTGTCATCCTGAGCGGGAGCGAGTCCGCGAGCGAGAGCCGAAGGATCTTCCAGCCGGCGGCAGCCAGAGCGCCAAGCGATGGTTCAGCGTGCTTTGCCGATGGCAGCTTTTGCCTCCGGCGGCGGAAGATCCTTCGACTCCCGCTCGCGGACTCGCTCCCGCTCAGGATGACAGGAAAGAAGGACACGAAAAGCTCGGATTTACCATTGGAAAATGGGGTCACAACAGGCTGACCCGCCTCAGTCTCAGGCTCGGCTCGCCCAGGGCACGCGATCTCACCAGATCCACCGCGAACTCGGCCACCCAATCGTTTGCCTCATCGGGATCGACCAGCATCTGCTGAACGATCCAATGGTTCCTGGCGTTTTCCCCTTCCCCCGGGATGACGTAAGTGTGCTGCCGGTTGCGGGCGGTTGGATCCAGGCGGATGCGCACGTGGCCCGCATCCCGGTACTCATCGAAAGAGTGCCGCAGACGCTCGACCGTCCAAGGTTCCTCCTCCGCCTCCTCTGCTTGCGCAGCCGGAGGGACGCTGGCAGCCTCATGACCTTCGCTCGGGGTGGTGTCGGCCAGCGAGGCAAGCGCGCCTTCCGCATCGCCGCTCGCCAGGGCTCGCAGAAAGAGAAAAATCCGGTTGCGGATGAGCGCCGTGAAACGCTCCGCGTCGCGCGTGATGTCCCGCGCGGCTTCCTCCGCACCCGGCGGACGCAGCTCGGCTTCCGCCTCTTCCATGCTGCGGGGTTTGTAGTCCGGATCGCGCATCCGCTCCCACTCTTCCAGCAAACTGGAATCCACCTGCCGGATCATCGCGCCGAGAAAGATCTCCATCTCGCGCAACGCGTCGTTCTTGGCTGAGTCCGGCACCGTCTGCGTGAGCACCTTGTGGACACCAGACAGGTGCCGCAGCAGGAGTCCTTCCGCCCGCTGTAACTCGTAGAGCTTGATGTAATCCGCGAACGACCGGAACTCTTCGAACATCTCCCGGGCGATTGATTTCGGCCGGATGTTCTCCTGGCCAACCCACGGATGTTTTTCCGCGAACGCGTTGAACGTCGAGTAGATGAACTCGCGGTTGGGCTTCGGGTATTCCAATTTTTCCAACTCCTCGATGCGCTGGTCGAAGCTCAGGCCGTCCATTTTCATCTCCGCCATCGCGGCGGTCTTGAGGCGGTCCAACTGCTTGCGCAGGATGAGGTCGGGATCTTCCAGGATCGACTCCGCCATCGTCAGGACGACCAGCGCGTAGTCCGGCGCTGCCGGGTCGATCTGCGAGAGCGTGTCGTGCAGGTACAGCGACAGCGTCTGGTTCATCGAAAAATCGTGCTGCAAACCGACGTCCAGCCGCAGGTGGACCCCCTCGTCGTCGCGCGGGGTGAAGTGGACGATCTTGCGCTCGACCAGAGCGCGGAAGAGCTGCCAAGCGCGTTTGAAAAGCGCCTTTTTCGCTTTGGGCGTGTCGTGCGACTGGCGGATGAGCTGCTGCATCGCGCGGCAGCCGTCCTCGTGCTCCCGCCCGAGGACGTTGAGCAGCGTGCCGTGGCTGATCTGCCACTGCGGGGTCAGCCGCTCGGGCGGCGCGGTGATCAGGCGGGTGAACGTGGTCTTGTCCCAGTTGACAAACCCTTTCTCGGGCGGCTTGCGGCGGACGAACTTCTTGCCGCTCGCTTTTTGTTCCAGCACCAGGTTCTCGATGAAGTGCTCGGGAGCCTGCGCGACGACGTACCCGCGGTCGTCGTAGCCCTTGCGGCCCGCGCGTCCGGTGATCTGGTGGAAGTCCCGGGCGCTGAGGATGGCCGTCTTCTGTCCGTCGTATTTGCACAGGCGCGTCAACAGCACACTGCGGATGGGCACGTTGATCCCGACGCCCAACGTATCCGTGCCGCAGATGACCTTGAGCAACCCGCGCTGGGCCAACTGCTCGATGAGCACACGGTATTTCGGGAGCAACCCGGCGTGGTGCAAGCCGATGCCGTGCCGCAGCCAGCGTTTGAGTTCGGGTCCGTACGGGCTGCTGAAGCGAAACCCGACCAGGGCATCGGCGATCCGGGCTTTTTCCTCCTTCGAGCAAAGCGGCAGGCTGGTAAAACTCTGCGCGTTCTCGGCGGCGTTGGCCTGGGTAAAATGCACCACGTACACCGGCCCCTTGCCTTCCGTGACCAGGTTTTCCAGGGTCTGTGAGAGCGGCGTCTGCGCGTAGGTAAATTCCAGCGGCACCGGCCGTTCGCCGGCGGCCACGGTGATGGTGGGTTTGCCGTTGAGCCGGGTGAGTTCTTCTTCGAAAAAGCGCGTGTCGCCCAGCGTCGCCGACATCAGGAGGAAGCGCGACTGCGGCAGGGCAAGCAGCGGCACCTGCCACGCGCCGCCACGGTCGCGGTCGGAATAGTAATGGAACTCGTCGAGGATGATGTCCTGCACATCGGCGCGCGCACCTTCGCGCAGGGCGAGGTTGGCGAGGATCTCCGCGGTGCAGCAAAGGATGGGCGCGCGGAGGTTGACCGTGGCGTCGCCGGTCGAGAGGCCGACGTTCTCCGGCCCGAAGAGCCGGCACAACGAGAGCCACTTCTCGTTGACCAGCGCCTTGATGGGGCAGGTGTAAACCGAGCGTTTGCCCTGGGCCACCGCCTTGAACTGCAACGCCGTGGCAACGAGTGATTTGCCCGAGCCGGTGGGCGTGTTGAGAATGACGTTGTTCTCCTCGTAAAGCTCCAGGATCGCCGCCTCCTGCGCCGGGTAGAGTTCCAGCCCGGCGCTCTTGGTGTATTCCAGGAACTGACCGAGCAGGAAGTCGTTCGTCGGAGGTTGCCCATTTTTGGGCAGCAGATCGGAGAGTGTCACAAGCAAAGTGCTACATCCCTTGTTAGTGACAGCATGACAGCTTCGCTCCCCCGCGGTGGTATCTTGTCATCGACTTGTTGGTACAAGCTGAACATGTGGGTAAGCCAGAATTTTAGCGTCGGCGGTGATCAGCGGCACGTCGAGAACCCTGGCCGTCGCAACAAGAATTTGATCAGCAGGGTCGCGATGGAACATGCCAGGAAGCTGAGTCGATTCCACACAGATACGAGGCGTCAGCTCGATCAACCGGATGCCGGGGTAAGAGGGTGCTTGCGACAGCCAATCCATGACCGGGCACGGCAAAGTGAGGCGGTTACACTCCAATAGTTTGGCAATCTCCCAACACGAGATGGCGCTTACCCCGATACCCGCCAACTCTGACGATTCCAGATGTTCTCGCATCGGATCTGAAAGAGCAGGATTGCCCTGGACCCACCAAAACCAGATATGGGTATCGATGAGAATCAAACGGTGGCTTCCCAGTCAGCGCTTGCTACCGGCTCCGTTGGTTGCAAAAGGGTCGCCGGTGTACCACGTAAGGGGTATCTGGAAGCGGGTGCCAAGGGAGCCGAAGCAGGTAAAACGATAATTTCGATGCTTTCACCGCGACGAAACGGAAGGTCACGCAGAGTGACAATACCATCTTCGGATAGAATGATCTCAACACGATGTGCTTGCATGGCAAGAGAGTAATAAATTCAAGTAAGCGAGCAAGGACGAACACGCAGGTCAATCTGTTGGAGCAACCACAAACAAGGTCGGAGGCATATGGGGCTTTGAAACCGGTTCACCGGACCAGGCCAAGCACCGCGAGTCCGAAGCTGTCTTCGAACGCCGTTTCCTTCAACGCGTCATAGCGTCCGGAGGCTCCGCCGTGTCCGGCGTCCAGGTTGATCTTGAGGAGCAATGGGTTCTTGTCCGTCTTGATCGCCCGCAAACGCGCGGCGTACTTGGCCGGTTCCCAATACGGAACCTGGCTGTCGTTGAGCGAGGTCGTCAGGAGGATGGACGGGTAGTTCTTGGCCGCCAGATTGTCGTACGGGCTGTAGCTCTTGATGTACTCGTATTCGTCCTTCTTGTTGGGATTGCCCCACTCGATGTACTCGCCGGTGGTCAGTGGCAGCGTGGCGTCGCTCATGGTGTTGAGCACATCGACAAAGGGCACGTCCATCAGCGCACCGGAACACAGATCGGGGCGTAGGTTCAGCGTCGCGCCGACCAGCAAACCGCCCGCGCTGCCCCCCTGGATCATCAGCCGCGCGCGCGAAGTGTATCTGGCCTGCACCAGGTAATCGGCGCACGCCGCGAAGTCAGTGAAGGTGTTCTTCTTGGTCATCATCCGGCCGCCTTCGTGCCACATCTCGCCCAACTCGCCCCCTCCCCGCACGTGCGCGATGGCATACACCACCCCGCGCTCCAGCAGCGAGACGCGGGTGGAAGAAAAAGAAGCGTCCTCGGAGATGCCGTACGACCCGTAGCCGTACAACCAGCCCGGCGCGGTGCCGTCCACCGGCACGTCGCGGCGGCGCACGATGTCCAGCGGGATTTTCGTCCCGTCGGCGGCCGGCACCCCCACCCGTTCGACCACGTACTTGGCCGGATCATAGCCGCCGAGCACCTCGTTACGCTTGATGAGTTTCTGTGCGCCGGTGGCGAAGTCGTACTCGAACACACTGCGCGGCGTCACCGGCGATTGGTAGGTGTAACGGAACCCCGTGGCGTCGTACTCAGGGTTGGCGTCGCCGTCCGCATCGTAGGCCGGTTCGGGCATCGGTACCCGGACGGACTTCTTGTCGGCGAAATCCAGCACGCGGAACTGCGGCAGCCCGGCCTCGCGCTCGCTGACCACGGCATATTTGGCGAAGGGCGCAAAATCCTCGATCTTTATGCCCGGCTGAGAAGAAAGATATTCCGTCCAGTGGGCAGCATCCGGCGTCGCCACCGGAGCGGTCATCACACGAAATTCCTTCGCGCCCTCGTTGGTGCGGAGGTAGAAAAGGCCGTCGCGGTGCTCGGGGTAATATTCGATCTCGTTGCGGCGCGGGGCGATTAAGGCAGGTGCCGTCCTGGGTTGATCCGCGGCAACGAACGACCATTCGGTGGTCCGGCTGCTGGCCGACCCGAAAAAGAGGAAACGGCCGTCGCGCGAACGCGACACGGAGACGCCGAAAAGCTCGTCTTTTTCCTCCATGATCTGCACCGGCTTCCTGTCGCCGAGCGTGTAGCGCCAGAGCTTGTTGGAGCGTTTCGCTTCGTCTTCGGTGACGAAGAAAACGGTCCGGTTGTCCCCGGCCCAGCCAACGTCGGCGACCTTGCCGATCGGCGTCTTGATTTCTTCGCCGGTGGCCAGGTTCTTGAGGTGGAAGTCGTAATCGCGGTGCCCGTTTACGTCCGTGGCGTAGGCGAGCAGGGTATTGTCGTCGCTGTACTCGAACGAACCGAGCGCCATGAACTTCTGGCCTTCGGCGAGGTGGTTCACATCGAGCACGATTTCCTCCGCGGCGTCGAGGGTGCCGTGCTTGCGGCAGACGATGGGGTACTGCTTGCCCTCCTCGGTGCGGACGTAAAGGAAGTAGCCGCGTTGCAGGTACGGCGCGGAGGTATCCGTCTGCACGATGCGCGCGAGCATTTCTTTGTACAAGGCGTCCTCGAACGGCTTGAACGGAGCCATGACGGCCGCGGTGTAGTCGTTCTCCGCTTTCAGGTGCGCCAGGACGGCCGGAGACTTCTTTTCGCGCAGCCAGAAGTACGGGTCTTCCAGTTTGTCCCCGTGCAGCCCGACCGTTTTCGGCCGGCGCTCGGTGACCGGCGCGGGCGCGGCTGCGGGATCGAGAACGGGAGTGTCAGCTTGAGAGTCGGGGGTGGTCATCAGCAGCAGCGCGGAGAGACAGGACAGGGAAAAGGACGGAAGGCGCGTTCGCACAGTCGGTATCATAGCACCGGCGGACGATCATTGCGGCCCGTCTTCTTCCAACTGGAGGAGGCTCGGCCCGAGCCGGCGATCCGCGTAACGCAGCGATCCGAAGAGCACCGCGCCGAATACCACCGCCGACAATGCCGCCAGTCCGTAGCTGGCCCAGTGCCGCTCGCTCCAACGGTCCCGGCGCGGGAAGAAGGCCAGCATGCCCAGCAGCGTCGCCACCACGATCACCGCGTCATAGCTGGCACGCTGCCAGTAGCTGCCGCCGAGGTGGAGCCACATGCCGAATTCGTCGAAGGTCAGCGCCATACCCGCCCCGTAGGCCCACGCCGCCCGGCGCAGCCCACCGTCCGACAGCCGCATGAAGAGCAGCGTCGCGCTGACCGCGGCAAGCAGGAAGATGCCGTAGTTGAGGTGATGCACGTGCGTGCCGCCCGCGTGCAGGAAAAGATCGGGCACCCGCTTGCTCATGATCCCGATGACCAAGACGCGCGAGGCGATGAACATCAGTAAGAACGCCAGGAGCGCCCGCCGGGCCAGCGGCCTGGCCCCGGGGGCGGCGGAGGAAACTTCCGAAGAATCCGGTGAAAGCATGCGTGCCTATCTAGCCCCGGATGAGCCGCGTTTCATCCGCGTTCGATCCGTGGCCAGATCAATCGCACTCGCACACGACACGGAAGCCGACATCGTTGCTCGCGTACGTCGGCAGATTGAAGCCGCGCGCGGTGGTGCGCAGGTTGGCGAAGCGGGACTTCCAACTGCCGCCGCGGTACACGCGCTGAGTGCCGTGCTGGGGGCCACGCGGGTTGATCCGCTCGCCGGCCTTGTATTCGGCGTAAAAGTCCCCGCACCACTCCCACACGTTGCCGGCGAGGTCTTCCACCCCGAAGGGACTCACCCCGCGCGGGTATGAACCGACCGGGGCCGTCTCGGCGAACCCGTCGTCGATCGTCTCGTCGCGCCACGCGAAAGTCGTGTTGGCGTCGGCAAAATTCGCCAGGTCACCGAGGCCGGTCTGCTCACCCCAAGGGTAGGAACGGTCGTCTGAACCTTTCGCCGCGCATTCCCACTCGGCTTCGGTCGGCAGGCGGTAGCGGCGGCGATCCCGCGCGCTGAGCCACTGGCAGAATTTTGCCGCGTCGAGTGCGTTGACGTAGATCACGGGATGAATCTCGTCCGCCCAGGAGCCGCGACGGCTGAGATGCGCGGCGCTGAATTTCTCGTATTCCGCGTTCGTCACCGGGTGGCGCGAGATGAAGTAGCGCGCCAGCGACACCCGCCCCGCCGGCTGCTCGTTGGCCGGGGCGTCCGGGGCGTTGTTGCCCATGAGGAAGCTGGCCGACGGGATGAAAACCATCTGCATGCCGACCCCATTGACGAAGTCCGGGTTGCGCCGCCGCTCCTCTTCCGGCGGCAAAATCTCTGCCGCGGAAGCCCGGGCGGCGACTTGCGGAGTCACACGGGGGATGACGCCGGGTCCGGATCTTACGACGGGTGCGGCGCGCACCGTGGATGCCGGGCCGCTGGCGGCGCGCAGAGGAGCTACCGGCACACTGGAGGGTATCGTCTGCGTGGACGGCGGGCGCTGCGCCACCGCCTCACCGTTGGTGATCGACTCCAGGTAATCGTCCACCATATCCTCGGCCTGGCCGGGATCGAGGCCGAGGTTCTCGGCCATGTCGATAAAAGTATCGCGCCGGTCGTCGGACATACTTTCTTCGTCCAGACCGGAAAGCTGGAGCATGCGGCGGAAATCTTCGGTGGGGTTGTTCCCTCGCACGCGACGGCCGCGGGGGGCTTCCGTCGCACCGGAGATCGGAGGAACGACCGCTGCCGGGCTTGCTTCCACCACGGCAGGTTCCGGCCCCGGGGTTCCGGCTGCCACCGGCGGCGGCACCATCGGCTCAGGCTCTGGGGCGTCGGCAGCACGCACTGCTCCCGTCTGTCGCAGTCCCATTTCGATGACGGTGGTCAGATCCGTCGCATGGAGACCCAGACCCAAGCCGACCTTTTCCAGGGAAGCTTCCGACTCCGGCGTAAGGATTTTATTCGTCAGGGCGAAGTCGAGAAACTTGCGAAATTCGATCAGCGCCGTCTCCCGGCGGCGCTTGAACAAAACGTTGTCGATGTGCGTACGGCGCTCGGGGTTGAGCAGTTCGACGCGGGCCTCGGCGATGTGGCGCGGCGCGTGGTCGATACCGCCACGCAACAACTGCGCCAGAGGATTGCTGGGCTGGTTCTTGAGCGGCAATTTTTTCTGCCACCACACCAGCAACTGCCGGCTGTTTTCTTCGATTTCCTCGTCGGTTGGCTTGGCCTCAAAGTCCAGGCACAAACGCTCATAGTAATTGGCTGAATTGTGCCAGCTCCATCCCTCCCATTTGCGGGGATCATCCGGTAGCGGCAAAGGGAGAGACATGCGGGAAGGCAGAAGGTAGAAGGTAGAAGAAGAACGGAAGGAAAATGTTACAAGCCGGAGAAGGTGGTGGCAGGTAAAAGGCAGGTGTTCATCGTTTTTCTACCTTCCGCCCTCTGCCTTCTCCTTATTCAACCTTGATCAACGAAAGGCTTGCCGTCGCGCTGGCCATTTCCTCCTCGGAGAGGCCGGTGTTGCGCTCAATACTGACTTTGTTTTGTTTGCCGAAAGCATCGACGACCACTTCGAGCACCTGGTTGGTGTTGTAGCGGTAACTCAATTCCACGGGCGAACCCTTCGGCAGGTAAGGCGGCAGGTCCACCGAGCAGACCCCCAACGCCGTACAATCGCCCGGGACCGTGCTTTCCCCTTCGACCACGCGCACGACCACTTTGGCCATGTTCGCTTGCGCCGTGCCGAAGCTGTTCTTGAACTCGGCGGGCACGGAAGTCATTTTTTTAATCATCGGGAACACGTACTCCTCCAGCGCGTTATCGTTCCAAAGCACCACACCCAGGCTGTGCGAGGTGATGTTGGTCACCTGGATCAGGCCGCCCTCACGAGTGGAAAATTGTTCGCGCGTCTCGTTGGGCACGGTCCGCGCGCCGGTCTTGTCCTCGTCGGCCAGGACGGAGAGGATGCCCTGGATCGCCGCGCCGACAGCCACCGACTCATCGGGACTGATCTGGTCGTCCAGCGGCACGTCGCTGATTTCCTGGATCATCTGTCGCACCATGGGCATGCGCGTCATGCCGCCCACGAGCAGGATTTTGTCGATCTCGCTCCAGTTCATGTGCGCTTCCTGCATGACGATCTCGCAGATGGTCTTGCACTTTTCGACCAGGTGCGCGCTGATCTTCTCGAAGTCGTCGCGGGTGAGTTCAATCTTGATGCTCTTGCCGTTGTGCGAGTGGACCACGGTGGTGCGCGGCCGGCTGGAAAGCTGGATCTTGGCGGCCAGGGCGCGGCTCTGGAGTTCCTGGTAACTGGTAAGGTCGAGCAGCGGGTTCTCGCCGTGCAGGCGGTCGAATTCCTCGGCCACCAGGTTGACGATGATGTCGTCCCAATCCTTGCCGCCCAGGCGGTGGTCGCCGTTGGTGGCGAGCATGCGGATGTTCTGGCCTTCGATGCGCATGATCGTCACGTCGAAGGTGCCGCCGCCCAAGTCGAAGACGAACACCGTCTGGTTCTGGTCGAGTTTATCCAGGCCGTAGGAAAGCGCCGCGGCGGTCGGCTCGTTGATGATCTGCAGGACGTTGAAGCCCGCCAGTTGCCCGGCGTGGATGGTGGCCGTGCGCTCGGAGTCGTTGAAGTAGGCCGGCACGGTGATCACCGCGTCGCTGACTGGCGTGCCCAGGTACTTTTCGGCGTCGTTCTTGAGCTTCTTCAGGATCAGCGCGCTGAGTTCTTCGGCGGAGAAAATTTTGTCGCTGAATTCGCGGTGGAATTCCTCCTTGCTCTTTCCCATCTCACGCTTGACGAAATCGACGATCTTCTCGGGCTCCGCGACGGAGTTCTGTTTAGCGTAGGTGCCCACGACCGCGTTGGTGCCGTCGAACAGGATGACCGAGGGCGTGATGCGTTCACTCTCCGAATTGGGGATGATCTGGGGCTTGCCGTAGGCATCGATGTGCGCGATGGCCGAGAAGGTGGTGCCCAGGTCAATACCGACCGCTTTACGGGTACTCTTGGTCATACAGGGTACTGATTGGAGATGAGAAAGGAAAGGGCGGCGACGGGGAAGAGACAAGCGTTTTGATCAAACGGCCGGCCTGGACTCGGGCAGGCGTACGGTGACAGGTGCTTTCGGTGGCGGCGGAGTTTCGCCGGGCGCGTGCCAACGGTAGGCCACGATGTCTTCGGGCCGGATCATGCGTTCCTTCCAGGAGAACCCGGGTTTGAGCGAGCGGGCCACCGTATTGTCGTCCTCGGAGGCCGCGGCGTGCTCGAAGGAAACAGTGCGGTGAACCTTCTTGTCCACCGGCAACCCGCGCGTGGTTTGCACGAGGCTGACGTCCATGCGCAGGAGGATCTCGACCACGTGGTGGACGTGGTTTTCCACGTTGCCGGCGAGATTTTTGAGGAAGTCTGTCTCGCCGCTATCTTCGAATTTCGCCGCGCTCGGGCCCGCCGCTGGCGGGTCGTTCCGGGAGAGCAGCGCCGCGGACAGGTCAATCAGGCGGGTCATGCGGGGTTGCGGCGGTGCGGCGGGCGGTTGCTCGGCCGCTTCTTTTTGCCGGGCGCGCAGAGCTTCCAGGCGTTTTTCGAGTTGCCCGTGCAGACTGGAAAGATCGTCGAAGAGCGGGAGCAATTCGCGGATGAACGGTTTCTGCAACGCTTCGAAGAGGAAGTTGTCCTTGTAGCCCTTCAGTTCGGTGTGCAAGGCATCGAAGAGCTTCTGGTTGGCGGACTCCACCGACCCGAGCCGCTGCATCTGTTGCGCCATCGTTTCCAAGGCGGCGCTCTGCGCAGCTGGCGTGGACGCAGCGGCCGCGGTGGCTTGCTGGCTGTTGATGATCTTGCCCAGCGCGACGAGAAGCTGGTTGCTCTCCGACGACGACTTCTTGATGTACTCGATTTCCTGGGCGAGCGGCCGTACAATCTGGCCGAGGGTCAGAAGCAGTTCACTTTTATCGACGGGATGTTTCGATTTGGCGCTTCCCCCGGCGGCCTGCTGGGTGAGTTGCTGCATATCGGTGCCAGCCAGCAGACGCATTTCCGCGTCAAAATCGATCGCCTTGATGTCTGATTCGTCGTCCCGCATGCGGATTTACTCTGAAAGCGAGTTTCGCGCCAAGCGGGATAATTTCTTGGAGAAGTGGCGATTTCCTTTCCAATCACCGGATCGATTCTGCGACCTTCATGCCTGAGCAGTAAGCGCCTTCGATCTTCGCACCGAGGAAGGCGTCACCGCAGACATAGAGCGGCGGGTGGCCTGCCCCAACCCCGTTCTTCAGAAAAGGGACATCAGCCACCCCGTGCGGGACGTTGGCGTAGCGCCAGCGGTGGATACGCCGATCCGGCAGTAGCGTGATCCAACTCCCGACCAGCTCGCCCGCGCGCGCGACCATGAGACGGGTCGCCTTTTCCAGATCGGCGTCCTGCCACTGGCGGGAAAATTCTGGGCTGGCGTGCAGCATAAAAATCCGCGCGGCATCCGCTCGGGCCTGGTCGCCGCCGCGCCGCTTGCCGGTGTCGTCGCTGATCCACGTGAGGGTCTTGTCCCGCAACTGGATGCCCTGCCAATCCTGCACGGAGGCACCACCACGCACCATCACGGCCAACGTGGGGGCGTACTCGACCGCTTCGAGCTTTTCGCGGACGGCCGGATCAATTTGATCGAGCAGCGCGGAGTCCTTCAACAACACCAATGCCTGCGGGGTGGGCAGCGCCAGAATCAGGCTGCGGGCCGCCGGGATTTCACCGGTTTCATCGCCTTCGAGCTTGACCTGCCAATGGTCCCCCACCCGTTCTAAAGCCACCGCGCGCGCGTTCAAGCGGATCGCGGTCTCCGGCAACGCCCGCGCTAGGTCCTTGCCCAACGCGCTCATGCCGGCGTGGCACGCGTAGCGCGGATGCCTGGTGTCCGCCGGGTCGGGCGCGCGCAGGCCGCGTCCATCATCGTCCCACTGGTGAAATCCGTTGCACCAGGCAAAGCACACGTCGCGCGACAACCAGGCTTCCGTTTGCGCGCGGAACTCGTCCGAACGCGCCGTGAAAAACTGCGCGCCGTGGTCAACCGGCGCTCCATCCCAGCGCCGGGTCGAAGCGCGACCGCTGACGCCGCGTCCCTTGTCGAGCACCCGCACGCTGCGGCCCGCCGTATGGAGATCACCGGCCGCTTTTAAGCCGGACAAACCGGCACCGATCACCAGAAAATCGTGGACCATATCGGATCAAAGTTGATGGCTTTCGGGCTGCATGATCATCTCGCTCAACACCAGATGAGGCGGCGCGTCGATGGCGGACAGGACGCAATCGGCCGCCGTCTCCACCGGGATCATCTTGTCGCGTTGCACCGCCATTTGGACCCCGTCCCAAAAGGGGCTGTCCACCCCGCCCAGATGGAGCAAGGTAAAACGGATGCCGCTGCGCTGGAATTCCAGCGACATGGCTTTGATCATGCCGGTGACGGCGTATTTGCTGGCGACGTAAGCGGCGGCGTTCCGCATCGGGGCGCGGCCCAGGATTCCCGGCAGCGTCACGAACAATCCTCGCTTCGCCGCGCCCATGACGCGGCAACTTTCCCTGGCTACCAGGAACGTGCCGCGGGTGTTGACGTTCATCACGCGGGTAAACTCGGTGTCGGTGGTTTCCAGCGTGCTCTTGATGAGGCCGATGCCCGCGCAATGCACCACCGCATCGATGCCACCGAGCGCGGTGGCGGCTGCCTGGACGAGTTCCTCCGCTCCCCGCGGCGAGGTGATGTCGCCGGCGTGGGCCACCGCCTGGGCGGCACCGGTGGAGCTGGCCTGGCTGGCGACCTCGTCCAGACGTTCCGTCGAGCGGCCGCCAAGCACCAGGGAAGCGCCCCGCGCCGCCAGGCGCAACGCCACCGCTCGGCCGATCCCGCTGGAGGCACCGGTGATCAGGAATTTACTTAAGGCGGGCACGGTGGAGGCATCTGGCATGGGTAAATCGGTTGCGGAGGTTTCACCTACCATACGCCAGGGCTTCCGCCAGCGATGCCTCCTCCGCCTTCGTAATCCGGTTGCGAAATTTCTGCCGGGAACGATGTTGTTTACGCACCTCAAACAGGTTTTACGATGAATCCCATTAATCCAAGCTTCGTCCGGTCGTCGTTCTTTCCCAAGTTCCTATTGGTCATTCCCGCCGGGATCTTGCTGTTTTTTCTCACGGTCGGTTTGCAAGCCGGTGATCGCCCGGGTTGGGGTGACAACCAGTCCCAGGCATTGTCCAAAGCCAGGCAGGACAACAAGTTGGTACTCATGGATTTCACCGGCTCTGACTGGTGCGGTTGGTGCATGAAACTTGATAAAGAGGTGTTCTCGACACCCGAATTCAAGAGCTACGCGTCGAAAAACCTGGTCTTGGTGGAGTTGGATTTCCCGCGCCAGAAGTACGTGTCGCCACAGACCAAGAAGCAGAACGAGGATCTACAGCAGCAGTACCAGGTGGAAGGCTACCCGACGATCGTCGTGCTCAACTCGGCAGGTAAACAGATCGGCCAGTTAGGCTACATGGAAGGCGGACCGAAGGCGTTCATCGCCGCCCTGGAAAAGTTGCCGAAGGCTTAAAGGACACCTCGGAGTCAGCGCAACTGCGCTTCCCCTGGTACGACCGCTCTCCAGCCGCGCTCGGACAACGTGGTGAGAAGTAGTTCTATTGTCTCCACGCTGACCCGTTCACCCGCCGAGTTTCGATGCCCCTCGTGCAGGAGAACGATTCCACCTGGGCGCAGCCCGCGCATGATCCTTCGCAGGCAGGACGCCGGGGTGGCGCCGCGGAGGGTGTCCAACCCGCGGTTGGACCAGCCAACGAGCCGCATCCCGCGCGTCTGCACCGCGCTATGCACATACGCGTTGGCCATGCCCACCGGTGCCCGGAACCAGCGCGGCAACTTGCCGGTCTGCTCACCCAACACGGCATTGCAACGGTCGATTTCCGCCGCGACGCGTCGCGGCAAAGCGCACCAGAAACTGTATTGTGGATGGTGGTAGGTATGATTGGCGACTTCATGACCGCGGCGCACGATCTCACGGATCAGTGCCGAATGAGCCACCGCGCGGTCACCACGCACGAAGAACGTGGCTCGCGCATCGGCCGCATCCAGTAGATCGAGCATCCGGGGGGTATCTTCCGGACAGGGCCCATCGTCGATCGTCAGCCAGATTTGATCCTCGTCGGGTATGAACCGAGTGGCGACGGGTCCACACCACTGGCAATTGGCGCGCAGGCTCGTGTAGCAAAAAGCCGCGTGGGAGGCTGCCACGCCGCCCAGGGTACCCAGGTGCGAATAGCGCCAGGTCAAGGGAGCGAGCAGCGGAGTTGCCACCGCGAGCGCAGGCAAACAAGTTGCCCAAGGTGCCACCCGGCGGCTACCTTCCATCCGTGCCTCAGGCATCCTTCCCCTGATCGAGGTCGAACTGGAACTCACTCAATCGCCGGTAGAGTCCTTCTTTGTTTGCCAGCAAATCGGCGTGCGTGCCGCTTTCGACCACGGTGCCATCGCGGATGACCACGATCTGGTCGGCTTCGCGCACCGTGGCGAGACGATGCGCGATGATGAAACTCGTGCGTCCCCGCATCAACACTTCCAAGGCATCCTGCACCAACCGCTCACTCTCGCTGTCCAGCGAGCTGGTCGCTTCGTCGAGAATCAGAATGGCCGGGTCTTTGAGGATCGCCCGCGCGATGGCCACCCGCTGCCGTTGGCCGCCCGAGAGTTTGACGCCGCGCTCGCCCACCAGGGTTTCGTACCCATCCGGAAACTTCTCGATGAAGTGGTGCGCGTTGGCTTGCCGGGCCGCGGCGACGATGTCCTCGTGGCTCGCGCCGGGACGGCCGTAAGCGATGTTTTCGGCGATGCTGCCGCCGAAAAGCAGCACCTCCTGGGGCACGATGGCCATCTGCGAACGCAGTTCGCGCAAGGGATAGTCGGCGGCGGGTTTTCCGTCGAGTGAGATGGAGCCACTGTCCGGCTCGTAGAAACGCAGCAACAGGGAGACCAGCGTCGATTTGCCCGCCCCGCTTGGACCTACCAGGGCGATGCGTTCACCGGCCCGCGCGGACAAGGAAAGATCACGGAGCACCGTGGTATCGCGCCGGGACGGGTAGCTGAAATTCACGTGATCGAACACCACGTCGCCACGCAGCCGCCCGAGTGCGGTCGGAGCGGCGGCCGAGTTGACGCTGGAGAGCACCGCCAGCGAATTCTCGCTGTCGAGCGGTGTCGCCACCGCCGGCACGACCGCCTCGGGTTCCTCCAGCAGCAATTCACGCACGCGGGAAGTCGCACCCACCGTCTTCTGAATCTGGCTGTAAAGATCGGCGAACGATCCCATCGCCCCCGCCACGAAGGAGGTGTAGATCGTGAAACGGGTCAGGTCGCCCGCGCTGAGCTGCCCGGCCTGGAGCAGGCGGCAGCCGTACCACATCACCACCACGATCGCCCCGAACATGGCGAAGATGATGAACGAAACAAACCCCGCCCGGTAGCGCACCCCGCGCAGGATCGCCGTCAGGAAATTGTCCAGGTGCGCGGTGTAGCGCTTGATCTCGTAAGGCTCGTTGACGAACGCCTTGACGTTGGCGATGCCCTGGAGGGTTTCATCGACCACCGTATTGCTCTCGGCCAAGCGGTCCTGCGCCTGCCGCGAGATGCCGCGCATGCGTCTGCCGAAGATGATGGCCACCAGGATGATGGGTGGAAAACACGCGAGCATCACCAGCGTCAGCCGCCCGTTGGTCACGCAGATGATGACCATGCTGCCGAGTAGTAGGGTGATCTGCCGCAGGAACTGGGGCGTCGCGCCGGTCAATGTGTCTTCGATCTGGGTCAAATCCGCCGAGATGCGGCTGGAAAGTTCACCCACCCGGCGCTGGGCGAAAAAGCTCATTGGCAGCGCGATGATGCGTGAGTACGTGTCGCGCCGGATGCTGAGCAACGCCCGCTCGCCCACCTCGTTGAACCAGATCACCTGGAAATAAGTGAAGAACGATTGCACCACCAACTGCCCGATCAGAATGGCGCAGATCTGGTTGAGGCTCAGGCCAGCCAGTTTCGCGGGAGCAGAGCCGCCGAGCAGCGAGCCTAGAGGGTTGGAGCTGGCGCCGGGGCCGAGGCTGCCGCCGGTCGCGTGCCAGGCGGTGTCGATCAAGCTGCCGATCAGGTAGGGGAACATCAGCCCCAGGCACGTGGAGAGGAAGAGCGCGCCCATCGCCGCGATGAACTTTCCCCGGTAAGGCAGCAGGTACGTGAAGAGTCGCAACGCCTGGCGCAATGTTTCCCGGTTGACCGGCACCTTGGGCGGCGTGTTTCCGGCGGCATCCATCGCCGCCGCGCCGCTGACGGGCGTCCCGGTGGCCGCCGCACTGGTGGACGCGGCGGAGACGGGAGAGTCTGGGACGGCAGAAAACTCGGGCGAAGGTGGAGCGATGGGAGCAGCGGGCATGATATCAGGCGATGGGCGGGCGGCGAACATAGCCCGTCCCTAAAATAAGGGCCGCAGGGTAAATGGCTAGGTGCAAATTGCAGTCCGCCCGCTCGAACCAGGAAGCCGCTTTACAGCGCGGGACGATCTGGCTATAGAACCGAATGCCAATCGCCCGCCCGACGACGTTCGGACGTTATTTCCCCCTTCTGGCCGCCGCCGCGCTTTTTTCCGCCCTCGCACTCACCGGCTGCGGCAAAGGAGGCCGCGACCAGGCGCGCAACCAGATTAAACAGTCCGGCCGCTCTCTGACGGCGGAGGACTTTGTGAAAGCAGCCGCGGCCGGCGACCAGGCGATGGTCAGCGCCTTTCTCCGGGCCGGGATCGACCGCAACGGACAGGACGCCCGGGGTTACACCGCCTTGATGGCCGCGGCGGAAGCGGGCAACACCGCCCTCAGCAAAACACTCCTCGACGAGAACGCCAAGCCCGACCTCCAGAACAAGGAAGGGGCGACCGCCCTGCTCCTGGCCGCCGCCAAAGACCATGCGGACACGATTCGCGTGCTGGTCGAAGCCAATGCGGACACGCGCGTCAAGGACCGCAGCAACTGGACGCCCCTGATGAAAGCCGTGTACGCCGGCTACAAGGACGTGGCCGACGTGCTGCTCAAAACCAGTACCGACCAGCTCAAGCGTGACGGCCAGCTCGACCGCGCGCTCGCGGTGTCCGCGCTCCTGGGCAAGATGGACCTCATCAAGTCCCTGCTCGACCACGGCGCGAACGTCAACGCCGCGATCGAAAAGAAGCAGACCGCCCTGATGTACGCCGCGACCGCCGGCAATGCGGACGCCGCCACCTTTTTGCTCGACCGCGGAGCGGACCCAAAATTGGTCAACGTGGAAGGAGCCAACGCCTCTGTGCTCGCCTTGCAGCGCGGGCACCCCGACTTGGCAAAGCTGATCGATGGCCGAACGCCGGGCGGACCCGCGCCCGCGGTGGCGGCAGCCTCCACTCCGGCTCCCTCCCCGGCGTCTGACACGCCGCAGGCCAAGCAGGTCAAAGCGGATACCGCCAGCGTGGAAATGGAGCGTGCCTGGCTCAAACAGAACGGAGTGGAGCCCGCGAACCTGCTCAAGAAGGACACCGGGCAGGACGACGACGGGGACGGCTTCACCAACGACGAGGAACTCGCCGCGGGCACCAACCCGAACGATCCCAACTCCCACCCGCCCTACCACACCAAGCTGCGTCTGAAGCGCGTGGACGGTGAGACTTTCCCGGTCGTTTTCGACGGCGTCGAGGGCAAAAAGGTCCGTGTGACCGTGCGCGGGAAATCCGGCGGCGGCGAGGCGGGAGGTCGTCAGTTCTCCCTGAACCCCGGGGAACGGGTGGCCGACCTGCCTTACGTGGTCAGCCGCGTGCGCCACCGGGGCATCGCGGAGAAAGATTCCGGCAAGCCGCTGGATGTCTCGGAGTTGACCCTCACCAACGTGCAAACCGGCCAGAAAGTCGTGTTGGTGCGTGCGATGCAAACCAACAGCCCGGACGCCACCGCCGTGGTGAGTCTAGGCAGCGGCGGCGAGGAAATGCCGTTGCGGCAGGGCCAGCAGTTCAGCCTGCCCCGCGATCCGCAAACTCGCTACGAGGTTCTCGACATCCGGCCCACCCAGGTCATCCTGCGGATTTTGGGCTCGGGCCAGACGGTGACCATCTCCAATTCTTCCCCATGACCATTCCTCTCGAAGACCAGTTGCAAGACGTGATCGGCAAAGCCCGCCGGGGCCTCAGACTGACCGAGTCACAGCTTGCCCAAAAAGCGGGCGTTCCACTGCAGGTCGTTGAAGCCATGCAACACGGGCAGGCCGAGCCTGAAGACGCTGCCAAGGTTGCGAAAGCATTGGCTCTGAATGCAGCGGCCCTGACGGCGCTCGGGAACGCGAGCTGGCAGCCCGCCGAAGCAAAGACGCCACCCACGTTCGCGATGTTCAACACCGCTTATGACGACATGATGGTGAACTCCTACTTGATCTGGGAAAAGGAGGGTGGTCCAGCCGTGGCCTTCGACACCGGCGGCAACTGTTCGGCCATGCTCGGCACGATCAAAACGCACGATCTGAAGCTGGAAGCCATCCTCCTCACGCACACCCACATCGACCACGTGGCAAAGATCGACGATCTCGTGAACCGCACCGGCGCGCCGGTTTACGTGTCGCGTCTCGAGAAGCTGGCGGACACCCACCCGATCGAGGAAAGCAAGGAGTTTCGCGCCGGTGCGTTGAAGATCAGCGCGCGTTTGACCGCCGGTCACTCCGCTGGCGGGATGACCTACGTCGTGGAAGGGTTGGGTCGCACGATTGCCATCGTCGGTGACGCGTTGTTTTCGGCGTCGATGGGCGGCGTGCCACCGGAACGTTACGCCGACGCGCTGCGCGCCAACCGTGAGAAGATCCTTTCCCTGCCGGATGAGACGATCGTTTGCCCGGGCCACGGTCCCCTTACCACGGTGGGTGAGGAGAAAAAGCACAACCCGTTCTACGCGGGCAGTTAGAGCGTATCGCATTAGGGTTAGCGCTGAACCAGCGCGGGAGGGACACGCTCCGTCGTGTCCGCTCTGGATGGCACAGGCACGGACACGACGGAGCGTGTCCCTCCCAGCGAGGCTTGCTCAAGCCGGATTCGGTCTTGAAACCCGCGGCCTGGGACTCTTCGGCCCTTGGGGCTTTACCGCCCGTTTCCATCGGTTCGCCTTGGCCGACGACTATCGGTCGGATTTCCGGCTCACTCCCGGTTCGGCGGATAAACAAATCGAGCCGCCAATTGCTCGGCGGCTCGAAACAGAATTAACCGGTCGGCGACCTGGAGTTAGTTCAGCTTGTCGGCGTAGTACTTGAGCATCCCAGGATCGATGTCGCCGGGCGAGGAAAGCTGCGGCTCGTCGGGCAACTCGGGCCAGGGATAGCCCTTCGGCATCTCGTCTTTGACGACCAGCGGCTTGCCATCTTCCGGGTGCGGCCCGTTCCAGATCTTGGCGATCTCGTTGTATTCCTTGCCTTGCTTGTACATGATGAGGTGCAAGCCTTCTTTTTCTTCCAGCTTGTAAGCTTCGGGGAACTTCTTGTTGCTGACGTCAGGGATCGGCAACAAGGCGCCGACGTTCGCGCCGGTGAGCACTTCGAGCGCCTTCGCGTAAGCCACGATGTGCACACCGCCTCGGACCAGAAGATATCCAACCGCCGCGCGCGCCACCGCGTCATCGCTCGACTCGTACACGCGGATTTTATTGGCCCGCGCACCGCATTCCAGGAAGAAGTTGTGCAACAGGTCCAGCTTCAGGTTGCCGCTGGAGAACACGTTCTGACCGGTCCAAAAACGGCCTTCCGAATCCATGGGCAAGGCGGCCTGGGCCGATGCGAGGAAATGCGAAGACCGGCGAAAATCGACGGAGTCTTTCAACGGAGCCGGGTCCGTGGTACCGCTGGTCACGAGGTTTTTGGCCTTATCCATCACCGGATTGGCTTCCTTGGAGGGACTGTTGCGGTCGGCGCGCGTGGTGGCACCGGTGAGCAGCACGTTGATGGTCGCCGAGACCGCTTCGATGTGGCTGTACTCTTCGGCGGCGATGTTGGAAATCAGGTCATAAAACGGGCGGACCTTGGTCTTTCCACGGAAGTTGAACGACTGGAACGTGTAGTTCATCAGCGTGGACATCTCGCCGAACTTGCCGCCCAGCAATTCCTGCACGGCTGCTGCGGCGTTCGGGTTGGGCCCGCTGGACTCCGGGAGGTCCACGGTGATTTGATCGAATCTGTAAATCATAGGGCTGCTGATGCGCTCAAAATCCACCCTGCGGTTCCCAATAACTTCCGGAAAGAGGATTTCTCGCGTCTTAACGGCACCGCGTCCCATCAGCGTTTCAACGTCACCGAAGCTCCATCCACAAATCCATTGGCTTCGACTTTCCGGGGATAGAGCCGCAATGTGATCGCGCCGCTTTTGGTGGCCCGGAGGATTTTCACCGGGACCGGCCATTCCGGTTCATTCACCTCCTTGGGTGTTTCCTGCACGACCAGACGCGGAGCGATGGCACGAAGCAGATTCGGCTCGTCCGCCAGACTCCCCGCCGCTTCTCCGACGATCAAGATATCACAGCGCAGCGCAGCGGGCGTTTCGTGTTCCAGCAGCCACCGGCTGGTGGCCGCGCCGCTGTCACCGAGGAACAGCACCTGCCAGCCCGCCGCGCGCAGCTGGAACACCAGCGCCTTGTCGCCGGCGGTGCGGGCGGTCACGTGCTCCGGCGGATAGAGCACCCGCACCTCAGCCTTGGCCGGCAGCGCCAGGGCATCGCCGCGTTGCCAGTGGCGCAGGGACAACTTGCGTTGCTCCAGGATTTTCAGGAACTCACGCAGGTAAGCCGAACGCGTGGTCGGTCCGGCATCGAACATCTGCTGCGGGGTCAACTCCGCCAGGACCAACGGGGCCGCCGCCAGGTGCAGCCGGTCTGCCTGGCTGAGCACCAGGCCATCGATGCTGCCCAGCCCGCGCGTGTGGAGAAACGGCAGGACGGCCCGGTGGTAGTCGAACTCGCGCCCGGTATCGACCAGCCAGCTTCCCCCTTTGCGGGTACGCAGGTAGATGCTGCGCGCGCCCCGCTCCAGATCCAGCACCGCGATCTCCGCCGCCGGCTGCCTCCAGTGCCACTCGGGCAAGGCGGAGTAAAAGCTGCCGTAGGGAACGGCGTCAAAGAAATGCACCGCCGCGAGCATGGTCCTGGCCAGCAGCCAATTGCCGTTGTTGATCCAGGCGACCCACGTGAGGGAAACCGCGGAAGCTGCCAGCGTGAGGACCCCCAACCCGATCATGCCGACCGCCACGGGGAACACGGCGACGTTCGCCAGCAGCGACACGGGAGAAACGACGTGGAAGTAGAGGAGCATCAGCGGCAGTGACCCGATGCTGGCCGCCCCGGAGACACAAGCCAGGTCAACGACCCGGTGCCGGAGCCATTCGAACGCCCGCAACGCCGGCGAAAACAGCTTGGGCGGCAGGAATGGATCGGGCTGGCCCAGCCGGATCAAGGCGGCGTGCAGCGGCATCCCCAGGAGCAGGATCGAGAGCACGACCAGGAAGGTCAGTTGAAAACCGAGTTCGAAGAGCTGGTTCGTGTCGAAGGCCAGGATCAGCACGGCCGCCGCCCCCAGACTGTTCAGCGGCCGGGCGGGCCGGTCGAGCCATCCGCCCCCGGCAAAGACCGCCGCCACCATCACCGCCCGCAGGCTCGCCGGCCCCAGGCCGGTTGCCAGGGCATAGAACACGAGCAGCGGGAGAACCAGGGTGAGTCCCCACTGTTCCCGCAGCCCAAACGTGCCGAGCACCCGCACGAGCAGCAGCGAGAGCAGCCCGAGCTTGAGTCCGTCGATGGCAAAGAAGTGCAGCGTGCCGGTTCGCTGAAAGGGCGGTTGGAGATCCCCCAGCCCGGGATCGCTGCGCAACCCCAGCAGCAAGGTGGAGATCACCGCGGCCGCGTCGGGATCATCCCTCAGATCGAGGGTCAGGTTGCGTTGCGCCCAGGCCTGGAAGCGGCGCGCCAGCGCCGGGATGGTCGGCAGCCACCTGCGCGTCGCCGCCGGCAGCCGCCGGACATCCGAGATGCCGCTGCACTGCATTTCGGTGCGGATGTCATGCCGCCGCAGAAAGCCGGCCAGGTCGAACTCGCCCGGGTTGCGCGGACCGCTGATACCTCCACCGGTGCCGGTGAGTTCCAGGCGTTCGCCGGAAGACAGGCTGTCCGGGCCCTTCCGCCAGAAGACTTTCACCCGCGCGCGGCAATCCCACGATTTTCCATGCAGCGCCACGTGGTTCAAGCCAAAGGTGAAGCGCCAGTTTTTGCCTCCCGCCGCTCCGACGGACCCACCGGTGGACTCCGAGGCTTGTGGTTCATCCAGGATGGTCCCCCGAGCCGCGAGGCTCTGGTCAAGGCCGGATGAACGCAGCCCGTCCGCCAGCTCTGTCGCCAACCGCACTGAGCCCGGATCGTTCAGTCTGAAAAGGTGCAGGGCGGTGAAACCGGCAACCACCAGGGTCCAGCAGAGCCACTGCCGAGGAGTCCAGGTAAACACCAGAGCCAGCGGGAAGAACACGGCACAGGCAATCCACGGCCCAGCTGGCCAAGCCCCGGCGGGTCCGCCGCCAAAGCACTTGCTGCCGGTTTCTCCCAGCAGGATGCCCGCGCCTGCCGCCAGCGCCAACCCGACGAAGGGCCGGCGCATCCGGGCCCGCAACCTACCCCGCCAATCGCAGGTGCGAAGCCAGCCAATGAGAGCGGTCGCTGAAAGTTTCTCCACGGCTTATCCGCGGATTAACACCGAAGGGTCAGTCATTGAGAAGCAAAAAATGCCACCAACCCGAACAAAGCTCGCTTTTTACCTGTCGTGGGCCGGTTCGAACGTCTGGCCGGGTCGATTATCTTCCAGCGCCTGCACTCTTCCAGCCGTCAGGAAACCACAGCCGGTTGCGGCGAGACGGCAGTGACCACTCCGGCGGTTTTCACCTCGTCTCCTCCGTTCATGGAAGTCTCCGTGCCGGAGGCCGGCGCCGCCGCCGCGGGCGGCTTTTGCGCGGGCTTGTTCTTTCTGCCGGTGACGCGCGTGAGAGCGCACTTCGCCGCCGAACTATCCACGAGATCCACCACGCGCAATTTCAACCGGAAGCCGCGGTAGCACATGAACAGCAGGAACACCGCGTACAACGCCAGCGCCCAGTAATCGTGCAGCGGCGTCACAGCGAAGAGCCGCCGGTACAGGAGAACCGGCGCGACGATCAGGTTGATCAGGACGGTGGTGAACACCGGCGAGTACGTCAGCCGCACGCGGGTCAGACATTTCGGGCCGCCGTGATACTCGGTGACCGTGCGCAGCCGCAGGTTCCACAGCATGTTACCGTAGATCTGGATGTCCCAGGATTTCCAGCCCGTGTCGGTGGAATAACGCCAGCCTTCGGCTTCCAGCGCGCCGATCGCCGTGGCAAGCAGCTCCTCGCGCCCAACGCCGGCCTCGTTCCAGTAGCGGCGGTTGGTCATGTTGAGCCAGCGGGCGGCCGTGTGTTCGTGCGCGTGCGGCGCCCGGATGACCGAAGCGGGCGTGCGCTTGAAACGGTGCCACGTAGAATACCGCGCCCAGCCGCGCACCAGCGGCTGCAGGAAGGCGAGGATCATCACCAGGATCCGCGCCGGGATGGTGTCGAACTTCGTCTCCAGCCGCGCGTGGATCATGTAGGAAAGCGCGACCAGGAACGTCGCGCCGAACATCAAAAACGGCACGATCCGCAGCTTTTCCAAGGGCACCGCCAAAGCGAAGACAAAAAGCGTCAGCACAAACCACTCGATGCTGCTGACGTAGTCCGCCACCACCGAGCGCGGCGTCGGATAGATCGACTGGAACAACCCGTGCCCGAACACCCCGTGGTACACGATGGGCTGGTTGATGAGCCAGGTGAAACGCGGCGCGCCGTAGAGGTTGCCCTTCCATTGCGCCGTGCCCGTCGGTCCGAAGAAAATCAGGTGGTTGAAGCGCAGCATGCTCTCGGCCTCTCCGTAGCCCTCCTGCTGCTTCTTGAACGCCTGGAGGGTGAAACGCCGGTAGTGCCACACGATGGCCGCCGCGCTGAAGGCGATGACCTGTCCCGCGTTTTGCAGCCGCCAGCAGAAATCCACGTCGTCGCCGGCCTTGCGGTACTCCGGGTCGAAGCCGCCCACCTTTTCGAAGGCCCAGCGGTGGAACGCCATGTTGCACCCCGGGATGTGCTCGGCTACCACGTCGGTCGTCAGGACGTGGCTCGGGCCGCCCGGCGCGGCGGACACACACGCCTGCACCCAGTTCGCCGCGGGCGGCGAGATGTTCGGGCCGCCCACCCCGGCGTAGGGTCCGCTGAGCAGCGTGCCCACCATGTAGTAGAGCCAATCGGGATCGGCCATGCAGTCGCCGTCCGTGTACGCGAAGATGTTGCCCCTGGCGGTGTGCGCGCCGACGTTGCGCGCGTGCGACAGGCCCATGTTCTTCTGCCGGACGGGCACCAGGCGCGGGTCGCGCCGGAATTGATCGACGATTTCCGGCGTCCGGTCGGTCGAACCGTCGTCCACCAGCACGATCTCGAAGTCGGGATAATCGATTTCCAGCAGCGAGGCCAGGCAGGCTTCCAGGGTTTGCGCGCCGTTGTAAGAGCAGACGATCACGCTCACCTTCGGGTAACTCGGGAGCTTCACGCGCCGGGTGACGTGCTCGTTGTCGCCCCCGCCCCATTTCTCTTTCAGCGCGTGGAACGCCCGCTTGGGCTCACGCTCCCGGGTGACTAGGCCGAAGGCCCAGTCGGTGATGTTCATGCCGCCGGTGAACCACTCGTCGGTCCAGGCGTAGATGATCGTGCCGGCCAGCCCGCAACGCACCACGCTTTCGACGTGCCAGCTCAGCATCTCGGCCTGTTCTTCCTGCGCGTGCCGGATGGTGTCCATGCCGAACTCGCCCATGATGCACGGCTTGTCGTCGGCGAGATTCTGCAGCCGCAGCAGGTAGTGCTCAAAGTCCGTCTGATCGTGCAGGTACACGTTGAACGTGCAGAAATCGACGTTTTGCGGCAGCAGGTATTCCGTGGGCGGATAGCTCGCGTAGGAATACAGCGCGGTCGGGTCGATGCGCCGCGCCGTGTTGATGAGCCGCTCCAGGAACTCGGTCACCCGCCGCACGCCCAGCCAGCGCACCATGGTCGTCGGAATCTCGTTGCCGACCAGGTAGCCGAAGACCGCCGGATGTCCGCGGTGTTTGTTCACGGCGGCCTGGATGGTCCGCACCACCTCACGCCGCACCGCGCCGTCGTTGAGAAACTCGATGTGCTCCGCCCAGGGAATGGAGATCAAGGCCAGCATCCCGTACTCGGCCAGGATGTCCATGAACCACGTGGGCGGCACGTGGTAGATGCGCAGGAGGTTGACGCCCAGTTCGCGCATCAACTCCAAGTCCGCACGCAGCCGTTCGGGAGTGCCCACAAAGTCCCCTTCCGCGTCCGGGCTGAACGGCCCGTACGTCGCCCCTTTGAGGAAAAACTTCCGCTCGCCCCGGAAGAAAAACTTCGCGCGCACCCGGACCCGTTCCGGGATGAGGACAGGTCCTGACGAAGCAACAGGAACGGCAGCGGCGGCGATCATTAAGAAAAAAGGGGACGCAAGAGAAACGCCGAGTATTCACGGCGGCAGGAAGGGAGTCAAGGCAGCGAGGGATCGGTCTCAGCCGGTGCCGCCTCCAGGAATCCGCGCTTGCTTTTCGAGCGGTTTCCGAGCTTGGTTTCGCCGCATGGACCCAGTTTTCATGGTGGCCGGTGAAACCGCGCGCAATCCCGGCCGGTCGGGCATCCAGACCGTGGTGCGTTCCCTGGCCACCGCGTTTGCCCGGCGGCGCGCCCCGGTGCGTCTCGTCAACTGGAATTCACGCAACCGCTGGCTGCGGCCCTTGCCGCGGGAACTCGACCTCGGACCCGAGACCGGTCCGCTCTACGATCCGGCCACTCGGTTTCCTCTGAGCCTGCTGCGTCAACCGGCGGCCTGGTACCCCTGGCTGCGGTACGGCGGCAAAGGGAAGTTTGTTCCCTTGCACCTGCATCCCCGGCACCGCGAGGCGCCGCCCGGGACGTGGGTCCTGCTGTCCGAGCTGATGTACCGGGGGGAAATCGAGCCGCTGATCAACTACGTCCACGCGCGGGGTTGGCGGCTGGCGGCGATCTTTTACGATTCAATTCCGGTCGATCGCCCCGACTTCGTTCCGCCCGAACTGCCCGGTCTTCACGCCGAGTACATGCGCGCGCTGACCCGCGCGGATTTGATTCTGCCCATCTCGGAGTCGGCCGCCGATGGCTGGCGCGCCTTCGCCGCCCGCGAAGAGCTGCCGAGTCCACCGGTACGAACGTGTACGCTGGCCTGCGACTTTGTCGGTACACCGCGAGTGCAAACCCCGACCGCCATCCCTGAACCTGTCCAGCCCGCGCGCATGCTCTGCGTTTCCACCCTGGAGCCGCGCAAGAACCACGAAACCCTGCTCACCGCCTACCAATTGGCGTTGGCGCGACGGCCCGATCTCGACTTGCGGCTGGACCTCGTCGGCGCTTCCCACCTCGCCGGAGCCGACATCGCCGCGCGCGTCCGTTCCGCGGCGGCGAGGCTACCCGGGTTGCGCTGGCACGAACAGGTCGAATACGCCGAACTCCAGACGCTTTACGGGCAGTGCGACTTCACCGTGTACCCATCGATTTTGGAAGGTTTCGGGCTGCCCGTGATCGAGAGTCTCTGGCTGGGCCGGCCCTGCCTTTGCGCCAACTTCGGCGTCATGGTTGAGAACGCCGCCGGTGGAGGCTGTCTGACCGCCGATGTACGCGATCCCGCCGCCCTGGCCGACGCCATTTTGACACTCGCGGGTTCGCCCGAGCTTCGCCACCGCCTGGCCTTGGAAGCCGTGAACCGACCACTCAAGACCTGGGAGGAATACTCCGATCAAATCTTGACCAACTTAGTAAGGATTTGACAACCGCGTCCCGCACTTTTAGATGTGCGCCATGCAAATGAAGATGCTCACCTTCGGTTTAGTGCTCATGCTCGCACCGGCGCTGGGGGCGGCGGAACTGCTCAACGTTTCCTACGATCCGACCCGCGAGTTCTACCAGGAGTACAACACGGCCTTCGCCAAGTATTGGAAGGGCAAAAAAGGTGAGGATGTCACCATCAAGCAATCGCACGGTGGCTCGGGCAAGCAGGCGCGCTCGGTCATCGACGGGTTGGAAGCGGACGTCGTCACGCTGGCGCTCGCGGCGGACGTCCAGGCCCTCCACGACAACGGCAACCTGATCCCGGCGGACTGGCAGAAACGGTTGCCGGAGAACAGCACGCCTTACACTTCCACGATCGTGTTCCTGGTGCGCAAGGGCAACCCGAAAGGCATCAAGGACTTCGATGACCTCGTCAAGCCGGGCGTGCAGGTAATTACCGCCAGCCCGAAGACCTCAGGCGGCGCGCGCTGGAACTACCTCGCGGCCTGGGCCTGGGCCAAACACAAGTACGGCCGCGACGACAAGGCGCGCGACTTCATCACCAAGCTCTACAAGAACGTGCCCGTGCTCGACAGCGGGGCGCGCGGCTCGACCATCACCTTTGTGCAGCGCGGCATCGGCGACGTGCTGATCGCCTGGGAGAACGAAGCGTTTCTGGCCCAGAAGGAATTCGGTGCCGGCAAACTGGAAACCGTGATCCCGTCCTTGAGCATCCTGGCGGAGCCGCCGGTAGCCATCGTGGACAAGGTGGTGGACGAACACAAGACGCGCGAGGTCGCGCAGGCTTATCTGGAATATCTCTACTCCGACGAAGGGCAGGAGATCGCCGCGAAGAACTTCTACCGTCCCCGCCAAGCAAAGGCCGCAGAAAAGTACGCGTCACAGTTTCCCAAGCTGCAACTGGTGACCGTGGACAGCGACTTCGGCGGCTGGACCAACGCGCAGAAAACCCACTTCGCCGACGGCGGCGTGTTCGACCAGATCTACAAGCCCTAAATACATCCTGGTCACCCGGTCCGCCGCCCGATCATGCATCTCTTCTCGTCGCGCCGGCGGACCCTGCCCGGTTTCGGGCTAACTCTGGGTTACACTTTGCTGTACCTAGCGTTGATCGTGCTGATCCCCCTTTCGGCCGTCTTCTTCAAAACGGCCGGGTTGGGTTGGCACGATTTTCTCGCCGCCGTCACCACCCCGCGGGTGTTGGCGTCCTACCGGCTGACCTTCGGCGCTTCGTTCGCCGCCGCCTCGATCAACGCCGTGTTCGGCACGCTGGTCGCGTGGATGCTGGTGCGTTACTCGTTCCCGGGCAAGAAAATCGTGGATGCGATGGTGGACCTGCCCTTTGCCCTGCCGACCGCGGTGGCCGGCATCGCGCTGACAGCCATCTACGCTCCCTCCGGCTGGATCGGAAGCCTGGTCGAGCCACTGGGCATCAAGGTGGCCTTCGCTCCGCTCGGCGTGATCGTCGCACTGACCTTCATCGGGCTTCCGTTCGTCGTGCGCACCGTTCAGCCCATTCTCCTTGAGATGGAAGCGGAACTCGAAGAAGCGGCCGCCAGCCTGGGGGCCAGCCGCTGGCAGACGTTGCGGCACGTCGTGTTCCCGACCGTGCTGCCGTCCATCATCACCGGCTTCGCGCTCGCCTTCGCCCGCGCCATCGGTGAATACGGCTCGGTGGTATTCATCTCCGGCAACATGCCGATGCGCACGGAGATCACGCCGCTGCTCATCGTCACCAAGCTCGAACAATACGATTACCGCGGCGCGACGGCTTTGGCGCTCGTCCTGCTCGTGATCTCGTTCACGCTGCTGCTGATCATCAACTTGCTGCAACGCTGGATGTCCACCCGGGCGGTGACCGCCTGACCAGAAAACCCATGGCTGGAACCGTTTCCTCTTTTCGACCCGCGCGGCCGGTGAAAATCGCTGCCACCACGACCGAGCCGGCGTGGGTGCGGCGGCTCCTCATCGGGGGCATGCTGGCGTTTTTGACGCTCATGCTCTTCGTGCCGCTGGCGGCCGTCTTCACCGAGGCGTTGCGGCACGGCGTCGCCGCTTACTTCGGTGCGTTCAAGGACCCCGACGCGCTCTCCGCCGTCAAGCTGACCCTGCTCACGGCGGCCATCGCCGTGCCGCTGAACCTGGTGTTCGGCGTGGCCGCGGCTTGGGCCATCGGCAAGTTCGAGTTTCCCGGCCGCAGCGTGTTGACCACCCTCATCGACCTGCCCTTTGCCGTCTCGCCGGTCGTTGCCGGACTGGTGTACGTGCTGGTGTTCGGCGCGCAGGGCTGGCTCGGCCCCTGGCTGCACGCCCACCATATGAAGATCATCTTCGCGGTGCCGGGGATCGTGCTGGCGACGGTGTTTGTCACGTTCCCCTTTGTGGCGCGCGAACTGATCCCGCTGATGCAGGCGCAGGGCAGCGACGAGGAATACGCCGCGTTGACCCTCGGAGCCAACGGCTGGCAGGCGTTCTGGCACGTCACGCTGCCAAACGTCCGCTGGGGCCTGCTCTACGGCGTCATCCTGTGCAACGCGCGGGCGATGGGTGAGTTCGGCGCGGTCTCGGTGGTTTCCGGTCACATCCGCGGCCTGACCAACACGATGCCCCTCCAGGTCGAAATTCTTTACAACGAGTACAACTCGGTCGCGGCGTTTGCCGTCGCCACCCTGCTGGCGCTGCTCGCTCTCGTCACCCTGGCCCTGCGGGCGCTGATGGAGTGGTACACGGCTTCCCCCGCCCTGGCCGGCGAATAGAGCGCACGCAACATGAGCATCGAAGTACGCAACATCACGCGGCGCTACGGCGGATTCACGGCACTGGACGGCATCAACCTGAAGGTGGAAACGGGCGAACTCGTGGCCCTGCTCGGCCCCTCCGGTTCCGGCAAGACGACGCTCCTGCGCATCATCGCCGGTCTCGATCAGGCGGACGGAGGGCAGGTCTGGTTTCACGGGTCCGATGCCACCGCCCTGCCGATCGGGCAGCGCAAGGTCGGCTTCGTCTTTCAGCACTACGCGTTGTTCCGGCACATGACGGTCGCCAAGAACATCAGCTTCGGCTTGCGGATGCGGCCGCGGAGTGCCCGTCCGCCCAAGGAGGTCATCGCGAAGACGGTCAAGGATCTGCTACAGCTGGTGCAGCTCGAAAATGTCGAGGGGCGGTATCCCGGCCAGCTTTCCGGCGGCCAGCGGCAGCGGGTGGCCCTCGCCCGCGCGCTGGCCATCGAACCGCGCGTGCTGCTGCTCGACGAACCCTTCGGCGCACTGGACGCCCGGGTGCGCAAGGACCTGCGCAAATGGGTGCGGCAGTTGCACGACCAACTTCACATCACCACGGTGTTCGTCACGCACGATCAGGACGAAGCGATGGAGATCGCCGACCGGGTGGTCATCATGGACAAGGCCCGGATCGAACAGGTCGGCACCCCAGAGGAAATTTACGATCAGCCGGCGACATCGTTCGTGTACGGATTTCTGGGCGACGCCAACGCGGTCCAGGGCGACACCTTGCGCCGGTTGGTCGAGCCGCCACCAATGGATGGTGAGACCGCGTTCGTTCGGCCGCAGGACATTGACATTCTCCGTCAGCCCGATGGACCGCACACCCTCGAAGCGGTGGTTGAGCACACGACGATCGCCGGCGTCCTGGTCCGGGTGGACGTAAGCCTGGCGGGAACCGACGATCGCCTGGAGGTTTCCCTGCTGCGCTCGCGCTACGCCGAACTCGGCCTCACACCGGGTGAAACCGTGTGGCTGCGCTTCAACAAGGTGCGCGCCTTCGCGTCCGCCAAGGTCATTTGAGCGGTTTGACGGAGCGGAGGATGGAATCCAGCACGCCCACGCCCGCGTCCTTCGCCGACACGACGGTGCAGAGCACGGCTTCGAAGCGGCGGGTTTCCACCGGGGCGAAGACCGCGAAAACGAAGTAGGAGTTGGTCCCCTCGATCTTGCAAGCCGCGGTCTCCCGCGCGACGGGAACACCACCGGTTGACCTGCTCTCGGCCGGAGCGCCGAATTTTATTTCGGTGATCTTGGAATTGTTGCCGATGGTGGATTCGGCCAGCTTCTGTGCGGAATCCGCCAGGTCCGTCGTGCCCTGGCCCGCGATCCCGAGAAGGTAGATCTGGTATTTGAGTGCGCCACCGCTTTTGGGTGAAAAACTCAGCACGCGTTCCGGGCTGGTGTCCTCGTCCGCCCGCCATCCGTCCGGCACCTCCACGGTGAAGACTGGAGCGTCTTTGGGGTACTTGACGGCGGCGGCGGCGGCAGGTTGCGCTGAGAGGAGCAGCAAGCTGCCGGCAGCCACGGCCGGGAGGAGACGGAGGAAAGGAAAAACGTTCATGGGAGCAAAATCATAGAGGGCCTCCCTGACCACGGCAACCGTCCTCGCGCACCGCTCAGGCTCCGCTGAAACCGACGAGCGCTCGCAGCCGCGCAAGCGCCCGGCCGTTGCGGATGACTTCCCTCGCGCGGTCCACCCCTTCCCGCAGGTTCGCCGCCAGCCCGCTGGCGATGAAACCGGCCGCCGCGTTCAAGAGCACAATGTCCAGGCGCGCATCTTCGATCTCGCTGCCGAGGATCCCGGTCAGCACGCCGGCGTTGTCGGCGGCGTCCCCTCCGCGCAGTTCCTCGACGCGGGCGAGCCGCCGCAAGCCGGCGTCCTCCGGGAAAACCTGCTCGTGGATGATCGCTCCGCCCCCGGCGTCATCGTCCGTGCCGTCCAGATCGAAGCGGCTGACGTCCGTCGCACCCAGGGTGGATAGCTCATCCATCCCGCCCTCGCCGTGGACCGCCCATACCCGGCGGCGGCCCAACTGCTGCAAAACCTCGGTGAACACCGGGGTCAACGCACCGGAAAACACGCCGACCAACTGGTTGGCCGGGCGCACCGGATTGAGCAAGGGGCCGAGCAGATTGAAAACCGTGCTGGTTCCTTCGGCCGCCAGCTGCCGCCGGACGGGGATGATCGCCTTGAAGGCCGGATGGTAGTGCGGCGCGAACAGGAACCCGATGCCCACGGTCTCCACGCAACGGCGCAGGTCCGCCGGCGGCAGATCGAGGCGCACGCCGAGCGCCGCCAGCACGTCGGCCCCGCCGCTGCGGGAGGTAATCGCCCGGTTGCCGTGCTTGACGACGACGGTTCCGCCCGCCGCGAGCACGAAGCTGGCCGTGGTCGAGACGTTGAAGAGGTGCAGCCGGTCGCCGCCGGTCCCGCAGACGTCGAGCAGCGGCCCCGGCACGCTGGCAGCATCGATACCCGGATCAACGGCGCGTTCGAGCAGGGCGCTGGCAAACGCGGCAATTTCCGCGGGCGTTTCTCCCTTGGCGCGCAGGATCCGCAAGAAAGCCGCCTTCGAATCGTTCGGCACGCTCTCGTCGATGAGGGCAGCCACGGCGGCTTCGACCTGGGGAGGCGTGAGCGCCTCGCCGTCGGAGAGCGGCGCGCTCAGGTCGTCCAGGAGGCGGGCGGTTGGTGGAGGCGAGTCGATAACGGGTGAAAAGTCTGGGCGGGTATTTTGTTCCGTGGCAGAATCTCGGAATGCCCACTTTCGACATCGTTTCTGAAATTGACAAGCAAGAGGTCGATAACGCCTTGAATCAGGCGCGCAAGGAATTGGTCACGCGTTTCGATTTCAAAGGCAGCAACGCGACCATCGAGCAGCCCGCGGCGGACAAGATCGCGCTGTCGGCCGAGGATGGCACCCGGCTCAAGGCGCTCAACGAGATCGTGACCGGCAAGCTGGCCAAGCGCAACGTGGACCTGCGCAACATCGAGCACGGCACCCCGGCGATTTCCTCGCTCGGCCACGCGCGGCAGGAACTCGTCGTCAAGCAGGGCATCGAGGGGCCGAAGGCCAAGGAGATCGTCGCGGCGATCAAGGCGCAGGATTTGAAGGTGCAGTCCTCTCTGCAAGACAACCAAATCCGTGTCACGGGAAAAAAGCGCGACGACCTGCAAGCCGTCATCGCGTTCCTGCGCGGCAAGGATTTCAAGGTGTCGCTCGCCTTCAAGAACTTCCGGGATTGAGCGGAGGTCTTTTGGTAATTTGTCGTTTGCTCCCTCGATGGACATTCGCAGAGTGTGCGCAGAGATTCCTCGGCTGCTTTTCTCACTCCGTTGCCCTGGAAGGGCCTGGAAACTGATCTTTTCTCCCCCCTTCTATCCTCCTGGAGAGGGCGGATAGATCATCCGTTCCGCCCGGCCCCTTCTGTCATCCCGAGCGCAGTGAGTCCGCGAACGCAGCCGAGGGACCTTCCGCCGCCGGAGGCAAGCGGCCCTCCCACGGGGTGGCTCCCGCCGGGAAGGAAGCTTTGGCTGCCGCCGACCGGAAGGTCCTTCGGCTGCGTTCGCGGACTCACTGCGCTCGGGATGACAGAGGAAGGAAGCAAGCCCGCCTGCTCTACACGAGAGAGCAACCCTCGTTTCTATCCCCCCTGCACCGGCGGCATGACGGACACCACGTCCCCCTCACGTAAAGGCTGGTCGCGCTCGACGTAATCCAGACCAACGGCCAGGAGCAGGTGTTTGTCCCATCGGCTCATTTCCGGGTAAGCCGCGTACAAACCAGCCAGCAGGTCGCCCACCGTCGTGCCCTCAGGCGGGTCGAGGTCCAGCTTCGAGTTGCCGACGATGTCCCGCAGGCGGGAGAAAAATTGCACTTCGACTTTCATGGCGGCCGTAACCTACGGTTCCTTCTTGGGCGCGCCATGCCGGATCGCTTCCTCGCTGAGCACGCCGATGCAAGGCAGATTGCGGTAGTGCTCCATGTAGTCCAGTCCGTAGCCGACCACGAACTCGTCGGCGATGTCGAACCCGACGTAATCCGCTTCCACCGGCTTTTCGCGCACCCGGCGTTTGCGCAGCAGCACGCAGGTCTTGACGCTCTTCGGGCCTTCCGCCAGGAGCCGTTCGCTGACGGCGGACAGCGTCAGGCCGCTGTCGAGGATGTCGTCGAGGATCAAGACGTGCCGCCCCGTGATGTCGGGCACGGTGTGCTGGTCGAACGTGACGGTGCCGCTCGTCTTCGTGCCCACGTAGCTGGCCACGCTCAGGCAGTCCACCCGCAAGGGCAGCGGGATGCGCCGCAGCAGGTCGCCCATGAACATGAAGCTGCCGTTGAGCACCGCTACCACGGTCAGTTCCCGGTCTCGATAGTCCCAGGAAATCTGGTGCGCCAGCTCGTCGAGCCGGCTGAGGATGGTGCTCTCGTGGTAGAGGACGCGCGTGAGGTCTTCCAGCATGGCTAATAAATCGGTGGTTGGAAAGGCAGACAGCTTCGATCAACCCGGAAGTCCCTACACGGTAACGAGCAGGGTAGCAATGGCGGAGAAGGGTGTAGGTTTGCGTCGGGTAAGCGATCCTCTATACTGAAACTTTCGGTCCTCGCTCTATGACAAAGACCACCGCGCCGATCCTGGCCCGCTTGCAAAAGGCACGCGTCCGGCTGGCGGCCCAGAGGTTCCTCGACACGCTGTCTGTTGGCACCCTTGCCGCTGCCAGTATTCTGGTAATCGTCTTCGCCGTCCAGATGATCCGGGGCGCTGGTCCGACGCACAATGCCGGGTGGATGATCGGTGGGGCAACCTTGATGGCATTGATGGCCGCGCTGCTCGCCACTGCTGTCGGTTGGCCGACCTTTGCCCAGACCGCTGCCCTCCTCGATGACCGCGCCGGGACGCACGACCGGTTCCACACCGCGCTCGACTTCGGCGCGAGAGAGCGGCGCACTCCGCTCGAAGACCTGACACTCATTGAGTGCCTGCGCTACGCGGAGACCTTCCATGTCAAACGGTGGACGCCCTTCCGTGCGCCTCGCCCGCTGCGTTATCTCACGATCCCGCTGCTGCTCGGGGGCTGTCTGCTGGTTTACGCCCGCCTTCACCCTTACCACGCCGCCCGCCCCACGGCTCTGGACGGTGCCGTTGCCCAGCAGGCCCATACCCTCCAAACCCTGGCCGACCGGCTCCGGCAGAATCCGGACAGCAAAGCCCCTGAACTCGACAAGGTGACCGAGGAGATGAAGAACAGCGCCAAGCGCTTGCAGGAAGCCACCACCCAGCCCGACACGGAAAAACTCAAGTCCGCCCTGCGCGAACTTTCCTCCCTCGAAGCCATGCTCCAGGCGATGAAAGATGCCGCCCGCGGGCAGAAGTCCAGTCCCGAGGAGATGGCCGCGTTGACCGCCGCGCTCGCCGCCAACGAGCCGACCCGCGGCGCCGCCGACGCCCTGAAAGCCGGCGACCCGGCGCAGGCCGGAGCGGAATTGGAGAAGCTGTTGCAGCAACTCCAGCAGCAGGGTGACCTGGCGCAAACCCTCCAGCAGCTTGCTCAATCCATGCAGGAGCAGGCCGCCAAGCTGACCGCGCAGGAAAAGAACGAGGTCGCCCAGCAGATGCAGCAAGCTGCTCAGGCCGCGCAGGCCGGTCAATCCGACCTGAGCCAACAATCTTTGCAACGCTTGGCGCAACTCTTGAAGAAGATGGGCGCGAACAAAAGCAGCGGCGGCAAGAACCAGCCCCAGCAAGCGTCCGCCGGACGCGCCGGAGCGAGTTCGCCCATGACCGAGCAGCAACTTCAACAGCTCATCAACGCGCTGGAAAACATGAAGGAAGGCTTGCAACAGCCCGGCGGAGACGGTCAAGGCAAGGGAGACGGCCCGACACCGGGGAGCGGTTCACTGGCGATGGTGGAATCCTTCTCGCCAGGTGACGGCAAGCAGAACCCCGGCTCACTCCCTTCCGGCGCTCCCGGCAGTGAACGGGACCAGGGTCGCAACGACAAGATCTTCGACGACAAAGCCGCGGTGGCGCGTCCTACCACCGGTGCCGCCAAACGTCTCCAGGGAATGCCCGGCGAGGGCGAATCGGCCCAGGAGCTCGTCAATACGGCGGGTGATTCTTCCAAGGCGGGCCGCGCCTACCGGCAGCTTTACGAGGCAGCCGCACCCGCCGCCCGGGATGCGGTGGAACAGGAAAACATTCCCCTCGGCTCGCGCCGGTTTGTGCGACGGTATTTTGAGAACATTCGCCCGCAAAACTGAGCCGCCCGAGCCGCCCTTGCCCCTTCTTTCCATGACGACGATCGCCCCGACTGCCGCCGAGGCCGCCCAGCAGGTGGAACAATTCCGTTCCAGTTTCGTGCGGATCCGCGAAGAGATGCAGCGCATGATCGTCGGCCAGATGGAGATCATCGACGCGGTGCTGGTCGCCTTCTTTGCCGCGGGCCACGTCCTGCTGGAAGGGGTTCCAGGCCTGGGTAAAACCATGCTCGTGCGCACCCTCGCCGAGGCCGTGGACCTGAAGTTCTCGCGGGTGCAGTTTACCCCCGATCTGATGCCGGCGGACATCATCGGCACCAACCTCATCATGGAGGACGAACACGGGCGGAAGGGGTTCCAGTTCCAGGCTGGCCCCGTTTTTGCCAACATTCTGCTGGCCGACGAGATCAACCGGGCGACCCCCAAGACCCAGAGCGCCCTGCTCGAAGCGATGCAGGAAAAGCATGTCACCGTCGCGGGCGAAACCCACCGGCTCGACGAGCCTTTCATGGTCCTGGCCACGCAGAACCCATTGGAGATGGAGGGCACTTACCCCTTGCCGGAGGCGCAATTGGACCGCTTTTTGTTCAAGCTCAAAGTTGCCTACCCGACCGAGGAGGACCTGCACCTCATCGTGGATCGCACCACGCAAACCGACGTGCCGGAGGTCTCCAAGGTGATCGGCCTGGAAGAGATTCAGAGTCTGCGCCGGATCGTGCGCGATGTCCCTCTCACCCGGGAGGTCCAGGCGCATGCCATCGGCCTCGTCTTGGCCACCCACCCGGATAGCGCCGCTGCGTCGCCGATGGCCAAAAAGTTCGTCCGCTATGGTGCGAGTCCACGCGGGGTGCAGGGCTTGATCCTGGCCGCGAAAATCTTCGCCCTGCTGGATGGCCGCTTTCATGTGTCGCGCGCCGACGTCAACAAGGCGGCGCTGCCCAGCCTGCGGCACCGGATCATTCTCAATTTTGAAGGCGAAGCGGAAGGTGCGACGAGCGATCGCATCCTGACAGAGATTTTGGCCCGGTAAGCGGCCGGTCCAAAAACGAGACCGCCCGGCTGGGCACGAGTGCCAACCGGGCGGCAAACCAGCTCACGGTAGCCGGTTCAATTTCTACTTGCTGTTGTCATAAGGTTCCGGACGGCGTTCCTCCTCAATCCGACCTTCATAGTACGCCGGCCGGGGCGGCGGGTAGCAGTAAACAGGTGGCGCGACCGGCGCATAAACGAACGGGCTGACAAACACGCGCGGTCCACCGTAGAAACCATACGGGCGGTAGTACCCGCGGCGGTAGAAGTGACGATGGCCGTAGTAGCCACCACGATAGTAACCGTCCGCCTTGGCCACCGGGCCAAACGCGCACAGTCCGAGTACAACGGTGCAGGCAAAAAGGATGATCTTTTTCATGTCGGTTGGCGGTGAGTTTCGCCGCTAGAATAAAGACGAGCTTCTTTGTCTAGCATTCGAAAATTCTTCGTCCGTTCCGAGCCGGGTCTGGAAATAGTAAGCCACCCTTCGGGGCTGACCCCGAGCGGGTGGCTTACTACCTACCTGCGGACAAATCCAATTGATGCTCGACTGGATTTTGGAAATTGTTGGAACCTGTTAAGACTTAACGTTCCATTGCTGTATCGGGGGAACGCCTGATTTTGGTCCTACGTCCCACCCAACTTAATTTACCGCCGGCACCTGCTCCAAACCGCGGCGCTTGAGGAGCGGTTTCACGTCCGGGTCGCCGCCCGTGAACTTGCGGAACAATCCCAGCGCATCTTCACTGCCGCCGCGCGAGAGCAGCGTCTGGCGGAAGTAATCTCCGTTTTCACGTTTCAAGCCGCCATGGGCCTTGATCCACTCCACGCTGTCTGCGTCCAACACCTCGCTCCAGATGTACGAGTAGTACCCGGCCGAGTACCCGCCTCCAAAAGAGTGCGAGAAGTACGGCGAGCGGTAGCGCGGCGGTACCGTCGGCACGGCCACGCCGGCCTTCTCCAGAGCTTTCGCCTCGAATGCCAGCGCGTCGCCGCCCGCCGGCACTTCCTCGGGTTTGAGCTGGTGCCAGGCCTGATCGAGCAGCGCCGCGGCGAGGTATTCGGTGGTCATGTACCCCTGGTTGAACTTGTTCGCGGCCAGCATCTTGTCCAGCAACACCTGCGGGATTTGCTCGCCGGTTTGGTAGTGCTTGGCGTAGTTCTTGACGACCTCCGGCCACACCGCCCACATCTCGTTGACCTGCGAGGGATATTCCACGAAATCGCGCGGCACGCTGGTGCCGCTGAAACGCGGGTATTTCACCCGCGAGAACATCCCGTGCAGCGCGTGGCCGAACTCGTGGAACATGGTCCGCACTTCGTCGTGGGTCAGCAGGGTCGGCTCACCCGCGGGCGGCTTGGGGATGTTGAGATGGTTCGCCACCACCGGCTTGTCACCCAGCAGATCGGACTGCTCGACGTAGGAATTCATCCACGCCCCGCCGCGCTTGGAAGGACGGGCATAATAGTCCGCCAGGAACAGGGCGAGCGGCGAACCGTCCGCGTCGAACACCTCGAACACCCGCACGTCCGGCTGGTAAACCGGCAGGTCGTGGCGCTCCTTGAACGTCAACCCGTACAGCTTGCCCGCCGCGAAGAACACGCCGTCCTGCATCACGTGGTTGATCTCGAAATAGGGCTTCAACTGCGATTCGTCGAAGTCGTAGCGCGCCTTGCGGACTTTTTCGGAGTAAAAATCCCAATCCGACGCGGTCAGCGGGAAGTTGCCGCCTTCCTGGTCGATGATGGCCTGCATGTCGGCACCTTCGCGCCTGGCGTTGGCGACGGCGGGCGGAGCCAGGTCGGCCAGGAGTTTGTTCACCGTCTCGACGCTGCCGGCGGTCTGGTCATCCAACTGGTAGGCCGCGTGGTTCGCATAGCCCAGGAGCACGGCGTGCTCCGCCCGCAGGCGGGCGATCCGGGCGACCACCCCCGTCGTGTCGAACTCGCCGCCGTGGCTGTTGCGGGCCAGTGAGACCTGCAGCAGCCGCGCACGCAAGGCGCGGTCTTCCAGGGAAGTCAGCGCGGGCTGATCGCTCGTGTTCAGCAGCCGGACGACGAATTTACCCTCCTTTTTGTCCGCCTTGGCCGCGGCTTCGGTGGCGGCGGCTTCACTCGGGGACATGCCGGCCAGCTGAGCTTTGTCGTCCAGCACGAGCGAATCGGCGTTTTTCTCTTTCAGCACGTCCTGGTTGAAGGTGGTCTGCAAAGCGGCCAGCTCGGCGTTGATCGCCTTGATCTTGGTCTTGTCGGCTTCGGAAAGCCTGGCGCCGCCCCGCACGAAATCCTTCTCGTAACGTTCCAGCAGGTATTTCGATTCCGGATCAAGGCCGAGTTGGTCGCGTTGTTTGTAAAGCGACTCCAGCCGGGCGAAGAGCGGCGCGTTCAGGCGGATGGCGTCGGCGTGCGCGGCCAGCTTGGGATTCACAACCGTCTCGATCTTCTGCAGAGCCGGGTTGGTGTTGGCACCGGCGAGGTTGGAGAAGATGCGTTCCACCCGGTTCAGCAATTGTCCGGCGCGTTCCATCGCGACCACGGTGTTATCGAAAGTCGGCGCGTCGGGATTGTTGGCGATGGCTTCGATCTCCTTGAGGTGGTCGGCCATGCCCTGGTCGTAGGCCGGCTCGAAGTCCGAGTCCTTGATCTTGTCGAAGGGAGGCAGGTGGTAGGGCAACGTGCTTTCGGTCAGCAGGGGGTTCTCGTTCACGGCGGCGGGAGAAGTGGCAGGTTCGGGAGAAGACGGTTCGGCGGCACGGATGGTCGCGACGGTGAAACCACCGGCGACCAGCAGCGCGGCCGCGTAGGAGGAAACCACGAACCGGGGGGAGCGGGGGACGGGCGTTTGCATCATAGATAAGAAAGGAGATGAGCGATGGTCTGGAACGGCCACAACAGAGCACGACAAGCGCGCGGTGTCTCTCAAGAAGGATGTCGGCTAAGGGTCAACCCGTCGAACAAAGTCACACCAACCGCGCCAGTCCCACCGGCAGCGGGGACGTAAATTGCAGCGTCTCCCCCGTGCCAGGATGCGTGAAACGGAGCGAGCACGAATGCAGGCCCAGGCGCTTGGCCGGATCGGTCCGCGCGCCGTACTTCTTGTCGCCCACGACCGGGCAGCCTGCGTCGGCGAGATGGACGCGGATCTGGTGCCGCCGGCCCGTTTCCAAGGTCAGTTCCACCAGGCTGCGGCCTGGCCGCCGGGCCATCTCGCGATAGTGCGTCACGGCGTGGCGCGTCGTCTCACTGGCCGGCGCACTGTGAACGCGGAAAGGATTCGTCTCGTCCAGGTCGCTCTCGAAGGTGCCTTGCGGAACGCGCAGCCGTCCTTCCACCACCGCCTCGTAGCGTTTCTCGAATTGGTCCCAAGCCCCTTGCAGCGTATCCTTGGCTTCCGGGGTCTTGGCGAAAACCATCAGGCCGCTGGTCTCGCGGTCCAGCCGGTGGACGATCCACACGCGCTCCTTGCTGTTGGGGCGGCTGTGGCGGACGTAGTCCGTGAGCTGGAAGTAGGCGGTTTTCTCGTCCTCCGCCTCGCTCGCGATGCTCAACAGGCCTGAGGGCTTGTCGATGACGATCAACGTCGCATCCTCGAAGAAGACGCGCATCCCTCCGGCCAGAATCGCTCGCGGGGCTGCGAAACGGTCCGTGCGCACCGTCACCACGTCGCCGGGCTGCAAGGGGAGATCAAATTGGGTGGTCGCCCGCCCGTTCACCGAGATCGCCTGGTGCTTGAGCCACTGGCGCACCTGCGTTTTTTTCACCTCCGGCAGAGCGGTAAACAGGTAGGCGAGCAGAGCGGCGGGCTCCTGGACGGTGAGAGGCTGGGGCATGGCGCGGCTGCTACTTTCTCACGCGCGGCGGGCGATGTACACCGTGCTGGCGGACTCTTGCTCCAGGAGCGGGTTCGGAAACGTGACGACCTGCGCGCGCACCGAAACAAAGGCTGCCTCAAGCGAGCGGAGGAGTCCCGCGTCCGGCGGATCGTCGGACCACAAGGCAAAGACGCCTCCGGGGTGCAGCCGCATCGCCAAGGCGCGGAATCCTTCCGGCGTGTAAAAGGCCGCGTTTTGCGAGTGCAGAAGGTTCTCGTGTGAGTGGTCGATGTCCAGCAGCACGGCATGGAAAAGCCGACCTGGCTGAGCAGGATCGAAGCCGGTTGACGCTGCCTTCGCTGCCGCAAAGAAGTCGCCCTGGACGAGACGGCAGCGTGGATCGCTCGTCAACCGTGCGCCGAGCGGGACGAGGTGACGTTGGTGCCACCCGATCACCGCCTCCAGGAAATCGACCACCAGCAGCGAGCCGACTTCCGCGTGATCCAGAGCGGCAGCCGCCGTGTAGCCGAGACCGAGGCCGCCGATCACCACGTCCAGGGAAGCCGTGCCGGAGAGTTCGGCTAGGCCGAGGTTGGCCAGAGCCTCTTCCACGTCGTGGAACAAGCTCGACATGAGGAAAGAACCTCCGAGCTTCACCTCGAAGATCTCCAGATCGCCCAGCGAGAGGATGCGGCGGCGGCGCAACAGCAACGGTCCGAGCGGGGTTTGCTGGTAATCGAGTTCTTCGAAGAGGCGGCTCATACGAGGGTAAAAAGAGGTTGTTTCCCGCGCAACTCAAAGTGCGGAGGCTGGTGTGAGCTTGCCCGACGGCGCTCGAAGATTGATTCCCTGGCAACTCATTGGTAATTTCGGTGCATGAGCGTTCAAGACCTCGAAGCTGCCGTCACAAGTCTCTCCGCCGAGGAGCTTACCCGCTTTTCGCAATGGTTCGAAGAATTCATCGCCGACCAGTGGGACCGCCGTATTGAACAGGATATGCTCGCCGGACGTCTCGACCCCGCGCTCCAGCGCGCCGAGGAACACTATCAAGCAGGTCGGTGTACACCGCTGTGAACCACTTTGCAGATCCTGATTTCTGGTATCATTACCGGCAACTTCCCGCCGATGTTCAAGCGCTCGCCGATAAAAACTTCATGCTCCTGAAAGTTGATCCACGTCATCCTTCTATCCGCCTCAAGAAAATAGGCATCCTTTATTCCGCCCGAATCGGCCTCCACTACCGCGCATTGGCAAAGGAGCACACCGATGGATTGCAGTGGTTCTGGATCGGTTATCACTCCAATTACGATCAATTGTTGGGCGCACAATGAAGCGAAGTGCGTTGCTGCTGTTTCTTCTCCTGAGCCTGCTGCTTTCATCTATCCAAGCGCAGGAAGCGCCTTCCGAACGCGTCCTCGTGGAATCGCGCCTGCTCTCGACCGATCCCGACGAAAGCGGCTTCGACGTCACGGTCCTGGACCGCGCCGCCCTGCGCGACTCTCCCGCCCTGCGGCTCGATGACGTGCTGCGCCAGCAGATCCCCGGCTTCAGCTTGTTCCGGCGCACGAGCAGCCAGGTGGCCAACCCGACCACCCAGGGCGTGAGCCTGCGCAACATCGGTCCCAACGGCGCGGGCCGCACCCTGGTGCTGCTCGACGGCATCCCGCAGAACGATCCTTTCGGGGGCTGGGTTTATTGGAGCCGTCTTCCCCCGAGCGGCCTGGATCGGGTGGAAGTGCTCCAGGGCGGCGGCGCGGGCTCCTTCGGCAACGCGGCACTCGGCGGCACGATCGCGCTCTACAGCCAGCGCCTCGAGGGTAACAGCCTCAGCCTGGATTTCACCGGCGGCAGCCGCGACACTTACGAAGGTTCCGCCGCCGGGCAGTTCACCGCCGACCACGGCAAACTGGCCGTGTTCAGCCGCGTGGACCACTTCCAGACCGACGGCTACCCGATCGTCCGCGCCGATCAGCGCGGCAGCGTGGATGTGGCCGCCGACTCTGAAGACACGGTCGCCGATCTCGGCCTCCGGTATTCCATCAGTGACGCCAGCGTCCTGGCCGTCAAGGGCAGCGGATTTACCGAGGACCGAAGCAACGGCACGCCGTACACGACCAACTCATCCCAGGCCGCCGATTTCAGTGCCGCTCTGGCCGGTGAGGTCCCCGGCACCGAAGTAGGCTACCAAGGGCTGATCTACGGGCAGGTGCGGGATTACCAACAAACGTTCAGCAGCGTCGATGCCGCGCGCCAGACCGAAACGCCCAGCCAGGATCAATACAGCGTCCCCGCGCAAGCCGTGGGCGGCAGCCTCACCGCGGGCCTGCCCGTCACGCCGGCAAACCGCCTGCTCACCGGCCTCGACGCCCGCTGGGTCACCGGCGAGACGCACGAGCGCTTCCGCTTCGTCAACGGCGAGTACACCAGTGACCGCGCCGCGGGCGGGGAACAGCTTTTCCTCGGCGGCTTCGCGGAGGACGCGTGGAAGCTGACCTCGCTGACCCAACTGACCCTCGCCGGGCGAGTGGACTATTACGACAACCTGGACGGCCGCCGCCGCGAAACCAGCCTGCTCGACGGCTCCACCACCCGCGACGATCACTACGCCGGCCGCGACGGGTGGGTCGCCGACGGCCGGGTCGGCTTGTCCCAGGAGATCCCCGCCGTCGGCACGCGTCTGCGTGCTGCGGCTTACACCGGCTTCCGCGTGCCGACGCTCAACGAACTGTACCGCCCCTTTCGCGTGCGCAACGACATCACCGAGGCCAACCCCGCCCTTAAGCCCGAACACTTGCGCGGCGCGGAACTGGGTGCGGAAGTGCAACCTCTCAAAACCCTGCGCTTTTCCCTAACGGGCTTTTATAACGAATTGGGCGATCCCGTGGCCAACGTCACCGTGGCACAAGGACCGGCCAACGTTGCTCCTTTCGGGGTCATCCCGGCAGGCGGCACGGGCCGCCTGCGCGAGAACCTGGGACGCGCGGAAAGCCACGGCGCGGAAAGCGCGGCCACCTGGGACCCTTTTTCCACCATGCGCCTGACGGTCAGCTACCTTTACAGCCACGGCACCGTGCAGTCCGCTCCCAACCAGCCGGGACTCGAAGGCAAACGGCTCGCCGAAGCTCCCGAACACCAGGTCACCGGCGGCGTGGGCTGGACGCCGTTTGCGCCGCTGCACGCGGAAGTGCAGGTCCGCTACACGGGCGACCAGTTCGACGACGACCTGAACACCCTGCGTCTCGATCCCTACGTGACGGTGGACGCGGCGGTGACGTGGCAGTTTGCCTCGCAATGGCGCGCGCGGGTATCGGTGGAGAACCTCCTGAACACCGAGTACCAGACCAGCCGGGGTGCGGACGGCCTGGTGACCATCGGCTCGCCGCGCCTGATTTATGGCTCGTTGAACTGGAGTTATTGAGCGGCTCCTGGCAGGATGGCGTTGTTTCTCCTCTGACCATGATCCACTACCACACCGAGATGGACACCCCCTTGGGCCGGCTCACGCTGCGCGCTACCCGGCGCGGGTTGACCGGGATTTTCATGGAAGAACACCGTCATGGTCCGGGCGCGGGCGAACGCGCCGCCTGGCAGAGCGACGATGCGCTTTTCACGCAATCACGGCGGCAACTCGAGGAATATCTTGCCGGCAACCGGACGATTTTCGATCTCGGCATCGATCAGGACGCTATCGGCGGCACCCCCTTCCAGCGCCGCATCTGGTCGGCCTTGATGAAGGTCGCCTACGGCGAGACGATCAGCTACGGGGAACTCGCGCGTCGGATCGGCCAGCCGGCGGCCGTGCGCGCCGTAGGTTTGGCGAATGGCCGTAACCCGCTTTCCATCGTGGTTCCCTGTCATCGCATCGTCGGCGCGAACGGTGCGCTGACCGGCTACGGCGGCGGCATGCCACGCAAGCGCTTCCTGCTCGACCTGGAAGCGCGCCACCATCCTGCCGCGGTGAACTCGCCGGCCCGGCAACAGGAGCTCAGCTTGATCTAAGGGGATTGGTGTCGAATACCACCCCGGCCGCGATGGGCGTACACGCCTCTTCGTCCCGGAGGGACGGCGGAGATGAGCCGGTGGCGCCAGCCACCGGT
>CAXTOP010000040.1:0-48388 GCA_964245965.1 uncultured Chthoniobacterales bacterium
CTGAGCGCAGCGAGGAACGAACGCCTCCGAAGGGCTCTAACAAACGGGTTCCAGTCTGTTTATCGTTGGGAGTTGCCGGCGGGCGGCTGTGAATGGCTTTGCTGCACTGGTAGAGCACCGCCAGCAAGCTCGGCCAAAATGCTCAAGTAAAGGGAGGGAGTGCCCCACGCCAAGGTCTTCCAACTCCACAAATGCCGTTGCGCGGTCTGCCGCGGCAACCCGACCCTGCCTCTGGATTTCGTCCGCCATGCGAAGTGCAATGATTTAGAGCGTGGAAAGTGCAACTCGCACGATTCTCTCTCTTCGGAGGAGGAATAAATGGGATGTATATACATTTTAACTACCTTCCTCTGTTACAGTTATATAGTTCATGTCTGTAACTGGCATGTGGCAAGCTGGTGCCCAAGGACTCTCATGATCAGCTCTTTTCCTGCCCTTCCCGCGCCTGGCGGTTATCCCCGCCGCAGCTTCCTGCCGTTTGCTCTCTTTGTGCTGCTCGCGCTTGCCGCCTTTGCCGGGTTCATCTGGTTTGGCTCCAGCCGCAATCCTTATACGCCTGCGGGTTACGTCGGGTACCTGACGCGCGGAGCCGTCCTTGGACGGGCCGAGTTTGTTGGCTTGCAGACCGGACCAACGAGCACCGGCAGGGGTTGGCTGTTGGATGTCACCAACGTTTCGGTGACGCCCTACACCTACACCGAAGAGTTTGTTGGCGGCGACACCGTGCTGGCCAAGGATAATCTCAAAATCGCTTTTCAGGTGCACATCGTCTGGCGGGTGCGGCCTGAAAAGGTCCGCGAATTGGTGGAGAAATATTCCACGCTCCAACCAGGTGATTCGCCGGACCAGATCGTGAAGGTCTGCTACGACAATTTCCTCAAGCAGCCGTTGCGCACGTTCGCGCGTGACGAGGTGCAGCAACTCAAAGGGTTGGAGATCAAAGACAACATCAGCCCGCTCGGCCAGCGGATCGGGGAACGCATCGTTCAAACCGCGGCGGGCAGCCCGTTCCAGATCGACAGTGTGGTCGTCGGAAACATCCAGTATCCGCCCGAGATCGTGGAAGCGGTCTCGCGCAAGCTGGCAGCCACCCAGGAACTCGAACGCAAACAGACCGAGATCGCGATTGCGGAACGCGACAAGGAAAAGCGCGTGGTCGAAGCCGAAGGACTGGCCAAGGCGGCGGAGGTCATCAACCAGCGGCTCACGCCGCTTTACCTGCAATACGAAGCCGTCAAGGCCCAGCAAGCCATGGTCGGCTCGCCCAACCACACGACCATCTACATCCCGGTAGGCCCGATGGGCGTGCCGTTGGTGGGAACGCTCGATCAACCGGCCAAAGGCAATCCGGGCCCAGCGGGAGACGGTGCCAAGCAAGCCGGCGTTCCCGGAAGTGAGCTTTGACCAGGCTCGGCCGTTCAAGCGGCCACGCGTTGCAATTTGCGAAGGCTGCTACGAGCGTGGACAAATCCTGATTCCACGTTTTACTCCCTTCACAATCCTCCATGCGAATTTTGGTGATCGATGACGAGCGCAACATCGCCCGAACGCTCTCGGTCAGTCTGGAGGCGGAAGGCCACGAAGTATTTGCCGTCGAGAGTGGTTCCGGAGCGTTGCGCCAGGTGCAGAAAGCCCCCTTCGACGCCGCTTTTCTCGATCTGCGCCTCGGCCAGGAAGACGGCCTGGAAGTGCTCGCCCAGCTCCGTCGCGCGGACGTGGGCCTGGCCATCGTGGTCATCACCGCCTTCGCGTCCATCCCCACGGCCATCGAAGCGACCCGGCTCGGGGCGGCGGATTACCTGCCGAAGCCCTTCACGCCCGCGCAAGTGCGGCTGGTGCTCGCACGCATCCAAAAGAAACGCGGCCTGGAGCGGCGGGTGGAAGAACTCGAATCGCTCCTTGAGCTTCCGTCGGGCGCGCCCGCCGCGGCGTCGGGAGATCCCGCCATGCGCAACGTGCTCGACCTGGCGTACAAGACGGCCGCCAGCTATGCTTCCATCATCCTGCTGGGAGAAAGCGGCACGGGCAAAAGCGTGCTGGCGCGGGACATCCACCAGCACAGCCAGCGGGCGGAGCGTCCTTTTGTGACCGTGAGCTGCCCGAGCCTTTCGCGGGAACTGCTGGAGAGCGAACTGTTCGGGCACGCCAAGGGAGCGTTTACGGGTGCCATCACGGACACCCAGGGCAAGGTCGATGCCGCGAGCGGGGGCACGCTCTACCTGGATGAACTCGGCGAACTGCCGCTGGAGATTCAGCCCAAGCTCCTGCGCTTGCTCCAGGAACACGAGTACGAGCGCGTGGGGGAAACGCAGACGCGACGTGCCGACGTGCGCGTGATCAGCTCGACCAACCGGGACCTGGTCCAGGCGATCAAGGAGGGTAAATTCCGCGAGGACCTGTACTATCGGCTCAACGTGGTCGCGCTCCATTTGCCGCCGTTGCGCGAGCGTCCGCACGACCTGGAACGCCTGACGGCGGCGCACCTGCGCTTCTTCGCGCGCCAGTCAGGCAAGCTCATCACGGATTTCAGCGCGGAGGCGAAAGCCGCCATGCGGCGCTATCCCTGGCCGGGCAACCTGCGCGAGCTGCGCAACGCCATCGAACGCGCGGTCATCCTGAGTCCCGGACCCAGCATTGAGTTGGAACACCTTTCCGAGATCATCGTGAAATCCCAGACGGAGCACCCGCTCGAGGTGGGTGGCACCGTCACTCTGGCCGAATTGGCCGATGAGCATATCCGCCGGGTGCTGGCGAGGAGCGCGCGCCTGGAAGATGCCGCCGTGATCCTGGGGATCGATCTGGCGACCCTTTATCGCCGCCGGCGGAAGTGGCAGGGTGAAGCCTCCGAAGGCGCTGTCGCGGGTTGAAATTCTGACGCCGGGCATTTTGCGAACACGGGCTTTCGACCGGGTAAATCCACCCGCTGGCAAGTGTAAGGCAACGGTCCCCGTTGCCGTGGCGACAAGGCTCCCTGGCAAACCGGGACGGTCGCCCTATAACTCCAGAGCATTTCTTCATCTCAATGGCGTTCAGTGAAGTCCCTTCCGGCGAGCACACGCCGGGGCGCAGCCTTTCACCAGACGCTACGCCCTTGGAAGTCAACGGTCGTGCAACTTGCCAAAACCCTCCGTCTTCCATTGCAGATTGCACTTCCCTGCGCGTCGGGAACGTTGATATTTCCGACGCCGTAAAATCATTAATACTTTGACGCTATGCACTTACAAAACACCAACCCCATGCTGGCACGACAGCAGCTAGAGGGTTTCCCGCCCACCATGTTACGCAACCGCATCCTTCTCGGAGTCGCTCCCCTCGTCATCCTGCTGATGATGGTTGGCGGCTACGCCGTGTGGCTGTTCGTGCGCTTGGGTGGCGCGGTCAATACCACCCTGCACGAGAACTACACGAGCATCGTCGCGATGCGCGACCTCAAGGAACACGCGCTGCGCATCGACCAGGCTCTTCTGGCGTACCACGCCGGGCTCTCCACGCTGGCACAAACGCGCTCGGCCCTGGACGAGCAAGTGCCCCTGTGCCGGAGCAACGTGGACACGGAACTGGCCATCATCACGGAACCCGGCGAACGCGCGGCCGCCGACCATCTGAAGGCGCAGGACGAGGCGTTCCTCACGGCGGCAACCACCGCGCTCACCCAGGATGGCGCCAATGCGGGGTTGCAGCCCGCTTTGAAGCAATTGCTGGAGGCGGCTTCGGACGTCCTCGGCATCAACGAACGGGCCATGAACCAAAAGGATCATCTTGCCCGTCAGACTGCCAAGGATTCCACCCGCATCATGCTCCTGGCGATGGCGGCGGCGCTGCTGCTCGGATTATACTTCGCCTACCGCCTGAGTGGGATCGTGCTGCGCCCCATCCAACGGCTGACGGAATCCGCCCGGGAATTGGGCGAGGGTAATCTCGACCAGGTGCTGCCGGTCAGCAGCGCGGACGAACTCGGCCAGCTTGCCAACGCCTTCAACAAGATGGCCGGCAAGCTGCGGTTGTACCGGCAGACCACCAGCGACGAACTCGTCCATGCCCGCCAGGCCACCGAGATCGTCTTCGCGGCCTTGCTCGATCCCATCGTGATCTTCTCCGCGGACGGTGAGATCGCCTACCAGAATCCCGCTTCGGAGCGTTTGCGCAAGAAGCTCGCCGGCACGGAGACGACCCTTCCCGTGGTCTCCCTGGCGATGAAGGTTCTCCAGGGGGGCGGCGACTACCTGCCCGAGAGCTTCGACCAATCGATCTGCGTGCGCGTGGACGACCGGGAAAAATTCCTGCTGCCGCGGGTCATCGGCCTGCGCGACGGCGGCGCGGGAGCCGTGGTCATCCTTCATGATATTACCCGTTTTCGGTTGCTCGACGACGTGAAGACCAATCTGGTCGCCACGGTTTCGCACGAACTGAAGACGCCGCTGACCAGCATCCGCATGGCGGTGTACCTCTTGCTGGAGGAACGCATCGGCGCGCTCAACCCGAAGCAGACCGAACTGCTGATCGCCTCCCGTGACGACGCCGAAAGGCTGCTGGATCTCATCAACAACCTGCTGGATCTCGCCAAGCTGGAAAGCGGCGCGGCGGTCAGTGAACGGCGCGCCACCCACCCGGCAGACCTCGTGCGCCACGCGGCGGCCGACGCCAGGGAATTGGTTTCGGCGGCCGGGGTGCAGATCGTCGTGCAGGCCGAGGCCGGCCTGCCCCCCGTGGCGGTCTCCGCCGACCAACTCGGCCACGTGTTTTCCAACCTGATCTCCAACGCGGCCAAGCACTCGCCGCCGGGCGAGGAGATCCTGCTCGGGGCGCAGGCGGCGGATGATGGACGGACGGTCCGCTTCAGCGTGACGGACCACGGCCCCGGAGTGCCGCCCGCCGAGCGCGAGCGCGTGTTCGAGAAATTCTTCCGCCTGCCGGGCGAACCAAGGGAAGGCGCGGGCCTGGGTCTCGCAATCTGCCGCGAGATCGTCCGGGCGCACGACGGCGAGATCGGCGTCATCCCCGCGCCGGGCCGCCGGGGCAGTGAGTTCTTCTTCAACCTGCCCACCGCAGTATCGGCGGTGCCGCCAACCCTCCAACGGGCATGAGCAACGGCAAGATCTTTCTCATCGACGACGAGCGCACCATCCGCCTGACGTTCCGATTCGCGCTGGAAACCGACGGCTACGAGGTGCGGGAAGCCGCGTCGGCGGACGAGGCCATGCTGGGCTTCAAAATGGAAAAGTACGACCTGGTCGTGCTCGACCTGCGTCTGGGCGAGGACAGCGGTCTGGAGGTGCTCGCCGCCATGCGCCAGCGCGGCATCCAGACGCCGACGTTGATGATCACCGCCTACGGCAGCATCCGCAACGCCGTGCGCGCCCTGCAGCTCGGGGCCATCGACTTCCTGGAGAAGCCCATCGAGCCCGTGGCGTTGCGCCAGATCGTCGCCGAAATCGTCGGACGCCACCGTCCCCGCCCCGCCGACCTGGTCCCGGGCAGTTTCGAGGACTGCCTGCGCGAAGCGAAGCGGCTCATCAACTTGCAGGCGTTCGATCCCGCCGCCGAGAAGATCACCGAAGCCCTGCGCCTGGATGACAAGTCGCCGGACGCGTACAACCTGCGCGGCGTGCTGCGCGAGATTTGCGGCGACTTCGACGGTGCCAAGAAAGCGTACGGCCGCGCCATCAAACTGAATTCACGCCACGAAGGCGCGCAGCAAAACATGCGGCGCATCTTCGAGTTGTTCAACTTTGGGCGCAGCGAGGAGCCCCTCCACCTCGGAGAGAAATCTTAAACGGCCATGCACTGCTTTCACCTGCTGCTCGTGGACGATCACGAAAATATCCGCCTGACCTTCCGCCTTGCCCTGGAGTCGGACGGCTACGACGTGGAAACCGCCGGGACGATCGCCGAAGCCCGCGCCAAGATGGAAGGACGCTACTATGATGTCCTGATCCTTGATCTGCGCCTCGGGGCGGAAAGCGGATTGACTTTGCTCTCCGGTCTGCGCGCCAACGGCATCGATACCCCGGTGCTCATGATGACGGCGCACGGCACGACCGAGGACGCCGTCGCGGCCATGAAGCTCGGCGCGGTCGATTTCCTGGAAAAGCCGCTGGAGCCGGTCCAGTTCCGGGCGGTAGTGGCGGAGGTGCTCCAGCGCCGCCTGCCTTCTCCGGACAAGGCTCCCGCCGCCGGCGACAAGACTTACGAGTTCGAAATTACCGAAGCCAGGCACGCGCTGAATTGCCGTGACTTCGCCGCGGCGCACCTGCACCTCGCCCGCGCCCTGGAGCTCAACAGCCACTCGGCCGACGCGCACTATCTGTTCGGTTCCATGCTGGAGCTCAACCACAACCCCGAGCGCGCGAAGCGCTACTACCATCGGGCGCTGCAACTCTACGCGGAATACAGCTTCGCCGCCGCGCCGCTTCCCTCCCGGCCCACGCCCGGCGCGGCAACCAGGCACTGAAGTTCAGGACCACCCTCGCTTCTTCCAGGATCCCATCCACTCCCTTTACCCATGAAAAAAAACCGACGCTTATCACCATCAAATCGCCTGCACCTATCGTGGCAAGGTTTCACCCGCACGCTGGCTGTCGCGGCGGTTCTCGGCCACGCTCCCGCTCTTTTCGCGGGGGATGATGCCACCGACAGCAAAGACAAAAAAGCCGTCGTCGAAAAGAAGGCGGATCCCCGCGTGAAATTCTCTTTCCTGCTGGAAACGGGCGTGACCGCGAGCACCGGCGCCCCCAACGACAACCAGCTCTTCGGCCGGCTCTTCGACGACCGCAACGCCGAACCGCTGCTCAACCAGGCCACCTTCACCGTCGAGCGCGCGCTGGCTCCGGAGCCGGGCAAGTTCGACTACGGCTTCAAGTTCCAGGCCCTCTACGGCAGCGACGCGCGCTACGTCAACCCGACGGGCGAGTTCGAGAACCTGACCCATTACCGCAATAATTTTGCCATCGTCGAAGCCTACGGCAACCTGCACTTCCCGGTGCTGACCTCCGGCGGCATCGATTTGAAGCTGGGACAGTTCGCCAGCCCGGAATCGGTCGAGACGATCTACCCGACGGGCAATACGTTCTACTCGCACAGCTACATCTTCAACTTCGGCGTGCCCTTCCAGCACCTCGGCGGCGTGGCGACCTTGCACGTCAACAAGTACCTCGACATCTACGGCGGCGTGGTGCGCGGTGCGAACGTCGGCCTGCTCGATGATCCCAACGATGTGCCCAGCGGCATCGCCGGCTTCACGGTCACGCTGCTCGAAGGCAAGGTCGTGCTCGCGGCCAACACCGCAGTCGGACCCGAGAACCCGAACCTCTTCCAGCACGTGCCCGTCCTCAAGGGCAACGGCAGCATCAACACCATCGACACCAACAGCGCGCTGCGGTACTACAACAACGTCAACCTGACGTGGAAGATCACGGACGCGCTGACCTCGCTCACGGACACCGCTTACCTGCAAGACGATGGTCTGCACGCGGAAGCCTACGGCGTCTCGCAAACTTTCACCTACCAAATCAACAAGTATGTGACCGCCTCGGTGCGCGGCGAGATCTTCCGTGACGACGACAATGATTTTGTCCTCCAGTTTGCCGCCAACGACGACTACGACAACGCCGAGCGCGGCATCCTCAACAACATCGATCCCCGCACGGTGAGCGCGCCCAGCACCCGGGGCACCACCTACACGGCGACCACCTTCGGCGTGCAGGTCAAGCCGATCGACCACCTGCTCATCCGCCCCGAGATCCGCTACGATCAGGTGATCAGCGGTTCGGGTCCGTTCACCGACTCGACGCAGCACCACCAGTTCACCGGCGGCATCGACGTGGTCGTCACGTTCTAACACGGCCAGCCACGCACCCAGTCACTCTATCCCACATCCCACTCCACCATGCAGGACCTCATCTATCTCCTCGCCACCGTCGGCTTCTTCTTCGGCTCCATCGCCTACGCCTATTGGTGCGGCAAGATCTGAAGCTAAATCCGACTTCATACTACCTCTCACACTCACACCTTTATGGGAACCACCATCATCGGCATCATCGCCGGCCTCCTGCTCATCTACCTCTTTGCCACCATGATCTACCCGGAAAAGTTCTGAGCCGGCCGATCCATCATCCAACACTCTTTATTCCGACCCTTTTATGAACGCATCCGGCTGGATTCAACTCGCCCTCTACGTGGGCATCGTGCTGCTCATCACCAAGCCTCTCGGCGTGTACCTTTTCCAGGTGCTCGACGGCAAGGACACCTTCCTGGAACCCGTCCTCGGCCCCATCGAGCGCCTCACCTACCGGCTGCTCGGTGTCAACGCGCGCCGCGAACACAACTGGAAGCAGTACACGGTGGCGATGCTGCTCTTCAGCTTGGTGACCATGGTGTTCACCTACGGCATCCTGCGCTTCCAGGATCACCTGCCCTTCCACGGCATCATCGACGGGCTTTCCAACAAGACCGCGATGACCCCGGACCTGGCGTTCAACACGGCCGCCAGCTTCACAACCAACACCAACTGGCAGAGCTACAGCGGTGAGAACACGATGAGTTACTTCTCGCAGATGGTCGCCCTGGCCAGCCACAACTTCTGGTCGGCGGCCATCGGCATCGCCATCGCGGCGGCGCTGGTGCGCGGCATCGCCCGGCATGAGTCGGGCACGGTGGGCAACTTCTGGGTCGATCTGGTGCGCTTGCACTACTACCTCCTGCTACCGATTTGCATCATCTACGCGATCTTCCTGATCTCGCAGGGCATCCCGCAGAACTTCAAGCCCTACGACACGGCGCAACTTGTCGAGAAGCAGACCATCCAGGTGCCCAAGACCGACGCGAGCAACAATCCGGTCAAGGACGCCGCCGGCAACGTGGTGTTGCAGGATCAGGCGGTGGAAACCCAGAGCATCGTCGAAGGACCCATCGCCTCGCAGATGGCCATCAAGATGCTCGGCACCAACGGCGGCGGCTTCGTCAACGCCAACGCGGCGCACCCTTTCGAGAACCCGACGCCGTTGTCCAACTTCCTGCAGATGTTGTCCATCTTCGCCATCCCGAGCGCACTGACCTACTACCTGGGCCGCGCCGTCAAGAACCAGAAGCACGGCTGGGCGGTGTGGGGCGCGATGGCTGCCATCTTCCTCGTGGGTGCGGTCACCTGCTGGAAGGCGGAAGCGGACGGCAACCCGAACCTCTACAACAACGGCGTCATGCAGGCCGACGGCAACATGGAGGGCAAGGAAGTGCGCTTCGGCGTCTTCAATTCCGCCCTGTTCGCGACGATCACCACGGACGCCTCGTGCGGTGCGGTCAACTCCATGCACGATAGTTTTACGCCCATTGGCGGGTTGGTCCCGCTCTTCAACATCCAGTTGGGCGAGATCGTCTTCGGCGGGGTCGGCGCCGGCCTCTACGGCATGTTGATCTTCGTCTTGCTGGCGGTGTTCATCGCCGGGCTGATGGTGGGGCGCACACCCGAGTACCTGGGCAAGAAAGTTCAGGCCTTCGAAGTGAAGATGGCCGGGCTGGTGGTACTGGTGCTTACCCTGTCCATCCTGGGCTATTCGGCCTGGGCGGCGGGCGCGAATAACTTCGGCGCGCCCGACCCCGTCACCAACGCGCTGACCAACGGCACCAACAACAACGGGCCGCACGGCTTCAGCGAGATCCTCTACGCGTTCTCGTCGGCCACCGGCAACAACGGCAGCGCCTTCGCGGGCATCAGCGCCAACGCGCCCTGGTACAACACGACGCTCGCGCTGGCGATGCTCATCGGCCGATTCTTCATGATCGTGCCCATCATGGCCATCGCCGGGTCGCTGGCCGCCAAGAAGCTCGTGCCCGCCGGCCCCGGCTCGTTCCCGGTGGACGGCTGGACCTTCATCATCCTGCTCATCGGCACGGTGCTGCTCATCGGCGCGCTCAACTTCCTGCCCGCGCTCGCGCTCGGGCCGGTGGTGGAACACTTCCTCATGTACACCGGCAAACTGTTTTAACTGCCCTGGTTTGTTGGCGGCCGGTCGTTCGCCTACCGCCAACACGCCATCACTTCCAACCTAGTCATTCTTTCCTTACCAACCATTTCCATGGCTGCTCAATCCCGTTCCATCTTCGATCCCAAAATCATCGTCCCCGCCATTGGCGACGCCTTCAAGAAGCTCAACCCCGTCACGATGGTCAAGAACCCCGTGATGTTCGTCACGGAGGTCGGCGCGCTCGTGACCACCATCGAGGTCTTCGCCTCGCACGAAAGCCGCGCGTTCACCGGCCAGATCAGTGTCTGGCTATGGTTCACGGTGCTGTTCGCCAACTTCGCCGAAGCGATGGCCGAGGGCCGCGGCAAGGCGCAGGCCAACACCCTGCGCGCCAGCCGCACCCAGACCAACGCCAACCGCTTGCTCGGCAGCGGCAAGACCGAACAGGTCTCCGCCGAACAGTTGCGCAAGGGCGACGTGGTGCTCATCGTCGCCGGCGAAGCCATCCCGGGCGACGGTGAGATCATCGAGGGAGCCGCCACGGTGGACGAAAGCGCCATCACGGGCGAGAGCGCCCCGGTCATCCGCGAAGCGGGCGGCGATCGCTCCAGCGTCACCGGGGGCACCAAGGTCCTCAGCGACGAGATCAAGGTGCGCATCTCGGCCAACCCTGGCGAGAGTTTCCTGGACCGCATGATCGGCCTGGTGGAAGGCGCGACGCGTCAGAAGACGCCCAACGAAATCGCGCTGACCATCCTGCTCTCGGCGCTGACGATCATCTTCCTGCTGGTCTGCATGACGCTGCTGCCCTTCGGAAAATTCTCCGGCGTTGATTTCTCGCCTACGGTGCTCATCGCGCTGCTGGTGTGTTTGATCCCGACGACCATCGGCGGTTTGCTGAGCGCCATCGGCATCGCGGGCATCGATCGCCTGGTGCAGAAAAACGTGCTGGCCATGAGCGGTCGCGCCGTGGAAGCCGCGGGCGACGTGGACGTGTTGCTGCTCGACAAAACCGGCACCATCACGCTGGGCAACCGACAGGCCGTGGAGTTCATCCCGGCCCCCGGCGTGACCCCGCACGAACTGGCCGACGCCGCGCAGCTTTCCAGCCTGGCGGATGAGACGCCCGAGGGCCGCAGCATCGTCGTGCTGGCCAAACAGCAGGAAGGCCTGCGCGGCCGGGAGCTGGCGCAGATGCCCAACGCCGAGTTCGTGCCCTTCACCGCGCAGACGCGCATGAGCGGCGTGGACCTCGACGGCCAGAGCTACCGCAAGGGAGCAGCGGACAGCGTGCGCGCTTACGTCGGCGGCCAGTTTTCGCCCGAGATCGACGCGGCCGTGACGAGCATCTCCAGCAAGGGCGGCACGCCGCTCGTTGTGGCGACCAAGGAAAAAGCCTTGGGCGTCATCTACCTCAAGGACATCGTCAAAGGTGGGTTGGCCGACCGTTTCGAGCGGTTCCGCGGCATGGGCATCAAAACGGTGATGATCACGGGCGACAACCCGCTGACCGCCGCCGCCATCGCCAAGGAAGCCGGCGTGGACGATTTCCTCGCCCAAGCGACGCCCGAGGACAAGCTCGCCTACATCCGCCGCGAGCAGACCGGCGGCAAGCTGGTCGCGATGACCGGCGACGGCACCAACGACGCGCCGGCACTCGCCCAGGCCGACGTCGGCGTGGCCATGAACACCGGCACCCAGGCCGCCAAGGAAGCCGGCAACATGGTCGATCTGGACAGCAACCCGACCAAGCTCATTGAGGTGGTGGAAATCGGCAAACAGTTGCTGATGACCCGAGGCGCGTTGACGACGTTTTCCATCGCCAACGACGTGGCCAAGTATTTCGCCATCATCCCGGCGATGCTCCTGGTGGCGTTCCCGGCGATCGCGCCCTTGAACATCATGCACCTGGCCAGCCCGAGCTCGGCCATCCTGAGCGCGGTGATCTTCAACGCGGTGGTCATCATCGCGCTGATCCCGCTGGCCCTGCGCGGAGTCAAGTTCCGCGCGCTGGGTGCGGACGCCTTGCTGCGGCGCAACCTGCTCATCTACGGGTTGGGCGGCATCATCGTGCCCTTCATCGGCATCAAGGCCATCGACCTCATCGTGGCCACCCTGCACCTGGTTTGATCCACCCTGAGTTCCGTTCACTTCTCAACCATTTAGACACCCATGAAATCCTACGATCTCTCGCAAGTCAGTTCCGGTAAGAATACCAATGCCACCGACCCGAACCTCATGATCCGCACGGATCGCGACGGGGCCGGTACGCCGGACACCGGCAAGGATTATTCCATCCTCAAGGAAACCATCACTTCCGTGCTTGCCACGGTGGTGCTGGGAGTCATCGTCAGCGGGCTGTACCCGCTGGTGGTGTGGGGCTTGGGCCAGGGCTTGTTCAACCACAAGGCCAACGGCAGCCTGGTGATGGCCGCCGACGGCCAGACGGTGCTGGGCAGCGAACTGCTCGGGCAGAACTTCGGGGGCAAGCAGTACTTCAATCCCCGTCCCTCCGCCGCCGGAGCCGCCGGGTACGATCCCACGGCCAGCAGCGGCAGCAACCTGGGGCCGACGAGCGACAAGCTCATCAACGGCCAGCACAAGAAGGATGCCGCCGGCAACGCGGTCAACGATCCGTCCAACTTCGACGGCATCAAAGACCTGGTGGCCGCCTATCGCACCGCCAACGGGCTGAAGGACGGCGACCCGGTCCCGGCTGACGCCGTGACCCGGTCCGGCAGCGGCATGGACCCGCACATCTCGGTGGCCAACGCGCTGCTGCAGCTCCCGCGGGTGGCTCACGAGCGCGGCAAGTCGCCGGATGAGGTCCGCCAGATCATGGACAAGTACACGGAAGGCCGTGACCTGGGCCTCTTCGGCGAGCCGCACGTCAACACCCTCATGATCAACCTGGCGCTGGACGGCAAGCTACCCGCTGCCAAGTAAAGAGATTGTCGCTGGTTTGATCACGCTGCGGCGCCGAGATGAACCTGCCGTTCCGTCAGCCGAATACGCGCGGAACGGCGGAATTTTATCTCCATCAACCTGAGAACTTGCTTTTGGTTCAAGGGACGAGGGAAGGCGGAGTGCTCATCTGCGCAACGGCGGACAATCTGACGCCGGAGCAGAAGGAAGCTTTCATCCAGTACCTGTTTAGGGAAGGCTTCATGGACGGTGATTTCAATGCTTTGGACCGGTTTCATGCACGCGTTCTCGACCGGGAAAGGCAGCCGGTGCGATGGATCGTCGATCCATCGTGGCCGGAGATCGATCCCGTTTACGCGTTGCACATTCAGCGTCTCTGCTGGTACACGGCCGGAACCGTGATGGTCTGGTTCACGCTCATGGCCGTTCTGGTTTGCTTCTGATGTTCCTTTCGGCCGCCGCCTTGGATGGGCCGATCCAACGACAACCATGAGCGACCAACCCAACTATGACGGGGCGCGTTGCGCTTCGTCCTACGCAGCACTCTCCCGGCTTTCCAGTGCCGCATCGCCAACGCTCATCGGAGGGTGGCTGCGCGTGAGTCGGTGGATGTTGGCGTTGATGGCAGCCCTGCTCTGGTTCGTGCTTGTTTACATCCTGCCGCTCCACACCTTGCGTGCGTCCCGTCAAACCGCCCGGGTTGAACTAACCCATCTGCTACAAACCGACCGGCCGGATGCGCCCGCCATCCTTGCTGCTTTTGATCGCGCGACCGAGCAGGTGCTCTTCTCGGCGACGGCACCTTACTTTGTTCTCGGACTAGCCACGCTTTTTGTCATCGCGCACTTGGCCGCCGTCAAACGGAGACTCCACGCGGCGGAACGCGACCTTCAGACCCTGCGCGTCGTCGTCCTCGGCGTGGATGGCATTCCCCTTAGATAGTTTTCTCTCCCTGGTGTTAATTTCGTTGTTGCTGTGTCTCTGGAGGGGTCGAGCAACACCAAAGTCAACACCGCTTTTCTTCCTTATGGAACCTGAAACCACCGTCTTTGCCATTCCCACCTACCGACTGCGGGACGTGGCCGAAGCCATCGAAGCTTACGACGCCAACTTCTGGCGCAACGGCCACGCCGTCAAACTCATGATCTTCGATGACTCCAGCGTCGCCAACCACGAGAAGTATTTCCCCCTGTTGGAGAACACGCGCACGTTCAACGAGCTTTACTACGTTGGCCCGCGGGAAAAAGAAGAGTTCCTGGGCGTGCTCAACCGCAAGCTGCGCGACAAGAAACTGGAGTCGCTGGTGAAGAACCTCTTTCGCCCGAGCTACGGCGGCAACCGCAACTGCACGCTGATGTGGACCCTGGGCAAATTCCTCATCAGTTCGGACGACGACATGCGCCCGGAGGCGCTCATCGAAGACAGCCCCGAATCGCTGGGCAACGACGAGATCAGCCGCGGCAGGCTTTACCGCGCCAACGAGACAAAGGGCTACGCCCGGAAGTCGTTCGATCTCCTGGAAGCCTTCGACGAGGTGCTGGGCCGCAAGGTCAGCCAGGTGCCGGCCAATTACGAGAAGGGCGACATGCTCGTGGACACCTCGATGGATTTGGAGACCAACACGACGCGCGAGTTCACCCGCGACAATTCGTTGATGCTCCAACACGGCAAACTCACCCGCGACTCGCAGGTCAAGATCGCGCAGACCTTCCGCACCGGCACCAACGACATCGACGCGCTCGATTACGTGTCCATGTTCCTGGACAACGAGGGACAGATCGATCCGCAGGAACTCAACGACCGCTACGTGCTGGTCAACTTCCGGCCCGTGGTGACAAGCAAGAACTGGCGCATCGACTGCGGTGTGGCGGGCTACGACAACCGCCTCGGGCTGCCGCCGTTCTTTCCGACCCGGCTGCGTTTTGAAGATTATATCTATCGCTTGTGGGTGCAACAGGCCGGCCTGGCCAGCGCGCACGTGGATGCCGCGCAGAACCACATGAAGAACAATTACATGCGCAACCCGCTGGCCACGGAGGTCTTCAACGAGGAACTGTGCAGCCTGCTCAAGAAGAAAATCAAGGACAGCGTGTACCAGCGCGATGACCTGTTCATCAAGTTCCACTACCAGGGCGAGGTGACCCTGCAGGACTCGGAAGAAATCCTCACCCGGATCGCCGGGGTCCACCGGGAGGTTCTCGCCGCCATGCAAACCGCCCAGGGGGAGGAACGCAAGCAGGCGCTGCAACTCTTCGCCGACAGTCTCTCGAAGGCATTCTACGGCTTCGAGCCGGATTTCTTCCAACAGAATGTCAGCCGGATCGTGGACGACGTGGTCAGCCAGATCCACGCCTCGCTCGAAATCTGGCCGACGCTGGTGGAGGTTTGCTACTACTACAAGGACAAGAAGCCGTTGCCGCAAATCCGGGTGAAGAACAAGCGACTGGAAACGCATCGCTGACCAACCTCCCCGGTGGCTTCGAGCTGGCCGCCCGCCACTTACCACACCCATCAGACGTTCCGTCCACGAAGGGAAACGTTCCATGCCCACCGACTCACCGAACAATTTTGGCGAACCCGCCCGGCGCAAGGCGGAGGATTTTCTGGCGCTCATCCACCAGCAAAAGCTCGGCAAACTCAAGATCTACCTGGGGGCGTGCGCCGGCGTGGGAAAAACCTTCCAGATGCTCACCGAGGGCAACCGGCTCAAGAAACGAGGGGTCGATGTGGTCATCGGTTACGTGGAGCCGCACGCGCGCCCGGAAACCTCGGCGCAGATCGGGGAACTGGAGATCGTGCCGTCGGTGGTCACCCAGTACAAGGGCGTCGAGTTGCGCGAGATGGACACGGCGGCAGTCATCGCGCGCGCGCCGACGGTGGCTCTGGTGGACGAACTCGCCCACACCAACGCACCGGGCAGCAAGACCAAGAAACGCTACGAGGACGTGGAAGATCTGCTGGCGGCCGGCATCAACGTCATCAGCACGCTCAACATCCAGCACCTCGAAAGCCTCTACAACGTGGTGGAGGGAGCGACCGGGGTGCGCGTCAAGGAGCGTATCCCCGACGAGTTCCTCACGCGCGCCGATCAGATCGTCAACATCGACTTGCCGGCGGAGGATCTCATCGAGCGTTTGCAGGCGGGCAAGATTTACGCGCAGGATCGCGTGGCGCAGGCGCTCACGAACTTCTTCACCCCGCAGAACCTCACGCGCCTGCGCGAGATGGCCTTGAGCGAGAGCGCCAACTTCCTGGACCGCCGCCAGCGGGCCGAAGAGCCTTCCGGACAGGAGCACGTTCCCGGCGGGGTGGGCCAGGTGGCCGTTGCCCTGAGCAGCGGGGGTCCGGACCCGGGAGCGATCCTGCGCAAGGCGGCGCGCCTGGCCTCGCAGCTCAACGCTCCCTGGTACGCGGTGTACGTCCGCACCCCCGGCGAAGCTCCCCAGTTCATCACGGCCGAGGTCCAGCGCGCCATCGGCGAAGCCCTGGAAACGGCCCAGCGCATGGGAGGCATGGTCATCGTGCTCAAACGCGAGGAAGTGGCCGGGGCGCTCATCGACTTTGCGCGCGAGTACGGAGTGACCCACTTCGTGGTGGGCCGCCCGGGCGAGCGCCCGTTCTGGCGCCGGCTGCGCCCCTCGTTGCACGAGAAGCTGCTGCAGGAACTACAGAACGTCGATCTGGTGGTCGTCTAAGCCCGGCGCGTCGCATGGGCCGGTGGCAAAGAAACCGGTATCCGGGCTGCGCCCTGCGCGGTAGGATAAATCGCCTTTATGGAAACATTTTCCTTCCTGGCCACCGTGGCGGCGGCCGTCGAAGCGCCGGCCGTGAGCTGGGAATCTCCCGGCCCACTCGTCCTCAAACTTTCGGCGGTGCTGCTCCTGGTCCTGCTGAACGGCTTTTTCGTCGCCAGCGAGTTTGCCATCGTCAAGGTGCGCGCGAGCCAGCTCGACGCCATCCTCAATCAAGGTGACAGCAGGGCCGGCCCCACCCGCAAGGTGATCGAGAACCTGGACGCCTACCTTTCGGCCACCCAGCTGGGGGTCACCCTGGCGAGCCTCGGGCTCGGTTGGATCGGGGAGCCGTTCGTCGCCCGCATGATCGAGCCGCTTTTCGCGCTCGCGCGTGCCGGCTCGCCGGCGGTCATCCACACGGCGTCGTTCGTGCTGGCTTTCACCTTCATCACCGTCCTGCACATCGTCCTGGGCGAACTCGCCCCCAAGTCGTTCGCCATCCGCAAGGCCCTGCCGACCGCGCTGCTGATCAGCCGGCCGCTCCGGCTCTTTTACGGATTGTTCCGCCCCTTTATCTGGTCGCTCAACGCGGTCACCAACTGGACGCTTTTGCACGTGTTCCGCCTGGCCCCCGTGCGGGAGGGGGACGAAGTCCATTCGGAAGATGAGCTGCGGCTCATCGTCAACGAGAGCGCCCGGTCGGAGGAGATTTCCGGGGTGAGCAAGGAAATCGTCACCAACGCCTTCGACCTGCGCAAGTTGCTGGTGCGCGAGGTGATGACGCCCCGGGCGGAAGTCGTCTTCCTGGATGCCAAACTCCCCTTCCAGGACAATCTCCACCGCATCAAGGCCGCCGGGCACAGCCGTTTTCCTCTTTGCGAAGGCGACTTTGACCACACGATCGGATTGATCCATTTGCGAGATATATTTGGGTTGCTCGACGCGGCCGACCCTGACCTGACGGGAATCAAAAAAGAACTGGTGGCCGTGCCGGAATCCATGCCCCTGGAGCAACTGTTACCCCTCTGCCGTCGGCAGCGGGCGCACCTGGCGGTGGTCGTGGACGAATACGGTACCAACGTGGGCATCGTCACTTTGCAGCACGTGGTTTCCGAGGTTATCGGCGAGGAACCCGACGAGTTTGGGGCGGAACGAAGCGAGTTTCACCGGCTGAGCGACTATGAGTTCCGGGCGGAGGGCGGCCTGGGTCTCTACGAGTTGCGTGACCTGGTTGGCGTCCCCTGGGAGAGCGCCGACGTGAGCACCGTGGGCGGCTTCATCACCGCGCGCTTCGGACACCTGCCGCACCAGGGAGAGCAGGTCAACGTGGATGATTATCTGGTGACCGTTGAACAGGCGGACGGGCGGCGGATTGGGCAGCTCCTCTTCCAGAAGCAGCGGCCCGAGCTTCCGCCTGCGGCTGATGGTCCTACAACCCCGGCCGGACCCAACCGTTGAAATTTATCGGACCCAGACATCACCGTAAGATGGCCTCCGTGGCCCTACAGCCATTTCCGGGACGATTGATACCACCTCTCGGAATTGACCCGGCGTTTGCTTATCTGTCATCCCGAACGAAAGCGAGTCCGCGAGCGTAGTCGAAGGATCTTCCGGCCGGCGGCAGCCAGAGATCCCTTACAGGTGAGAGCTTGCCCTGGCCCGTGAGCCGTTTGCCTCCGGCGGCGGAAGGTCCTTCGACTACGCTCGCGGACTCGCTTTCGCTCAGGATGACAGATAAGCAAACGCCGGGTCCCTCCCGGCTCTCAACCGGAATGAAAACCGCTCTATGAGTGAGGCACCAACAGAAGAGCATCGAGCCGCTCCAACAAATGGGCAATACCGAACGGTTTAGAGAGATAATCGTTCGCGCCGAGCGCCAGCAGCCGGTCACGGCTATCCTTCGTCGCGTCGGCACTCAGCAACAAAACGGGAATCTGTCTGATGTGCCGATCCTTTCGCACCTCCGCCAACACCTGATCGCCGTTCATCCCCGGCAGTTGCAGGTCGAGTAGGATGATATCGGGCGAATGTTCGCGAGCTTGTTGCAAGCCGCTCTGCCCATCCCGCGCCAAAAGGAGTCGCCACCGGGGCCGCAGGCGCTCGATGACCGTCTTGATGACCTGCACGTTGGAAGCATTATCCTCGATGTAGAGCACGGTGGCAGCAGACGGGTCCTTTCGCGTCTTCGCCGGTTCGAGGCTGTGCACGGCCACGCTATCCTTTGGCTCGGTATTGGTCGCCGCCATCGGCAGGTCCGCCCAAAACGTGCTGCCCTCACCCACCTGACTTTTCGCGTGGAGGCTGCCGCCCATCGCTTCCATCAACTGCTTGGATACCACCAGCCCCAACCCCGTGCCTTCCACCTCACCCAACTCTTGCCCCAAACGCTCGAACGGTACGAACAAACGCCCCAATCCTTCCGCCGTGATGCCCGCGCCCGTGTCTTTGACCTTCAGGCGCGCCCACCCGTCTTGCGTCTGCTGGCAACTCAGATTCACCTGGCCGCCTTCCCGGTTGTATTTGATGGCGTTGGAAAGCAGGTTGAGCAGCACCTGGCGCAGGCGTTGCTCGTCCGCCCGTACCGGCATCCAGGAGGCGGGGGGGACCGTCACGTTGCAAGTAATGCCGCGCGCTTGCGCCATGCGCGCCATCAGACCCGCACACTCCGGCAGGAGTTTGTCCAAACGCACCGTCGAGATTTTCAGGCTGAGTTCACCCGCTTCCACCCGCGCGAGATCAAGCACTTCGTCCACCATGCCGAGGAGATGGCGGCCGCCCTTGAGAATGTGCCGCGTGCTGTCGGCATCCTGCTCATCCAATCGGCTCATCTCCAGGAGCTGACCAAAGCCGAGGATGGCGTTGAGCGGCGTGCGCAACTCGTGGCTCATGCGCGAGAGAAACACGCTCTTTGCTCTATTGGCCCGCTCGGCTTCTTTCTTGGCCAACCGGAGCGCCTCTTCCTGCTCATGGCGCTCGGTCACGTCAACCGCCATACTCATTCGAAGCCAGCGTCCATCCGGCAGCCGCCCCAGGTTTACTCCGTTGAAATCCCAGATGCGCTCTTTGCCGTTCGCGCACCGGACACTCCGCCCGGGAGATTGGGCCACGCCGACACGCTCCCATGTTTGGGCAATAAAGTGACGTACTTCCTCCCTGGTCTCCTCCGAAGAATAAGCCAATCGCAGCCAGTCCTCCACGGTAGGAATTTCTTCCGGCGTGTAGCCGGTGAGATGGGTCCAGGCATCATTGATCTGGATAATCTCGCCGTCATCGGCGTGCAGCATCACCGGGAAGGGCGAGTGGAAATTGGCCAGCCGGAAACGCTGCTCACTCTGGCGGAGTGCTTCCTTGCGCTCCTCTTCTTCGGTCACGTCCACGATGATGCCGTCGCAGATCACGCCCCCGTCAGGCAGGCGTTCGGGCCGGGACTCGAAACGCACCCAACGGATTTCGCCGTCCGGCAAAAGGTGACGGCCCTGCCAGCGCAGCGGCGTCAGCGTCTGCTTGACATGGTACATGGCTTCCACAAAGCCGGACCGCTCATCGGGATGAACGCATTCCACCATCAACTCCGGACGATCCTGAATCTCTTTTGGTTCCCGCCCGTACAGCGTGCGGCAGCTCTCGCTGATGAAAGGAACCGCCAGCGTCCCGTCGGCGCGCAGCAAGCACTGGTAAACGACGCCGGGAGTGTGCGCGGCGATCCGGTCATAGCGCACCTCAACGGCACGCAGCGCGTCTTCCGCGCGCTGGCGCGTGATGGCCGCCGCCAGCACGTTGGCGATCGATTGGACAAACGACACGTCATCCTCGGTGAACTCGCGCCGCTCCCGGGTGTAGGCCGCCAGGATGCCATACTGCGGTGAGTGGCTGCCATCGCCGCCGACCGAGACGTGCAAGCCGCTGACGGCGCCACTCGCTTTCAGCCAGGGACTGGGTTCGAACCGTTCATCTTTCTGAACATCTTCGATGATCACGGCATGCCCCGTGCGAAGGACGTGGCCGGCGGCAAAATTCGGGCTGTCGGGGGCGGCACGCTGGCCGCGCTCGTGGTCGGGCAGGTTCAAGCCGGCGCGAGTAACCAGCTCGCCGCGTTCTTTCACGTGCTCGAGCACGCGGCAGATCTCGACGTCCAAGGCGTCGGCGACGACCGCGACGGCTTCATCGAGGAGGGCCTCCACTTTCTCGCCCTGCAAAGCTTTTACACCAAGCTGGGCGACCTTTCGTTGCTGCCGGGCGCGCACCTGCAGCAAACGCTCGGCCTGTTTGCGTTCGGTCGTGTCACGCACCAGGGCGAGCAGAAAACGCTCACCGTCCGTCTCCACCACGCTGATCCGCGCTTCCGTGGGGAAAGCACTGCCGCCCTTGCGTTGGGCAAAGCCTTCCATGGTGACCGCCTCTCCCAATTCCATTTCTTGCCAACGCCTGGAGCCTTTGGCCGGATCGAAGCTGATTTCGATGTCGCCCACCCGCAAATGCAGGAGTTCCTCGCGCTCGTAGCCAACCAGCTTGCACGCCGCCGTGTTGACATCCACGAAGCGGCCCTGGAGATCGTACACGAAGATCGCGTCGCTGGCGGCTTCGACGATGTGCCGGAAACGGTCGGCTTGCGCGGGAACATGGACGTCAGCCGCCGCGTCCCCGACGGGGGGCAAAATGGCGGCAGACATTTCTTCGTCGTGCTCTGCCGCCGGGTTCCCGGTGGGGGGGCGAGAGGATGCGGCGGGTAAGCTTTGTTCGTCGAGCGCCGCCTCCGCGTCCTGGCGCCGGAGAGTCTCCGTATGCAGCTCTTTGGCGACGCGGCGTAAAAGCAGTTCGTCCTCCACCAGGGAAGCCAGTTCGGTCAGCATCTGCCGCTCCGCCTGGCTGAATTGCCTGGGACGGCGGTCAATCAAGCAGAGGGCGCCCAGAGCCTGGCCTTCGGGGGTGTGCAAGGGTGCTCCCGCGTAGAAACGGATGTAAGGCTCGCCCGTGACAAGAAGGTTCTCTGCAAACCTTGGATCGAGGGTGGCGTCGGGTACGACCATCACGTTGTCCCCCCACATCGCATGTGAACAAAAGGAGGATTCCCGGAAGGTTTCACATATATCCAGTCCGTGGATGGACTTGAACCATTGCCGGTCCGCATCCACGAGGGTAACCGCGGAGATGGGCACCTTGAAAAGCCGGCTTGCTACCGAGGTGATATGCTCGAAACTCGCTTCGGGCGGCGTGTCCAGAACTCCATAGGCCTGCAAAGCGGCGAGCCGCTCGGCTTCACCATCATGTAGGAGAGTGGCCATGATCAGGAACAGATGATCTACCTAACATATCATCGCCCTCCGCTCGTCTGCTGCATGGGTCCGGTTTGGCAAATGGGGTAAATTCCTCAACGAAAAGATGATATTACCTGATGCTTACGAAGACTTACCGCAAGTTTACCCGGGGAAAATCTTGACTTTTTCGGCGGTGTTGCAGCCGTTTTCAAAATGAGGGAGCCTGGCTATTGTGCTGGCCAGGCTTTGGAGGGGCACGCGCCGTCGTGCCCCTGGCTGTTCTGCCTCTGCCGACGAAGCGGGGTACGACGGCGCGTGCCCCTCCAAGGGCGCAATCAGTTTGGAGACTGCTGCAACGTTGGTCTTGCTCATCGCTCCCGGGAGGGACGAAGCAATCACCAGCTTAACACCACGAATTTTTGATTGGCCCCGGTGATTTGCAGCCGGGCACTCGCTCTCAAGTCACCACCGTGCAGCCATCCAACAACAAGTAATCGCCCGGTGACCGTTCTCCACCGTCTGCGAGACGCAATTTCCCGTTGACCCCTCCGCGTAAAACCTATACTCCTCGGCAGCTTATGGATAAACACACGGCGGGTTCTTTGGCGATTAAGGGGCTAACGGGGGCGGTCGCGCTGGCCGGCGCCACCCAGGCTTATGGTGCGATCGTCGCCGGGCAACTGCCGTTGACGACGGTGGTCACCGGCACCGGCACGGCCGGCCACACCGGAGGCTTTACCGCCTGGGACATCGACGGTGACGGCACTCTCGACTTCACCATCGGTGCGGTGGTCTTCCGGGCCGGTGGGCAGCCGCCGCTGCAGCGGCCGGACTCGATCACCAGCGTCAACGGGATTTCCCCTATGGAAATGGCGGTCGGTTATGCCGGCTACAGTCCGGTGTTCGGAAAAACGATCTACTGCTCGGACCTCGCGGCCGGTGCCGTGGTGGGTTCCACCAGCGCGTTCACGGGGCTCAACAATGCTTACGGCTTTCTCGGCAACCGCTACGGCGCCACGACCAACGGGCAGTTCCCGAACACGACCGGCTTCATCGGTTTCAGGTTCCTGGAGAGCGGCGCGCTGCACTACGGTTACGCGGAGTTCAGCAGCGTGTTGACGGGCAGCACCAACGCGGACGCGTCGTGCACGATCACGTACCTCGGCTCGTACTACGAGACGGCGGCGGGCATGCCCATCGTCGTCAGCGCGGTGCCCGAGCCGGGCTCGCTGGCAACGCTGGCCTTCGGGGTGGCGGGCGCGGCGGGCATGGCGGCCTGCCGCCGGCGCAAAGCGGACGCCTGAGTCGGACAGAGTCGGTTGACGAGGGAAACACCGTCCACGCGGCGGACCCAGACGCGGGCAACACACGATGAGAGATTTCCGTTGACGCTCCGGCTCAATCTTAATATCAAGACGCACTTATGGACAAACACACAGCAGGTTCTTTGGCGATCAAGGGGTTAACGGGGGCGGTCGCGCTGGCCGGCACCACCCAGGCTTACGGCACGGTGGTCGCCGGAATGGCTCCTGCATCGCTCGTTCTCCACTCGACAGCAATTAACGGTCTGGACCACGAGCGGTGGGACGTTGACGGCAACGGTACCCCCGATCTCCTGCTAGGTTCAAGCACTTTCCCTGCCACGCCACAGTACGGCGTGCCGAACGCAGATTCCTTCGGGGGCTTTGCCGGGTACAATACCCCTACCACCGGCAACGGGGTGGCCAGCACCTATCTCCGGTACGCCGGCATTTTCAGCAAGGTCGCCTTCGCGACCAACTTTGCGCCCGGCACGAGCGTCGGACCCACAACCCAGTTCAAATACCAAAACGGCAACTACACCTTCCTGGAGGAGCGTCAGGACGGGGTCAACTCAGGCCAGTTTTCCACCATCGGCTACAGCGGTTTCAAATTCATGGAGAACGACGGACTCCACTACGGCTACGCGGAGTTCAACGTCGCGTTGACGGGCAGCACCAACGCGGACGCGTCGTGCACGATCACGTACCTCGGCTCGTACTACGAGACGGCGGCGGGCATGCCCATCGTCGTCAGCGCGGTGCCCGAGCCGGGCTCGCTGGCAACGCTGGCCTTCGGGGTGGCGGGCGCGGCGGGCATGGCGGCCTGCCGCCGGCGCAAAGCGGACGCCACGCAGCCGGCGGCCTGATCCCGCGCCCGCCCGGCTGAGGGTGGGCGGCGCCTGATCCCGCGCGCTCGCCCGGGAGCGGGCATTTCCCTTGCCGCGGCAGCGGCCGGGCCATTTCATCTCCCGTGATGTCCGAACCTCTGACCAAACGCGTCCTGCTCCTCGGCTGGGACGCCGCGGATTGGAAGATCATCCACCCGCTCATCGACGCCGGCGAGATGCCCGTGCTCAAGGCGCTCGTCGAGGGTGGCAGCAGCGGCAACCTGGCCACGCTGCACCCGGTCATCTCGCCGATCCTCTGGAATTCCATCGCCACCGGCAAGCGCGCGGACAAACACGGCATCCTGGGCTTCACCGAGCCGCTGCCGGACGGCCGGGGGGCGCGGCCCGTCTCCTCGACCTCCCGCCGCGCGAAAGCCCTGTGGAACCTCCTCGGGCAAGCCGGACGGCGCACCGCGGTCGTCAACTGGTTCGCCTCGCACCCGGCCGAACCCATCGCCGGGACGGTGTTCACCAACCACTTCAGCGAAATCGTCCATCGGCCCGGCGGAGAGATCGCGCCGCTGGACCCGCGCGCCGTCCATCCGCCCGAGCTTTACGAACTGGCAGAGTCGTTCCGCGTGCTGCCTCGGGACATCACCCCGCGGCAGATCCTCCCCTTCCTCGCGGGGGTGGTGCCGGACGACCGGGAAGACCCGCGCCTGGGCATGCTGGCGAGCCTGCTGGCCAAGTGCGCCAGCATCCAGAACGCCGCCACCTACCTCGCGGCGCAGGAGAATTGGGACCTGCTGGCCGTGTACTACGACACCATCGACCACGCGTGCCACGGGTTCATGGAGTACCACCCGCCGGCCATGGCGCACGTCAGCGCGGAGGACGCCAAACTCTTCGGCCCGGTGGTCACAGGCGTGTACCGGTTCCACGACATGCTGCTGGGACGGCTCCTTGGCCTGGTGGGTCCGGAGACGACGGTGCTCATCCTCTCCGACCACGGCTTCCACAGCGACGGGCTGCGTCCGCCGGTGGCGCGCCACACGCGCGAGCCGGGCGAGAAGTTCGGTCCCGAGATGAACCCCGTCGCCTGGCACCGCGAACAGGGCATCCTCGTCGCGGCGGGTCCGGCGATCCGGCGCGACGAGATCATCCGCGGGGCCACGCTGCTGGACCTCGCGCCGACCGTGCTGACCCTGCTCGGGGTGCCCGTACCCGACGACATGGACGGGCGCGCGCTGACGAACCTTTTCGTCGGTCCGCCGCCAGCGGCGGATCGGGTCGCGTCCTACGAAGCGCCGCACCCGCTCGACGGGATGCACCGGGGCGTGCCGGCCGACGAGGCCGACCCTTGGGCGGCGCGTCAGGCGATGGAACAACTCGCCGCCCTGGGCTACATTGAACTGCCAGCCGACGATGATCCGGCGAAGATGGCGGCCGCCGCCCGCTGGGACCGGCGCTGGAACCTGGCGCAGGTGTACCTGACCTCCAGCCGGCCGGCGTTGGCGGAGCCTTTGCTGCGCGAGATGCTCTCGGAACAGGACCAGCCGCCGGTGCGCACCCACCTCGCCGCCAGCCTGTTGGCGTTGGGTCGGTCGGACGAGGCGGCCGCGGTGGTCGCGCCGCTGCTGGAGGGCGATGCCGCCGCGCCGGCGGCGCGCCTGTTGATGGGCCGCGCCAAACTGCGGCTGCGGGATACCGAGGAGGCGTTGCGCTGGCTGGAACCCCTGCGCGCGGAGGAGATGCAAACGCCTGCCCTTTCGCTGGCCCTCGGCCAGACCTACCTGCGTTGCGGGATGCTGCTCGAGGCCGAAGCGGCTTTCCGCCGGGTTCTGGAGCGCGACGAGTACAGCGCGCAGGCCCACGACGGGCTGGGGGTTGCCCTGCGCCGCCAGGGACACTATGAGGACGCGGTGTACGAGCACATGCGCGCGGCCTCGCTGCAGCACAACCGGGTGCAAACCCACACCAATCTGGGCATCGCGCTGGCGCGCACCGGACAGGTGGACTGGGCGATCCGGGCGTTCGAGCAGGCCGTGGCGCTGGCACCTGACGAGCCGTTCCCGCACCGCTGCCTGGCCCGGCTCTACCACGGGCCGAAGAGGGACCGGGAGCGGGCCCGGCAACATGCCGCCGAGATGCTGCGCTGCCGCACGTTACGCCGCGTGAACCAAGCCGCGCAGCAACCTTGAGTTGCCCAAACCCGCGCAGGGGCGGTCCTCCGGCCGTGCTCTTCGCCGCCGGTGCCGTCCCAACCAAAGTCCCGCTCGCCCTCCAAGCCGTTTCCGCGATTTTTCTAGATAACCATCCCTGCCACGAAACGCCTTCCAGAAAATACGAAACGGCTCGCACTGGTCACCGAGACCCTGGTTGGGACGACCGGCAGCTGGCGCTGCCTGCACCCGGGGCACTTCGATCTTGTCAGATCAGTGGGCTTCACGCTATGCTGGGGTTTGTGAGAAGTGTCCCGGGCACGCTGCAGGAGGGAGGGGCTGCTTTCGCGTCGACGCGCTGGGACATGGTTCTCCTCGCCGCGCAAAGCCAGGCTCCGGAAACCGCGCGGAATGCGCTCGCGTGTTTTTGCCAGTTGTACTGGCCGCCGCTCTACACGTTTTTGCGCCGGCGTGGATATCCGCCCAGCGACGCCCAGGATCTGACGCAGGGTTTTCTCGCGCACCTGCTCCAACAAAACTCCTTGCGCCGCGCCGACCGGCAGCAGGGCCGGCTGCGCACTTTCCTGCTCGGCTCCCTCCAGCATTTCCTGGCCGACGAAGCCGACCGTGCCCGGGCTCTCAAGCGCGGCGGCGGCCGCAAGATCGTGTCCATGGACGAACACCTGGCCGAATCGGAAGCGGCGCTCGCGGCCGGCGACCACCTGGGCGACACCCGGTTCTATGACCAGACGTGGGCCGCCGCTCTCGTCGGCCGGGCGTGGGAGCGTTTGCACGACGCGCTCACCACGGAAGGCCAGGCCCGGTGGCTGGCGGAACTCAAGCCCTTCCTGGTCGGCGGGTCCACCGCGCCCCCCCGTCCGCACGAGGTCGCCGTCCGGCTCGGCGTGCCGGTGGACAGCGTGCGCAGCGCCTTGCGGCGGCTGCGGGCACGCTACCGCGAGTCCTTGCGCGAGGAAGTGGCGCAGACCGTGTCGGACCCGGCCGAGATCGAGGACGAACTCAACTACCTTTTTCAGTTGCTCTTGCATTAAGCATCCGCCGGCGTAAAGCACCGGGTTCCCTCGTTCTCATGCTCTTCAGACCGCTCCATCGTCCCACCGGACCGGCGTCGGCAAACCGGATGACGTCCGCCAGTGTCCAGAGCGGTTGGGGCGAACCGTGCGCGAAATGCCACTGGCCGATTGGGCAGCGCGGCCGCCGGGGGGAGTGCCTGCGCTGCCTGGCCAGTTTTGCCCTCCTGGCGGAGCAGGACCCGTGGCTTGATTTTCCCTCGGAGGAAGAGCCGCCACTGCCGACAACCCGTTACGGCCACTTCGAGCTGGTCATCGGCATGGACGGCTTGCCCGTGGAACTCGGCTCCGGTGCGACCGCCACGACCTACCGCGCGCGGGACACGGTGCTCGCCACCACCGTGGCGTTGAAGATCATCGACAAAACGGTGGCCGGAAATCCGACGGCGCGGGCGCGCTTCCTGCGCGAGGCGCGGGTGGCCGCCGGGCTCTCGCATCCCCATGTCGCCGCGGTGTCCTTTTACGGCGAACAGGAAGGGGAGTGCTTTTATGCGATGGAGTTGATCGAGGGCGAAACGCTCCAGGCCCGGGTGCAGCGGGAGGGGCCCTTCAGCGTGAGGTCCACCCTCGATCTCGCCCGGCAGATCGCCAGTGCCCTGGCGGCGGCGGAAGCCTGCGGGGTGGTGCACCGCGACCTCAAGCCTTCCAATCTCATGATCGTCGCGCAGCCAGCTGGAGCGGATCCCCGGGTCAAGGTGATCGACTGGGGGCTGGCCAAGGCGGTGAGCGCCGGGCCGTTCCTCGGGGCCGAGCACACCCGCGACGGCTTCGTCGGAACGCCCGCTTACGCGAGCCCGGAGCAATTCGCGCGGGCAGGGGACCGGCGCATCGACGCGAGTTCGGACATCTACTCGCTCGGGGTCACCCTGTGGTTCCTGCTCTGCGGCCGGACCCCCTTCACGGGCGACAGCCTCGACAAAATCCACGCGCAGCAGACCGGCCAGCCCCTGCCGGTGGGGCAATTGACCGCGTCGGGGGTTCCCGCGCCGGTGGTCGAACTCCTGCAGGCGATGCTCACCGCCGATCCCTCCCAGCGGTTGCAGTCGGCGCGTGAACTCAGCGCTGCCTTGCATCGTTGCCAGCAGCGGTTGGCCGCGCGCCGCCGCAGGGTTCCCCGTCTCGCTGGCGCGCTGGCGGCGGCGGGATTGCTGCTCGGCCCGTCCGCCCGCGCCTGGATCTCTTCCCGGTCCACCGCGCCGCCGGCGCGCCCGCCGCGCACCGCCTCGGTCGCGGTGCTGCCGTTCGAGGATCTGGACGCGGACGCGGCGGACCCCCTGCTCGTTCCGGGGATGCGCCAGAGGATCGCGGACAAGCTGGCGCGGGTCGGCGCGTTGAAGCTGGTCAGCCTCGGGAACGCGGCGGCGCAACGCGCGCAGTCGGAAAGCCCCGCCGCGCTCGGCGTCGGCTACCTGCTGAAGGGCAGCGTGAGCCACGCGGGCGGAAACCTCACGCTCCGGCTGCGCCTGTGCGGCACCGGCGGGGCGTCCAACGCGCCGGTGTGGCAGGCCGTCTACGAGCGGCCGCTGGCGCAAACCCTGCCGGCCGAGACCGAGGCCGCCCGCGAGGTGCTTGCCCGGCTTGGGGTCACACCGACGCCGGCGGAACTGGCGCTCGTGGACCGGGTGCTCACCACGGATTTGGCCGCCTACGCTCTCTACCTGCGCGCGGTGACCGGACCCGCGTTGCTCGACAGCCCCAACGACCTCCGCCGGGCCCTGCGTGAACACGTCGCCTGGCTGGAGGCCGCGGTGGCCCGCGATCCGAACTTCGTGCCGGCTTATTGCGACCTGGCCACCAGCCACGATCAGTTTGGCCCGGCGCGGTTTGACGAGAGCCCGGCGGAACAGGCCGTCGATCACCGCGCCCTCGCGGAAGCCGCCCTGCAGAAAGCGCGCTTGCTCGATCCCGACGGGGGCCTGGTTCACTGGGCGGCGGCCTTCCATTTCCACATGGTCAATCATGACGACGAGCAAGCGCGGGGGGAGGCGGAACTCGCCCGGCGCACGCTGCCGAACGATCCGTCCGTCCATCATTTGCTCGGCAATCTCGCGCGCGCCGCCGGCCATTGGGACGAGGCGATCCAGGAACTGCGCGAGGCGGCCACGCTCAGTCCGGACGACGCGACGGCTTTTCTCGATCTGACGAACACCTACCGCGCTCTGCGGCGCTACGACGAGGCGACGCAGTCCTGCGCGCAGTGCATCGCGCTGGCGACCGGCAACCGGGCCATCGGGAGCTGCGTGGTCGGGGCCGTCATCTCCCTGGAGCAGAGCGCGGACCTGGGCCTGTTGCGCTCGGCCCTGCCCGCCGCGGATCGTTCCGCCAGGGCCTCGGCTTCCGACCCGTACGACGAGTCCCGGCTGGTGCTCGCCTTCCTCGCGCGGGACCCCGATGGCATTTCCCGGGTGCTGGCCGCGAGCGGGCAGCCACAGTTCAGCATGAACGGCTTTCCGTACCCGGCCGATTGGTTCGCGTTCGAGGCCGCCCGGATGCGCGGCGACGCCGGCGCCGCCCTGGCCGCCTTGACCTCGGCCCGGGAAGGGGCGGTCCGGGCCGTGCAGATGAACCCGACTGATCCCGCCCGCACCAGTGTCCTGGCGCTCATCGACGCCCAGTTGGGCCGGCGGGAGGACGCCGTGCGCGAGGGCCGGCTCGCCGTCGAGATGATGCCTGCCGCCCAATCCGCCACGCTCGCACCGGCGCTGGCCTGCAACCTGGCGATCATCTACGCCTGGCTGGATGAGGCCGAATCGGCTTTTGCCCTGCTCAACCCACTCGCCAGCCAGCCCGCCGGCCGCAACTGGTGGTATCGCATGACGTACGGCGACCTCGTGCTCAATCCCCTCTGGGACCCGCTGCGCAAAGATCCTCGCTTCGGGGCGCTGACCGCGCGCCTCGCGCCGCGGTTGCGCTGACCTCCCGGTTTTGCCGTGGACTCAGGGCAGAAGCTCTGCCATGGTCGGGTTCGCAGGCTACAGCCGTTCGCAGAATGATCAAGCAGTGCGGCAACCACTCTGGATTGTGGGGCGACGGTCCCCGTTGCCGTGGCGCTTGGGCCGCGTTGGAAGGAAGCCTACCCGTCCCGGCAACGGGGACCGTCGCCCTACAATCTGTCAGCCTGGGTGCTCGATACTTTTGAAAATGGCTGTATTTGGTGATTTCTTCGAATTCCTGAACGGTTCTCGCGGGAAAACCTGAAATAGAGTAGCAAGGGTTCGTCAACCCGTCCGGCTCGACTTCTATCGCCCGGACGGACGAACACGTGCGGGACGGTAAAAAGGGCAGGCCAGATCACTCCCCGGCGTACGCCGCGAAAGACGGTCGGCCCCGGTGCCGTTCTGAGACAAGGACGTTAACTTTTCGAGACACTCCAATTCCCATGGTACATCGCTGGACGCCTGTTTTCTCTCCCCGCTCCTTTGCCGGTGCGGAAAGTTCGTTCCGAAGCCGCCCGGCCGCTCCGGCTGCCGCGGGTTCCGGCCGCGGCGCACGGCCCGTGATGGTCCCGAGGCGCTCGCCGGCGGTCTGGAGCCTGTGTTTGCTCGGGTTGGCGTCCGCCTTCCTCGGCGGGCAGGTGCGGGGCGCCTCCGTCACGGTGGTCCATCCGTTTTCCACTCTCGTGGCCCTCAGCCAAACCCCCGGCTCCGTGATCCAGGGAACCGACGGCAACTTCTACGGGGTGTCTTCCGCCGGAGGGACGAACAACACAGGGACCATTTTCAAGCTTTCGCCGACGGGAAACCTGACGACGCTGTACAGCTTCAGCGCGACGGACAATCTGGGGAACAACGTGGACGGCACCGGGGCCAGCACGAAGCTCGTCCAGGGCACGGACGGCAACTTCTACGGCACGGCCCTGCAGGGCGGAGCGAACAACACGGGGACGATCTTCAAGGTCACGCCGGCCGGTTCCTTCACGACGCTCGTCAGCTTTGCCAAGCTGGGTTCCAACAACGTCAACGTGGGTGGGGCATATCCCCGGTCCGGGTTGATCCAGGGAACCGACGGCAACTTCTACGGCGTGGCCAGTTCCGGCGGAGCCAACGGAAGAGGCATCGTTTTCACGATGAGTCCGGGCGGAACGCTGACGACGCTGTACTCCTTCACCGCGGTGAACGGCGCCTCCAAGAACGCCGACGGCGTGTCTCCCTACGGGAGCCTGGTCCAGGGAACGGACGGCACTTTTTACGGCCTGACCAGCGCGGGCGGCGCGAATGCCCAGGGCACGGCCTTCAACATCACGGCCGCAGGTGCTTTCACGACCCTGCACAGCTTCGCCGCCGTGGTCAACACCTCGGCCGGTTCGATCAACACGGAAGGCGCGAAACCGACCGCCGCGCTGATCCAGGGCCGTGACGGCAACTTCTACGGTCTCTCCAACTCCGGCGGCGCCAGCGGGCAGGGCACGTTCTTCCAACTCACCCCCGCCGGGACGCTGACCGACCTGCACGATTTCGGCAGCGACGACGGCACCGGTCACGGCGCCGCTTTGCTCCAGGGGCGTGACGGCAACTTCTACGGCGTGGCCAAGAGCGGGAGCGACTTTGGGGTAGGTTCGGTCTTCCAGATTACCCCGGCGGGCGCGTTCACGCTTCTGCATGCCTTTGAAAGCGTCGATGGACAGGGACCCAGCAACGCCCTGGTACAGGACGCCACCGGCAACCTCTACGGGGTGACCGGCCTCGGCGGTGTGCACAGCGGCGGCACGTGCTTCGCGCTCGCGCCGGATGGTTCTTTCAGCACGCTGGCGAACTTCGGTCTCGCCTACAACGCCGAGGGGGCGAAGTCCGATGCGCCGATGATTCTGGGGAGCGACGGCAACTTCTATGGCACGACCAACGTCGGTGGCGCGTATGGCGACGGCACCGTCTTCAAGATGACGCCCGCCGGAGCCGTCACCGTGCTGCACACCTTCAGTGCCGAGGCCAACGATTTTACCAACGCCGACGGATCATTTCCGAACGGGGGGCTCGTGCAGGCCAGCGACGGGAATTTCTACGGCGTGGCCTCGGGTGGAGGCAGCGGAGCCACCGGCACGATCTTCCGCATCACGCCGGCGGGTACCTTTACCGCCTTGAGCAGTTTTGAGCCGTTGGAGTCCGATTCTGGCAACGGGAGCGGCGCGTATCCTTACGCCGCCCTGGTCCAGGGGCAGGACGGCAACTTCTACGGCACCGCCACGGCGGGTGGTCTTTACGGCAACGGCACGATTTTCAAGGCGACCTCGGCGGGAGCCGTGACGACACTCTACACGTTCAGTGCGGGGTCAAATGGTGTCAACAGCGACGGCTCTTATCCCAGCGGGGGCTTGGTCCAGGGCGCGGACGGCAACTTCTACGGTGTGGCCCGCTTTGGCGGCGTGAATGACACGGGCACGGTTTTTCAGATGACGCCGGCGGGGGGCTTCCTCACTCTGGATAGTTTCGCCGCGCTGGATGGTGGCAACTACAACGCGACCGGCGCGTTTCCGACCAAGGCGTTGATCCAGGGGCAGGATGGCAACTTCTACGGCGTGGCCGGTTACGGCGGCACCTACGGGGCTGGTGTCATCTTCAAGGTCACCTCCATGGGGGCGATGACCATTCTGCACAACTTCGACATGCCGAACGCCAACAACCAACACACCGACGGCGTGGATCCCGAGGCCAGCTTGGTCCAGACTAGCAACGGCAACTTCTACGGCACCACTTACCGGGGCACTCCGAGTGCCAACGGCACGATTTTCTCACTCACTCCCGGAGGCACTTACACCACGCTGTACACCTTCGGCGCTACGGGCAGTGGCGGGGGTGCGCATTCCCTGGCCGGTCTTGTCCGTGGTAGAACGGCCGGCACTTTCTTCGGCACGACCTTGGCTGGCGGCAACGGGGCGGGGACGATCTTCCGATTGAACCTGGTGCCAAACATCGCTACGGCCGCCGCAGCACCGGCAGCCCCGTAGACCGCTGGGGTCAGCGCACATCGCTTTATAAAAGCTCCGGGCAGAGAGCCGTCAGGCTAAACCCAAAAAATCTGCGGTTGGGGAATAAGCGCGTGTTACCGAACGAAGGCGCCAGGTAAACCGGCGGGAGTAGCAAACTGAAAAATAGAACATTTTATCCTTGTGTCTGGGACCGTCCCCTGCCACTCCTTGGCCAATCGAACCGGCAGGCTGTGGCAAACGGAAGCGGGCCTGAAAACAGTGACGGACTTTTTAGGGCGGCGGATCAGCCGGGGCAATTTATCTTCGTGGAAGGAATCGAGCGGGAGGAACGTGCGGGAAGCAGGGTTCTAGAGCACTACTCAATTGAGTCTGCCTCTAGAAATTGTAGGGCGACGGTCCCCGTTGCCGTGGAGACTTTCCCCCTGGCAACGGGGACCGTCGCCCTACAACCAGATTCCAGTGCGGCAAACTAATTTGAGTAGCGCTCTAGTACTTCAACAAGGTAGCTTCTGTGGGTGGATGGCGCGCTCCGCCGCGCCATTGGTCAACCCCTGCGGCGCAGCCGCCCAGAAGGATCAAAAGGCGGCTGCGCCGCACAACAAGCAACGGCGCGGCGGAGCGCGCCATCCACCCACAGAAGCTACCTTGCCGGAACACTAGGCAGCACTTTTTTAAAGCAACAAACAACTCATGAAAATCACAAAAAAATCCTTTCAGGCGTTCTTCACCCGCGCCAGTTTCGCGGGCCTGCTGCTCGTCGTCGGCGCGACCGGTGCGCAGGCGCAGAAGAGCGCCAGGGCCTCCTGGGAGGACTTTCCCTTCGATGCCGGGTTCTCCGCGCCTGCCTGGAACGACGCGCCACTGTGGAGTGCCCGGCCGGAGGGCTGGACAATGGGCTCTGGTGCCTTTGCCCGCGTCGGCCCGCTGCCGGCGGCCACGACGGCCACCAGCGGCACGCTCAGCGCGCAGTTGACGGCCTCCACGAACTGGAGCGCGGCACCCTGGAACATCACCGCCGGTGACGGCACCTACCCGGACCTCGGCGGGGTGGCGACGTTCCTGCCCACCGTCAACAGCGTCGCGGGGACTTTGGCCACCACCCAGACCCTCGCGTTGAACGTGTCAACGACGTTGTCGGGCATCACGTACAACACTCCGTTCAGCACCACCCTGAGCGCCGGCACCGGCGGGATCGTCGCCGCGGCCAGCGGCCTGACGCTCAATGTCCTCGACAGCCCGATCAACACGGTCCTGACCTTCAGTTTCACGTACAACACCCTGCAGGCCGCCATCAGCGGCGGCGGCACGGCCGGGGTGACCATGACGGGCAGCGGCAATCTCACCCTGACCGGCACGAACACCTACACGGGCGGCACGCACCTCAACGGCGGCACTCTCTTCGTGGGAGGGACCAGCGGAGACGCCACCCTCGGCGCGACCGGTGCGGGCAATGACCTCTCCATGAATGGCGGCACCCTGTTCATGAACCTCTCGGGCGGCCTGACGACCGCGCGCAACATCTCGCTGGGCGCCAACGGCGGCACGCTGAGCCAGAACACGCCGTTGACCGTCAACGGCGTCATCAGCGGCAGCGGCCCGCTGACCATCAACGCGAACCAGACGACCGGCGTCCTCACCCTGACCAACCAGAACACCTACACCGGCGCGACGGTCCTTGGCTCGACCATCTTTGGTGGGGCGGTGAGCCCCACCGCGCTGACGCTGAGCGGCAACGGCTCCATCGCCGCGAGCAGTTCTCTCGACCTCTCCGGCACGCTCACCCTAGACAATTCGGGCACCACCGGCATCGACCGCCTCGGCGACACCGCCCCGGTCACGTCGCGCGGCGTGTTCCTGACCACGACGGGCAACGCCTCGACCGCCTCGGTGGAGAACGCCGGCGCGCTCACCCTGGCCAGCGGCGTCACCACCCTCAACGTCGCTCCGGGCGCGGCAGGCTCCAGGCTGAACTTCGCCAGTCTCGCCACTCAGAACGGTGCCGCTTTGTTCGTGCGCGGCACGAACCTGGGCGCGACCCCCGGGGCGGGCAATGCCACGATCACCGTCGGCGCGGGCCCCGCGCTGGTCGGCGGCGGCGGCGCGGCTGGCAGCACCACGATCTCCATCGTGCCCGGGGTGGCCGGGAATCTGACCGCCAGCACGACTGGCGGCAACACGGTGGCAAATTCGGTCGGCAGCTCCTTCGTGACGTATGATCCCACCAACGGGTTCCGGCCCTTGGCGACGACGGAATACGCCACCGCCTTGGGCAACAACGCGACGGATAACGTCCGCCTCACGGCGGCAACCGTCGCTCCCGCCACCTCGACGGCCAACGCGGTGCTCTTCGCCCCGGCGGCCGCCGCGACCCTTTCGGGCGGCACCATCAACGTCACCAGCGGCGCGTTCCTTTATTCACCCACCGCCGGCACCGGAGGCGACACGGTCAGCGCCAGCCTGAACTTCGGCACGGCGCGGGGGGTCGTCATGGCCACCAGCCCGGTGACGATCAGCGGCGCGCTCAGCGGCTCGGGCGGTCTCACGGTGGCCAGTCCGACCACCTCCATCATCACGATCTCGGGTGCGAACACCTACACCGGGACGACGACCCTCGTCGGCGGCACGAATCCGAGCAGCTCCGGCATCGTCCAGTTCACGGGCGCGGTGGCGAACGACGGCGTGACGGCTGGTCCTTTCGGCCTGGACACCTCGGCGATTGTCCTGAACGGGGGCACCGGCCCGGTCCTGTTGGCTCCGACCGCCACCACCACGTTCAACCGAAATCTGCTGGTGGCCCCGACCGGCGGTGGCGCCAGCGCGGCCTTCGGCACGTATCTCACCGGCGTCGGGTTGACGATGAACGGCAACATCGATCTCGAAGGCGACCTCAAGCTGTACGGCAGCGGCAATGGACTGGTGGTCAACGGAAACATCAGCGGACCGGGCACGCTGCTCAGCGCCGGCACGACCACGACCCTCAACGGCAACAACACGTTCACCGGCGGCGTCATCACCTCGGCGAACACCTATGTCGCCGGCTCGGACACGGCGTTCGGCACGGGCACGATCACCATTGCGAACAGCACGAGCACGATTCAGGGATCGGGGACCGCCGCCCGCACCATCGCCAACAACTTCGTGGTGGCAGCGCCCCTGACCTTCGGGGGCGCGGCGCCGCTGAATCTCACGGGAACCTTCAACCTCGAAGGCGCTCACACGATCAACGTCAGCAACACGACGACGACCACCATCACGGGCAACGTGACCAATGGCGCGTTGACCAAGGGCGGCGTCGGGGAGATCGCCTTCAATAGTCCCACCGGCAACACCTTCACGGGCGGCTTCGTGAACACCGGCATCGCCAGCACCAGCAGTGCGATCTACGCCAACAACACCAGCGGTTCGGCCTTTGGTCCAGGCACGGTGAGCATCGGCGCGGCCAGCGCCACGGTGTTCAGCACCCTGGCGGGCACCTTCACGACCAACGGCGCGACCAGCGTCGGCGGTCGCCTCTCGCCGGGCAACGGCACCGGTCTGACCGCCGCCACGGCGGGCGTCGGCGCCATCGGCACGGAGACCTTCAACACCACGTTGACGCTCTCCTCGGGCACCACCAGCAGCCTCTACATGGAGGTGGCCGGGAACAACAACTCCGACCAGATCAACGTCGGCGGCGTCTTCACCCTCAACGGCACGGTCTACATCGCCACGGAAGGCGGCTACACCATCCAGAACGGGGACAAGTTCACCCTGGCCACGGCGGGCAGCATCACCCAGGGCACCTTCACGTTCAACACGGCGAACGCCACCCTCGCCAGCGGCGTGACGCTCACCGAGACCGTGACGGACACCCAGATCCTCGTCACCGCGGTGCCCGAGCCGGGCACCCTAGGAATGCTCGGCGTCGCGGCGTCGCTCGGGCTCGCCGGGTGGATGCGCCGTCGCGTGTGCGCGTGACCGCGAACGCAAGACCTGCAGGCAGGGAGAAGTTTCCAGAGCCATCCCGGCGGTGATTACCTAGCTGTTGCTTTCTGTTGAAGGGCGAGATTGTAGTTGGTGATGAAAAGATGGGTGGCGCCAAGGTGGTTCTCGGCGTGTTTGGAAAAGGAATACGCCCGGCGCACCAGGCGGCTGAGTCTCGCCCGCAACGTGCCGAACCAACGCTCGACGTGGCAGATTTGACCATCGGCTTTACCCAGCAGCGGTGGGTTCTCTTTGGGAACGCGGCGGCGTAGGCCTCCCAACGGTCGCTGCGGGTGGCGCGGCCCCGGTAGCCTTTGGACAGCGAGGCCCGCAGGTCGCAAGCGCTTTGCAGGCTTCGATCACCCAACGTCCAACCGATGATCTGGCGGGTTCTGCGACACAGAGCCACCCAGAGCCAAAGCTGGTGGGCCTTGCCGCCCACAAAACTCCAAAGTTCATCCAACAAAAGGCGGCCGCGCCGCAACGGAGCAATGGCGCGGCGGAGCGCGCCATCCACCACCGGAAACCACCTTGCCGAACTACTACGGTGCCGGGAGCCGGGTCACGGCCTCCGGCGGAACATCGATTCCCAAGCGATCGTCCACGCGGCAGCCACTATTTTCTGCCACGTGCACCTGTAACTTTGGACCGGCGTCCAGGCGCAGCGTCACCACGCGGTGCGAGCCAGCGAAGGCCACCCGCTTGACCGTGCCGGGCCACCGGCCGTCCGGGCGCAGCCGCAGCTTCTCCGGCCACAGCAGGACGTCGCCGGCCAGTCCGCAACGCCCTGCCTCTTCGGCTTCCAACACGTTGGGGTGGCCGAGCAGCCGGGCAACGGTCGCGTTTCGCGGCTGCCGGTAAAGCCCCTCCGGCGTGCCGATCTGCAGCAGCCGGCCTTCGTGCATCACCGCCAGCCGGTTGCCGAGCGAGAACGCCTCTTCCCGGTCGTGGGTCACCAGGATCGTCGTGGTGGCCAGCCGCTGCTGGACGTCGCGCAGATCGTCTCGTAGCCGTTCGCGCAGGGCGTGGTCGAGGTTGGCGAACGGCTCGTCGAGCATCAGCAACCCCGGACCGAAGACCAGCGCACGCGCGAGCGCCACCCGCTGCTGCTGCCCGCCCGAGAGTTCCGTGGGCCGGCGACCGGATTCCTCCGGCTTCAAACCCACCCAGGCTAGCATCTCCCGGGCCTTCTGTTCGCGCGCCGCCTTGCCCATCCCCCGGACCCGCAGCCCGAACGCGACGTTGCCCAACGCGTCGAGGTGCGGGAACAGCGCGTAGTTCTGGAACACGGTGCCCATCTCCCGGCGCTCGGGGACCAGCCGCGTGATGTCGCGGCCGCGCAGCCAGACGCCGCCCGACTGCGGCGCGAGGTAGCCGCCGATCAGCCGTAGCAGGGTTGATTTGCCCGAACCGCTCGGTCCGAGCAGGCAGAGGAATTCCCCGGCCACCAGTTCGAGGGAAACGTCGTCCACCACCGGCGGTCCGCCTGGAAAGGCAAACCGCAGGCGCTCCAGCCGCAAGGAAGTCATGCTGCATGCTTCGCGGATGGTCCGCCCGCCGCGTGCACGAGTGACCGCCGGGTATTTCGCGTTGCACACCACCCCGCCCGCACTACCCTATCCGGCATGCACGCCCCGCCGTCGGTGGCAGCCGATCGCTTCCTCCTCTGCCGACCAGCTGCCGGCACACCCAAGCCAATCGCTCGGCGCGACGGACAACACCTCACGCAGCTGGCCCTCGTGGGCGGCTCGTACGGGAATCTGTCGGCGCTGGCGGCCTGCCTGGAGCACGCGCGGCAGGCGGGCTGCGATGGCTTCGCCTTCCTCGGCGACGCCACCGGCTTCTGCGGACACAGCGACGAAACCATCGACGCCGTTCGCCGCCATTTCGCCTTCCGCGTGGCCGGCAACTACGAACAGAAAGCGGCGGCCGGCGAGGAGGATTGCGGCTGCAACTACGCCGACGACGCCGACAACTGCTACGGCAGCCTGGCGCACCAGTGGGCGATGCGTTCCCTGAGCGAGGCCAACCGCGCCTGGCTGGGCACCTGGCCCGATCTCCTGCGGCTCGAAACCGTGGCCGGGACGCTCCTGCTCTGCCACGGCAGCCCGGCGCAGACCAACGAGTTCCTCTACGGCTCGCAACTCGACGCGGCACGGCTGGAAAACTGGCTGGATCAAGCTGGCGCGGTGGGTCTGGTCTGCACCCATTCCGGTTTTCCGTGGGTGCGGCGTCTGAGCAGAGGACGCTTCGCGGCCAACTGTGGCGTCTGCGGCAAGCCCGACCACGACGGCGACCCCGCCGTGCATTACGCCACGCTGCCGCTCCGTGCGGGGAACATCCCGCAACCGCGCATCGAACGCGTGGCCTACGACCACGCCGCCTGGGCTGACCAACTCAAGGCCGAAGGCGTGGACGACGTGTTCACCGCGTCCCTGCGCGACGGCGTCTGGCGGTGCGGACTGCTCAGCTTGCCGACCGCGAAACGCGACCGCCCATTCCCGGCGGCACCGGGCATCCAAACGGACGCTCTTCTCGGATACACCACGTAGAAGCCCGCTTTCCTTCCCTCCCCCGTCAACCCCATGAAAAAACGATCTCTCGCTGCGTCTATTTCGTGCCTCCTCCTGCTTGCCGGCACCGCCCTGGCGCAGGATTCCAGCAACGTCGTCATCCAGTACGACTGCATCCCCAATTACGCGAACTGGGGCGGCGTAACGGCAGAGTACCTCAAGGAAGCCGGCGTCCGCGTGCCGCCCGACATGAAGGGCAGCTCGGCGGCCATGGCGGCCCTGGAAGCCGAAGGAGCCAACCCGCAGGCGGACCTGGCGTACTATTCCGGAGCCATCGGCTACCAGGCCACGGTCAAGGGACTCCACCAGGGCTACAAACCGGCCGGGTTCGAAAAAATCCCCGACGGCCTGAAGGACCCCGAAGGCAGATGGTGGACGGTCCACACCGCGGCGATCGCCATCCTCATCAACACCTCCGCCCTCAAAGGAGCCCCTGTGCCGCGCTCCTTCGCCGACCTCTTGAAACCCGCGTACAAGGGCCTGGTCGCCTATGACGACCCGACCTGGGGCGGCACCGGCTACACCTTCGTCTATGGCATCAACGCCGTGCTCGGCGGCGGTCCGGACCTGAAGAAAGGCTTCGACTACCTCAAGCAGCTCGACGCCAACGTTCTTAATTACCCGCGCGAGAACATCTACAACGATCTCTTGCGCGGCGAGATTCCCATCTGGATCAACGCGGATGGCAACGGCCTCAAAGCCAAGTACGTGGACCACGCCCCGGTGGAGACGGTGATCGCCACGGAAGGAACCATCGCCATGCCGCTCGTCATCGGCATGGTCAAAAACGACCCGCACCCGGAAACCACCAAGAAATACCTCGACTGGCTGCTGACCGACAAGGCCCAGAGCCTGTTCGCGGAAGCGTTCTTCCGTCCGGTGATGAAAGTCGATCTCGGCGACAAGCTGCAACAGCAGTTCCTGCCCGAATCGGATTACGCGAAGACGGTCGTGCTGCCGCTCTCCGAGATGGCGGCGCAATCCAACGCCGTGAAGGAACGCTGGACCAAAGAAATCCGCGGCAACCGCTAAACACCTCGCCAGGCCAGCGCGGCACCCGGAGATGAACCAGGTAGTGATAAGCTCGGTGTTGTTTTGCCTTCGCTCCGTCGGGTCCGCTTTGGCGGCGTGGCTACGGCCACGGACCCGGCGGAGCGGGTCCCTTCCAGGAAATGAGAAAGCAGCACTGAGTTTAGCGCTACATGAAACGAAGCGTCCCCACCTGGTTGGTGCTGCCCCTGACGACGGCGGTGTTCGGGCTGCTCGTCTGGCCGCTGGGCGTGCTGGCTTACGGGAGCTGGCACCACGTCGGCGCACCCGACGGCGACAGCTACGTGCGGCTGCTGCGCGATGCCGCCTACCGGGTTTCTTTCCTGCACTCCCTGGTGCTGAGCGTGGCGGTGGCAGCCGTGTCCACGGTGATCTCGGTCGGGCCGGCCTGGCTGCTGGCGCGGCACGATTTCGCGGGCAAACGCTTCGTGCGCGCGGCGTTCGCGCTGCCCGCCTCGCTTTCCGGCATCATGGTCGGTTTTCTGGCGGTCATTATGCTGGGCCGGGTTGGATTCATCCCGCAGACCACCGCGCGCTGGTTCGGCACCCCCTGGCTCTCGGGAACCGCCTACCAGATGACGGGCCTGATCATCGCCTACCTCTACTTCGAGATCCCGCGTGCGGTGCTCTCGCTCGAAGCCTCGCTCAACCGGTTCGATCCCCTGTGGCTCGACGCCGCGGCCTCGCTGGGCGCGAGTGCCGCGCAACGCTGGCGGTGGGTCACGCTGCCGCTGATGCGTTCCGCGCTGGCCGCGGCTTTCGCCCTGACCTTCAGCGTCTCGCTGGGTTCGTTCGGGGTGGCGCTGATCCTTTCCCGGCGCTTTTCGGTGCTGCCGCTGGAAATCTTCTACCAGTTCACCGGCCTGGCCGACGCGCCGCTGGCGTCAGCGATGGCCGTGAGCCTCGCGCTGATCGCCCTGGCGGTGCAGTACGCCCTGCAGGAAAGGAGCCTGGCGGCACGGTGACGGGCACCGCACACCGCCGGGACGGCTGGTTCTGGTTGCTGGCCGGCAGCACGACCCTGCTGCTGGCCGGAATCCTCGCGCCCTTCGGGGTGGTGGTGGCCGGTTCGGTGCTTAACACCGGCGTCCTGGGCATGTCCACCGAACACTGGGCCGGGGAAGCGGGGACTTCTTTTGTCTCCTTCCACTGGTTCGGCTACGTCTGGGACCTCTACCACGAGTCGCTGGGGTTCAGTCTGCGGCTGGCGTTGCTGAGCACGCTGGCCTGTCTGCTCCTGGGGGTGCCCGGAGCGTGCGGACTGGCGCTGGCGCGCTTTCCCGGACGGCGGTTGCTGGAAGCGTTGTGCATGCTGCCGCTGGCCCTGCCCGGCATCGTGTTGTCCATCGCCCTGATCCAGGCTTACGCGGCTGTGCGGGGCTCCTGGTGGCTGATCTTCGGCGGCCATTTGCTTTATACCCTGCCGTTCATGGTACGGACGGTCCTCAGCGCACTGCGCAGCTTCGACTACGCCGGGCTCGACCTGTGCGCGCGCGGGCTGGGGGCGGGTTTCGCGCAACGTTTCGCCTGGGTTTTCCTGCCGAACCTGCGGCGCGCCCTGGTCTCCGGGAGCCTGATGGTTTTCGCCGTGTCCTGGGGCGAGTTCAACGTGAGCTACCTTCTGAACACGCCCTTGCACCAGACTTTCCCGGCGGCGCTTTACGCCACCTACACGTCCAACAGCTTTCAGGTCGCCGGCGCGGCCACCACGATTTTTCTGGGAGGGATCGTGCCGGCTTTGCTGGCCATCCAGTGGCTCGGCGGCGAGGCCCGCTCGCAGATGGCCGGCGCGGGCTGAGAACCATAGGGCCGCCGGGTACAACGAAAGAGCTTGGCGGATCTATCGGCATCCCCTACAATAGGAGCTCGTTCTTTGTTGACCCTTTGGATCGGCGCTATGGAATCCCGTGAAAACCGGGAGCAGTTGCGCTGCTGTAACCAGAGACGACCACCCTGAAGAACCTGGTGCCTGGTGGAGGCGGTGCGCACACCGTCCCTTCGGGCACTCCCTCTTTGTACGTCAATTTCCGCCTCCGGGCGGGAGTGAAGACGGGTGGAAGGCGCGCGCGGAGATGAGTAATTTCCCGCCATAAACTGGGAGTCAGAATACTTACGCTGGTCCATCCACTCATTCCGTTCGGTCCGCGTTCGCGCGGGCTGCGTGGCCAAAAATCCTTCGCAAAAAAGGAATGATGAGAATGACGGCGTGACTTGCCCATTTTTAGGTGGGTGGACCCGGCTTCTCGCGTTTCCACTTCTACATCCTTATGGTTCGCCGTTGTCCTTCGCGCGTCTGCACGCCGCGCTTCCGCTCCGTTTTGTCTTTTGCTCTGCTCGCTGCCACGGCCCTGCCGCTGGCCGCGCAGGAACCCTCCTCCGTGGCACCCGGCCGCCCCGCCGATCCGCCCCGCGAAGGCACCGACACCCCGCAGGACCGGATCGTGGTCACCGCCACGCGCCTGCCCGTCGCCGAGGACCAAAGCCCGGCCGCGATCACCGTCATCACCGCCGACGAACTTGCCCAGCATCAGACCGACCGCGTGGCGGATGCCTTGCGCGCGGTACCCGGCATCTCCGTTTCCCAGAGCGGCGCCCCGGGCCAGCTCACCAGTGTGTTCACCCGCGGCCTCAACAGCGACCAGACCCAGGTGCTCATCGACGGCATCCCCTTCAACCAGGGCTTGGCCGGACAGTTCAACTTCGCCGACCTGACCGGCGACGGCATCGAGCGCATCGAGGTCGAGCGCGGACCGCAGAGCACCGTGTACGGTCCGCGCGCGGCCGCGGGCACCATCCAGCTCTTCAGCCGCCGGGGGGATGAACTCGACCCGGCGCGCCCTTTCACCGTGGATGCCTCCAGCGAGGGAGGCAGCTTCGGCACCTACCGCGAGCGCATCGCCTCCGCCGGCGTGCTCGGACTATCGCACCCCGCGGCCGCCCCCGCGCCGAAGGACAGCAACGAGGACGGCAAGGGCGGCGGCAGCGATGCCACGCCGGCACCTTCCGCCGGCACCGGCGGGGGAGCGGGCGTGCTCGACTACTCATTCGCCTTCTCCCGCCTGGACACCGACAACCAGCGACCGAACAACGAGTACCGCAACACGGCCGTACTGGCCAACGTCGGGTTCGCCCCGCGTGCCCTGACACTTGACACGCTTGGTGGCACCACACCGCGCCTCGGCTTTCTGGTGCTCTACTCGAACTCTGATGCGTCGAGCCCCTCCACGGTCTTCGCTCCCGCCCCGCTGGACAACCTCTTAACCGAGCGCCAACTCTTTGCGCCCAACGTTGACTGGCAGCTCACCCGGTGGTGGCACCACCGCTTGGTGCTGGAATACGACAAGGAACGGCAGGTGAACAACCCCAACGACGTGGACCCGTTCACCGGGCCGACGCGCGGCACGTTCTACCGCTACCAATTGGACTACCAGAACGATATCGCATTCACCCGTTGGCTGACCCTGACGAGTGGCGTGTTCTACGAGAACGTGCTGGTCAACCAACGCCGCCCCTTCATCTCCCAGGCGTTCGGACCGCAGCCGCCGTACCTCGAGGATTTCACGGCCAGCGAAGCGGTGTTCGGCCAGGTGTCACTCACACCATTCAGGAATCTGCTGCTGGTAGGCGGAGGCCGGTACGATCACTTCAACCTGTTCGGAGACCAGGGCAGTTACCGCTTTGCGGGTTCGTATCTCTTTGAGCGCACGGACACGACGATTCGTTCCAGCGTGGCGACGGGGTTCTCCCCGCCCGACCCGCAGGACCGCATCTTCGCCTCGGGCGATCCGTCAGCCCTCAATCCGGCGCACACCTTCGGCTACGACGCGGGGTTCGAGCAGGGATTGTTCAAGAACCGCCTGCGTTTCGGCGCGAACTATTTTCACAACGATCTTTCCAACGTCATCGGCTTCAACTCGGTAACCTTCGCCACGCTCAACCTGGGCAGCGGGCGCACGGAGGGGGTGGAAGTGTTCGCCCAGTGGGAACCCTTCGATGGGCTGCTGCTGCGCGGCACCTACACCTACCTGGACGCCGTGAACACGGCCGGCGGGCGCTACGGCAACCTGGCACCGGGAGCCCGCCTGCCGCGACGGCCGCGCAACGAGGCGTTCCTGAGCGTGGGCTACCGGTGGCCGGGGGCGTTATCACATTTGTCCACGACGCTGGAGGCCAAGATCGTCAACGGACGGGAGGACGTGACGTTCGACGCGGCCGGCAACGCGCAAAACTTTGACCTGGGTGGCTACACGAACCTGCGCTTCCTGGCCAACTACGCGGTCACCGAGCGTTTCACGGCGTTCTTTCGCATCGAGAACGTGACGAACACGAGCTACCAGGAAGTGTACGGCTACCCGGCACTCACCCGCGGCTTCTTCGGTGGGCTAGCGGTGCATTACTGAGGGCGGCAAGCTCCTTCTGCAACCGCCGGCAGCACACAAAAGATCGGGAACGCTAGTGTTTTGGCAAGAGGGTTTCTGGTGGTGGATGGCGTGCTCCGCCGCGCCATCGGTTGCATTGCGGCGCAGCCGCTCAATCTATCTGGGCGGCGTTGCCGCAAGACAAGCAATGGCGCGGCGGAGCGCGCCATCCACCACCAGAACATTCTCTGCCTGCTTAGGTCAGAGATAAATAACCCGCGACGGTCACCAGCGAGAGAATCGTCGAGACGAGGATCACGTTGGAGGTCACGTCCGCCTCGCGACGGTAGAATTCAGCGAGCATGAAGGGACCCGTCCCCGTCGGCAGCGCCGCGAGCAACACGGCGCTGTGGGACAAAGACGGGGGCAGCCGGAAGACGAAGGTCGCCAGCATCCATGCCAGCGCCGGCTGGAGGAGCAGCTTGAAAGCGACGAGCAACGCGGTCGGACCAAGGAGGCTCCCGGCGGTTGCCGGGCGTTTCTGCGCGAGGAACAATCCCAGGGCGACGAGCGCGCACGGTGACGCGGCTCCGCCCAGGAGCTTGAGAAACGTTTCCACGCCCACCGGCACGCCCAGCCCCGCCAGCGGCACGAGCGCACCGAGCGCCGGCGCAACCAGGAGCGGATTGCGCAGGAGGGAGCGCGCGACTTTCATCACCAGCCGCACGCCGCGCTGTTCGGTTTGCAGCCCGATCTCGATCAGGATGATCGCCGCGGCGAAGAGCACGCAGACCGTAAGGATCGTTGCCACCAAGGTAGGAGCCAGAGCCTCTTTGCCCAGCGCCACAAGTGCGAGCGGGAACCCGATGAAGCCCGTGTTCGCGTAGCCGGCGTTGAGTCCGTCGATGGCGGCATCAGCCAGGTGGCGCGTGCCCCGCAGACGGATCAGCAGAGTCAGGGCAAAGACCCCCAGGCAACTCAAACCGAACACGGCAATGAAGCCCGGCTGCCAGAGTTCGCTCCAGCGGGCGTTGGCGACGATGTCAAAGAGCAGGGCTGGCAACGCCAGGTACACCACGAAGCGGTTGAGTTCGGTGGTGGCCTGCAGCCCGAGCACGTCCATCCGCCGCACCAGCCAGCCCGCGAAGATGAGCGCAAAAATCGGCAGAACAACGGTCAGCGTGGAGAACATGGAAAACGGCGGTCCGGGAGAAACAACGCGAAGGCAGGGAGGGCCGACGATAGGCGGTGCCTTCCCGCAGTAAATAGAAAGCTTGGTCAGGCGGGCGGCACGGGCGGCCTTGGCTTGTGCGCTTGCATCATCTGCGCGCCGCGCGGAAGTCGCGCTTGCAGCCGCGCACCACCGGCAGCCGTCATCCTTCAAGCGCCAGCCTTCGTGAGCCTCATGCAGATGAATAATTCGCACACGGGAACGAACGCAAGAAGATCAGCCGCGAACTCCAGGATGCCCGCTCCCAAGTGACACTTGGGAGCGCCCTTGTCTGACCAACCGAGTTGACCCCGGCGCGTTGGCTTGCCCACACGCGCGCCAGACGTTACTACCGATGACCGAAGCAATTGCTGCCTTGAGCGAAAACGTCCACGGATTTGCTGTTCACGCGTAGGTCGCCAGTTCCATTTCACCATCGCCACAGGTGCTCTGAATACACGACGCTTCAGGGAAGGCCCATGAATCCAAGTGATGGTCAGCGTTTCCCAAACTCACGTTGATCTAGCCACGCTAATGGGGGCAAATCTGGTAGTCGATCAAGGGGCCGTGCTACAGCCCAGGGCTAACGCATCTAGAGCCCTTCCCGTTTGGGTAAGCCTTGGACAAATTGGGAGGGACCCGCTCCGTCGGGTCCGCAGAGCCGGGGCTATGCCCGGTGCCGTGTAGCCCCGGCTCCCCGGACCCGACGGAGCGGGTCCCTCCCGGCAGGCTTTATCAAACGGGAAGGGCTCTATTCTGTTGATGAGGCGAAAGAGGTAGGCGTCATCCCAGCCCGCGCACTTGAGGCGGCGGCGCACGCTCTACTTGGAGGAGGCGTCGCGCTTGGCCAGGCTCAGGGCCACCCGGCGCAGGGTGGCCAGGCTGAGCGGGCCATGATCTTTCCTGACCCGGCAGCGGTCTTCGTCGAAGTGGACATCCAGCATCCAGTGCAGGTTGTTTTCAATGGCCCAGTGGCCCCGCGCCAGAGCCAAAAGCCGCGTGGCGTCAGCGGGCAGGCTGCTTGAGGAAGTAGCGCCGCTCCACGCTGGCCGTACCCTGGGCAAGCTCTTCGCGGCGGCTCTCGATGCAGGTCAAATTTTGCACGCCCGCCCAGCCGCCGGCCAGGCCACGCAGCCCACCAAAGAGCGCGGCGGCGGCAAGAGTCGTGCAGCGGCGCGTTTCCAGACGCCCGTGATCCTTCCTCGATGGTCTCGGCGCGCGCGGGTTTTTGCCCGGCCAGAGCAGCCTCGTCGGCAAAGAGCCGCCGCACGTCGCGCAGGAGGGCGTGGTTGCCCTTGAGGGCCAGCAGGTGGTCGCCGTCCTGCGCGGTGATCTGTGCGGCCATTTCTTTTTGCGTGCCCATGGCGTCGATACTCACCACCGCTCCTTTGAGTTCCAGCAGGCGAAGCAACTCGGGGATAGCCGTAATCTCGTTGCTCTTTTCGCCGGTGGCCACCTGGCCTAGAACCAGGCTCAACTCCCCCACGGCAAAGGCGCTGACCACGGGCAGGGCCTTTTGGCCGCTGGCCGTGTCGAAGCGGCGGCGCAAGCTTTTGCCGTCCACGGCGATCTTGCCGTGGCTTACCACCACCACCAGCCGTTGCCGTGCTTTCCAGCCAGCGCAGAAAGCAGGCATGAAGTTGCTCGGGATCAAGCCGGCGGAACACGCGCTCAAAGGTGTCATGGCTGGGGATGCCCCCAGTAGCTCTAAAAAGGTGCGCAGCCAGCCTTCCTTCATTTCTGCCCATTCCTCCAGGTCGGCGAAGCTCTCGGCTCCAGCCAAAGTGGCGCACAACGCCAGCAGCAATCTATCGCGGAGCAGATGGCGGCGGGTGCGCTCCACACGCAGGTCAGTCACCCCGGCAAAAAGCCGGGCGGCAGGCGAAAGAGTTGGCAAGTCCATCCTCCCAGCTTGCCAAACCTGTCAACGCAAGCCTTTTTAGATGCGTTCGCCCTGTGCTACAGCCATTTTCAAGACGACTGAAAGATGGTAAGGTAGGAGCATGAAGCCTTACGGCGTGGATTTGCGTGAGCGGGTGGTGGCTGCGGTGGAGCAG
>CAXTOP010000041.1:0-48261 GCA_964245965.1 uncultured Chthoniobacterales bacterium
CTCTGGTAGCCCTAAACAAAGCCAATGGCAACAACCCTGCCACTTGACCCACTAGGTCCCCTTGCCCCAACACGGTTCCGCGCACGGGGTTGAGGTGGATGTAGCGGCTTAACCCCAGCAGATAACCTTCGCCCTCCACCACCATGCTCTTGAAGCGGCCTTGGAAGAGATGGCCGTGCCCGATCCGTTTGTGTCGGTGCTGAAAGCCCGTGGTATAAGCCGCCAGGAGCCAGTGCATCCAGCGGCTCAGGTTGGGTCGCCGGGTTTGGGCCAACAGATGGAAATGGTTGTCCAGAAGCACGAAAGCGTGCAACACCACTTCGAAGCGCTCCAGCGAGCGCGCGAGAAGTTCCAGAAAGCGCGCCCGATCTTGGTCGTCCTCGAAGATACTCGCGCGGCGGTTACCACGCGCCGTGAGATGGTAGAGCGCATCCTCAAACTCCACGCGCAAAGGTCTTGCCATGACAGGAGCTTAAAGGAACTCGGCACCAAATGTCAAAGAGTTTAGATGTGACCCCGGAGCTTGCTGCTCTTAACCTCCGGCTTTGTTAATGGTAGGACACATACAACCACGCTCGCTACCGAATCGCAGACGCTTATGAAAATAGTGCAAGCCGTGCGAACAGCGAAATGGTTTGCGTGAGATTTAGCAACAGCGAACTTCGCACAACACTCACTTTTTCGGAATCTGCATACAGCCCCAACCATCCGCTTTTCCCCCAACCTTTTGAGCTTTCGCTGCCAAGGCCGATTCCGTTACAGTAATCCTTTCGTATTCCGGGGCCATGTCCTGTTTTATGATCACTTGCCACATCGATTTCTCCCCATACCACGATAAACAGCTTTCGATATTTTTATCATTAACATCCGTAACGAAAGCCAATGCTCGCTCACGATCTGTAAAGACAAAACAGAAGTCAACTATCCTAGGTTGTGTAATATCGTCGCCAGCGTTGTACATTTGCTGTAGAAGTTGGCCATTTTCATCGTTTGGAAATTGAGGCATATTATCTGTGTTCATTAACTGCATTGCTCTGGCTACGGACATCCACTAGCTCCTGCGATATTGTTGCCTGGTGAATTGATCTGATTGTACGTGTTCCCACCAGGGCCACCTGCCGCTCGCATCCGCATTTCTTCTTGAACAAAAGAATCTGCCGTACCGTTCGCGGGCGTCCATTTCGTATCCACTAATGCATCACCTGTCTGTTGAGCGATTCTCGCCGCAGAATCCGCGGCACGCGACAAATCGCCTTTTCCAACATACTGTCTCCCACTTGCAAAGGTTAACGTGTACGAACCGGCACCATTATGAACTAGAATGTGGGAATGTCCTACAAAGTAGTCATGGTCTACATTTACTTCCAGATTGTAGGTTGGTTGCGGCTGTTGAAGATCAACTATCGAAACATTCATGACGGCCATAGTATCTCCGTTTTCCAGACGGACCATCATGCCTTTCTTGAGATCGGCCGCTTCAACCCATTGCTGTTCGCTTTCTACCCAAAATGGATGACTGCGAGTGGCTCGGATCACTTCCGCACCAATTTGCACATCAGCCCAGTAGTATGTGAAGTTACGAAGCAACTCAGTGACAGTTTGTTCTTGGACCTCACCAGTCTGAAGGTCGCAGGCATAAACTTTGTCGCCGACTTTGATGTCTTCGATATTTACATCACCTTGTGGGGTTGCGACTTGTGTGCCTGAAGGAAAACACCTTGTTGCCAACGCGCCTTCTTCAACCGCCCCTGCTTCCTCTGCGGCTCCACTACTTTCCTCGAGTTCCTGCAGCAGCACTTCGGCTTCTTGCTCACCTTCTTCTACTGTCTCTGGATGGGACGCAAAGTAGCCAGTTACAGTGGCAACAATAGTCGTAATGGTAGCACGGCAATTTGTGATGAAACTAAATGCTACCGGTGCTGCCTCGACAGCAGCTCCCGCACCCAATCCCACCGAGGCAACAGCCATTGCCCCGTGTCCAACGGTTTGGCCAACTTCCATCGATGAGTGCATGTCACCGCCCTGAGCGAAATGCGCTAACGTGGCGCTAGGTCCCTCTTGGAGGGATACCAACCGGGTTGGAGGCGGAGCAGATGGCGCAGCACCACCGCTTTTGCCACCGCCACCGCCACCAGTTTTCCCACCAGCACTACCCCCTTTTGGTGAGGGTGTTCCAGGGTCTACTCCGTAGATAGCAACAAGTACGGTATAGTCATAGAAATCACCCGTGAATGGATCTATGCCGGAATATGTCACTGGAACGGAACCAAGATAAACATAGTCGGTAGTGAGCCCGCTCGGATCAACACCGTTGACCGGATCGTTGTGGCAGTAGCCGTAAACGTTGAGCCCGCCTGCTTGGCCGATGGGGTCGGGCTGCAGGAAGCGGCCGTGCACGGGCAGGTAGAAGCGCGCGCGGCAGTAGTACATCCCGGCCTGCGGATACCACACGTAGCCGCCGCTGCTCTTGAAGAGGTAGCGGTTGTCGTACTGGCTGCCGCTCAGCGGCGTGCCCGCCGCGTTGTACACGGTGGGCGTGCCGAAGGCGTCGTAGAGGTACTGCTCGACCACGTAGCCGCCGCTGAGATGGCCCTGCGCGTCATATTGCTCCGCCGACAGGTGCGTCGTGTTGCCCATCAGGTCGGTCTGGTACCACAGCCGCCCCCACCCTCCTCCCTGCCGGAAGAGCAGCTGGTCGCTGCCCGGCGCGTCGTAGAAGTACTGGTACACCGGGTTGTTCTTCGAGTCGCGCTCCTCGATGCGTTGCGCGCCCGCGTAGTAGCAGAGCGTGTACACCCCGTTGACCAGCTGGAGGGTCATGCGTCCGAGGCCGTCGTAGTAGAACACGGCCGATTGGCCGTTCGGCCCAGAGGCACCCGTCAGCCGGTTCTCCGCGTCGTAGGTGTACGTCCAGCCCGTGGCGGAGTTGGTCGTGTTGCCGTTATGATCGTACAAGGGCCGTTGTACTGGTTTAAGCCGTTGACGGAGTAACTATAGTTGTTGCCCATCACCGTCATCGCGCCATGGCGGTTGCCGGCCGCGTCGTAGTTGTAGCTTGTGCCGTACGTCTGGGCCGTGCTGTTGGTGTAGCCCAGCGTGCCAGAGTCCACGCGCGAATCGGCCGTGGCGCTGTACCGGGCAGGCCAGCCCTGTGAGTTGCTGAAGTCGCGGTAGGCTATGCCTAAACTGCCATCGGGCCAGTAGTAGTACGCGTCACCGTTGCCGTTCTCCAAGCTGCTGCCACTCGATCCGCCGTCCGCCTCACGGTCGAACCAGCTGATCTGCCCGTTGGGCGCGAAGCCGTAGCAGCGGCGGCTGATGTTCTTGTGGTGGGTGCCATCATAGTGCCACACGTCCCACACCCGGCCGTTGTTCTGGTAGTCGTACGCCGTGTAGAAGCCGTTGAGGAGCGCGCGGCTTGCGAGGCGATCACCCGAGTAGTTGTAGGTGCCGTACTGTACCCCGTAGGAAGACATCCCCGTGCAACGCTCCTGATCGTCGTAGGTGAAGGCAGGATAGTTGGTGTTGGGATAGGTGATCGAATCGACGTTGCCGTCCACGTCGTGGGTGTAAAGCGTGGACAGGCGAGTGGACTGGCCGGCCAGCAGCGAGCTTTCGCTGAGCAAGGCTCCCGAACTGTCGTAGGTGAACTTCACGTCGGCTTGGTAGTTGCTGACTTCCAGCAGGTGACCGGCTGCGTCGTACGCGTAGCCTTGCGGCTGGGTGGCGTTGTCGTCCCAAGTGTATCCGGTGCAGCGGTTGCGCCCATCGTTGTACGTGTAGGTACATTTCGCTCCGTTCCGGTTTTTGTAGGTGCTGACGTTGCCGCTCGCATCGTAGGTCCACTGCTCGGTGGTGCCGTCCACCGGGTAGGTGATCTGACTCTTGCGCCCAAGTCCATCACTGGCGTACTGCGTGTTGTTTGCGCCATCGCTCTGGCTGGCCAGGTTGCCTCCCGTGTCGAAGCCGCTGTTGAAGGTGTGGCTGTATGGATCAATGGTGGACAACAATCGCCCCATCTGATCGTAGTTGGTGTACTGGGTCAGAGCCGTCGGGAAATTGACCAGATCAGGGCCGGGTGCGGTGACACTCTTGAGTAATCCCGTGCAGTTGGTCCCACTACCACCACTGGCTTTGTCCCCAGCGTTGTAGTAGGTGCGCGTGACGGTGTGGTTTGGTCCGCCCAGCGGGTCGACTGCCGTCGACGGGCGGTTGCAGGCGTCGTAGGTGTAGGTGGTGGCGAACCCTTCGGCATCGGTGGTAGAAGTGGGCTGGCCCAGCGCGTTGTACGAGACTCCCCGGTGCATGGCACCGGTACCAGGATGGGGTACGACCGGGTTCTGCGAGCCGTCAACGTACATGCCCACGTACTCGTCGGTCAGCCAGTTGTTGGGCGCGAAGATGCGCTGGACGGCGGCTCCGCTGGGCAGCCAGCTCACGCTCCAGTTGCCGGCGGTGTGGCTGGTGGCGGTGCCAAGCACACGGTCGCTGTTGTCACGCCGGTCGTAGGCAAACCAGCGGGTGCGGCTCGCGATTGCCGTGTTGCTGTAGGCAGGCGGGGCGTTGACGGGCACGGTCACGCTGGTGACCCGCCGGTACGCGTCGTACGCGATGGTCGTCACGTGGGCAAGCTCGTCGCTCACGCTGGTGCAGTTGCCATCGTCGTCGTAGGCGTAGTCCACGTGGGTTTGAGGACTGTCGGAGTGCAGAACTTGCATGATCTGCCCCCGCGCGTTGTACTTGAATTGCTCGGTGATCCCCCGCCCATCCTGTACCGACTTCACACGGTTGGCGGTGTTGTAGATATAGGTGATGGCCTCCGAGTGCGAGCCACCGGTGACAGGGTCCGTGTAGGTCCGGGTGACGCTCCTAAGCAGGTCCGCGGGTCCCTGGCCGTCGTCATTCTGGCCGTAGGTGAAGACGAAAGTCGCCTTCAGCTTGTTCGTGTAGTTGCCTATCTTGTAGTAATCCCCGTTGGGACCGGAGAAGTGTGTATAGCCGAAGGACTCGGTGGCTCCATCCGGGTAGCGGATTTGGTAGAGGTAGCCCGTGTTTCCGTAGCGATCATAGTACGTGGTTTGACCGCGCTCGTCGGTCGTGGAAGTGGCAAAATACGGGAAGGTGGCCGTGAGCTGCCGCTGACCGGTTTTCGGATTGATGCCAGCCGGGGTCGGATCGATGCCGGCCCAGGTCGTCTGGCGCGTGCGTGTGCCCGGCAGCGTCACCTGGGTGACCTTGCCCGCGTAGGGTTCCGTCGCGTACTGGGTGGAGGTTCCCGAAGCGTTGATGACTTGGGCGACGTAGCCCCAGCCGTGGGCGTCGCCCTTGGGATAGTAGGAGGTGTAGGTGGGGTTGCCCGCGAAGTCCGTGGCGGTGGTTACCTGGAAGCCTTGCGCGTTGGTGGTCACGTTGGCCGCGGTGCTTTCTCCGTATTTGAACGTGCGCAAGATCGACTTCTTGTTGGTGTCGGCGTAGTCGCCGCGGGTCTCGTTGGCGATGGTCGGCGTATTGAACTGGTCCTGGTTTAGGGTGGAGACGTTCTCCTGGGTGGAAGGGTTCTGCTCCGATTGCACGACCCCCCACACCCCGTAGTTGCCGGCGGGCGCGTAGGTGTAGTGGATCTGGTGCATCGGTCCGGGATAGAACGGATCGTTGGCGGTGACGAGCAGCGGCGCCGCGCTGCCGAGCGCGCCGGGATTGTTGGCCGCGTAGTAAGTGTAGTTGGCAGTGACGGGCGCGTTCGCGTTGCCCTGCTGCATCAGGCTGTAGTTGACGTAGCTGAGGCTGCAGTAGATGGTGGTTTGCCCCGAATCGTTCGGCTGGCTGGCCCCGTACACGTTGTAAAAGTAAGACGCATCCTGGTGAGGGGTGCCACCCGAGTCCTTCCAGTTGACTCCGCTGATCACCGGCCAGACGTAGAAGGTGTTGTTCGGATCGCCGTTGATGTATCGGGTGTTGTAGGTCAGGTTGAGGCTGCGCCCGCCGGGTTCCACAATTTGGGTGAGTACGTTGACCGTCAGATTGCCCGGCGAGGTCGTGTAGGTGCCGTAGCTTAAGGCCGTGGCGGCTCCGTAGTTGTCGATGATCCGCTCGGCGCGCAGCAGGTCGTACTTGCCGTTGGAATCCGGCTGCACCGAGAACATGACCTGCGAGCCGTCGGCCAGATAGAGGTAGTGGTGGTTTGTATCCCACGACGGGCTGACCGCGAACCGATCCGAGGTGCCCGCCGGTCCGCGCGCAAAGGCGTCGCTGACCACGTTGGAACGATTCAAGCGGAAGTTGACGACCCGCCCGTCGGGATAGCCCACTTGATAGACTGTGCGCCCATTGGTATCGGCGGTGATCTGGCCCTCCCACTGGTAGTTGTGCCGCCAGTTGGAGTCGCCGAAGCGCGCGCCGATGGTCGTGGGCACGACGTTGGCGCGCGAGTTGTAGATGCGCGTGAACTGCAGGGGAATGGTGCCGGCGGTGCCGGGCACGGTCACGTCCGTGATGGTCCGCTTGACGTTGCCGCTGTAGGTGTCGTAGCCGGCACCCGTGGTGCTCGTGCCGTCGTAGTCGCCGCTGGCGCCGCTGGGATCACCCGGCACGTCACTCTGGGCGCGCAGCTGCACGGTGCCACCCAAGGCACAAAGCAGCGCGCCCAGCAACCAGGGAGCTACCCTGTGGACGCCACGGGTCAGAAGGTGCAGCCGTGCCGGGCGTTGGTTCTTATCGTGCGAGGGCAGGGAGGTCATGGCGGAAAAGCGGAAGATCTTCGGCAGGAGAGTGGGATTGATTATCCTGGCTCGGGTCTTGGATGATGAAGGGCAGGATCGTGGAAACGTTGTCCAGACGGACGAGCACCTGGTAGCGACCCGGCAGGGCGAGAGCCTGGTAGCCAAAGACCAGTTGCCCGGAGGCATCCAGCACTCCCGCGCATCCCCCGGGGCTGCTGATGGGATTGCCATCAGCGTCTTGACCGAGGATGGCCCCGCCGTCTAACGGTTGGATCCACACGGTTGCCCCGGCGCGGGCAGCGATGAACTGGAGAGTGACGTTGACGGGCGCGGGTGGTTTGCCGCTGCCGTCCAGGTAGCCGAGGCTGACTTCGTCGAACACGCCGTTGCGCGACTGCGGTTGGATCAGGCCGGGGACAGCCGGAGTGTCACTCCCGTCTGCCAGGGCGTTGAGCTTGGCCAGCTTAGCGGCAAGGCTGCCTTTGACGAGCTTGCCGAGGGTGAGGCTGATGCTCGGCGTGCGCAACGCGTTGTAGGCGTCCAGGGTGAGGAGCGGTGTCGTGCCGAGGCCGCTCCCGCCGGCGGAGACCGCCGGTTGCTGCGCCCATGCAGACGGGGTTTGGAGCACCAGCAGGAATGAAAATACCGCTGGCACGAGCACCGTGAGAAAACGCCAGCTCGGCTGGCGGAAGGACAAAACAGGATTCATTTAGAATGGCTTCTGGTTACAGCGAGTGACACGTTTTTGCGTCAGTTGTCGCCAGGCGACGCATGAAACCCAAAAGAGCATGCTTGAATCAAGAAAAATCGTACTTCCTATTCAAGATTTCGCTGTGATCCGAAGATGCTGATACTGTAAATTCCTCGGCAGAAAATGCTTATCATAACTTTACCGTTGGCTTGATATTTTTTGTCAAAGCAACCAGCCACGGACACGTAACCCTATTGTGGCTACAACGACCAATCTCCCGGCTGTCCATCGCCGTTGAATGGATGGATTCGAAGGCAATTATTGTGGCTTCAAAGAGGTCAGTTCTACTCCATTCCAAATCTTTGTTTAGCAGTGGGTTATTACGAGAAATAATACCAAGTCAAACAGACACCCAACTGAATCGCGCAAGGTTGACCTCGTCCTGGAAACAAGACCATCATGCGCCACGTGCGCATCCTTGCTCTCCAACTCAAACGCATCGGCGATCTCGTGCTGACGGTGCCAGCGCTGCGGGTGCTGAAGAATGCTCATCCTGACGCTCACGTCGACCTCGTCCTGACGGAAACCTGCGCGCCGCTGCTGCCGGCGATGGCGGACTGCGTGGATGAGGCGCTGGTTTATCGTACCCGGGGCGGCAGCAACCGCGCGCTCTGGCGGCGGCTGTGGCGCGGCGGGTTCGACGCCAGCGTCGATTTCACCGGGCGGGACCGCTCGGCGCTGCTGACCCTGGCGGCGCACGCTCCGCGGCGGCTGACGTCGCGTTCCCTGCTGCGTCAGGGCGGGTGGCGGCGGCTTTGCTACAACGTCACCGCACCCGACACCTTGCGCTCGCGGCACACGGTGGATTATTACCTCGACACCGTGGCGGCGCTCGGGGTACCGGTCCCATCAACGGCGGCAGCGGACGCGCTGGCGGGGCCGGTGCTGCGCGTGCCGCCGGAGGTCGCCGGCCGCGTGCGGGAGCTGCTGGCCGGGCACGGCATCACGCGAGGCAACGACTTCGTGGTGGTTCATCCCGGCACGGCGCGGACCGAAAAATACTGGGTGCCGGAACGCTGGGCACGCGTCATCGATTTCTGCCAGAACACACTCGGGCGGCCCTGCGTGCTCAGCGGCGGACGGGGTGACCGCGAGGAGGACGCGCATCTGGCCAGGATCCGGGCCAGTCTCGCGCGGCCCTGCGCCGCCGACCTGAGCGGCCAACTGGACCTGCTCACCCTCACCGCCGTGCTGGCGGAAGCCGGGCTGGTGCTGGGCGTGGATTCCGGCCCGATGCACCTCGCCGCCGCGGCCGGCGGACGCCCGCAGATGGTGCTCTTCGGGCCGACCAACCCCTTTCATTGGCGGCCCCGCCATCCGGGCGGCCTGGTGCTGCACGCCGGCCGGGGCGACCGGCCCCTGCGCGCCCCCGGCGACTTCGCCGAACGCGCTCCGCGCCTGCCCGTCGATGCCATCTCGACGGATGCCGTGATCGCATGTATAAAGGACTTTCCTATTCCAGCCAGCGGCTCCGCCCCGGCGGAACCGTGAACCGAGCCCTCCCTTTTCTCTCGTCCAGCATTCCTCACCGATGTCGCCCGACCAGGAAACGATCCTCACTCCGCTCAACGAAGCTCCCGCGTTCTCCGCGCCGACGCACCACGCGTCCTCCCCTCCCCTTTCCACCACGCGCCGCCTTGCTTCCGCGGACCCCCACGGAGTGTTTGCCCCGGCCTCCGCATACGCCGGCAAGCTGCTTGCGTCCGTCCACCGCTCCCGGCCCGGCAGGTGGTTCGGACAAAACAAGGTGCCTGGCATCTCGTTCACCCCGGCGGCGGACTCGCCGGAACTGCTCCCGGATGCCCCCGTCCCCCGACCCGTCCGCCCGGGCCGTTTCCAGACGCTCCGGGAATTCTGGCCCTTCTTCAAGCGGATCTGGGTTTATCTGCGTCCCTACAAGGTCCGGTTCATCTTTGGCGAACTGGCGGGCATCGGCTTCGCCTTCTTCAACATGCTCATCCCGCTGATGCTCAAGGTGGTGCTCGACCACGCGACCTCCGCGGGCACGCAGAGCGTCGCCGGCAGCGTCAAGCAGGGCAGCACCCTCGCCGCTCCCGGCGGCGGCATCATGGCCTACGTGAACCACCTGGCCGACGGACGCTTCGGGGTGATGCTCATCTGCATGTCGGTGCCGGGGATCATGATCCTGCGCGGCATCTTCGACTACCTCAACAACTACCAGATCGCCTGGGTGAGCCTGCGCGTCCTGAGCGACATGCGCCGGCAGGTTTTCGCCCACATCAGCGCGCAATCCCTGGACTTCTTCCACCAGAACCGCGCCGGCGATCTCATCAGCCGCGTGACCAACGATACGCGCGTGGGCCAGATGGCTCTGGCCCTGGTCGGATCGGATCTGATCAAGCAGCCGCTCACGGTGGTCACCTGCATCATCGCGCTGCTCAACCTCGATTTCCGGTTCACCCTGATCTCGCTGACCCTTTTCCCGCTGTGCATGGTGCCGGTGGCCGTGTACGGCAAACGCATCCGCAAGAGCGGCCGTCAGGAAGAAGAACAGGCCGGGGCCATGACCGTCACCCTCACCGAGACGTTTGCGGGGATCCGCGTCATCAAGTCGTTCGCGCGCGAGGACTACCAGGTCCAGCAATTCGACGAGGCGAACATGGCCCAATTCTACAACGCCGTGCGGATGCGCAAGGCGACGGAGATGGTCAGCCCGATGGTGGAAGTCATCGCGGCGCTGGGCGTGGGGCTGGCGCTCTTTTACGTCCACGCGCGCGGGATGGGCCTGACGCAGTTTTTCAGCCTCACCGGGGGACTTTTTCTTCTCTACAACCCCATCAAGCAGATCAGCCGCATGCACATGCAGATGCAGCGCTGCCAGGCGGCGCTGGGTCAGATGTTCGTGCTGATGGAAACGCAGCCCAGCGTCATGGACGCCCCCGGCGCGTCCGACCTGAAGGCGTGCAAGGGCAAGGTGATCTTCGACAACGTGTCCTTCCAGTACACGCCCGAGGCGGCCCCGGCGCTCAAGGATTTCACCATGCGCATCCAGCCCGGGCGCTACGTGGCGCTGGTCGGCGCGAGCGGTGCCGGCAAGAGCACGGTGCTCTCGCTTTTGCAGCGCTTCTACGACCCGGATGCGGGCAGCGTCAAGATCGACAAGATCAACCTGCGCACGCTGACGCAGCGTTCCATCCGCGAGCACGTCGGCGTGGTCACGCAGGACACTTTTCTGTTCCACGACACGATCTACAGCAACATCCTCTACGGCCGCCTGGACGCGACACCGCAGGAAGTCTATGAGGCGGCGCGGCAGGCTTACGCGCACGACTTCATCCTGTCCCTGCCGGATGGCTACCAGACGCGCGTGGGCGACAAAGGCTGCCGGCTTTCGGGCGGGCAGCAGCAGCGGCTGGCCATCGCGCGGGCGCTGCTCAAGGACGCCCCCATCCTGCTCCTGGACGAGGCCACCAGCGCCCTGGACAGCGAGAGCGAGCTGATGATCCAGACGGCGCTGGAAACGCTGGTCAAGGGCCGGACGGTGATCGCCATCGCGCACCGGCTGTCCACGATCCTGAAGGCGGACCGCATCATCGTGATGGACGCGGGCCAGATGGTCGAATCCGGCACCCACACCGAGTTGTATGCGCAGGGCGGGCGTTACCGGCGGCTGTACGATCTGCAATTCGACCACGAGGCGCACCTGCACGAGGCGGGGGCATCCCCGGTGATGCCGGCGGCTCCCGAGGTGCCGGCGGACGTGGAGTTGCCGGTGGAGTTGGAAGAGGCGGCGGACGCTGCGGCGGTCAAACCCAATGTGCCGTTCATCGCGGCGACGTAGCCCTCTAGCGCGCGGCTCATTCCACTCGTTCCCAAGTTGTCACTGGAAACGAGGAGGCGAGGAGGAACATTTTCTTCTTTCCCTCACGGCTGACATTCTGCGCTAATCAGGCGACCGTCCCACCGAGATGACCGCCTCGCCTGTCCCCCGCCACACTCCGGCCACGGCCTCCCTCGCGCAACGTTGGGCGCTCATCGGCGCGGGCGTCAACACGGCCCTGGCCACCATCAAGATTTTCGCCGGTGTTTTCGGACATTCCTACGCCCTCATCGCCGACGGCTTCGAGAGCGGGCTGGACGTGACCGGCTCGCTCATCCTCTGGGCGGCTCTGCAATACGCCGGCCGCTCCGCCGACGAGGAACACCCCTACGGCCACGGCAAGGCGGAGCCGATCAGCGCGATGCTGGTCGCGGGGGCATTGTGCGTGGCGGCAGTGGTGCTCGCCGTTTTCAGTCTGCACGCCATCTTCTTCGTGCCCAGCCGCGAGCTGCCCGCCTGGCACACGCTGGGCGTGCTGCTCGCGGTGGTGGTCGTCAAGGAGGTCATGTTCCGGCAGGTGGTGGAGGTGGGCGAGGAACTCGAGAGCACCGCCGTTCAGAGCGACGCCTGGCACCACCGGGCGGATGCGATCACATCGGTGGCGGCGTTCATCGGCATCCTCATCGCGCGGCTCGGCGGCCCAGGCTGGGAAAAGGCGGATTCCTGGGCGGCGTTGTTCGCGTGCCTGATCATCGGCTACAACGGCTACAAGCTGTTGCTGCCCGCCGTGGCGGAGATCATGGACACCGCTCCCCAGCCGGAGGTCTCCGGGAGGGTCCGCGAGGCGGCCGCCGTCGTGCCGGGGGTGGCCGGGATCGAGAAGTGCCTCGTCCGCAAGATGGGCCTGGAATACTACGTCGATCTGCACGTCGGCGTGGATGGCGCGATCAGCGTCGCGGAAGGGCACCACATTGCCCACGTGGTCAAGGATGCCGTCCGGGCGGCGGACAGCCGCATCGTCGATGTACTCGTCCACGTCGAACCGAACAACCTGTGCTTTCTTCCCGGAGGCGCTCCGGCGGAGCACGGCCAGCCGGTCAAAAGCGGCGAATGAGGTTCACGGTTGCGGATGGCCGACAGAAGGACCGACCCCGCCCGACGGGAATCGGCGCGCTCCGAGGGAGGCATCCACCGGGTGAACGGCGGGAATCGCGCCCTCTTTTTCGTGCCGAGGGCAAACTCGGCATCATACTAGCTTAGGTAAAAGGGCGCGGCAGATGCCGCCACGATCCAGCCCACTCTTTTGCCATGAGCCACCCACTCCGTTCCCGTTTCCACACGTCGCTCCCCCTGTTCGTCGGCGCCGCGCTTTTTGCCCTTTCGTTGCAGGCCAAGGACGACGCGACGATGGGTTTGCTCAACCGTGAACTGCCGCACGGCACCATCCTGGAAAATGCGAGCTGCGCGGAAACGGTGTTCGCCACGCGGCAGGCGGTGCGCAAGCATCCCGACCAGGCGATTCCCATCATGAAGAGCGCCATCGACAGCCGGGTGGCGCCCGGCGAGCGTCCGGCCCGTTCCGGCGCGACCCGCGCGCCGCACGACGCCAAGGATGGAGTGGTGCCGTGCGAGTGCGTCACGCGCATCGTGCAGGCGGCGCTGCAAGCCGCGCCCAACGGCAAGGCGCACCAGATCATTGAGGAGGCCATGTCCATGCAGCCGCAGTGCGGCGAGGAGATCGCCGGTTTGCTCAAGAAGCCGGACATTGACTTCAAGGACGGCCCGGCCGCCGCCGACAATAACGGCAACCGCGACGGAAGCCGCAACGGCGACCTGGCGGCCAACGGCAACAATCAGGCTGGCGGCTTCGGCAGCGGCTTCGGCGGCAACCTGCTGGGCGGCGACGAATCTCTGGGCAGCGGCGGCTTCGGCAGCGGAATCGGCGGCGGCTTTCCGGGCAGCCCGGGTTTTATCGGCAGCGCGCCGGGTGGAGCGAGCACCAATTTCCCGACCGTCAACCCCCCTCCGCTCACCAGCGTGGTGAATCCGTGAGCGTCGTTTTCTAAGAGGGCAGAGAAATCAGGTGCTTGTACCAAACGCCAGAAGGTACGCGCTTGGCACAAGCGCAACTACAACTTGCTGCGCGATGAAACTTACCCGCCCGCCTTTTCCTGCTCCAACGGCGGCCACTCGCCGGTGAACCAATCCGCGCCTGCTGCCAGCGGCTCGCGCAGACGGGGTTTGCGGGCGGAACGCGTCGCCGGCAGCGGCGGCGGGGTGAACGCCTCCAGCTGCGTGCTGCCCGCTTCCAGCCGCGTGAGGATCGCCTTGGCCCGGTTGATGATGCCCGCCGGCAGCCCCGCCAGCCGCGCCACCTGGATACCGTAGGAACGGTCCGCCGCGCCCGGCACGATGCGATGCAGGAACACGATCTCGTCGTTCCACTCGCGCACCGCCACCGTGTAGTTCTTCGTCGCCGGATGCGTCCTGGGCAGTTCGGTCAGCTCGTGGTAGTGCGTCGCAAACAGCGTCAGCGCGCCCACGGTGTCGTGCAGGTGCTCGGCCACGCTCCACGCGATGGAGAGCCCGTCGTAGGTGCTCGTCCCGCGGCCGATCTCGTCCAGGATCACCAGGCTTTGCGCCGTGGCGTGATGGATGATGCTCGCCGTCTCGTTCATCTCCACCAGGAAGGTGGATTGCCCGCGCGCCAGGTCGTCGCTCGCGCCCACGCGGGTAAAAATCCGGTCCACCAACCCAATCTCGGCACTCGCGGCCGGGATGAAGCTGCCGATCTGCGCCAGCAGCACCAGCAGCGCGGTCTGGCGCAGGTAGGTCGATTTGCCCGCCATGTTCGGGCCGGTGAGGATGACCAGCCGGCTGTCCTGCGTGTCCAGGGCGATGTCGTTGGGCACGAACTTTTCCTCCGCCACCCGCTGATCCAAAACCGGGTGTCTTCCCTCCTGGATGCTCAAAACGCCCGGCTCGCGCAGCCGTGGCCGACAGTAATTGTATTGGCGCGCGGTCTCGGCCAGCGAGGCCAGCGCGTCCAGCACGGCGATGGCCGAGGCGGTGCGCTGAATGGACGCGGCGTCGCGCAAGGCTTCCTCGCGCAACTCGGCGAAAAGCTGTTGCTCCAACTGCTGCGCGCGTTCCTCCGCTCCGAGGATGCGGTTTTCCATCTCCTTCAACTCCGGCGTGACGAACCGCTCGCCGCCCGCCGTGGTCTGCTTGCGGGTGTAGTCGGCGGGGGCGCTGCCCAGGTTGCTCTTGGTGATCTCGATGTAGTAGCCGAACACGGAATTGTACCGGATCTTGAGCGACTTGATGCCGGTGCGCTCGATCTCGCGGTCCTGCAGCGCCATGATCCAGTTCTTGCCGTCGGTCGCGGCGCGGCGCAGTTCGTCGAGTTCCGGGTGGAATCCATCCAGGAACATGCCGCCTTCCCTGATCGTGGCGGGCGGCTCGGGGACGATCGCGGACGCCAGCCGCGCGCTCAACTCTGGCAGCGGCTGCAAGCGGCGTTCCAGCTTGCGGTGTAAAGCTTTTTCGTCCGCGTCGGCCGTTTCGCCATCGGCCGACGGTAAACTTAGAAGTAATTCCTTCACCGCCGGAACCACCCCCAGCGACACGCCCAGCGCCGCGAGATCGCGCGCGTTGCCCGAAGCCTGGCTCAGGCGTCCGACGGCGCGCTCCAGGTCGCGCACCGCACGCAGGGTTTCGCGGCAGCGGCGCAGCCAGTCGGGCGCGGCGAGCGCGTCGGCGATGAGTTGCTGGCGCGCTTCCAGCGCTGTGAGGTCGCGCAACGGGTAGAGCAGCCAGTGGCGGAGCTGCCGCGCGCCCATCGAGGTGACGGTGCGGTCGAGCGCCTGCAACAGGCTCGTGCCGTGCTCGGCGCGCGGGCGGACGATCTCCAGGTGCGTCTGCGAGGTGGCGTCGAGCACGAGGTAGTTTTCCGGCTGGTAGGAACCCAGCGCGGTGATGTGCCCGAGCGGACGGCGCATCGAGTGCGTCAGGTAATGCAGGATCGCCCCCGCCGCGCTGACCCCGCGCGGCAGGTTGGCGCAGCCGAAGCCGTCGAGCGATTGCACCCGGAAATGTTCGCGCAGGGTCCAGTCCGCCTGCTCGAAGGTGAAGGCGTGCGCGTCGTAGGGGTGCGTGCTGCCGAGGTCCGCGAAACCTTCCTGCTGATCCGGCTCGTCGGCGACGAGAAATTCCACCGGCGAAAGGCGGGCCAACTCGTCGAGCAGCGCGGGCGCGCCGGGCAGTTCGGTCACGCGGAAGAGTCCGGTGGTCAGGTCGAGGTAGGCGAATCCATAGACGCCCTTTTGCCGGTAGGCGGCGGCGAGGTAATGGTTGCGGGCGGCATCTAGGAGTTTGGGGTCGGTGACCGTGCCCGCGCTGAGGATCTGGGTGACCTCGCGCTCGACGAGCTGGCCGGGCCGGACCTCGCCCTTTTGCTCGCAGATGGCGACGCGTTTGCCCGCCTTGATCAGCTTGCCGATGTAATGGTCCGCCGCGTGAAAGGGCACGCCGCACATGGGCGTGTCCTGGCGTTTGGTGAGCGTGACGTTGAGCAGCCCGCTGGCTTCCTTGGCGTCGTCGAAGAACAATTCGTAGAAGTCGCCCAGGCGGAAGAACACCAGCACATCGGCGGGCAAGGTCGCGCGGATGCGGTGGTACTGGCGCATCATCGGCGTGCTGGCCGCCGGGGGGAGAGGCAGCGCTTCACCGCTGGAAGGGGAGGACGGAGACTCGGAAGACAAGCCGCCAATTTACGCACTGGGTGCATGGCAGGCAAGCATTGCCGTCCCCCCGGTCAAGTGGACCTTGCATCTCGTGATGGCTGGTAAACGACTTTGATCTTGTATCCAAACCCGGCGAGGGTACGCCCATCACGATCACCCGTTGGAAACAGCCTGAGCTTCCGCCGGACGCAGTGGCATTCCCCCGACCCCGGGCGCTGTATCGGACGCGGGGAATCCAGGTTCCCGCGCCTATGAAGCAGCCTCACGAGTCCATCCCCGCCAGCGAAGAGTTTTTACGCCGCGTCATCGCCAGCAGCCCGGATTGCATCAAGATTCTCGATCTGGGGGGTAACTTGCTCGCCATGACCGAGAGCAGCCAGCGCCTGCTTGAAATCCAAGACCTGACGCCCCACCTGCACACCTGCTGGATCGACTGGTGGAAGGGGCATGCCCGGGAGGAAGCCATCCTGGCGGTGGCGGAAGCAACGCACGGCGGCACGGGCCACTTCGAGGCGTTCGCGGAAACTTTCGGCGGCACACCCAAATGGTGGGACGTGACCATCAGCCCGATCATGGGCGCCGACGGCCAGCCGGAAAAATTGCTTTCGGTTTCCCGCGACATCACGCGGCGCAAGGTGGCCGAACAGGAACTGGCCGAGACCCGGGCCAGGAACAGTGCCACCGCCGACGCGGAACGCTCCCGGCTCATCGAGGTATTCCAGCGTTCGCCCTCTTTTATCACCATCCTACGCGGGCCGGAGCACATCTACGAACTGGCCAACGCCGGTTATTGCCGGCTCGTCGGCCGACCGGCCGAAGCCATTCTCCAGAAACCGATTCGCGAGGTCCTGCCGGAACTCGCGGGCCAGGGGTTCTTCGAACTGCTGGACCGGGTTTACGCGACCGGCAAACCCTTCGTCGGCAACGATGTTTCCGTCCTGCTCCGGAGCGAACCGGGCCAGGCTCCCGTCGAGCATTTTGTCGATTTCATCTTCCAGCCGACGCACGCGGCGGATGGAACCATCGACGGTCTCTTCGTTCACGGGGTGGACTGGACCCAGCGCAAGCTCGCGGAGCGGGAATTGTTGCAGGTGGCGGAGCAGCGGCGGCTGGCGCTCGACTCCGCGCAGATGGGCTGGTGGCACGTCGATCTGCTGGAAGATCGGGTTTACATAGACGAGCGGTTCGGCGCGATCTTTGGCGTCTCCGGCCGGGAGCTTCCCCGCACGGAGGTGGAGGCGGTCATCCACCCGGAAGACCTGGAGAAGGTCACCGCCGCCGCCGCCGCCGCCGTCCACCCGGATCATCCGGCCCCTTTTTCCATGGAGTACCGCGTTGTCCACGCCGGAGGAGCGATGCGCTGGGTGCAGGCGAAAGGCAAAGCGCACTTCGAAGGGGAAGCAGCGGCGCACCGGGCGGTCAGCCTGGTGGGCACGGCCATGGACATCACCGAGGCGCGGGCCGCGCAGGATGCCCTGCGCGAGAGCGAGGCCAGGTTCCGGCAGCTCGCCGACGCGATGCCGCAGATCGTCTTTGCCGGGGGACCCGATGGCCACCTCGATTATTACAACCAGCAATGGTACGACTACACCGGGCTGCCGCACGGCTCGACCGGCAACGAGGTCTGGGATACTTTGCTCCACCCGGATGATTTCCAGGGAACCGTCGATACGTACACGGCGGCGTTGCGTTCCGGCGGGCTCTACGAAAAGGAGTTCCGCGTCAAGCGGGCCGCCGACGGGGAATACCGCTGGTTCCTGGGCCGGGCACGCCCGATCAAGGACGCCGCCGGCAACATCCTGCGCTGGTTTGGCACGGACACCGACATCCACGACTACAAACAACTCCAGGCGCAAAACGAACAACTGCTCGCTTCCGAACGCGCGGCCCGCTCGGAGGCCGAGCGCACCAGCCGGATGAAAGACGAGTTCCTGGCCACGCTCTCCCACAAGCTGCGCACCCCGCTCAACGCCGTGCTCGGCTGGACCCAGGTCCTGCGCGGCGACCCGGCCAACAGCCCGGACGTGGAAGCCGGCCTGGCCACCATCGAGCGCAACGCCCGCGCCCAGAACGAGATCATCGAAGATCTGCTCGACATGAGCCGCATCATCTCGGGCAAAGTGCGCCTGGACGTGCAGCGGGTTGACCTGGCCCCGATCGTGGAAGCAGCCATCGAGACAGTGCGCCCGGCGGCAGAAGCCAAGGGCATCCGCTTGCTGCCGGCCATCGACCCGGCGGCACGGCCCGTGAGCGGCGACCCCAACCGCTTGCAGCAGGTGTTCTGGAACCTGCTTTCCAACGCGATCAAATTCACTCCCAAAGGGGGACGGGTCCAGGTGATCCTGGAGCGCATCAACTCGCATCTGGAAGTCAGCGTCATTGATTCTGGCGAAGGGATCGCCTCCGAGTTCCTGCCGCACGTCTTTGATCGTTTCCGTCAGGCGGACGCCTCCACCACCCGCCAGCATGGAGGCCTGGGGTTGGGCTTGGCCATCGTCAAGCAACTCGTCGAACTGCACGGCGGCAGCGTGCAGGTCAACAGTCCTGGTCCTGGCCGGGGCACTACTTTCAGTGTCGCTCTCCCGCTAACGGTGCTGCACCCCGAGGCTGATCCGAAGGAGATCGAGCGCCGTCACCCGCGTGGGGATTCTAACGGCTCCTTCCTCCCGCTCGAACAATTCAAGCTCGACGGGGTCAAGGTGTTGGTCGTGGACGACGAAGCGGATGCGCGGGCACTGGTCAAACGGCTGCTGGAAGATCGCCGGGCCATTGTGAAAACGGCGGGGTCCACCCAGGAAGCTCTGGACCTTATTCGCGCGGAGCCGCCCGACGTGTTGGTGAGCGACATCGGTATGCCGGGCGAGGATGGTTACGCGCTGATTCGCCAAGTGCGCGCGTTGCCCGCGGAACGGGGAGGCAGTGTTCCCGCCATCGCGCTGACCGCCTACGCCCGCTCGGAGGACCGGATGAAAGCCATCATGGCAGGTTTCCAGATGCACTTGGTCAAGCCGGTCGAAGCGGTGGAACTCCTCGTCTTGGTGGCCAACCTGGCTGGCCGGACGGGTGTACCCGTCACGTGATCCCAATTTCTTAGCAAGTGGAGGCTGGCAGCGGGGGTGCAGCTGCCAGCCGCAGCTTTCATCCACGCTCGGGATGATACACCAGACGATGCCCACTCATCATGCAGTCCCGTGCCATCCCGCCGGAGGATGAGCATCCCCGGTGCTTTGCCTATCCTTGCGTCGATACTCCGCTCGTTTTTAACGATTAACGCTTTCACGCCGGCACCGGCATAGTGCAGGAATGAACCTTCCGGCGTGCCACGAGTTTATCGTCGCCCTGCCGCCACTTCTGCGTTAAACCATTCTGCGCTCCTCCTCCCACCCAAGCCATGTCAACGAACACCGTTCCCACCGTTCCCGAGCCGGTCGCTGACCGGCGCGCGGCCAGCTCCCCCTGGCAGCGGGGCCTCGCGAAAATTCTCGTCCTCGTCTTCGGCACCCTGGGCCGCTTGATCTACCGGATCGAGACCTACGGTGGTGAACACCTGCCCGCCGCCGGCGGCGTGCTGCTGCTGCCCAACCACATCACCTGGGTGGACGCGGTCATCCTGCAGCTCGCCTGCCCTCGGCCCATCCGTTTCCTGATTTTTGACACGATCTACCGCCAGCCGCTGCTCAACCCGGTTTTCCGGCTCTTCAACGCGATCCCCATCTCCGCCGGACGCGCCAGGGAAGGCATGCGCGAGGCCGTCGAGCAGCTCCAGGCCGGCGAGGTCGTCTGCCTGTTTCCCGAGGGCGAACTGAGCCGCACGGGCACCCTGCTCAAGCTGAAAAAAGGCTTCGAGATCATCGCCCGCAAGGGCGGCGCGCCGGTCGTGCCGGTGTGGCTGGACCAACTCTGGGGCTCCATCTTTTCCTTCGAGGGCGGACGCTTCTTCCGCAAGCTGCCCCGGCGCGTGCCCTACCCGGTCTCGGTCGCCTTCGGCGAGGCGATGGCTCCGGACAAGGCGGATGTACCCACCGTCCGCGAGCGGTTGCTGGAACTGGGCGAATTCTGTTACGACCACCGCCCGATGCTCCAGCGCCACCTCGGCGAAGCGTGCATCCGCGGCCTCAAGCGCCGGATGGGCCGCACCGCGGTCATCGACGGCATGGACGGCAGCAGCCTGTCGCGCGGCATGCTCCTGGCCGCCGCCATCACGTTGGCGCGGCACCTGAAGAGCGTCCTGCCCGACAGCCGCCGTGTGGGTATCGTCCTGCCGCCGAGCAAAGGCGCGGTGTTGGCCAACCTCGCGGTGCTGCTCGCGGGCAAGGTGCCCGTGAGCCTGAACTTCACCGCCGGCCGCCCCGCCCTGGAAGCCGCCCTGCGCCAGGGCGAAATCAAAGAGGTCATCACCGCCCGGATCGTCGAACGCAAGATGGAGCATTTTCCATGGCCGGAAACCGTGCTGTACATGGACGAGATCGTGCCGCCGCTGAAGAAGAAAATTGGGCTCTGGCGCGCCCTGCTGACTGTGCTGCCCTGGCGGGCGCTGACTGCCATCCTGGGCCTGCCTGCGCAAGGCGGCAACGACGAGGCGGTGCTGCTCTTCACCAGCGGCAGTTCGGGCGAGCCGAAGGGCGTCGTGCTGAGCCACCATAACATCCTCGCCAACATTTCCCAATTCCGGGTCATGGTGAATCTGAACGAGGACGACGCCTTGCTGGCCTCGCTGCCCTTTTTCCACAGCTTCGGCTGCACGGTGACGCTGTGGTTCCCGTTGATCGAGGGTATGCGTGCCATCACCTACCCTAACCCGCTCGACGTGGCCAAGAACGCGGAACTGGTCGCACGCTATAAATGCTCGATGCTGCTGGCAACCCCGACCTTCCTGCGCTCCTACATCCGCAAGGTGGAGGGCGAGCAACTGGCGTCGTTGCGTCTGGTGATCGCCGGGGCCGAAAAATTGCCCAAGGAGACCGCCAAAGCCTTTGAGGAGAAGTTTGGCAAGCAGATCATGGAAGGCTACGGCCTGACGGAGACTTCCCCCGTGCTGAGCTGCAACCTGCCCGACGTGGTGATCGATGACGCGGGCAAGGATGTCCAGCACGCGTACCGTCCCGGCTCCGTGGGCAAGCTCGCGCCGGGCATCGCCGGGCAGATCCGTGACCCTGAGACGGGTGAGCACCTGGGTTTGCAGGAAACCGGCATGTTGTGGGTCAAGGGTCCGAACATTTTCCAGGGCTACCTCAACCAGCCCGAGAAGACGGCGGAAGTGCTGCACGACGGCTGGTTCAAGACCGGTGACCTGGGGCGGTTCGACGACGACGGCTTCCTGTTCATCGAAGGGCGGCTGTCGCGGTTTTCCAAGATCGCCGGCGAGATGGTGCCGCACGAGACGGTGGAATCCCGGATCGCCGAGGCGTTGGGCAACCCTTCCGGGGGTGACCGGACCCTGGTGGTCACCGGCGTTCCGGATCAGGCCAAGGGCGAGGCGCTCGTGGTGCTGACCACCGTGGATATCGAGCAGGCGGACCTCCGCACCAAGCTGACCGCGCTCGGCGTGCCGAACCTGTGGGTGCCCAAGATCATCAAGCGCGTCGAGTCCATCCCCTGTCTCGGGTCAGGCAAGCTGGACCTGAAGGCCTGCAAGGACCTGGCGCTGGAGGCGCGGCCGGGGCAGATCGATCAGTAGTGAAAACGGAGTTGAGCGATCAACAGGCTTCCCTCGGTCACCTTGTAGATGAAGCGATGTTCCGCGTCGATTCGGCGGGACCAATAGCCTAGAAAAGCGTGCTTCAAAGGCTCTGGTTTACCGATGCCGGCAGGTGGATTACGCAGAGTATCTTTGATCAACTGATGGATGCGAGTGACTATCCTCGGATCGGTAGTTTGCCAAAAGAGGTAATCTTTCCAGACTTGTGGCGCAAAGGTGATGTTCACGCCTCCAGATCAATGTCGCGCACGATCCCCTTCCCTGCTTCCAGTGCATGGATGGCTTCAAGCAGGCGCTTCGCGTTGTTCGGACTGCGCAACAAATAGGCCGTTTCTTCCAGGGCCTCGTAGTCTTCCAATGAAAGCATAACCACGGACTGGTCGCGATTACGTGTGATGATGATCGGCGTGTGGTCGGCGCATACTTTATCCATCGTGGCAGCCAGGTTCTCACGGGCAGCGGTGTAATTAATAGCTTCCATGTTGTACATTATCCTGTACGGTAAAGCCTTTGTCAATCTTTGAACTTACCTTCCTTCACGGAACCATCGGGCGGACCGGTGTCGCAGGTGTAAGTTTGTGAGCTGTCTCGATGTCCAAAGCGCTGCTCGCGTCCGAGCGCATCCTGGACGCCGCGGAAGAGGTTAGAAGTGATGGTTTCTCTCCGGCTTGGATTATCTTCAAACTCCACGTGCGACTTAAACGCCGTTTTGTTTCGTCGTGGGACGATTGCCAAGGCGCGAAGCATTGCTTGAACGGGAATACAAACCCTTCTATTCCTTACGTCTTGAAGACGACGATTGATATTTCTGAACAGGCGCTAAAGGATGCCATGCGTTGCGCGAAGGTGAAAACCAAGCGTGGTACAATTCTAACCGCCTTGGAAGATTTTAACCGGTGCCAGCGGATGGCCGAACTGGTCGCTTTCAGCGGAACATGCAAAGATTTGATAAGCTTCAATGAGTTGATGGATCTCCGTGAACGCGACTTGCCAAAATCGGCTTGGCTTAGCTCGCGATGACACTCGTTGATACGTCGTCGTGAATCGAACAGCTTCGCCCGCACGGGAAGCCGGAGGTTCGTGCACGGGTCGAGGCGTTACTGCGGGAAGGTGAGGCGTGTTGGTGTGCGCCGGTGAGATTGGAGCTTTGGATTGGGGCGCGTGGTGAACACGAGAAAGCTGTCTTGCATCGATACGAACAGGCGCTTCCAGAACTCGAAATTACGGCGGAAGTTTGGGAGCGTTCGTACGATTGGCCCGCTGGGTACGCCAGAAGGCACTTACCTGCCCTTCGCAGGATATCCTGATCGCCGCCTGCGCACGGATAAACAGCGTGGGAGTGGAGACAGCAGACGGACCTTCCACGAAGCTGCTGCTCCGGTAGAATCCGTTGAAAAGTTATCATTGATCAAAACCAACCCATCTAATTCCTTTGTTTATTCAGCGAGACTTCGCAAGGCTTTTTCGACCTCCGGCTTCATGTCTTCGGGCGGATTCGATGAAAGGATCATCTCGTAATACCGCTTGGCGGATGCCTTGTCCCCCATCTTCCTGTGCGTGTCTCCCAAGTTGAACATCACCAGCGTGTCACCAGGTGCCTTCTCCAAAGCGATTTGGAGATAGTTGATGCACGCTTTCTCGTCCCCGTGCGCACTGCTCAACGCAGCCAGGATATTGTAGGCGTACGGGTGGTCGGGATAAGCTTTGATGATGGCTTCACAAAGTTCCTGGCACAGCTTATCACCCTGCTTGGAGTTCAGTTTGTAGAAAGCCGAAGAGTAGCTCTGCAATGATTCCGGGAGAAGCTTGTTCCACGGAGAGGATGGTAGATCCCCGTTCTTCCAACGAATGTCTTGCGGGCGCAACGTGGCCGTATCCAAGACTTGCTTCAAGGCCACCAAACATTCCTCGTACTTCCGTTGCGCGCGTAACATGTAGGCCAATCCCATCCCGGTATCCAGGCGCTCCGGGAACCGCCCGAATCCTTCTTGGAGCAATCCCACCGCGTTGGACAGGAGCTGCGGATTGATGCTGCCCATGTTGCTGATACTGCCTACGGCCTTCCCTGTTTTCTGGTCCGCCACCACGAGGTCCTTTCCTTGGGCGGCTTTCGTCGTGATACTCACTTGTTGGGACAGGTGGTACCAATAGTTCGCCGAAGCAATGTAATAGTCAGGGTTGGACTGATTCGCGACGGAAGAATCTTTGATGAACTTCTGCACCTCCTCGGGTTTCGCAGTTTTTTGCAGGGTTTGGATCTGCTCGCTATAGGAGGCCCCGGAGGCCACACGGACGAAGGTTGCAAGCGTCACGACAATTGCGGCGAACCTATTCAGCGTGTCTGGACGGAAGATCATACCTGGATGAAAGGATAAACGGCGTGGTGCTTGCTATGAACAACTCCGGGCTGAAGTAAGAATCAAGTAGCGAGCAAAAATGGCAAACAGAGCCACAGCGTTCGTACCATCTTTCCAAAAAGGCTATTCGGAACCCGAAGCGTCTTCATCCAACTCAATCACAGCAGAAAGGTCAACTCTTGATGCATCTCGTGTGAGCGAAAGGGGCCAGTTTTTGAGGTACGGTCGGGTGGTCGTCGCCGGGTCTCCGGCGGTCGCCTTCCACGAGGAACCGTTCTCCGGGTGTCCGGCATGTCCTTGGGGTTTTTCCCTCGCCCGCAGGATCAGCGTTTGACGGTCGCGCCGGCGGTGGCGACAGCCCGCGTGGATGCGGCATAAATCCCGCTTTGGCAAGGTTCGAAACAGTGCCGGGTAGTGTGATACCTTGTCCCGCTTCCCTCCTTGCCGTGATGAATCCCGCTTCCCCCGCGCCGACCGCCGATGCGCCGCCGTTGCCCTTCAAGACCCTCTGGCAACTCGGCCGGGTTTACCTCGGGAAACGCTCCTACGCCATCGCGACCTACGTCGCCGGCTGCCTGCTCTGCCAGGCGGTGCTGCCGCCGGCCATCGCGCTGCGCTTCGGGAAACTGACGAACACGTCTCCCCTGGCCGACGCCGATCCTGGCTCCACCTACCGGACCTATCTGCAATGGATGGGACTGATGACCATGCTCCTGCTCCTGAGCGTCGCCGTGCGCTACTTCACCACCATGCTCGACGCCGTGGCGAGCAACTGGCTGCGGCGCGACGCGTTTGCCAATCTCATGCGCCTGGGTCCCGCCTACTTCCACCGGCACGACGCCGGGGAGTTAACGACGGTCATCAACCAGGTCTGTCTGACGGCGGAAATCGGCCTGCGCCAGTTGCTCGTGGACCCGCTGATCCAGGCGCTGAGCGCGGTGAGCATCGGTTACGCGCTGTACAGTTTGCTGGCGGACGCCAAAGCTTCCGGCCAGGGAGATCACATGCTGGTGCTCGTGTGCGTGGCTGTCGGCGTGGCGGCGCTCTTCCTGTGGCTGGTCAAGCGCGTGGCGCCGCGGTTGCAGCGGGCGGGCCATGCCCTGCAGCAGCAGTACCTGGCGCTTTCTTCCTTCGTCGGCGGGGCGCTGGCGGCTCCCGAGGAGATCCAATCGCTGGGCGCGGAAGCCCGCTTCGCCGGGAAGCACAACGCCTACCTCGAAGAGTATCTCTCCCGCGAGAGACGCAACGCCTTCACCCTGGAATCGCTCAACCTGCTCAACCAGTCGCCGGGCAATCTGCTCCTCTTTGCCCTGCTCGGAGCCGCCGTGTACTTCGGCACGGGCGCGTCCAACCCTCATCCGGGCACGCTCGTGGCCCTGGTGCTCCTGACGCCGAGCTTCATGGGAGCCATTCAGGCCATCGGCTCGTGGAGGATCACCCGGAGCCAGGCGTCACCGGCCCTGACGCTGGTGAACGAAATCCTTACCTCCCACAACGCGGCCACCGTGGTGCCCGACCCGGCAACGGGCCACCCCGACCCCGAAGCAGATGATGAGGCCGTTTCCGCGCCGTCGGCATTGCGGGTGAACCACCTCACGTTCTCCTACGAACCGGGCACGCTGCCCGACGTGCTCCACGATGTCAGCTTCGCGGTCCCGCTGGGGAAGATCACCGGGCTGGTGGCCCGCACCGGAGAAGGCAAAACCACTTTCTTCCGGCTCGGCCTGCGCTTCTACGACGCCCAAAGCGGCACCATCGAACTCAACGGGACGCCGCACACCGAGCTGGACCTTGCCGAATTGCGCCGCCGGTTGGTCCTGATGTCGCGCACCCCCGCGTTCTTCCAGGACACCGTGCGGGAAAACCTGCTGCTGGCGTGTCCGGACGCTTCCGACGAGCAGTTGCGCGAAGCCTGCGCGCGCACCGGGATCTGGCCCTTCCTGGAGGAGCGGCTGGTGGAGGGCACGGGAAATCCGCTCGACGCCGCCTTTCACGCCGGAGACGTTCTCTCCGGGGGACAAAGAAAACTCTTCGCTCTCACCCGCTGTCTGCTGCGCAACCCGGAATACCTTTTCCTCGATGAGCCGACGACCGGCATGGAGGCGGAAACGAAGTTCGATTACGTGGGGCCCATGCGCCGGAGCTGCCAGGGAAAGACCGTGATCGTGGTGGATCACGATCTATTGTGGCAGTTGCGGTTTTGCGACCACTTCCTCGTGCTGGACGGCGGCAAGGTGGTCGAGCAGGGCAACGGCCGCGACCTGCTCAAACGCCAGGGCGCGTTCCGCAAGCTCTTCGACGAGCAGACCGCGGCGGTGGTCAAGCTGTTGCGGACCCTGGACGAGTTGGGGTTGCGTTACCCCGTGCCGGACCAGCATGTTCGCGCCGCCTGATTTTTCAGAGGATTGGGCAGGAAAAAGGGAGTGATAAACCCGGCGTTGATGGTATTGATGAACCCGGTGTTGATGTGCCGGGAGGGACCCGCTCCGTCGGGTCCGTGGCCGTAGCCACTCTGCCAGAAGTGGACCCGACGGAGCGGGTCCCTCCCGGCACAACAACACGGATGCCGACACCCCCGCGTTGCTTTCACCGTCTCCCGGGAGGGACCCGCTCCGTCGGGTCCGTTCCGGGAAAGGATGAAAGCAACGGGATGCGGCAGGTCCTCGGACATCGCAGCTTCTATCCGGGGTGCTTACACCGGATCGACCCGGCCGCGGACCCGGTGCAGGCCGGTGGCTCCGTGCGGCACCTGGTCGCGGAATTGCACGATCTGCGGGTCGCCGGCCGCGTTGTGCGCGCGCACCAGCAGCGCGGTCTCGCCCATCTGCTCGGGCGTCCAGCGGTAGGACCACAGGCTCCAACTGATCATCGTGCCGGGAGCCGTGATCGGCACCTCGCGCCAGGAGCGGCCGTCGTCAAAGGAGAGTTCCACCTTGCTGATCCCTTTGTCGCCTCCGTAGGCCATGCCCCGCAACTCCGCCGGCTGGCCGAGCTTGAAAGATGTTTCGAAATGGTCGCCCGCCACCGGCGGCGAGTCGATGCGGCTGGTGGTCGGCACGAAGATGTTAGGGCCCCAACCCTGCTCCGTATAAAATCCGACGCCTTTGACCCCGTGCCGGTTGATCGTCAGACGCGGATCGCCGGCCGCCAGGAACTCCAGCCGGGTGACCCATTTGGCGCTGCGCTCCCCGTAGATCCCCGGCACGATCATCCGCACGGGAAAGCCGTGGCGCGGCGGCAGGGGCTGGCCGTTCATCTCCCAGGCCACCAGCGTGGTGGATTCCATCGCTTTGGAAAAAGGGAACGTCTCGAAGAAACCATCCGCCGCGTGGAAGAGCACGCTGACGGTATCGGACTTCGGTTTCGCGGCCGCGAGCAGCGTGGGCAGCGGCACCCCTTTCCACACGGCGTTGGAAATAAGCCCGCTGCCGACACCGTAGGAGATGCACTGCAGGGTGGTCTCCTGTTCCACGGCGGGCAGGCCGGCGAGTTCCGCGTAGGTGTACGTGCGCGGGTGCTCGATGTTGCCGGTGAGCTCGAAGCGCCACACGTCGCGGGCCACGTCGGGATCGACGAGGTTCTTGGTGACCTGGTAGAACTTGTCGTTGGGCGTGATCTTGCGCACCTGCGGGCCGGCGTACTGCGTGCCGTCGTAGCTGAAAGTGCCGATGTGGAAGAAGCGGCGCAGCACGCTGCCGAGCACCAGGGCCGCCCCGGCGCCGAGGCCGCCCGCGATGAACCGCCGCCGGGTCACTGGAGGCTCGAAGCCACGCTTTGCAGCGGGCCGGTTTGCCGGCTCCATCGGGGGCACCGGTTTGGTGAGCAGCGCGTAAAAACCCATCAGCGCAGCACCGCAGGCACCGAAGGAGACGAGCAGCGCGAGCGCGTTGAGCAGCATCGCCGTACCCGGTGGACGACCGTTGTAGCTGGTGAGCATCTGCGGCCAGAGCAGGAGTATGACCACCGCCCAGACCGCCAGCACGCCCGGCACCACCAGGCGCAAACCCCAGGCCGGACCCCGCTGCCGCCGCGCCGGGGCCAGGGAAACGAACAACCCGTAAATCATCCCGCTCAGGACCGCCGCACCCAAGTGGCCGGCGAGCGCACCATAAACACCTTGCAGTTTCAGTTGGCTATAGCCACCTGCCTTAACCAACGACCCGATGAAGAAGTCGACGGTCAGAAAAGGGAAGATCCGGTCGAAGATCATCTCCGAGGGCGTGGCAAGGGAGAAGAACAGCCGCAGGCACGCCATGACGGCGAGCATGACCACACCTGCCAGCAGTCCGGCCACGAGGCCGAACGCCAGCGAACGGGCGAGGGCAAGAAAAGAAGGTCGAGGAGAAGCATTGGCTGAGGTCATAAGAAAGAAGCGTGCCGTTGCCAGCGCAGCATTGGCCTGCAAGCTACTAGAATATGGCGTGTTGCGACTTATTTCCGGAAATTTATCGAGGGCAAGTCTCTCCGGCTCGTTTGCCTGGCGCACGCGGACTTCTGGTTGTACGGCGGGCGCTCCGCCTGCTGTCGATCCATTCGCGGCAGGCGGAGCGCCCGCCCTACATTTCCAGAAGACTCACCATCGACCGACGATCTTGCTCCGGTAAACTTGGCGGAGAGGCAGCCTTGATGGTAAGGAAGGGAATGAGCACACCGACCCTGAACGCGGAAACCGCCGTCAAAGATCGTTACGCCAGCGGGGCGCTGACACGCGAGGCCGCCCTGTGCTGTCCGGTCGAGTACGATCCACAGTACCTGAAGGTCATCCCCCAGGAAGTGATCGAGCGGGACTACGGCTGCGGCGATCCGAGCCAGTACCTGCGCGCCGGCGAGACCGTCCTGGATCTGGGCAGCGGCACCGGCAAGATTTGCTTCATCGCCTCCCAGGTGGTCGGTGCGCAGGGCAAAGTCATCGGCGTGGACATGACCGACGAGATGCTGGACGTCGCCCGCCGCCATGCGCCGACCGTGGCCGAGCGGATCGGCTACGCCAACGTGGAGTTCCGCAAGGGACGCATCCAGGACCTCGGCCTGGACCTGGAACGGCTCGACCTGGCGCTGCGCGAGCACCCGATTGCCGATGCTGCTTCGTTCCTCCAGGCCGACGAACTCACCGCCGATCTGCGGCTCAAGCACCCGCTGGTGGCCGATCAATCCGTGGACGTGGTGGTGAGCAACTGCGTGCTCAACCTCGTGGACGCCCGCGCCAAAGGACGTTTGTTCGAGGAGATTTTCCGCGTGCTGAAGGTGGGCGGACGCGCCGTGATCTCCGACATCGTGAGCGACGAGGCCAGCCCCGAGCACTTGCAGAATGACCCGGAACTGTGGAGCGGCTGTATTTCCGGCGCGTTGACGGAGAAAGGTTTTCTGGAGGCCTTCGAGGACGCCGGGTTCTACGGCGTCCGGCTGCTCAAGCGCGACGTGGAGCCGTGGCAAACGGTGGAAGGCATCGAGTTTCGCTCCGTGACGGTCGAGGCGTTCAAGGGCAAGCAAGGGCCGTGTTACGAGCGCAACCAGGCTGTGATCTACAAGGGGCCTTTCAAGGAAGTGCTCGACGATGACGGCCACCTGATGGAGCGCGGGCAGCGTTACGCGGTTTGCGACAAGACTTTCCACCTATACCGGAAAGCACCGTACGCCGAGTCTTTCGAGTTCATCGAGCCGCGCGAGGCGATCCCGTTGGAGGACGCCAAGCCTTTCGATTGCTCCAGGAGCAGTCTGCGGCATCCGAAGGAAACCAAGGGCCAGGACTACACCGTGACGACCGAGGCGAGCAATTGCTGCGACGCGGGTGGCGGGTGCTGCTGAGCAAAGGGGCATCCGGCAGACTTTCAGCGTCGGATGACCTATAAGTAACCAACGCCTGAAAGTCGTCGAGCGTCTCCCGGTCGGCGACCACTGACCTTTTTCCCTGCTCCGCTCCTGTTTATGCCAACCCATTTTGCTGCCTCGCTCGACACGCACGGGCTGCCGTTGCGCCATACCCGCACGCGCGTCTTGCAGGTGAACGTGGGCAAGCTCTGCAATCTGACCTGCGCGCACTGCCACGTGAACGCCGGACCGAAGCGCAAGGAAATCATGACGCGCGAGACGGTCGATCGCATCCTGGCGTGGCTGGAGCGCACGGACATCCCCGTGGTGGACCTGACCGGCGGCGCGCCCGAGATGATCCCGGATTTTCGTTATTTCGTGGAACGCCTGAGCGCCATGAACCCGCCCCGCCACGTCATGGACCGCTGCAACCTGACGATCCTGCTCGATCCGGCGCAGGACGGCCTGGCCGAGTTCCTGGCCGAGCACCGCGTGGAAATTGTCGCATCGATGCCGTGCTACTCGCTCAAAAACGTTGATGCGCAACGCGGCGACGGGGTTTTTGATGCCAGCATCAAGGCGCTGCACCTTCTCAACCGCTTGGGATACGGGCGAGATGATGGCTTGCCGCTCAACCTCGTTTACAACCCGGGCGGCGCCTTCTTGCCCGGTCCGCAGGCGGAGTTGGAGGAAGACTACAAGCGCGAGCTGTTGACGCATTTCGGCATCGTTTTCAATAAGCTTTATACGATCACCAACGTTCCGGTAAGCCGCTTCGCCTCCTACCTACGCAACAACGGTGAGCTTCAGCGATACCTGAATTTGCTGGCGGATTCGTTCAACCCACATGCGGTCGCCGGGCTGATGTGCCGGGACACGATCAATGTGAGCTGGACGGGCGAGGTTTTCGACTGCGACTTCAACCAAATGCTCAAGATGCAGTGGCGGGAGGAGGGTCGCGGGCTGTCTTTGTGGGATATCGATCCTGCGCAGGTGGAGAACCGCGAAGTGCTCACCGGGGATCATTGTTTCGCGTGTACGGCCGGAGCCGGCAGTTCCTGCGGCGGGGCGCTGGTGTAGAAGGCTATTAGATCGGATCTACCTCCTGGATTCTCAGCCTGGGCAGGGACGCAAGAACAGGGCATGACTTCCGTTACAAACTCGAATCACCTGCGGCGCTCACGGTGCCGGTAGTACCAACCGTGCAAGCTCTGCGGGGATACCCCACAAATATACAGCAGCAGGAATAGCGCGTTGGTCAGCGTCGTGCGCCAGCGTCCCTGTTCGAGGTGCTTGCGCGCCGAACTGCGGATGGATGGCGTCAGCAATACTACCTTCGCCCGCCGGCGCAGACGGGAGGTGAACTCCACGTCTTCCATCAACGGAACGTCGGCGTAGCCTTCCAACGTTTCGAAGGTTGTACGGCGAACGAAAATCGACTGGTCCCCAAACAGCGGCCCGAACCGGCGGCACCGCAACGCTTCCCAGGGTTCGATCCAGCGCAGATGCGGATGCCGTTCGTCGAAGTGCCGCCGGAAGGCTCCTCCATCCACCTTCGGGTCCGCCATCGCCGTGCTCAAACTCTGCAGATGCTCGGCGGACAGTTCCGTGTCAGCATGATGAAACAGGAGCACGTCGCCGCGCGCCGCTCGGGCAGCCTCGTTCATCTGGTGCCCCCGGCCCGGACGGGAACAAGGGATGACCCGCCGCCCCGGCGCAGATTCATCTACCGGGGCGCAACTCCCCTTACCTCCCACGGCGGCAACCAGGATTTCGACAACCCCGGCATAACTCAGCCAGCGCGCGGCCGTGTCTTCCGAAATGGCGTCCTCACGCCAGCAGGGCACGATGATGCTGATAGAGATGTCTTCCACTGGTCCTTGCACGCTCAAACGACCGCCGCTGCTTCGATGGCCGCACCACTCCGGCTGTCCGGCTGGGCTTCACGAGCCAGGACAGGATCTTGCAACCGCTCCTCGTAAACGTCGCTCCAGCGCTGCTGGTTCATCGCGCACATGGGCACCGCTTCCCACTCGCCCGACTGCCGGTTCTTGACCGCGCCCTTGAACACGCAGGAATCCAGCCGCGACTGGATCGTCGGGTCATCCGGCGCGGCGGCGACCTGCGCGGCGTCCATAAAGTTGTGAATACCGAAGCCCACCGTGTGCGCCTGGCCTGCGAGCAGCGCGCCGATGAACTCGGCGGGAATTTTTCCCGTCATCAGCAAGCCCCCGATGTGCGCCACCAGCCGGATGATCAGCCAGGGGTTCTGGAACAGGATGCCCAGCAGCCGGAAGGGCGTCGTCCGCGTGTCGTCGGTGACGAAGGAAACCCCGCCGACGCTCGCCAAGAGTTCCTCGTAGAGTGCCCTGGTCCGGGCGTCCTGCGGCGGGAAGATGATGTACTGCCCGGTGCGTTGCGAGACGAGCAGCGGCGTCCACGAATTGCAGTCCGGGTGGCCGAAGATAGAGAAATCGCGCTCCAGCGGCAGCCCCGTGCCTTCGCACAGCTTTTGCCAAGCCACCGCCGGGGTGGCCGGCGTCTCGGAAAACAGCGTCCGTCCGGTGTCCGCTTCGGGCTGGAAGGAAAACAAGCGCCACAGGTTCGTGCGCTCGGGTTTTTCGAGCGCCCAGCGGACGATCTCCGGCACGAACTCCACGTTGCGTCCGGTCACGGTACAATTATGGGCAAACTCTAACGGCAGCCCGGTTTTCGCCCTCAAGTCCAGCCCAAGCTTAGTAAAAGCTTCGCGCACCGGGTGCAAATCGGCCTCGCTCTTGATGCGTCCGATAGGGTAGCCGTGCCGCCCGGCCTGAGTCATGTCGATGTGGACGGCCACCTGCCGCAGCCCGCCTTCCACCATGAGCTTTTCCAGAAATTCCGGGTGCTCGATGAGGGTCTGGCCGTGGGTCATCAGCATCGGCACCAACCCGGTCTTGATCGCGTAGCGCACGATCTCGACGAGTTCTTCCTGCCGGCCGCTGCGCCAGTAGGCGTCGGCCACGTCGCCGCCGGTGAGTTGCAGGCCGCCGCCAGGTCCCTGGAAACGCCGATTCGCGTCGATCTGCTCCTTCATCTGCGCGAGCGAGGGGATCGGCACCTGGTTGGCGTTCTTGGGGAGGTAGCAGTGGGTGCAGTGGAACGAGCAGTAGCTCGCGCCGGTGGTGAATCCGCAGTGCGTCAGGTGCCGCCCGCTGATCTGGTTGGGCGTCTTCAACTCGGACGGCAGCGAATCCCAACGTGTGCGCAGGAGTTCCGTCTTTTCACCGGCGATGGGCCGGCGGAACGCCTGCCAGCGCGCCTGCCATTTGTCAGTGGGCGGCATTGAGGCTCCAATCATAGTTTTGGTAGGTGATCTTGGTGTCGGGCGCGAGCGGCGGCTTACGGTAGTGATTGATAAATCCCGGAACACCGCCCGCAACCTGGAAGTCGCCCTCGTTCCACTTGAAGATTTCCGAGACCTCCGCCTTTTTGCCGTCGTCCTTTAACCGGAGTCCCAGCGGATTATTGTTGAGAAAAGTGGCGGCTTGCTGGTCCATCTCCGAGGAAATTTTTTCCCCGGTGTAGGCTTGGGGACGCAACGGCGGGCAGCTCTCGCTGGCGCAGTTCAGGGCAAAGTGGATGCGCGGTTCCTTGGAGCCCTTGATGATGATTTCTTTCTCCAGGTGGTTGAAGCTCATCTTCTCGCCCGCTACCGTGATGCGCTCCTGTGTGAAGACACCAAAGAGCGAGGCGATGTCGCGCACGCTCTTGATCGGGTAGGCGTCCAGCACCTGTTTGAGGATGTTGGCGTTGTAGGCGTTGATGTAGAAGGCGAGTTTTTCGTCCTTGTCGCCAGCTGGCTTCTCTTTGGCGATGGCCGTGACGACTTCCCCGAGCGCGGCCTGATCGGCGGCGTTGCCGTGCCAGGCGGCGTAGTTCACCCCCTTGGGAGTGACATACTTTGTGAGAAGGCGGGTGTAGTCCTCGGACCAGGAAGCGGCCTGGCAGGCAGACGCCAGCAGGAACACACAAAACAGGGTGGAAAAAGTTTTCTTCATGTGAGCAGCGGCGCAGTTTGCCGTCGCTGCTAATGATGGACCAACACGGCGGCAATGTCAGTTCTGGATTTCGCATGACCCGTTTCAAGCCCTGGTGAGCAGCCGCGCCAGCAGCATCTCGCGCGTGCTGGGCAGCGGATTGCGGCAGAACGTCACCTCGCGTGCGGCGGGACCAGCGGGTTCGCGGCTGGCGAGCAGGTGGATGTCGCGCGGGTTGGCGGCGTTTCCTCCCCGGGGATCGCAGGTGATGGAAGCATACCGGCGCTCGCTTTCCAACAGGTGCGGGTGCGTCGCGGCCAGGACGGCAAAGCAATCGAAGATCACCCCGCCTTCCACCCCGAAGCACAGACGCCACAGGTTGATCCACAAACGGGCTTTGGCGGCAAGATAACGGCCCGACGCCCCTCCCTCACAGCCAAGGCGTGTTAGTTCCGCCGGACGCAACAGGCACTGTAGAGCCAGCTCCACCGGCACCAGGGTCAGGGCAGGTCCGAGCGTCAGGAGGATGGCCCCGGCGGCGTTGTCCTTGTGGAAGTTGCCGTCGGTGAACTCGTACGGGTTCCAGCGTCCCGCCCGGAACCGCGTGCCCGGCGTCCGCCCGCCCACGAAGATCACCCGCTCGATGCGCCGGGCCGCTTCAGGATGGAGCGTCAGCAGTGTGGCGAGGTTGGTTAAAGGAGCAAGCGCGAGATAGGTCAACGGCTGCTCGGTCAGCGCAACGCGGAGCGCCTCCGTGGCGGCGGTCGGCTTGCCGAGGTCGCGCGCGGAGGCGGCCCCGGTGAAGACCCGATCTTGTGTCACCCCCGCCACGCCGCCGAAACGCTCCGTCATTTCCCGCGTGATGCGCGTGGTGCTCGCCAGCCCGGCGTTGCCGTAGGTGGTGCTGATCCCCCGGATACGAAGTTCCGGGCTGTGGAATGCCTGGATCAATGCGAATCCGTCGTCCGCCTCGTGCAGGGGGATTCCGATGGACGGATCGGTGTCGATCCACACGTCTTTCATCTCCCTTCCATAGCGTTCATGTGCTTGCCACGCCAACCTGAGCTATATTTCTTTCATGCTCACCGAGTACATTCGAGCCGCGATGCACGAGGCGCGTTACGAACTGATGGAGGATAGCCGTTTCTTTGCTGCCATTTCCTCCTGCGAAGGATTATGGGCGGACGGTGACACGTTTGAAGGCACGCGAGAACAGCTACAGGAAATACTGGAGGATTGGATTCTTATCAAGGCGCGCCACGGCGACTCCTTTCCGGTAATCGCGGGAGTAAACATCAATCCTCAGGCAGCCTATGCCGAAGCCGATTAGGCGGTGTGAGTTGATCCGGCGCTTCAAGCCTCTTTTTTGTCTGTACCCTGACAGCGCTTATAAATGATGGCTTCATTCCTCCTCCCGTCATCCTGAGAGGGCGTATAGATAACGGCTTCGCGGCTCCTTGTGTGTCATCCTGAGCGCAGTAAGTCCGCGAACGCAGTCGAAGGACCTTCCGGCTGGCGGCAGCCAAAGGTCTCTCCCAGGCTTAAGCTGCCTGGTCCAAGGGCCGTTTGCCTCCGGCGGCAGAAGGTCCTTCGACTGCGTTCGCGGACTCACTGCGCTCAGGATGACACACAAGAAGGTGGCGCGTTATATGAACTTGGCGGGATGATTATGATTCGTTCCAACCATCACAGCCCAAGCTCCGACAATCCCGGGTGCTCTTCCGGACGTGGACCGAGCGGCCAATGGTACTTGCGCTCGGCTTCCTCGATCGGCACGTCGTTGATGCTGGCGACGCGGCGGCGCATGAGTCCGTATTCGTCGAACTCCCAGTTCTCGTTGCCGTAGGAACGGAACCACCGACCGGCGGCGTCGTGCCATTCATAGGCAAAACGCACTGCGATGCGGTTGTCCTGAAAAGCCCATAGCTCCTTGATGAGCCGGTATTCCTGTTCTTTCTGCCATTTACGGGTCAGGAACTCCACGATGGCTTCGCGGCCCGTCAGAAATTCAGAGCGGTTGCGCCACACGCTGTCCACCGTGTACGCCAACGAAACCTTTGCCGGATCGCGGCGGTTCCAACCGTCTTCGGCGGCGCGGACTTTCTGGCGGGCGGTCTCGGCGGTAAAAGGCGGCAGGGGCGGTCTGTCGGTGGAAGCAGCAGGCGTGTCCATAAAGGAGAGTCAGTCGGGAAGTAACTTTCCCGCGGGTTTTACTCCAGCAGCAAAAGCATTTCACCCACGGCGCGCTCCAAACCGACAAAGATCGACCGGCTGATGATGGAGTGCCCGATGTTCAGCTCCCGCAGGTGCGGCACCACGGCCAGCAACCCAGTCACATTGCGATAATTCAACCCATGCCCCGCATTCACCTGCAAACCCGCCGCGAACGCCGCCTCCGACGCCGCCCGCAACCGTTCGAGTTCCGCGCGGCGTTCCTCGTCCGACACCGCGTTGGCAAAGGCACCCGTGTGCAGTTCAATCACCGGCGCGCCGAGATCCACCGCTGCCTGCACCTGAGCCAGGTCCGGGTCGATGAACAAACTTACCCGGCTTCCCGCGGCGGCCAGCGTCTTCACCGTAGCCGCCAGTTCTCCCCTCAGGCCATGCGCGTCCAGGCCGCCTTCGGTCGTGACTTCCTGCCGGTGTTCGGGCACTAGGCAAACATCTTCGGGTTGGGTGGCAAGCGCGATGGCCAGGATCTCGGGCGTATTGCCCATTTCCAGGTTGAGCTTGGTGCGCACACTCTGCTTGAGCATCCGCAAATCGCGGTCCTGCAAGTGCCGCCGATCCGCCCGCAAGTGGACCGTGATGGACTGTGCCCCCGCCCCTTCGCACACCGCCGCGGCGGCGATCAGATCCGGCTCGACGTTGTGCGTCTCAAGCGTCCGCGCGTAGCGCGCCTGCCGCACCGTGGCTATGTGATCGATGTTGACCCCGAGAGCGAGGCTCACGTCGTCGCATCCTCGGGCTTGCGCGTCATGGACGAAAGCCGTTCCTGCTGCCGCTGCATCGCCAGTTGCCGGGCCGGCGAGATGCCGCCGGGTTCAACCAGCGCCGCCGAGTCCCAGTCGAGATGATGCTCGGACAAATCATCTTCGTTCGCCGCAGCGAAGCACTCGCGGGAACGTTGCCCCTGGCTGCGGGTCACCGGGGTGGCCGCGGTGATGAGATCGTCGTCGGAAAGCGGGTGGTCGCTCATGGTGGGTTGATTCGCTGCGGAGGTCGGATCGAACAACTAACAACTTTCGGCTGGGTACTGCTGTTGTTACTATCCTCTGATCTTCAGCCATTTCAATGCCGGAAATGACGCATCCCCGTGAAAATCATCGTCATACCGCGCGCGTCGGCGGCGGCGATGACCTCCTCGTCGCGCACGCTGCCACCCGGCTGGATGGCGGCGGTCGCGCCCGCGTCGGCCGCGGCGAGCAGCCCATCGGGGAACGGGAAGAACGCGTCGCTGGCCACGGCGCTGCCCGCCAGCGAGAGTCCTGCGTCCCGGGCCTTCCACGCGGCGATGCGCGCCGAATCCACGCGCGACATCTGCCCGGCCCCAATCCCGAGGGTGCGGTCCTCGCCCGCGAAGACGATGGCGTTGCTTTTGACGTGCTTGACCACGCGCCAGCCGAACATCATCGCTCGGCGCTCGGCATCGGTGGGCTGCCGCTTGGTCACGACCCGGGCTCCCGCGGCATCGTCGAGCAATACGCGGTCCCGCTCCTGCACCAGCAGACCGCCGACCACCGAGCGGACGTTGTCCATCGTCAACTCACCGGCCGACTGGAGCTGGCGGATCAGGCGCAGGTTCTTTTTGCGTTGCAGGATCGCCCGCGCCTCCGGCTCGAACTCCGGCGCGATGATCACTTCGCTGAAGATCTCGCTCAGGTCGCGCGCCAACGGCCCGGTCAGCGGCCAGTTGACCACGATGACGCCGCCGAACGGGGCCTGCTTGTCGGTGGTAAAGGCTTTGTCCCATGCCTCACGCAGGTCGGTGTCTGTCCCGACGCCGCACGGGTTGGTGTGCTTGAGAATGGCAACCGTTGGCTCGGTGAACTCGGCGATCAACTCGGCCGCGGCGGAGATGTCGATGATGTTATTGTAGGAAAGTTCCTTGCCGTGGAGTTTGTGGAACCATTCCTCAAAGTTGCCGTAGAGCGACGCCTGCTGGTGCGGGTTCTCGCCGTAGCGCAGTTCCGCGGCGAGGGGCAGCGACAGCTCGTAGGAATGGCCGGTTTGCTGCTCGCGATTGAGGTAGCCGGCGATCGCGCCGTCGTAAGCGCTGGTGGTGATAAAGGTCTTGATGGCCAGCCGCTCCCGCAGCTTGAGGGTGGAGTCCCCCTCGTTTTCGCGCATGGTTTCCAGCACGAGCGCGTAGTCCGAAGGGTCGGTGATGACAGTCACCGAGCGGTAGTTCTTCGACGCGCTGCGCAGCATGGCCGGGCCGCCGATGTCGATCTGCTCGATGGCCTCTTCCAGCGTTACGCCGGCGCGCGCGGTCGTTTCCTGGAACGGGTACAGGTTGACCACCACCAGGTCGATAGGCTTGATGCCGTTTTCCTGCGCCTGGCGCTGGTGCTCGGGGTCGTCGCGCAGGAAGAGCAGCCCGCCGTGGACGCGCGGGTGCAGGGTTTTCACGCGGCCGGAGAGCATCTCGGGGAAACCCGTATAATCGGCGACCTCGGTGACGGGGATGCCCTGTTCGCGCAGCAGCTTGGCGGTGCCACCGGTGGAGAGCAGTTCGACGTGGAACTCTTCGGCCAAGGCACGTGCGAAGGGCATCAGACCGGTTTTATCGGAAAGGGAAAGGAGGGCGCGGGCGATTTTCATGGGTTGTCCCCGGGATCGGGGGCGGTGACATCGGAATGAGGATCGGGAGGAGTGTTGTCGGCGGGCACGGGCTGCTGCACGACCGTTTCCAAAGCGGCGGGCGAAACGGCGGACAACCAGTGCAGGAGATTGATCGCGGCAAACGCCAGCACGAGCGCCACGCCCAGCCCCAGCGCCCAACGGCCACCCACCAGTACGGCGGGGCCGGGAGCCTGGCCGGCATAAGCGGCGGGAAGATCGAAATGGGACATCGGGATGGGAATGCAGGAACCTCGCGAGCAAGGCAACAGTGCTCCTTCACTTCCTACTTGCAACCCACAACCCGCAGCCTACCCTCCACTTCCCGCGCAACCCGCCACGCGGTAGGCACTTGCCCGGGAACGTTCCTCTGCCCGTGGAAAAACGTTGTCCGCCTCGCGTCCGCCTGCGTAAAATCCCGCCCGGTCCCCATCCGTACCTTCCCCTATCCCGATGCGTTTATCTTCCCTCTGCCTGCCGCCCCGCGGCCTGCTGGCCGCCTGCGCCGGACTCGGTTTTTGCGTCCTGGCCACTCCGGTGTTTTCCGCGTCCTTCAGCACGATCTACACCTTCACCCCGGCGACCGACGGTAACGCACCGCAGTCCGAACTCACGCAGGGCACGGACCTCAAATTGTACGGCACCAACAGCCTCGGCGGTCCCTTCAGCACCGGCAGCGTCTTCCGCGTCAACCCGGACGGCAGTTCCTACACCGGGCTCTCGTTCTTCGGTCCGGCCACCACCGGGTTGCAGCCGAACGGCGTCGTCCAGGGCAGCGACGGATACTTCTACGGCACTACCTACGGCGGTGGCGCCAACGGTTTCGGCCTTCTCTTCAAGATCCAGACCGCGGGACAACTGGTCAAGCTGGCGTCCTTTGCCACGGGCGACCCCGGCGCGAACCCGGCCGCCACGCTGACCTTTGGCCTCGACGGCTATCTCTACGGCACGGCCCAGCTCGGCGGCCTGAACAACGACGGCACGGTCTTCCGCGCCGACCCCACGGCCGGAACGGTCACCACGGTCTCCGCCTTCAGCGGCGGCATCGACGGGCTCTATCCCGAGAGCGATCTGACCCAGGCGGCTGACGGCAACTTCTACGGCACCACCGCCAACGGCGGCGCGGCCAACGCCGGCACGATCTTCCGCGTCACACCCGCCGGCGTCCGCACGACGATTTACACTTTTCTCGGCACCACGGACGGCAGCACGCCCCTGCGCGGCGTCGTCGCGGGCCGGGACGGCTATCTCTACGGCATCGCCGTCAAGGGCGGAGCCACCTACGGCGGGACCATCTTCCGGGTCGCCACGGATGGCACCTTCACGGTGCTCTACAGTTTCCTCGCGGCGCTCGGCTCCCCCTACACCGCCCAATGCCGGCTGGTCCAGGCGAGCGACGGCAACTTCTACGGCACCACCAACCTCGGCGGCACCTTCAACGACGGCACGATCTTCAAGGTGACGCCGACGGGCGGCTTCACCCTGCTCTACAACTTCACCGGCGGCACGGACGGCGCTTTCCCGGTGTCGGGCCTGGTCCAGGCCGCGGACGGCAAATTGTACGGCACCACCTCGGGCCAGGGCAGCATGGCCTCCGGCGCGGGCACGATCTATCGGTTGGACCTCGATCTGACGGCACCCACGCCGCTCCCCTTGCTCTTCACGCCGGCAACGGTGAGCGCAGGCGACACGGTCACGCTCAAGGGGGACAACTTCCTGGGCGTGACGAGCGTGCTGTTCCCGAGCGCCACCGGGTCAGTCGCCGCGACCAGCTTCACGGTGCTCTCCAAGACGACGCTGCAGGCGGTCGTGCCCACGGGCGCGGTCACCGGCGCGGTCACGGTGGAAAACGGCGTGCTGCTGGCCGCCACGCCCGCCGCTCTGACGGTCAACCTGCCGCCGGTGGTAGTCACGCCGCCGGCACCCGATCCCACGCCGACACCGACACCAACGGGCGGCCTGCCCGAGGTGTCGATCACCGCGCCCGACACGGTGGCCGTCGAGGGAAGCTCGAACTACGGTAAATTCAAAGTCAAGCGCCAGGGCGGCGACTTGACCCTGCCGCTGACGATCGTCTTCAAGGTCAAAGGTTCGGCAACCCGCGGGGACGATTACAACTTGCACAGCGCCGGTGAAACCCTCGCCTCGGTGACCAACTCGGTGACGATCCCGGCGAACAAGTCCGCCGCCGCCATCACGGTGGAAGCACTGGCCGACGACCAGGCCGAGTTCGATGAAACGGTGATCATCAAGCTCAAGCCCGGCGCAAATTACGCCGTCGGCACGCTGAACAAGGCGACGGTGATCATCGCGGACGACAATTAATTCTCTTTGATCAGGCTCAGGCTGCGGCCACGATGAAGGCGTACCGTGCCGCGCTGGCAGGTATGACAGCCATTTTCAAGGTGCTTGAGCACTCACCGCGCAGCGGCTTCGTAACAAGGTAGGGACTCGCTCTCCGAGCGATCCGAATTTTCATGGTTAGGCAGGAGACGAGGCTGCCATCAAAGAAGACCGGACCAGGCGCGAAACCGCAGATCGCTCGGAGAGCGAATCCCTACCTTGTTACGAAGCCGCTGCGCGGCGGACACAGCCAAGCTTATCCCTGGTCCAACACCGTCCGGATCACTGCCTCCGGGCATTCCCGCGGGATGAAATGCCCGATGTTCGGGAGCACCTCGCGGCGGTATCCACCCCGGAACGAAGGGGCCTGTTCGGCGGTCGAAGCCACCAGCGAAGCCCCGTCCCTCTCCCCGTGCAGCACCACGGTCGGCACGGTGATCGGTGGGTGTTCCTTCAACTGCGCTTCCCGGGTAGCGTAACGTGGATCCGGCAGCGCGTTGCCCCAGCGAACCCGGTACGCGTGCAGGGTGATGTCCACCCAATCGGGATTGAGCCAGGCATCCGCCGCGCGGGTAAATTCTTCCTCCGTGAACGCCCACGTTGGTGCCCACACTTGCCACAGGTAACGGCACAGGTTACGCCGGTTGTCCTGCAACGCTTCCCGGGCGCGTTCGGAAGCAAAGAACCACTGGTACCAGTACGCCTGCTGCTGATGGTAATCCAACCGCGAACCGGGTGTGACATTGGTCTGGTAGGCAACAGAAAGCGTGATCAGACGTTCCACCCGCTCCGGCCAGAGCGCCGCTAGCGGATAGGCAGCGCGTCCGCCCCAATCGTGCCCGACCACCGTGGCGCGTTCGATGCCCAAGGCATCGAGCAGTTGCACCGCGTCGGTGGCGAGCGCGACCGCCTGCGCCGTGCGCGGGGTGGCGGCATCCCGAAACCGGGTTTCCCCGAAGCCGCGCAGGTACGGCACGATCGTGCGACACCCGGCTTTGACGAGCGCGTCCCACGTCCGGATGCTGTCCGGCCAGCCGTGCAGGAGCAGCACGGGCCGGCCGTTTTCCGGGCCGCGGGCTTCGTAGCTCACGATCAGGTCATCGGTCTGGGCGGTGAGATGGGGATTGTCGGGATCGATCATTTTTCCGGGTGGGTCTTCCTCTCCGAGTCAGGGAGGGCGGGTTGGCTCGACATTCTACTCTGCTGCCTGCACTTCAGGTTTGAGAAAGGGGGCAAGCTCGGGCCGCCAGTTGTCCTGGGCAAAAGCCGCGTCGTGCACGATGGCAGAAAACAGCGTTGGCTCCACCGCTTGCCGGGCGCGAGCCAACAGCGCGGCGGCATCCTGCATCTTCCCGGCCCTGATGTTGCGCAGTGCCCCGGCAAAGACCGCCTCCATCGGCGGACGCGGCAACGCCAGCGCCGTGTTGATCCGGGTGGCGGTCCCGTCACTTTCTTCCTGGCCAGCCTCGATCTCGCTCAGCCAGAACTTGAGCCGGTAGAGCGGACCGACCGACGGATTCCGGTTACGCGCCAAAGCCGAGCGCAGTTTGTCGATTGCTTCCAGCGGCCTGCCCTGACGACGGAGGATTTCGCCCCGGTAAAAGTAAATGTCCGCCCGGGATGGATCGATGGCCAAAGCCTTTTCGAAACTGGCATTGCTCTCGGCGTCCTCTCCTTGTTCGGCGTAAAGGATTCCCAGCTGAAAGTTCGCCTCGACCGGCAGCCTCCCGGCGTCGATCTCTGCCGCCAGCGCAGTGCGGGCGCGAGACCAGTTGCGCTGGAGACCGAAAGCGCGTCCCACCTCGATCCCCATGGACTCCCAACCGGGATGTTTGTCCCGCAAGGCCGCGAAAAGTTTCTCCGCCTCTGCGTACTTGCCGGTGTTCAGAGCCCCATAGGCGGCGTCCAGTTCGTCGTTGTCGGCCCGGGTCAGCGGCGGGGCAGCCTGCGGAGGAGTGGCAGCCGGGAGAGGATTGCGCACTGCCTTGTCCTCCAATCCTTTATCCGGCGGTTTCGGCAGGCAGTACCCTCCCAACGCCCCGAGCGTGAGAGCCGTCAGCGACCAGAGAGCGACCCAGCCGCTGGAAAACCGGCGCGGTTCCTGGTAGCCGGCGGCGGGCGGCGAAAACGGCCGGAAGCTTGCTAGCACCGGTTGGGGTGATTTTATCCGCTGGGACATCTGTTCCGTGCTCAGTCTGTTGAGCGTCAGCTCCCCCGTGGCGGGGGCGGCTGCTTCGCCCGGGCTCTCGACCGGAGGTTGGCCGTTGTCCGCAGCAGCAGCAGCAGCATCATCCGATGGCCCGGGGGCGAGACGAAGGGGATCGACACCGGGTGAACTTCTTGCGACGTTGCCCTTTGGGCGGACGGCGGGCGGCATCTTGAGTTCGCCGCCGGACTCTTGCGACCGAAAGTTCACTTTGCGGACGGGATTGCTCTTCGGGGAATTGGGGTCCTGGTTCATGAAACGAAAGCGGAGCCGGGCAAAGCCGCGAGAATGCGCGTCGCTCGTGGTGTTTGCAAGCCTACAGGGATCCGACGCGGACCACGGACGGGATGCTTCAATTCCCTCCTCTTACAACCCACTCATGAACTCGAATACCCGGTCGTCGAAATCCGGCAGGTCTTCGTGCGCAAAATCCGGGTAGATGAGCACGTTTTTCTTCGAAGCGATCCGGTTGTACGCGGCGAACTGCGTGGACGGCGGGCAGATGCGATCCATCAACCCGGTGCCCATCAGCACCTCCGCCCGGACGCGCGGGGCGAGGTGCTGCACGTCAATGTAACCCAGCTTGGTAAAGACTTCCCGCTCGCGCTCGTGCCGGGGATCGAACTGCCGGAAGTAGGATTTCAATTCCTCGTACGCGCCTTCCGCCAGGTCCATCTCCCAGACCCGTTGGTAGTCGCACAGGAACGGGTACGCCGGGGCCGCCCGTTTGATGAGGTGCGGGGCCAGCGCCGCGCACGTCAGCGTCAGCGCGCCACCCTGGCTGCCGCCCTGCGCGCCGAGGCGGGCGGAGTCCACCTCGGGAAAGCCGGCGACGATCTTCGCGAGCTGGGCGGTGTCGAGGAAGATCTGACGGAAGGCCAGTTTACGCGGGTCGGGATCGTCGAGGCCGCGGATGATGTGGCCGCGGTAGGTGGTGCCGAGCGCGCCGCCCGGGTCTTGGCTGGACCCGCCCTGTCCCCGGCAATCCAGCGCGGCGGTGGCGAAGCCGAGGCTGCCGGGATAGATGAGCTTGTCGTGCCACCCGCCCGCGTTGCCGGTGTAACCGTGGAATTGCAGCACCGCCGGGTGCGGGCCGGCGGCGGGCCGTTTCGGGCGGACGTACTTGGCGTGGACCCGCGCCCCACCAACCCCGGTGAAGAACAGGTCGAAACACTCGGCACCCGGGGCCTGGAAGGAGGCCGGGCGGAGTTCGACCGCAGGATCGGTGGCCTCCATCTCCCGCAGGCCGGCCTCCCAGTAAGCGTCCAGGTCCGGCGGGCAGGGATTGATGCCGGCGTAGGTCAGCAGTTCGGCAAGCGGCAAATCGACGAGGGGCATGGATTAAACGGGCGGGTTCGGTACAGTCCCCAGTCAGACAACTCTCTCGTGAACGCAACCCCGATTCTTTTCACCGCAACCCGGCCGGCCCACCCGTACCTGATCCTCGCCATCTGCTGCCTGAGCCTGCTGATCGTGGGCATGGACGTGACCATCGTCAACGTCGCGCTGCCAGCCATCCGGCGCGACCTGCACGCCACCATCTCGGGTCTGCAATGGGTCATCGACGCCTACACGCTGGTTATCGCCAGCCTGCTGATGCTGGCCGGCTCGATGGCGGATCGCTTCGGACGGCGGCGGGTTTTCCAGTGCGGCATGGCGCTGTTCACGCTCGGCTCGCTCCTGTGCAGCGTGGCCCCCGGGCTGCGCGGCCTCATCGCCTTCCGCGTGATCCAGGGCCTGGGCGCGTCGATGCTCAACCCGGTGGCGCTGTCGATCGTCACCAACACCTTCGTGGAGCCGAAGGCGCGCGCCCGGGCCATCGGCTTCTGGGGCGCAGCCGCGGGGTTGTCGCTGGCGCTGGGGCCGCTGCTGGGCGGCGCGCTGACGCAGGGTGTCGGCTGGCGCTCGATCTTCTGGATCAATCTGCCGATCGGGCTCGCGGCGATGGGGCTGGCGGCGCGGTACGTGCCCGAGTCCAGGGCGGCGCGGGCGCGCCGGGTGGACCCGGTCGGGCAGGCACTCGTCTTCGTGGCGCTGGCGTCGCTGACCTACGGGGTGATCGAGGGCCCGCGGGCGGGGTGGAATTCGGCGTTGATCGTGGGGTTATTCGTCGTCGCCCTGCTGGCCGTGGCGGCGCTGCTGGTGTACGAACCGCGGCGCACCGACCCATTGTTGGACCTGCGTTTCTTTCGCAGCGTGCCCTTTACCAGTGCCACCCTGATCGCCGTGTGCAGCTTCGCCGCTTTCGCGGGCTTCCTGTTTCTCAACGCGCTGTACCTGCAAGAGGCGCGCGGGCTGTCCGCGCTCCACACGGGTCTCTACACGCTGCCGCTCGCGGCGATGATCATGGTTTGTGCGCCGTTGTCGGGCCGTCTGGTGGGTGCCTACGGCACGCGGCCGTCGTTGCTGATGGCGGGCAGCGGTTTCATCGTCAGCGCCTTGTTGCTGACCCGTCTGACGGTGGACACGCCGATCTCTTGGTTGCTGCTCGCCTACCTGATCTTCGGCTTCGGCTTCGGCATGGTCAACGCGCCGATCACCAACACCGCCGTGTCCGGCATGCCCAAGGCGCAGGCGGGGCTGGCGGCGGCGGTGGCTTCCACCAGCCGGCAGGTGGGTGCCTCGCTGGGGATTGCGTTCGCGGGCACCATCGCGGGAGTCACGCGGGCGCGCGGCATGGGCTTTGCCGAGGCGACGCATCCGGTGTGGTGGATCATCGTCGGCTGCGGCGTGGCGGTCCTCCTGCTGGGCTGGGCCTCCAACACGCCGTGGGCACAGTCCACCACGCGCCATGCCGCGCATTTACTTACCGAAGGGTCGGCAGGTTAGCGGGGGAATGTTCTGCATGAGTGCCACTCGGGTCAATCCGTGCATGTGCGCAGAACTTGCTGCACTTACCACTTTGTTCCCGAGGTTCTGCACACATGCACGGACTGACCCCTTCCGCGTCGCTGGATGCCGCGCAGGCTCATCCGATCCTGGTAGGCGGCGAGGACTTGTTCCTTGAACGCCGCATCGTAGCGCGGCCCGGCGGTTGCAGGATAAAGGTGCGCTCACACTCCAGGCACTTGGCCCGTTGAGCCCCGTTGCAGGCGTGGCCGTTCTTGCGGATCTTCTCGCTGCCGCAACGCGCGCAAACGTGGACAATCGTTGTCAAAAGCATCCCCAAGCATCGCCCCCGCCTACCGCGTCGGCAACAATGAGTTAAGCACGACCCAAGTTTCCATGCGGCATGCTTTGCCGTGGAACGGCATCATAATCCAAGCACCAGTCAAGGCTCGGTCACCTCGTCTTGACCCCGCCCGGGTGGTCCAAACAGGTTGTGCGCCTTGTCGAACTCCAGGTTCGGCTGCCCCGAAGGATTCAGATAGTAGGTGAACCCGACGCTAGCGTGCGCGGTGCGGAAGAACCCGGGAAACAGAGTGACCTCGCGCTGCACCTTCCCGTACATGGTCTGGAGTACGTGTCCTTGGGCGTCGAGCACCGTGCGCACACGGAAGAAGTAGCCCAGGTTGTCGGGCGCAGGCTCCGACTTCTTGGGCACGGGCTGATGCGCCGCGGACGCGGTGAACATCGCTTTGATGCGGCTCCTGCCGCTGAAGTTCCACACGTACTGCGGCAGGTAACCTGCCGTTGGTGCCAGTTGCGGCAGCAACAGAACGCTGCCGCCGCGGCTCCGGCTGTTGGCAGCGGCGGGTGCGGGAACGGGGAGGATACCGTCGCCCGGGTTGGGGAAGGAGAGCTGTAGCGTCGCATCGTAGTCCGTCTTGTCTATGAAGTTGCGGTCCACGCGGAAGATGAGGTCGCCGTTCTGGCCCCTGCCGTAGGGTTCCACCCAGTCGCCGACTACCAGATCGTAGCCGACCGGGTAGGCGTCGCACGGCAGCTCGATGTTGATATCCTTTGCGTAAAGCGCCACGGGCTGGATGACCTTCTTGAGCACGGCGTCGAGCGAGAGGTTCCACGGCTGCCACTGTCCATCCGCTTGCTTCTGGAGATGGTACTCACCCTGATAATTATAGTATCCTGCTTTTCTTACACCAAATCCCACCTCTCCGTCGCACTTGCCTTGCGCGGAAACGACGCCGTTGGCGTCGGTGACAGCCTCGGTGGTTTCGATGATCGGTCTTTCGTAGTTGATGACGAAGGAGACGCCAACCTTTGCCTCTGGCATGGGCGCGCCGTCCTCGCCTCGCACAACGACGGAGACCCTGCCTGTCGGGAACACCGGAGGGGTCTGCGCTGAAGCACCGACAGCCAGGCTTGCCAAGGCGAACAAATTGAAGGTGAGAGTAGATGGTTTCATGGATTTGGTTTGATCGCCAGATTGCCCAGCTCGACGTATTTATTGTACAGCTCATGTACGTACAGGTAGGCCACAACCTTACAATCCGAGTGCCTCCAGTTCTGCGGATATCCACGTTCCGGCGGCCACTGGTTTTCCAAAGTCATCATGTTAATGTTATGGTCTTTTCCTAAAAGATCGAGTGGATTACTACCAGCAGCAAAAGATTGGCATGGAATCATTTCCGCCAGGAGCTTGTTGATCGTCACGCCATTGTCGTCCAGCGGACGAGGGGTCAACTCTTGACACTTGACAGATGGATTTGACTGGGGATCAACATTTGACAGATGTTGGTAGAGGCACCGGCTTGTCAAGTGTCAAGAGTTGACCCCTTTTTCAGGAGGAATACGCTGAGCACGGTTGTAAACAAGCCCATCATGACGACAATAGGTAGAACAAAGAGCATATGAATATTCCAGCCGCCAGGGCCAGAACCCGCAATACACGTCCCTAGATATGAAAAAGGAATGGACGTAAGACCACTCAAGATAAAAGTGAGCAAGTCTGGGGTGTTGCGATGATCAGGGTCATGAAATATCATACAAGTTTCCATGCGGCAGGCTTTGCCGTGGAACGGCGTCATGATCCAAGCACTAGAGCTTGTTATGAACTGACAGCAGATTAGAGGTGGAAGCGGGCGAGGAGCA
>CAXTOP010000042.1:0-47789 GCA_964245965.1 uncultured Chthoniobacterales bacterium
ATCAGTCACCCTCACGCTGGATCACCCCGCCAGCAACAATGCTCATAACACTACCGAACAGGCAATACATCCTGTGGAGCAGAGCGGTTCGCACGGTAAAAAGCAATCAACGGCAGGATGGCGTCGGCTTGCGCCGTGAGACGATTAATTTGATTAGAAAGTTGATTCCAATGCAGAGGCACCGAGGTGAGCCAACCCCCCAAGTTATTCTCGCTCGTGACGTTTGCCTGGCAATCTATCTTTTGATCTGTAAGTTCTCCTTTCCATTCGAGCGTGAAGGGAAACTGCGTTCAAAACGGATGGACTCACCAACCCTTAGTCGGAGATGCCGAATTTGGGAAGTACGTAACCCCATTGCGACGTCACCTCCATTGAGGAATACACCTATCTGAGAGAGCGCTAAACCGATGGCGTGCAATGCGGAAGACTTGCCAGAACCATTTCCGCCGATCAATAGATTGAACTCGGGATGAAACTCGAAGGTCTGCTTTGTGAACCCTTTGAAGTTTTTCACGGTCAGTTGTTCAAGGTGCATAATAGCCCTCAGTTAAGGAATTGCTGATTTAATCGTGGTCAGCAGGGGTGCCACTTTGGTAGGTTGGCGAGCATGAGCAAGCAGAAGGTGACCCGGCGCGAACGCTTCCTTGGCGAGATGAACCAGGCGGTGCCGTGGGCGCGGCTGGTGGCTTTGGTCGAGCCTTTCTACCCGCAGGGCAAGCGGGGCCGCCCTTGGGGGTGAGCTTGATGTTGCGCGTGTACTTCCTGCAGCAGTGGTACGCCTTGGCCGACGAGGCGCTGGAGGACGCCATCCACGACAGCCGGGCGATGCGGGCCTTCATCGGCGGGGACATCGTGCCCGATGCCACCACGCTGCTGGGGTTCCGCCACCTGCTGGAGGAGCACGATCTCACCCGCCAGCTCTTCGCCGCGATCAACGCTCTGCTCTCGCGGAGCGCGGCGCGTTCCTGCGCGAGGGTACCATCGTGGATGCGACGATCATCGCCGCCGCCCCTTCCACCAAGAAGGCGGCCAAGGAACGTGACCCGCAGAGGCACCAGACGCGCAAAGGCAAGCAGTGGTACTTCGGCATGAAGGCGCCCATCGGCGTGGATCTGGGTACAGGGTTGGTCCACACCGTCGTGGGCACCGCGGCCAACGTGGCGGATGTGGCGCAGGCCCACGCGCTCTTGCACGGCGAGGAAAAGCTCGGCTTGGGAGATGCGGGCTACCAGGGCGTGGAAAAGCGCGCTGAGATGGCGGTGCGCCCGGGGCATGTGCGCTGGATCGTGGCGGCCAAACGCGGCAAGATCAAAGCGATGGCCGAAGGCAAGCTCAAGGAGATGACCCTCGCAGTCGAGAAAGCCAAGGCGCAACTGCGCGCCTACGTGGAGCACCCCTTTCACGTGCTCAAGAACCTCTTCGGCCACCGCAAGGTGCGCTACCGCGGACTCGCCAAGAACACCGCCCAACTCCACACCCTCTTTGCCTTGGCCAACCTGGTGCTCATCGAGCGCACCCTGCGCTCGGAAGTCCAGGCGTGAACCACCAGCAACCACCCTGCAAGACCCCCGCCGCCAACCGGCCACGACGAGCGTTGGCATCATCGAGAATCAACGAAATCTGACCCGCATCATCCTCTGCGGAGTCACCTCCGCTTTAATCAGCGGTTCCTTAACGGCGGGAGGAGTTATCCTGCAAGAGCCTTCCCTTGTTCCCAAACTCTGTTTGGAAGCACTTCTTCTCTGGGGAACTGTGTTCCCGTTCACCCGTGTCTTGAGAGGAACGGAGTTCCTCAGAAACAAACGTTCCCAAACGGAAGTTTGGGAACGAGAGGCCCGCCCGGCGGATCGAGACGCTGCTTTACCAGACCGCCAACACCGAGGAAGCCTGGAAGCAGCAACATGACGGGGTTTTCCAGCATATTGAATCGCTCCGGCAGATCCTGCTGCCGTACAACTTCCCCGTGGAGCCTGCCACCATCGACGGTGTCTTTATCGTCAACGTGCTTTACCATGGCCAGCCTTGCACGATGGTCGAGCTGCGTGAAGCACTAGCCGCCGATCTCACCACCCGGCAGATGCTCCTCGCCGCCCATGAACGCGAGGCCATCGAGAGGTACCTCCTGGATGAAGTCGCCAGTGAACTCCACCGCCGCCTGCGTGAAGGCGAATCCTGGGTGCGGAGTGCCAACGAGGAACTTACCGCCCGGCCAATGGGGACCGGCATGGCCCTGCGTTTCGTTTGGGAAGAGCGCGAGGATAGTGCTCCGGGCCTTGCCGCGGCGCGTAAACAACTCCGGCAGCTCAGCGGTGCGTGGGCACCCGCCGACCGCCGGGCCCTGGGTGACTTTCTCCACGAGCAGATCCGGCGCGTGCGCCAGGAGCATGCCTCCGGCGGGTGGAAGCAGCACCTGGAGGAAGCGCTGGATTACCGGCGTTGGCATCGTTTCAAGATCGAGCAAAAGCGCGACGGCGAATGGAAGCGGCTGACCAAGCGTACCCACGGCACAGGCTCTGGCGGCGAAAAAGCCGTCGCCTTGACGCTGCCGCAGTTTGCCGCCGCCGCTGCCCACTACCGCAGTGTCCCGCACGCGCCGAGACTGATCCTGCTTGACGAGGCCTTTGTGGGCGTGGATTCCGAGATGCGGCGCAAGTGCATGGACCTGCTGAGGATTCTTGATCTCGATCTGGTCATGACCAGCGAGCGCGAGTGGGGTTGCTATCCCACCATGCCCGCGCTGGCGATCTACCAGCTCGCCCGGCGCGAGGGCATCGACGCGGTCGGCATCACACGCTGGGTGTGGAATGGCAAGGTCCGGACTGCGGTCGCTTTGCCGGTCGCCGGAGCCGCGCCGGCAGCAGTGCCGTCCGCTCCATCCACTGACAACCTCGAACTGCATGGCTTCTGAAATCGGCCAGGAAGCTCTTCCTGTCGATGTGCCCCAACTGCGTCAAACGCTCGGCGTGCGCCCGCTTGCTGGAACGTCTGAGGCAACGTTTGGAAAAAGGGCAGGCACTGGCCGGGACGATCCTGCTCAAGGGAGCCACCGACCTTGAACGCGGCCACTTGGCGGCGCTGCCGGGGGACTCGCCAGCCCGGGGTGAGGATGTGCGGGTCGATCTGCGGCGGCTGTCCACCAGCACCACCGGCAATCTGCTTCGCCTGCTCGCCGGGGTGGGAGAACCCGGCTACCTCACCGTTCGCCAGCTCCTGCGTGGAGACCTGGAGTTCGAGCCGGGCGCGGGGCGGACGATCTATGTCTGTGAGAATCCTACCGTCGTGGCCGCGGCGGCCCGGGCGTTGGGACAAAGGTGCGCGCCGCTGGTTTGCACGCAGGGCTAACTCAAGACTTCCACCCGGTTGCTGCTAGTATTACAGTGGTACTTCTTGGCAGATGAGACACAGAAGCAGCGTTCTCGGGTCCAAAACGGTTCAAAAAGCAGTGTTTTCCACTCATTTTGGGCTGGAACACCGATGTTTTCCCTCAATCCTCCATCTACCACTGTAATACTAGAGAAACTTTCCGTCGCCGGCTGGCAGCTCGCCTACCACGGGGACTTCGACTGGCCGGGGCTGCAGATTGCCAGGCACCTCTGCAAACGCCTGGGTGCGAAACCCTGGAGGATGACAGCAACCCATTACCGACTCGCCCCGCGATCATCCGTGATGCTCGTGGGCTTTCCGGTTCCGACCGAGTGGGACGAAGACCTGGCAGCCGCGATGGCTGCGGCGGGCCACAGTGTTTTCGAAGAGCAGGTGATCGGCGATCTGCTGGCTGATCTGCGAAACGGGCACGGGTGAACCGGCGTTGCCCGCACGATCAACGGGGTCTGTCACGGACGTTCCATACGATAAAGCTGCAAATCCTCCGCCCCTTTGGAAGGCACCGTTGATTTCTCTTCCAGAACTTCACCGCCGTTCTCGATGATCCCCTCGGTTTCTCGAGTTGAACGCTGAGTGTAGGGCTCGATGCCACCGTTCTTTTGGAGGCCTTGAGTCCCTCGTGTTGTTTATCACCCGAAGATCAATGCAAGATCGCTGGACTGCCCCCAAGCGGTTTGCCATGCTGCAACTTGAAAAATCTGCCCAACCTTCGCTAAGGCTCGCCCGGATTCTGCTTTGGAAACGTGCTCGCTTCACACCATGAACTCTCTCTCGGACCCTTCGTTTGAGCGCATCCTCCGTGCCGTTGATACCTTGGCCGCCAAGCCTCGCACGGGGATCGAGCCTCAGGCACTTGCTGCGATCAAAGCATTTGTTGCCACCGGCGACACGGCAATTCTGAACGATCCGGCCGTCGGTAAGATCAAAGACCAATACTATTGGTGGGGTTGGGATGATATTTTCAAGCAGTTGGCCGCGCCGACACAAATGGGAACGGCAGACCGGCGTTTGCTCTCCTTCGCGCACGCGGCGGAAATGTTTCAAGGGGTGATCCACTGGCTGCTCCGGACGGCCGGAAATGAAGCCGCCGCGCCGGAAGGATTCGGGTTGGCTATGCAGGAAGCGGAGCGATGCAGCTATAACCCGCACGATCAGGCACTCCTCTTTTCCGGCGTCGCCCACCAACTCGACCGCGACGATGCGCCGCGCTCGGCCGGACGTTGGTTCCTGGCGCTTGATGAGCAACGCCGCCTGGACACGCTTCGCTGGACACAGGAGACGGCGGACAGCTACCGCAGCGAGGTCGTCGTTTTCTGCGCGAAATTTGCTCCCGACCTGCTGCGGCGGTTCCTTGATGAGTCGGCTGAATTAGCCGCCGATCGGATAACGCCCCATACTTGGATTCGGGTCCTCGCGGCGCACCCTAATCGCTTCGAACAGGATGCGGTCCGCGCTCTGGAAGCCTGCCAGGACCCGAATGTGAGTCACCGTTTCTCCCTGGCGCGGGCTCTCTACGAGGTAGCACCCGAGCGCCACCGCGCTCGCACCATCGCAAAGGCACGCGAAGTTCTCCACGAGCGGGCCACACGTTGTTCCGTGAAAGTTCCGGCGGATTGGCTGATCGAAACCTTGGGCAGCGAAGCCGTGCCGGAGTTTGTGCGGCTGATCGAACAGTTTCCGGTCACCATCAGCCCACTCAAAGAACGCTACCAACGCGAACTGTTGCTGGCCGCCTGTGTTCTCGGACGAGCCGCCGCGCAGCCGGTCGTCGATGCTTACCTTGCGTCCACGCCGATGGAGTTGTTCCTGCCGGCCATCGAACAGCTTTTGGCCTGGAATGAACCAGCCACGCTGACCCAAGCGCAGGAAGCCCTTGCCGTCTGCCTGCGCGCACCGAAGAACCCGGAGCGCGTCCTGTACATCCAGGCAGTTGACGAGCGGGTGATCGCGGCCCTGGAAGCGCCGTTGTGGAAGCTATTGGAGGATAAATCCAAACCGACCCGAGAAGCCGCGGCGAAGAAATTATCCACGCTCGGACTTGCGGCAGTCTTACCGAAAGCCTTGGCCTTGCTGGTTTCACCACGTACCGATTCGCGGCTGGCGACGGTATATCTGCTCGTCTTGCTAGCCGACGGTGATGGCGCGGAGCAGATACGCGCTGCTTTGAGTGCCCGATTGGAAGTGGAGATACAAGAGGTCGTGTGCGATGCGATCCACAAAGTTCTGTCGCCAACCACAGGCGCGGCAGGTAGCGAGGCACAATCCGCCGCTCCGGCTTCGCGCGCGGAGATCGATGCCCTCGTCGCGCGTACCGCCGGGAAGTTGACCGGCCCGCCCGTGTCCTGGCTGGACGAAAACCGGCTCCCCGCGCTCTACCTGCGCGGCGAGACGGAGCCGCTGCCGCTGGCCGCCGTGCGCTTCCTGCTGCACCGGCAGGCGCGTTGCAAGGAGATGGGTGCTGATCCCCAGGCGCAGCCGCTTTTCGCCGCCATTGAGCGGGCGCTCGGCGGGGATTTCGCGTTCCATGTTCTCCAGGCTTACCTTGCCACCGGACAGGACGCAAAAGACCGGTGGGCGCTCGCCGTCGCGGGGTTGCTCGGAGACGGGCGCGTCCTGCGCCTGCTCACCCGCCAGATCCCGGAATGGGTCGACCGCGCCCGCGGCAAACTGGCCGAATACGGCACGGAGGCAATCGCCCTGCTCGGCACGGATGAGGCGCTGCTCGCGCTGGACGCGCTGGCGATCCGCTACCGCACGAAGAACAAAAACGTGGGCGCCGCCGCGAGCACCGCCTTCGCCAAGGCGGCGGAAGCCCGCGGCCTGACCACTGATGAGCTCGGCGACCGCGTGGTGCCCTGGCTGGGGTTTCCCGTGGACGGCGGTCCGCGGGCGGTCAGCGTGGATGACCGGCGGATCGAAGTGCGCGCTGGTCTGGACTTCAAGCTACACCTGCTCGACGCGGACTCGCGCAAGAAGGTGACTGCCTGGCCATCGGCCACCGCGCCGGAAACCAAGGCGGAGATGAAAGAACTGGGCGCTGCTCTGCGCGACGCGGGCAAGGCGCAAACCCTGCGGATCGAAAACCAGTTCGGCCGGCAGCGCCGCTGGCCGGTGGCGCGCTGGCGGGAATTATTTCCCGTGCACCCGCTCCTCTTACCTTTCGCCGTACGACTCGTATGGGGCGAGTACGCGGCGGAAGCCGGCGGCACCGCGCCGCGTACAACCTTTCGGGCGCTGCCCGACGGCGCGTTGACGGACGTGAACGACGACGTACCCGAGTTTGGGACGGGCACGTTCGTCGGCGCGGTGCATCCCTTGGAGGTGGACGCGGAAACCCTCACGGCTTGGCAGGCGCACCTGAGCGACTACGAGGTGGAACCACCTTTCCCACAAATGAACCGTACTGTGGTTCGGGTGACGCCCGAGCAAGTGGAGCAGAAGGCGCTGGATACCGGTGCCGCCGCCGTGGTAGGCGCGCTGACCTTCAAGAGCCGGGTGGAAAGACGCGGCTGGACGCGCGGCTCGGTGATCGACGGCGGCGGCATTGCTTATTACTACAAACGTTTCCCGACCGTGGACGTTTTTCTGGAAACGGAGGGCATGTTTGTCAGCGCCGGGATGGACGACCAAGTCACCTTGGGCAAAGCGCTCTTTGTCCGCGGGGACAGCGTGAAAACCGGCAGCTACACTTACGACGAACCTCATGACGAAAAGGACCCACGGCTAATCGCGCTCGGGGAAGTGCCGCCGGTGACCTTTTCCGAAGCCGCCGGCGACATCAAGCTGATCGCAGGCCGCGCGTAGGGTGCAAACGATAGCCCACTACAGAATGATCGCTCACCATCAAAAAAGCCGCAAAGTGGCGCAAACCGTGCGCGGCCTGCTGGGCGAAGCCGAGCCAACGGACGACGGTGGAGGCGCGAGTCTCGACGCTGCTTTCCGCGCCCTGGTGGCCGGACTGCCGCCGGTGCTGGAGTTCGATCCCCGTTGTCCGCTCGGACCGGAAATCAAGGAAGCTCTGCTCGAAACGATCACCGCGATCAACCGGCAGAACGAAGAGCGAGCGCACGAACTCCGCTGGCACCAGGAACAATTGCCGAGCCTGCGCAACGGCCATCCGCGTTTGCCGTGTCCGCCGTTCGAACCAACTCTGCGCGGCGAATACAATCCTCAAGTGTATCTCGAAGACGCATTTCAGTGGCTCCAGTGCCCTCCGGCGTTGGATGCCCAGGGGCGGCAGGCGCCACTCCGGCTCTGCCACAACCTGCGCTGGGGAATGCACCTCGGCACGATCCGTCGGTTCCTTGAGCACCCGAAGCTGGGTTTGCTGCCGGCCTGGCGCCTGTTGATCGGCCTCGGCTTGGACGTCCGCATCCAATACGAGGTCGCGCTGCTCCGCGACAAATGCCGCCGGGAAGGTCTGACCTTGGATCTGCGCCTGCTCGCCGCCTTGACGCGCGCGGCCGGCATCGTCGGCTACGGCGAAGACCGTCTCGCCGACGAGGTTTTGCACGAGGCCGGGTTGTACGGTCGGCATCTCTCGCAAGGGTTGGAACCTTTGTGGCCGTTTTTCGCCGAAAGGCCCCGCTGGCTGGAGCTGGCTCTCGGTTTGCGGGAGGGAGAACGTAACCTGCGGGAAAGCCATCCCTGGGAACACCGCCGCCTGAAAGCCGCCGAACGCGAAAACAGCCTGCGAATCCTGGCCACTATGCCCGTGCTCCCCGCGCACTTCGTCGCGGCGCTCTGGACGGTCGCTCTGGGTGACAACAAAGCGGAACGACTCGCGGCGCGCGGTACGCTCGAACGCCTACCCGGTACCAAGGCGCGGGTTGCCACTGAGCTGCAAAACACCTCGGGCGACGCGCGTGCGCAGGCGGCCGATTGGCTGTGGCGGCTGGGCGATCCAGCGGCGATCCCGTCGTTGCGCGCGGCGTTGAAAAAGGAGACGCGCGAGCTAGGCAAAGCCGCACTCATGCACGCGCTGGAAGTCCTCGGTGCGCCGGTGGAGGAGTTTCTTGATCTTGCCGGCCTGGAAAGCGAGGCGGCGCGTGGTTTGGCGAAGGGCGTTCCGGGCGATCTGGGATGGTTCCCCTTTGCCTCTTTGCCGATGGTGCGCTGGACCGGCGACGGGAAGGCTGTACCCGCCGATGTATTACGCTGGTTCGTCGTCAACGCGTGCAAAACGAAAAGTCCCGAGCCGAACACGCTGCTGCGGCGCTACTGCGCGGCGTTCGAACCGGCGGCGCGCGAGGCGTTCGGCCTTTTTGTGTTGTCGGCGTGGATCGCGCAGGACACGCGGCGTCAGCACACGCCGGAACAGGCACTCGCGCTCGCCGACGCCCAGACCAGGAGCAACTATGCCGGCTGGGTGCAGTTGGTGCAGAAGTATTCTCCCGGGCAGCCGATCCAGAGCGAAGAGCAGTATCGGCAGGACGTTTACCACAACCTTCTGCGCGTGGTCACCGGCTCGGCCATCGGGCAAAAAGGCGTGCTCGCGGTTGTCGGGGCATGCGGAGGCACGGGAGCGGTCGAGGTGGTGTCGGCTTACCTCAAGGAATGGTACGGGATGCGCGCCGCGCAGTGCCGCGCCCTGCTCCAGATGCTGGCCTGGATCGAGCATCCGTCGGCCGTGCAATTCTTGCTTGCGGTGGCGGGCCGGTTCCGCACCAAGTCCATCCAGCAGGAAGCCGCCGTGCAGGTCGCGGCGCTCGCCGCGCGGCGGGGCTGGACCTTGCAGGAACTGGCCGACCGCACGGCACCCGCGGCAGGATTTGACGAAGATGGTGTCCTGGAACTTTCCTACGGCCCGCGTGCGTTTACGGCGCGCTTGGGTGAGGACTTTTCGATTGTGCTCGGCAACGCTGAAGACAAAACGATTAATGCGCTCCCGGAGCCGAACCGCACGGACGACGAGGAACTCGCCAGGGACGCGCGGCTGCGCCTGAGCGCGGCGCGCAAGGAACTGAAATCCGCCGTCAAAGCACAGACGCAGCGTCTTTATGAAATGATGTGCATCGGACGAGAATGGACCTTCGAGGATTGGAACCGCTACATCCACCGCCACCCTGTCATGGGCAGGCTGGCGCAGCGGGCCGTCTGGACGGCGGTGGAAGAAGGCAGCGCGGTGAAGAGTTTCCGCCCGCTGGCTGACCGCACGCTGACGAACCACCACGACGAAAGCGTCGTTCTGGCACCGGAAGCTAAGGTGCGGCTGGCCCACGGCACGCTGCTCACGGCGGAAGAAGCCGTCCGGTGGCAGGAGCACCTGCAGGACTACAACGTGCAACCCTTGTTTGTCCAACTCGGCCAGGCGACGTACGTGCTGCCCGGCGAGATGCGGGCCGGGGAGGAGATCGACGGCTTCAACCGGCACACCCTGGAAGCGTTCAAGCTGCGCGGGCTTGCCACCAAACTCGGCTACACCCGCGGACCCACCGAGGACGGCGGCTATTTTTACGAGTACCGCAAGAGCTTCGTCGGGTCGGGGGTGGATGCCGTCGTAGTCTTCAGCGGCAACCGTTTGCCGGAAGAAAACAGCGTCGTGTGCCTGCGCGCGTTGCGCTTCGAGCGCCGCCCGGCAAGCGGCGGGTCCGCTGCGTCCGGCGGTGAACGGGTCATGTTGGGCGAGGTGCCTGCGGTGCTGCTGAGCGAATGCTGGAACGATCTGCGCCGCTTGGCCGCCCAGGGCCCGGGTTTCACTGCTGCTTTTCGGGGGAGCGATGAGTAGCGCCGCGTCCCGATTTGCAGCAGCCTGGATTCTTCTTCCCATGACCACCCAACCAACACAGGGTAATTTAACCAGGTGCAACTAATTTGATTGAATCAACCCAGTAAAGACCATGTTCAATTGGCGCAATCTTTTTGGCGGCGGCGGCGCGGCGAAGCTGGCGAAAGCAGCCGGCATCTCGGCGCGGGGCGTGGAACTCTTGCAACAGGACCTGGAACGTTATAAGCCCCGCGACGCCGCCCTGCCTGAACGACTGCTGGGTTACCTCTACACGGGCACGGATGCCGGGGTGCTGACCGACCTGGCGAACAGCCGGCCGGTCGCGGCCAAGCAGGGTCTGCAAAGGATTCTCAGCTATGGAATCCGGCCCAAGGATGCCGCCGCGTTACGCAAAGTCTTTTTCACGGAGGAAAGCGGTGGCGACGCATCGTTTTATCTGCGGCTGGCGCGTTTCTACCAGGCCGAAGATCCCGGCGGCAAGGCGCTCGAGTGCCCAGCGTGGGACGAAGCCGGATTGCTGTGGCCCGGCTATCTGTTACGGGAAGCGACCCAGCTTTCTCATCCGGGGCATTATCCACCGAAGGCCGAGGTACGACCACGGATCGGGGCGCGCATGTTTGAGGAGATGTTCCGCGCCGAAGGGCTTGATCCCAATTTGCTGGTGCGGGCGGCGCTCAACGCCCCGGGCAAGCAACGCGCCTGGCAGATGCGCAACAACCGGTTGGCGTTCCAGATGCTGGACGGGTTGGGCGAGAGTTTTGTGCGTTACCCCGAGTTCGTCCGCGCGGGGTTGGACGACAAGGATTTCAACGTGCGCGTTTACACGCTGGAAATGCTGCACTCCTGTCGCACCCCGCTGGAACCCTTCGCCGGGTGGGTCGCCGAACTTGCCGTCGAACCTGCCAAGCAGGTGCGCGCCGCCGCGGCGCTTTGGCTGCAGGCCGAGCCTGCCCCGGGTCATCCGACGCTCAAACGCATGCTCGCCGAAGGCAGCGCGGACCAGCGCCTGCACGCTGCCAAGCTCCTGTGGCACTGGTTCGGAGAGGAAGAGCGCCCCGTCCTGCAAGCTCGGCTTGGCCCGGAAAAGAACCGCACGGTGGCCGGAGTGATCGAAGAACTGCTCGGGATCGCTACTCCGGGTGCCAAGGATGTAGCGGTGGCACGGGAGGAAGACACGCCCGAGCCGGTGCTGGAATTGCCACGCGCGCCGGCGGCGTCGCCGCCAAGCGAAGCCATGTATGCCATGGTCGCCAAAATCAACTCACGGGGAAGAGGAGAAAGTCTCGGCTACTGGTTGCGGCACGATGTCAACACGCTCGACCTTCCGCCCGATCTTCGCACGTTCGCGGTGATGCTCCAAGCTGCCGGAGCACGCTGGGACGTTTTCGAAAGTCTCGCCGATATGGTCCTCCGGAGCACGGCTTGGCAGCGGCCTTGGCTACCGGTGGAATCGCCTGCGGTGTGGCCGTTCTTCGCGGAGCACCCCTGGCGGCTAGAGGTTGCACTCGGCTTGCAGGAGGACACCCGCGACCGGGGCACCTTCCTGTTCAACTACTTCAAAGCCGCCGAACGCGAGAACGCCCTGCGCGTGCTCGCGGCCATGCCCGTGCTGCCCAGGCGGTTCGTGCCGCTGATGTGGGAACTCGCCCTGGGTGACCGCAAAACCGACCGGCCTGTCGCTCGCCGGGCGTTGGACAAGGTGCCCGGCAAGGAGGCACGCATCGCTGCCGCCTTGAGCAGCGGCCAGGGAGAGACGCGCGCACAGGCGGCGGATTGGCTCGGACGCTTGGGCGACCCCGGTGCGGTCCCGGCGTTACGGACCGCCCTGAAAAAAGAAACGCGCGACGCCGCCCGCGGCGCGATGATGCAGGCGCTCGAAACTCTCGGCGCGCCAATCGAAGAGTTCCTGGACCGCGCCGGCCTGGAGCGCCAGGCCGTGTGCGGCCTGGCCAAAGGGATGCCGGCGGCGCTGGCCTGGTTCCCCTTCGCCGCGCTGCCCGAAGTCCGGTGGTCGGACACCGGGCAGACGGTCGCGCCGGAAATCCTGCGCTGGTTTGTCGTGGGAGCGAACAAGCTGAAAACCCCCGAGCCGAACGCCGTTCTGCGCCGCTATTGCTCCTACTTCCAGCCCGGCGGGCGGGAAGCGTTCGGGCGATTCGTGCTCGGAGCCTGGGCTGCGCAGGATCTGCGGTTGAAGCACACCGCGGAGGAAGCCCAGCGCCTCGCGGCGGCACACACTCAGCAGCACTACGCCCAATACGCTGCCTACGCCCAGCAATATACTCCCGCTTCCGTGCAGAGCAGCGAGGACTACCATCTGGACGCTTACCGTCGTTTCCTCCGGGTATTTCATGGGTCGGCCATCGGGCAAAAAGGGGTGTTGGCCGTGGCTGGAGCGTGCTCTGGCCGCAGCGCGGCTCCAGTGGTGGCCCGGTACTTGAAGGAGTGGTACGGCCAGCGCGTCGGACAGTGCCGCGCACTGGTGCAGATGCTCGCCTGGGCCGATGATCCCGCCGCCATTCAGCTTCTGCTCGCCGTGGGCGCGCGGTTCCGCACCAAGAGTGTCCAGCAGGAGGCCGTCCGCCAGATCGAAGCCTTGGCCGAACGCAAAAACTGGACGCTGGACGAACTCGCCGACCGAACGGTTCCCACCTTTGGGTTTGATGAAAACGCCACGCTGGAATTATCCTTCGGCCCAAGGCGATTCATCGCACGGCTTGATGACCACCTGACCATTTCTCTTCTCAACGCCGATGGGAAAACAGTCGCCTCGCTGCCCGAGCCGAACTCCACCGACGATGTTACCCTGGCGAAAGACGCGAAGGCCCGGCTGGGCGCAGCGCGCAAGGACCTGAAAGCCGCTATCAAGGCCCAGACCGACCGCCTGTACGAAGCCATGTGCATCGGGCGCCGGTGGAAATTTCGGGATTGGCATGAGTTCGTGGCTGGTCATCCCATCATGGGCCGCCTGGCGCAGCGGCTCGTCTGGGGCGTGTTTGAAGAGGACGGATTGGTGCGGACATTCCGACCCCTGGCTGACCGGACGCTGACGGATTTCCACCACGACGCTGTGACCGTGCCGGATCAGGCCGAAATCCGGCTGGCGCACGGCATTTTCGCCACCGCGGAGGACGCGGCGGCGTGGCGGCAGCACCTGATCGACTACGACGTGGAGCCGCTGTTCGTACAATTCGGCGAGGACACGTACCGTCTGCCGGAAGAACGCCGCGGGGCGGACAAAATCGACGACTTTCTTGGTTACATTGTCGAGGCTTTCAAGCTCCGCGCCCGTGCCAACAAACTCGGCTACACGCGCGGCGTGGCGCAGGACGGCGGGTGGTTCTTCGAATACCGCAAGACGCTGATGGGGGCGGGCCTGGAGTTGTTCATCGACTTCAGCGGCAGCGGTCTGCCCGAGGAGAATCGCAAGGCGGCGCTCAAGCACCTGACCTTCGTCCAGGTCACGGAACCGGCAGGAGTCACGCAGTACAATTCAAGCGGCGACCACGCCGGCGCCGTGCCGCTCGGCCAGGTGCCGCCCGTGCTGCTAAGCGAATGCTGGAACGACCTGCGGCGCATCGCCGCCGACGGCCCCGGCTTCGCTCCGGATTGGGAGAAGCAAATCCAGTAGAGAAAAAACTCCCGCTGCTGCATCTTCAGCCCGACAACGTACCGCTCCATGACCGCGACCGATTCCATCCCCCGCCGCCATGTGCGGCTGCCTGCCGAGGTGCTCTGGACCGAGGAACTGGCTGCCTTGCGCGCCAGCGACACTGCCCGCCGTCCGCCCGGCTGGCGGCTTTCCCCGCGCGCGGTGCGCACGTTCATCCTCGGCGGCGAGAAGGAGGGTCTTACCCACGAATGTCTCGGCCAGAAGACCTCGACGGTTGTCCGGCGGAAGTTTTACGGCGACGATACCCTCATCGACCGTTGCATTGTTACCTTGCTGGGTAATCGCGGGCTGATGCTGGTCGGCGAGCCCGGCACAGCCAAATCCATGCTCTCCGAGCTGCTGTCCGCGGCCGTCTGCGGCGTTTCGACGCACACCATCCAGGGCACGGCGGGCACCATGGAAGACCAGATCAAGTACTCGTGGAACTACGCGCTGCTGCTGGCCGAGGGGCCGAGTCTGCGCGCTCTGGTGCCGTCACCCATCTACACGGGGTTGAAAACCGGCGCGGTCGTGCGCTTCGAGGAAATCACGCGCTGCCAGCCGGAGATCCAGGATGCGCTCGTGAGCATCCTTTCCGAGAAAGTGCTGCACGTGCCGGAACTCGGCGGAGCGGAGAGCGTGCTTTACGCGGAACGCGGGTTCAACGTCATCGCCACCGCCAACCTGCGTGACCGCGGTGTCAACGAGATGTCCAGCGCGCTGAAGCGCCGGTTCAATTTTGAAACGGTCCAGCCCATCGCGGACAAGGAACTGGAGGTGCAACTCGTCACCGAGCAGACCGAGGCGCTGCTGCGGGACGCGGACGTGGAGATGGCGCTGCCCGCCGACGTGATCGACGTGCTGGTGACCACCTTCCACGACCTGCGCGTGGGCCGCACGGAAGAAGGCACCACCGTCGAACGACCCTCTACCGTCATGAGCACCGCCGAAGCAGTGGCGGTCGGCGTATCGGCGGGTCTGGACGCGTTTTATTTCGGAGACGCGAAGCTGCAGAGCGGCCACGTGGCGCGGCAACTGGTCGGCACGGTGCTCAAGGATAATCCCGACGACGCCAAGAAACTCCAGCAATACTTCGATGTCGTGGTGAAGGCCCGGGCCCGCAAGCAACCGGCGTGGCAGGCGTACTATGAAGCGCGCAAACACCTCGCCGCTTGAGACGGGCGCGGCGCTCGACGCCGACGTGCGGGCGGTGCTCGGCCGGCTGCGCTCGCCGGAGGTGATCTACTTTCCCGTGCGCCACCACAGCCCCGCCTGTTCGTACCACCTGCAGCGGCTGATCGAACGGAAGAAACCCCAGGCGGTGCTGGTGGAAGGCCCGGCGAACTTCGCGCCCCTCCTCCCGCTGATCCTGCACGAGAAAACCCGCGCGCCCTTCGCCGTTTACACCTACTGCATCGAAAAGGATAAAGGCGCGACTTCACGTGGCGTTGGACCCTCGGACGGGCAACCGGGGCGTTACGCCGCCTACTACCCCTTTTGCGATTACTCGCCGGAACTCGCGGCGTTGCGGGCCGGGCACCAGATGGGCAGCCGGCTGGAATTTATCGACTTACCCTATCGTGACCAGATGCGCGCGGAGCGGGCCGCCGAGCAGACCCCGGCGTCCGGCGGGGTGCGCACGGAATCGCTTTTGCAGGAGCGTTACCTGCAACGCAGCGAGTACCTTCGCGAGCTGGCGGCGCGCTGCGGCTGCCGGGACAGCAACGACCTGTGGGACCACCTCTTCGAGGCGAATTTCCTGGCCTTGAGCGTCGAGCGGTTCATGGACGATGTGGCCGCGTACTGCTTCCTCGCTCGCCGCGACGCCACACCCGCCGAGCTGGACGCCGAAGGCACCACCGCGCGCGAGCGGATGATGGCCGCTTGTGTGACCCGGGCGCTGGCTGAGCGCGCCGTGGCGGCGAACGCCGATGCCGCCGGTCCCATTTTGGTCGTCACGGGCGGGTTTCACACTGTCGCGCTGCCCGGGTTGGTCGACAGCCGTCCCGCGCCGCCCGCGCTGGCCGCCGAGGACGAGAACAACGCACGCCACACGCTGATCCGCTATTCTTTCGAACAGCTCGACGCGCTCAACGGTTACGCTGCCGGCATGCCCTCGCCCGATTATTACCACCGCGTGTGGCGCGAGCTGCCCGCGCGGGACAGCGGTGCCGCGCTCGCGGTGGCAGGCCGTTTCCTCGTCGAGCTGGGCCGGGAGACCCGTGCGCAACGGCTCCAGATCGCGTTGTCCCCGGCGGACGAAATCGCGGCACTGACCCACGCGCGTCTCCTGGCGCAAGTGCGCGGGCACGCGGGGCCGACGCGCGAGGATGTGCTCGACGGCGTGCGCTCCTGTTTCGTCAAGGGCGCGATGGACGCCGAGGGTGAGGTGCTCCTCGGGCTGGCGCGCCGGCTGTTGCGCGGTACGGCGGTGGGTGAGATCCCGCCGGACGCCGGGACGCCGCCGCTGGTGGCTGATTTCCGCCAGCGCGCCGCGCGGCTGCGGCTGAACGCCAACCCGTCCGCGCGCCGCGCGGCGGTGCTCGATCTGTACCGGCGAGCGTCGCACCGGCAGGCGAGCCGGTTTTTGCACTCGCTGGCGTTTCTCAACGTGCCGTTCGCCGCGATGGTGAATGGGCCGGATTTCGTGCGCGGCACAGGTTTGCAGCGCTTGCAGGAACACTGGGAATGTGCGTGGTCGCCCCAGGTGGAAAGCGCGCTGGTGGAAGCGTCGGTCTACGGTGCCACGGTGCCCGAAGCCGCCGCCAGCCGGCTGCTGGCGGTCGTGGCCGATCTGGCCCGGGAGGCGCAGGGGCGCGATGCCGCCGTGGCGGTCGGGATGCTCGTGCGCGCCTGCCGCATGGGTTTGCACTCCGAGACGGGGCGGCTGCGCGCGCTCATCGCCGCCGCCGTGGCGGAAGACCCGCGCTTCACCGCCTTGGCCGGCGCGACGAGCGAGCTGCTTTTGCTCTGGCAGTCGCGCGAACCGCTCGAAGCGCACCGCCTGCCGGAGATTCCCGCGCTGATGCGGGCCGCCTACCAGCGGGCGTGTTACCTGGTGCCCCCGCTCGCCCGGTGCCCCGAGCCGGAACTTCCGGGCACGCTCGACGCCCTCGGCCGGATGCGTGAACTGTTGACGGCGACTACGGCCGGCGGTGAGCAGGACGAGGCGCTGCTCGACGGCGAAACCTTCTGGCAGGCGCTCGGCGGCCTGGTCACCGCGCGGGATTGCCAGCCCGTGATCCGGGGGGCCGCGGCGGGATTGCTCACGGCGCATGGCCGGCTGCCCGATCCCGAGCTGATCGCCCTCATCTCGGGTCACCTCGGAGGCACCGCGGGGGACTGGCAGGCGAGGATCGGTTTCCTGCGCGGCTTGCTCACCACCTGCCGCGAGCTGGCCTGGCAAAACGCGGGGTTGATCGCGGCGGTGAACCAATTGTTAGCCGGGTGGGAAGAAGGCGAGTTCCTTCGTGCGTTGCCGGAGTTGCGCCTGGCGTTTTCGGGCTTCACGCCCCAGGAAACGGATCGCGTTGCCGCCGGTGTCGCCTCCCTGCACGGCGCGGAGGATCTCGGCAACCTTGACCGGCGCGAAGTGCGCGCGTCGGACCTCGCTTTCCACAGCCGGGTTTCCGCGGTGGTCCTGGAAAGCTTGCAAGCTGATGGACTCGGCGCCTGGCTCGACGCAGATTAATAACGCACTTCCACTTGCCGCCATGCCCGACCCTGCCGCCGATCCATCCACCGGAGCGCTGACCCGCTGGCGGCTCGTGCTCGGGCGCTACGCTTCCGACCGATTGCCCAACACCCTCGGCAGCCGCCAACAGCGGATCGAGGCGGCGATGGATTACCTCTACGGCCGGGAATACGCGGGCCGCGGGGTGCGCGAAGGAGGCAGCCTCCCGGGGCGCGGCACCTCGCTGGACCCCAGCGCGCTCACCATCCCGAACTGGCTTAGCGAGGTGCGCGAACTCTTCCCCAAGGAGACCGTCGAACGCATCGAAAAACACGCGCTCGACCGCTATGGGTTGACCGAACTCATCACCGACCGGGAGACCCTGGCCCGGCTCGAACCCAGCGTGGATTTGCTCAAGCTGCTGCTGACCTTCCGCGGTCACCTGAAAGGCGGCGTGCTGGACGAGGCGCGGCGCATCATCCGGCACGTGGTGGAAGAAATCCGCCGCCGGCTGGCGAACGACATCCGGCGCACGCTCGCCGGGAAGCTTAATCGCTTCCAACGCAGCCCGCTGGCCGTCGCGCAGAACTTCGACTGGCGTGGCACGGTGCGCGAAAACCTCAAGCACTACGACCGGGAGCGCGGCCAGATCGTCATCGAGCGGGCGCGCTTTTTTTCGCGCACGGAACGGCGGCTCCCCTGGACCATCGTGCTCTGCGTGGACCAGAGCGGCAGCATGGCGCAGTCCGTCATCTACACCGCCGTGATGGCCGGCATCCTCGCGGGGCTGCCGTCCCTGCGGGTGCGGCTCGTGGTCTTCGACACGGAAATCGTGGACCTCAGCGCCCACGCGGATGATCCCGTGGAAACGCTGCTCAACGTGCAGTTGGGCGGCGGGACGGACATCGGCCGGGCGATGACCTATTGCGAACAGGCGCACACCACCGAAAACCCCCGGCGCACCGTGCTCGTGCTGGTCAGCGATTTCTGCGAGGGCGCGTCGCCCAACGTCCTGCTGGCCGCTTGCCGCCGCTTGCGCGAGTCGGGGGTGCGCCTGCTCGGCCTGGCGGCGCTCGACGAAAAGGCGGACCCGGCCTACGACCGGCAGATGGCCGAACGCCTTGCCGCCGGGGGGATGGACATCGCCGCGCTCACCCCCAAACAACTCGCCGAATGGCTGGTCAAAGTAATCTCCTGATATACATCGCCGCGCTGGTGCGCCGGTTCGACGACGCGGCCTGGGAAGCCCTGGCCAACAAAGGGTTGTTGCGCCGCGCGCGCAAGGATCTCGAGAGCGGCGCACTGCCGATGAGCATGGACGGCAGTGGTGCGCCGGACGGCGTGCGGATCAAGGCCGGCGCATTCAACGTGTTCATCCCGGAAGCGGGTCCGGCGAAGGCCACCTGTTCCTGCCCGGCGGCGAGCGTCTGCCAGCACATCCTGGCCGCCGGATTATTCCTGCAACGCCTGGAACTTGAGCCTGACCCCGGGACGGACGCCGGTCCTCCGGCCGAGCCGAAGAATGCCGCACCACCACCGGCGGCGAATGACAGCGAATGGCTTACTCTGGAAACCGACACGATCCGCAAGTGGACAGGTGCGGCGGAATTCCGCGCGGCGGCGAAGCTCGTCCTGGTGGACAACCAGGCGGTCGAAGTCGCCACCAACGATGGCGGTCTGCTGATCGTGCGCTTCCCGGCACTGAACGCCGAGTGCCGGTTCACGCCCGGCACGGGGTTGGACGGCGTGATCGTCTCCGGCGGCGACCCGCGCCGGACCAAACGCCTGGCGGCAGCGGCGTTGCTGGCACTCCGACGTGCGCGAGGCATCCCGCTGCCCGACGAGGTGGTCGCGGCGGGGACCGCTGCCGCGTTGGAAGAGTCCGCGGATGCGCCGCGCAGCCGGGCCGAAATTCTTGACAGCGTGCGCGCGACGCTGCAGGAGTCGGTGAGCGTTGGCCTGACCCACCTGGGGGAAAGCACGGGCGGGCGGCTGACGACCTTGTCCATCTCCGCTCTCGGGGTGAACCTGCCGCGGCTCGCTTTGAGCCTGCGGGGTCTCGCGGACGAGATTCATCTGCACACGACGCGCTCGGCCCAGGCGGACACAAGCCGTTGTTTGTTGTCGATGGCGCGGGTGTACGCGCTCTCCGAAGCGCTCGTGCACTCGACTCGTGCGGATCTCGTCGGCGTGCACCGCAGCCAGTACGAAGACGTGGAATCACTCGAACTCACGGGGGTATGCGCCTACCCGTGGCGGACACCCTCGGGTTATCGGGGATTGACCGTGCTGCTGTGGGACGAACGGCGCAAGGAATGGTGCTCGTGGTCGGACGCCCGGCCGGAGGGTCAGTCGGCCGGGTTCGATCCACGTTCGAGCTACGGGGCGGATGTGGGCTGGGAGGGGGGATTGTCGCCGCAGCGCCTGTCGCGTAGCCGGGTGCGTCTGCGCCATGCGCGCCGCAACCGGGCCGGACGATTGTCGTCCTCGTCGCGGTGCCTGGCGGCGGCGCTCGGCCCGACGCCGGGTGGGGCGGCATTTTTCGGAGAACGTTTGTTCATTAACTGGAACAAACTGCGCGCCTACTCGGCGGCGGGTTCTCCGCTCGGCTTGCACGAGTACCAGCCGCTGCGTGAAATCGTCGTCGTGCAACCCGCGCGATGGCTGGACAGGAAATTCGATTCCGTCGGCCAGATTCTCCGTTGGTGGCTGGAAGACGACGCCGGGGATCTGATTGCCTTGGAACTATTGTTCGATACCTGGACGCAGCAGGCCATCAAGAACCTGGAAAGTCTCACGGCACCGGACCGGGAGTCGCCCTGGCAGATCGTCGCCCGGGTGCAGCGACAGGCCGGAACATGGAGCCTATACCCGTTGACTCTGTTGCGCGGTACCGGATCGGCGGCGCACCAGGGTGAAATCCTGCATCTTCACCTGGATGCGCTGTTCGTGCTGCCGCCGATTGTACCGGACCGTCCGCCGATGCCCCTCGGGGCGCAATGCGTCCCATCGGAAGCGGAGGAAAGCGAGGTCGGGGAGCCGTCGATTCCTGACGACAACGGTGACGATCCCTTGCTGGATGGCACCTCGCTCGACCGGACACTCGCCGAACTGGAGGGACATCTGGAAGCGTGGTCGGAGAGGGGTTGTGAGACCGTGAACACACCGCAAAGCGGCTGGTTCAAACACCTGAGTGCCACCTTCCAAACACGCGGTCTGAGTTCCCTCGAACACGCCACGAGTCAGATCATGCGGAGCGGTTCCACTTCTAAAATCCGAGCCGCCGCGTTGCTGCGCTGCCGTTATCTCTGCTTGCTGCATCGACAGGCGGCCAGCAGCCTTCAAGTACAACTGCGTAATATCAACCCATAAATTTACTTTGGCCAGCACCTTGTTTACAGGGTTCCAGGCGTTTGATCTTTCCACCGGCAAGTACCCTGAGGGAAACGTCAATGTCATTAGAACTTGCACTAGTGCTCCTTCAGGATAGCATGGTGTTGTGATAGGCTGGCGGCATGGCTGCCAAACAACACCTGATTTGCCTCACCGCCGAAGAATGCCGACAAGTCGCACGCGCCGTGCGCTCGAACAAGAACTCGCCGCGCGAGCGGATGCGTTGCGCGCCTTCTGCTCGCCGCCAGCGACGCCACGGCGCGCACGGACAAGCAGATCGCCGCGCAGGTCGGCACCTGCCTGAACACGGTGGCGCGCGTGCGGCGGCGTTTTGCGTTGCGTGGCTTGGCGGGCGCGCTCCATCACGCCGAGCAAACCCGGCGCAAGGAGCGGCGGCTCGACGGCCGGGCCGAGGCGCACCTGGTGGCGCTGACCTGCTCGGCCCCGCCGGACGAGCGCAAACGCTGGAGCTTGCACCTGCTCGCGGGCAAACTCGTGGCCGCTGAAGTCGTCGAGAGCGTCAGCCACGAGACCGTGCGCCAGACGCTTAAAAAAATAAGCTTAAGCCGTGGCTGAAAGCAGGGTTGGTGCCTCCCGCCCAAGGCCAACGCCGAGTTCGTCGCCGCCATGGAAGACGTGCTGGAAGTGTACTGCCGGCCCCATGACCCCGCCCGCCCGCAGGTCAATCTGGATGAAGCTTCCAAGCAACTGCTCTCCGAAGTGCGCGCCCCTTTGCCGATGCGCCCCGGCAGCCCCGAGCGGGTGGACAACGAGTACACCCGCGAGGACACCGCCGCCCTGTTCCATGGTCTGCGAACCCTTGGCTGGCCGACGCCACGTCTTTGTCCGCGAGCGGCGCACCCGTCTGGACTTCGCGGCGGTGATCAAGACCCTCTGCGACGAACTTTACCTGCAGGCCGAGAAGATCGTCCTGGTCATGGACCAACTCAACACCCACGGGATCGCCAGCCTCTTACGAAGCCTACCCGCCGCAGGAGGCCCTGCGTCTGGCCAAGAGGCTCGAAATCCACCACACGCCCAAAGCACGGCTCTTGGCTGAACATGGCCGAGATCGAACTCTCCGTCCTCGCCCGTCAATGCCTGGACGAACGCATGGAAAACCAGGAAAAGCTCGTCCGCGCCGTGGCTGCCTGGGAGCACGCGCGCAACTCGGTGCGCACGCACATCAACTGGCGTTTTACCGCGGCAGATGCTCGCATCAAACTCAAGCATCTCTACCCCACCATCCTACCTTGAAGAAGCACTAGAACTCCCTCACGCAACTGTTCTCCAGTCGCCGTCGCCAGCCGGGTGCGAAACAAATCGATGCTTTCCACCTCGTAACCCAACGGCTCCGCCAGCGACGCCAGCGACTGGCCTGTGCGGATCATCATGCGCAGATACGATGCCTGATCGCCGACGACATACGCCAGCCGCGCCCCCGCACGCAAGAGGGGGCGCAACTCCGCCAAGTGCCGGGCCATGCCGCCGGAATAGAGTTTCGCCACTTTCGCATAAAGCCGCTCGAAGCCGCTCGTCTTGCCTAGTTCGATCCGTCGCTCTTCAATCGCGGCGGCAAGGCGTTGAATCTCCGTGTGGTCGCGCACCCAATGACCACCACATCATGGTAGTCGCCTAGAGTCAGAGTAGGGTTGTTCCGGGCATTAGTGGAACACCTTATAGCGCCCGCACCCTCGGCCGGCCGATGCTGCGCCATGGAGACCGTCGCCGAGGCTGCCGTGATCGCCGGGCAGATGAACGTCATGCGCTCACGATCTATTTCTCTCCTGGGGTGTGCTCTGGCCGCTACGCTGGTTGTGGGCACTGCCTGCACTTCATCCGAACTCGCCCATTCTCAAGATGCCAGCGCGGCCCAACGCGCGGCGGCGGACGAGGTTTCTTACTGGGATGGCAATGGGAAATCAGGACAACCATCCATCAAAATTCATCTGGGTGAGCAGCGGGCTTATTTCTACGAGGGAAAGGCGCTGGCGGGAGTGTCGGAACTGTCCACCGGGCGGGAAGGGCACCATACGCCGGCGGGTAGTTTCAAGGTGATCGAACGAGACCGGACCCACCGCTCCAGCGAGTACGGCGACTACGTGAATCTGGCGACGCAGCAGGTGACAAAAAGAAACGTCCAAAATGGGGAAGCATCCAGACCTCCGGAAAGCGTCTTCGTCGGTGCCTCAATGCCGAATTTCCTGCGGATCACCGGAGGCATCGGCCTGCACGCAGGTTATCTGCCGGGTGTGCCGGCGAGCCATGGGTGTAGTCGGATGCCTGCGTTCATGGCGGAAAACTTCTTCGAGAATGCGCCTCTGGGGACACCGGTCAGCATCAGTCCATAGCTTCCTTCCTGATGACATCCCGGCGTCACGGCAGTTGTACCCGCTCTTAAACACACCTTCTTATGAGCCACCAAATGCGCGCGTTCGTCGAAGAACAAGCGGACAAGCTGACCCGCGACGACATCGTAGAACTTGCCTCGCGGCTGCCGGCGTTGCGGGAACAGTTTTCCTGCATTCCTATTTTGGAATACCCGCAGCTCGCGGAGCAATACGGCTTCCTCGCCCTGATCGTGGAAGATGGCAGCGAGCAGGCTGACTGCAAGGTGCCCGAAGTTTGCCGGCAGGAGGCGGCCTTTGCGCTGCTTTACCTGGAAAGGCACGGTGACCTGCTGCCCGACGATGCGCCGGGTATCGGGCTGGCGGACAATCAGGCCGTGGTGGCCACCGTGCTCCATAAACACCGGGATGCTCTGCGTGCCTGTCCGCGTGGCTACCTGTTCCGGTGGGAGGCCGCGCCCGTGGACTTTGATCGCATGGTCCTGGATCGGCTGCACCGTCGGTTGCACAGATTTCGTTCAAACGACTTCTTCGGTGGCAACGGCAAGCCAGTGGCGGGCCCCGCTGCAACGCTGTCCCGTGAACAAAAGTCCGCCCGCCTGGCTGAGAGGGCGCAACACACGGTTTCCACCGGGGAAGATTTGGCTGTGCAAACCGCCCGGCTTTCCGTGGAAGCAGACGAGCGGGAAGCCGGCCGCCAGCACAGGACCGCCGCGGATGCGGTCGTCAGCCAAGGATTTGTGGATGCCAGGGCCGACGCCGATGCGGACGATGCCAGGGCAGCCAAAAAGAAGAAACCAACCAAAGTCGAAGGAAACTACACAGATGAATAAACTCACAGGAAAAGCCGCGGTCGTCACGGGGGCCTCCAAAGGCATCGGGGCCGCCATCGCCAAAGCTCTCGCCGCCGAGGGCGCATCGGTCGTCGTCAACTACGCTTCCAGCAAAGCGGGCGCGGACAAGACGGTGGACGAGATCTTCAAGGCCGGCGGCCAGGCCGTCGCCGTCGGCGGCGACGTGTCCAAAACGGCGGAAGCGCAGGGCATCATTGATGCCGCCATCAAGCATTACGGACGATTGGACATCCTCGTCAACAACTCGGGCGTGTACGAGTTCGCGCCGTTGGAAGGTGTGACAGAGGAAAACTTCCACCGGCACTTCAACATCAACGTGCTCGGCCTGCTGCTCGTCACACAGGCCGCCGTCGCGCACCTGGGCGAGGGTGGCAGCATCATCAACATCGGTTCGGGCGTCAGCCGCGTCACGCCGCCGAACAGCGCGGTGTACACTGGCACCAAAGGGGCGGTGGACGCGATCACCGGCGTGCTCTCGCGCGAACTCGGCCCCCGGAAAATCCGGGTCAACTCGCTCAATCCCGGTCTGGTCGAGACGGAAGGCACCAAGACCGCCGGCACCACCGGCCCGGACAGCGAGATGGAAAAATGGATCATTCCCATCACGCCGCTCGGCCGGGTCGGCCGGCCTGGCGACATCGCTGCCATCGCCGTCTTCCTGGCTTCGGATGACTCCGGCTGGCTCACCGGCGAGCACTTGCTCGCTACCGGCGGCGTACGCTAACGCCGGCGTCGGCATCTTGAGCGGCCCCGCTTGAGCAAGGGGCCGTTGCAGAGGTTGCTGGAGACCAGCAGCCGTAAACCCTGCGCTTATGATCGGTGGTAGGGTTTCACCTGACAGACAAGCGCGCGGGAGCAGAGCATGTTGGGGTGCATCGTGGTTACCCGCGGAAGACCAAGCACGCGCACGAGTTTCATCGCACCCGGTCGATACCCAATGAAAGACGAATCCATCCGGCTGGCACACCGATACACAGTGGCGCTAAGAAAACACCTGACGGGAAGCACACCCGCGAGCCTGGAGCTGGCGCAGAGGCTGGGACGCCAAACCGTGGCGGCCGGGCTGGAGACCTTGGACTTGGCCAGGATTCACGAGCAAGCCCTTACAGGCCTCATCCAGAGGAATGGTTTGACCAAAACGCCGGCGATCATGACGAACCGTGCCGGCATATTTTTCAAGGAAGTGAACGCGCCCATCGAGGAAACCCATCGCGCCATGGCGCAGGCCAAAGTTTACATGAACAAGCTCACCGAGACGCTAACCCACCGCACAGCGGAACTTGCCGACGCCAAGCGTCATTTGCAACAGGGCGTCGCCCAGCGCAAGGTCATGGAGGATGCCCACGAAAAACGCCGGAAGCTGCACAACGAATGTTTGGAAGAATCCCTCCGGCTTCAAAAACGCTTGCGTCAACTCACCCATCAGCTTCTCGCGGGCCAGGAGAACGAACGCAAAAAAATTAGCCGCGAACTCCAGGATGAAATCGCGCAGACGCTGATAGGACTTAACGTCCGGCTTCTCTCGCTCAAGCAGCAAGCGCGAGGCAACACTAACCGTCTCAAGAACGAAATCGCCAGCACCCAGCAGCTGGTGGTAAAGTCGGCGGGGGCCGTGCGACGGGTCGCCCAAAAGTTAGGAACGCATGAAACTCAAGCTTCTCCTCTGGTCACAACGCTATCTGGCGGCGTTGCGGACCCATCTAAAGCAGGGCAGGCACGCAAAGATGGAGTCGGCGCGAGAACTGGGCAGGCAAGCTCTCGCCGCCGGGCTGCAAACGCTGGATCTGGCCAAGATTCATGAACAAGCGCTGATCGCCGAACTGCTGCCGAACTGCCGCGCCCGCCAACGGACGGCTTTCATCAAGCAAGCAGGGGTATTTTTTGCGGTGGCGATCACTCCCATCGAGAAAACGCATCACGATGCGCGCCAGACCGCCATCCACCTGCGGGAACTGGTGATGCTGAGCCAGAGGACGGTGGAACTGGCGGGCTGTAACCTGGAGATGAGTCTGGAGATCACCGAGCGCCGGGCGGTCGAGGAAGCCTTGCGAAACAAGGAGCGCCACTACAAAGAGGTGCTGAAGGGGTCGAAACGCCTCCAGGAGCAGTTGCGTCGATTATCCCGCCAGGTTCTCTCGGCGCAGGAGGAGGAACGCAAAGAAATCAGCCGGGAGCTGCACGACATCGTGGCCCAGACGTTGACCGGCATCAACGTTCGCTTAGCGGCCCTCAAACATGCTGCTTCGCTCGACACCAGAGATCTCGATCAGAATATTGTGCGCACCCAGCGGTTGATCGAAGATTCCGTGAACATCGTGCATCGATTCGCCCGGGAGTTGCGACCGGCGGTACTCGATGACCTGGGGCTGATTCCTGCCTTGCATTCGTTCATGAAACACTTCACCGAGCGGACCGGGGTACACACCCGCCTGACCGCCTTCGCGGCGGTGGAACAGATCAACATGGCGCGGCGCACGGTGCTTTTCCGCGTCGCCCAGGAGGCACTCACCAACGTGGCGCGCCACGCCCAGGCCAGCCGGGTGGACGTGAGCATCAAAAAGCTGCCGGACGGCATTTGCATGACCATCGGGGACGACGGCAAATCGTTCCACGTGCAACGTATTCTGCTGGCCCGGGGAAGCAAACGCCTGGGCCTGCTCGGGATGAGGGAGCGTTTGGAGATGGTTGGCGGGCGATTTGAGGTTGAGTCCGCGCCGGGCAAAGGCACGACCATCACGGCCCAGATCCCGTTCGGCAGAGTGCGTCCGACAAGAGCCGTAAAACCCGTTGGCGCCGCCAGCACGACCGAAGCCTAGCTTCCCATGAAACGGATCACGGTGCTCCTGGCGGAAGATCACATGGTCGTGCGCGAAGGCTTTCGCAAGCTCCTCGAACTCGATGCCGGCCTGGAAGTGGTCGGGGAGGCAAAAGAAGGACGACAAGCCGTCGAGCTGGCCAAGAAGCTGCGTCCCGCCGTGGTGCTGATGGACATCGCCATGCCGAAGCTCAACGGCCTGGAGGCCACCCGCCAGGTGCTCAAGGCTTTGCCTGACACCAAGGTGCTCATCCTGTCCGCGCACAGCGAAGACGCCTACCTCAAAAACGCCGCCGAGTCGGGGGCGGTCGGATTTCTGCTCAAGCAGACTTCCGCCCACGAGGTGTGCCTGGCCATCCGGGAGGTCGAAAAGGGAAACACGTTTTTTAGCCCGTCGATCTCCAAGCGGGCCGACCGCCTCAATGCGGAGCCCTCCAATCGCAGGGCTCCCGCCAAGAGGGAGGTTGTCCCGCTCACGGGGCGCGAGATGGAAGTCCTTCAACTAATCGCCGAGGGCAAGCCCAACAAGGAAACGGCGGCGGAACTCGGCATCAGCATCAAGACGGTTGAGAAACATCGGGAGCACATTGGGGCGAAGCTCGACATCCACGACACCGCCGGATTGACTCGTTACGCCATCGGTGCGGGCATCATCGAGAGCACCGTCCAGTTGACCATCATCTAAACCATCAGCAATCAGCTTCCGCCGTTCGGCGGCGCTGAGGATGTCGGTGGCAGTGCCGTGCATCACAGGCCAGGCGCTTTCTTTTTCGGCACGAACGCAATCGAGATGCTGCGGCCGGCCATCCATCGCCAGCCTTGATGCGCACGGTGGAATCATCCCCTCCCGTGATCGTTAGACGCGGCACTGAGGAGAACTGGACGAGCCCGTGAAGCATGGGTGGAACACCTAATAGCGCACGGGTGTTCTTAAGGTGGATGTTCATGGCATCGAGACCAACGGCTGCCGGGAGAAGAGACCTCATCGGACCGGCCAGCTTTCAGTTCACGGTAAGAAGGAAACGCACTCGAACAACCGGTTCTCCTCTGTTTGGGTCCAAGATCGAGAACCTCGGAAGCCGGGCTTCTCTCTTGCGACAAAACATCTTCAACCGTGCGGGCGTCATTCCCGCACCAACAGCGTTCCACCTGGCCGGCATCTGTCAGCGACACCATGAATCCGCCACTCACAAATGCTCCGGCGACCGAGCCCCTCCAGAAGGCGGTTCCCGTCTTCAACGTGGCGATCCTGTATGAATCTTTGGATGCCGGCACGCGCGCGCAACAATTCAGCGACCAACTCGCAACCGGGATGGCTGCCAACCGCGTTCTGAGCCTCAACCAATGGGATTTTCGCTTCCTGGGAAGGCGGGCAACACGCAACGCCGCTGCGAGCGCGGCGGCGGCGGCCGACATGGTCATCCTTTCAATGAGTGGAGAAAACCCGTTGCCCGCAAAGGTGGAACGATGGATCGAGATGTGGACCTGGCTCATCGACGGCCGCAAACCAGCCGTGGTTGCGCTGTTTGCCAGCCACCACCCCGAGAGTGGCCGCATCCGGACCTACCTGCGGCGGGGTGCCGCCAGCAAGGGACTGACTTTCTTCCCGGAAGCTGCCTTCCACATGGCGTGTGGTGGACAGGCTGAAGTGCTTCCTGGCAGCAAACGAGTCTCTGAAGCAGACAGCCAACAAGTCGCACAGACCGTGCAGTAAAGGCCAAGAATCGTCGGCAAAGACCTTCGGGTTGGCAACTCCTTCGAGAAAACACAGAACCAATCCAGTCAGACAGAAAGCGTATGCCACTCAGCATCAGACAATTGCTTGGACGAAAACTCGGTGCGTCCGATGGCGAGATCGGTCACGTGAAAGACTTCTATTTCGAGGATCAGCGTTGGGCGCTCAGGTACGTCATCGCAGACACGGGTTCGTGGTTGGCAGGTCGGCTGGTGTTGCTCTCACCCTACGCTTTTGACCGCATCGATCGAAGCGGCGGGTGTCTGCCGATCAAATTAACCCGGAAACAAATCGAGGACAGTCCCGCCATCGACTTGCATAAACCTATTTCAAGGCGCTACGAAGAGGCTTATCACGCTTACTATGGACTGCCTCCCAATCGGAACGAAGGAGGGTTGTGGGGAGGCGTCGCGGGTCTTCAGGCAAACACGTCGCCTTACCCTGGATCGGTCGCGCAAGCCAGCCTGGATTGCCAGCCAGCCGACCGCGAAGATTTACACCTGCGGAGCACGCAGAGCATCATCGATTACGAACTGCAAAGCACGGACGGAGTGATCGGGACAGTCACCGATTTTCTCGTCGATGATTATGGTTGGATGATTCGCTATGTGGTCGTTGAAACCGGAGACTGGCTCACGGGCAAGGAGGTCAAGATTTCGCCGCAGGCTATCACCAGCGTGAGTTTTGCCGGAGCGAAGATTTTTGTGCGTTTGACCAAGGAAGCCATCATGACGGCTGCTGAAAAAGAAGATCCGGTTCCGGCGCGATGATGAAGCCGCGAACATCATGAGCGTTGGAACGAAGGCATATCTAGTTTGATCTGACCGACGCGGCGAAGGAGCACATCGCCCGCGAAGCCTACGACCCGGTGTACGGCGCGCGACCGCTCAAGCGTTTTCTCCAACGCCAGGTGGAAACGCCGCCGTCTCGCAAGCTCATCGCCGCCCTGATCACGGACGGCGACCACGTCACCGTGTCATTGCAGGCCGGGCAATTGGTCTTTGGACCGACCGCATCAAAGAAGGCGGCCTGACCAATGCTCCCGGCTGACTCGCCGCGGGTACTGGCCGAGCAGCCTAGCGTGCTTTGACCTGGATGGCGTCAACGGCTTCTGTAACGGTTGTCCGAATGCTTTCCACCTTTGCCCGCAGAATGGGCGCTCCCTCCGGCGGCCCGGAGAGTTGTCGCAGAGTCAGGATGATGTTAGGACTCCGAGCAACGACGGAATCCTTTTTGAGCTTGTCGCTCATCCGTTCCAGACGCGCCTCGAAATGATCGAGCACCGCCGGCTGGCGCAGGAGGGCAGCGTTTTCCGGCGAATAGTGCTGCAGGACAACCCCGGTTAGCGCTTCGGTCCCGCGCAGCCAGCCGCCAAAGCTGACCAACTGCGAAATCTGCTCGCTCCGGAGTTTCACCATGGCCGCTTTCACGTCGGCATTCACGGCGGACCATTCTTTACGGACGCTCTCCCATTGACGTTTTTCGGCATGGTCGATGATGCTGTTGCTGCGCCTGAGCACGGACTTCTCCACGCCGAGGGCGAGCGCCAGTGTGAGGACGGTTTTGCCGACATCTTTTACCTCCACCGCATCTTGTGCTTCCACGGCGATGAAACCTTCGGCGATCACTGCTCCCAGGCGCAAAGCGGTTTGAGCCTGATCGTTGCCCGGCCTGGAGCGTGCCAGCTCCAAACGCTGCACTCGCTGCCAGTTCGAATCGGCGAAATGGTCCAGCGTGCCGAAGATCTCGCTGGGAATCGGTACCAACACATCTTCCACGAGCGTCGCTTGCGGGGGCAACGGGGGAACATCCACGGGCAGGAGGGATTGCGCTCCCAAGAGGCGGGGCAGCGTCATGACCAAGATGACGAATAGCTTCTTCATCGTAATATCACTCGTGGATAGGCGCTCGGGAGATGGCACTTGCCGGCGGTTGGGCGAACTCCAAGCGGAAGCCTGGACGCTTGATCATGGGACGATGACAACGGAGCCGTCTCGATCGGAAGATGGCAGCTTTCATCGGGTTGCGCGCAGGGAACACCATCCGTCCGTTGCGCCGGGGATTTCTCCGATGGTCGCGGTATAGTCGCCCTCCGGCGCGCGGGTGAAAACGGCGGTCAAGGTCATGGCGCTAGGTTAGGAGTCTCCAACGGGACGGGCAACCGGAATCCTCCGGGCAGTGTATGGATTCGCCGGGCCTTCGCGTTCCCAAGTGCAACTTGAGAACGAGGGAAAAATCAAACCACTGATTGGCCTACAGGACACTTGGCGCTTCATTGCCAAACGGATCGGCGGCATGCGAAGCTTCGATCGGACAATCTTCATTTCTGAGCAGCGTGCTATAGAACGTCGGATTGAAACGATTATCTAACGCACAGTAACGTACAAATGCGATCAATGCTGCTCGATGCTCGTGGCCGAAATGCGATTCAAGCTCGTAGTAAGTAATTGAACGACCAGTAAGTTCTTGTTCATCCATCCACGTTCCGATGGAAGTAAGAAATTCTGTGTTGGCAGCATAAATTGTTTCGTATGGGTCTTCGTCTCCTCCGTGCCAAGAGGAGTGAAAGATGGGCGATATGCGTCTTGGTACGGCGTAAAGATACGCCGGCGGAAAATGCCACTCACCGCTTGCATCTTTGGCGTTCAACAAAATCTGCTGCCGATGGATTTCGTATAGTGCTTGTAACATAAGGTCGATAGTTAGCTGGATGATGTTGTCGCCTTCACGTCTTCTTCCCAGTCACGGTTCTGAACGGAAAATTAGATTGCGCCTGAAACACTACGCTCGCAATGTTGCTCGGGTTGCCGACCTCCTCGTCGGCGATGACGCCCATCGCCATGTATTCCCTCGCCTGCGTGGTCTGTCCGGCGGGGGCGGGCGTGTCGTCGTGGAAGGGGAAACGGGCGCGCTTGGCCGAGAGCATCGCCCAGGTCGCCGTGCCCGCCGGAAGCCAATACACGTTCAGGCTGCCCACGCCGAGCTTCTTCGCCATAGTTCGACGTAATTGTGCCACGCCGCTGTTTCGAGCGTGAGCTGGTAGGTGTTTGGGTCGAACGTCTCGGGCGTCGTGTACACGCCCAGCGATTGCGCGTCGCCTCCGGTGAACCCAGCCGTCGCCTTGAGGTTTTTCGTGGCGAGGCGGGCTTGCGCCAACACGGCTGCCTTGACGGCGTTGAGTTGGCCGTTGGCCGTATCCGGCGACGCCTGCGCGCCATGACCGCCTGCGTTTTGGTGATGAGGGTGGCGAGTTCCGCTTGGGGCGCGGTGACGCTGGCTGTGAGCCAACCGATCCGCGTGGCCACGGCACCCCCTCCGGTGGAGTAGGTTTCGGACGCTGTCGGGAACGAAGTCGTGTTTTGCCACGCGCAAAATCTACGACGAGCCGCGCAGATTTGTCCAGCCATCTACAGGGTTGGTCGTGGAAGCGTGCCGAATGGCGATCGGGGCGGGGCAAATTTCGATTTACGCGCCCCGAGCGTCATCTTACGCGCCCCAAGTCCGATGCGGGGCGCGTAAAGTCCGATTTGGGGCGTCCATAGATGCCGTTTCTCTCACCCAAACTGGCGTTTCCCCCGGTGCAAGCGCGACCGGCGGAGAGGAAAATGATGTTGGCGGCATAACGAAGGGCGTCTGTCACGCCGGGAGCGGCGGTTCCGGCGGGGGAAACGGCAGGTTGCACGCTGCGGACGGTGTCCAAGGGACGCAACGCGCCAAGCAGACCGATCCCGCCTGTTAGTACTACACCTTATATACAGATCGGAGAGGGCGTCGGATGGTCACTTTAGGCTGCCAGTCCCTTTCCGCTCGTCGCCAGCGGCGTGAAAACCAGCAAGCACCGGCACCGGCGAGCGCCCTGCGAATCATGAACACCCAGACCAACACCCTCACGCCGGAACTGCTCCACCGGATGGATGCCTACTGGCGGGCGGCCAACTATCTGTCGGTCGGGCAGATCTACCTTTACGATAATCCGCTGCTCAAGCGTCCGCTCGCGCTCGGCGATGTGAAGCACATGCTGCTCGGACACTGGGGCACGACGCCGGGGCAGAATTTTATCTACACGCACCTCAACCGCATCATCAAGAAATACGGCCTCGACATGATCTATGTGTCCGGTCCCGGCCACGGTGGTCCGGCGGTTGTGGGGAACACTTACCTCGAAGGCACTTACAGCGAGGTTTATCCCAACATCAGCCAGGACGAAGCGGGGCTGAGAAAATTGTTCACGCAGTTCTCGTTTCCCGGCGGTATCCCCAGCCACGCGTCGCCCGAGACGCCCGGCTCGATCCACGAGGGCGGCGAGCTGGGTTATTCGCTCAGCCACTCGTTCGGGGCGGTGTTCGACAATCCTGACCTGATCGTTGCGTGTGTCGTCGGCGACGGCGAGGCCGAGACCGGGCCGCTGGCCACGGCGTGGCATTCCAACAAGTTCCTCGATCCCGTCACCGATGGCGCAGTGTTGCCGATTCTGCATCTCAACGGCTTCAAGATCTCCAACCCGACCATCCTGGCTCGCATCACGCCTGAGGAACTCGAACAACTCCTGCGTGGGTACGGTTGGACGCCCATTTTTGTCGAAGGCCACGAGCCGAGGCTCATGCATGAGGCCATGGCGGAGGCGCTCGATACGGCGGTCGAACAGATCAAGCAGAGCCAGCAGGACGCGCGCGTCCACGGCGGCACCACGCGCCCACGCTGGCCGATGATCGTCCTCAAATCACCGAAAGGTTGGACCGGGCCGAAGATGGTCGATGGCTTGCCGGTGGAAGGCACCTTCCGCGCGCACCAGGTGCCGCTCTCCGATCCGGCAAAGAATCCCGCGCATCTCCAACTCTTGGAAGACTGGCTGCGCAGCTACCGGCCTCAGGAACTTTTCGACGAGCAAGGCCGTCTGCTACCGGAACTGGCCGAACTCGCGCCCGAAGGTGAACGGCGCATGGGCTCGAATCCACACGCCAACGGCGGCTTGCTGCTGCACGATCTACACATGCCGGACTTCCGTGACTACGCGGTGGACGTGCCGATGCCGGGTGCTGGCGGACCCGGCGACACGCACGTACTCGGACGCTTCTTGCGCGACGTGACGAAGCTCAACGATGCACAGAAAAATTTCCGGGTCTTCGGTCCCGACGAGACGCTCTCCAACGGGTTGGAAGCGCTCTTCGAGAACACCACTCGCCAGTGGGACGCCGCGACCGTGCCGGGCGATGAGTTTCTCGCCCCGACCGGACGCGTCATGGAGATGCTCAGCGAGCACCAGTGCGAGGGCTGGCTGGAGGGCTACCTGCTCACCGGGCGGCACGGCCTCTTCAACTGTTACGAGGCGTTCATCCACATCGTGGATTCGATGTTCAACCAGCACGCCAAGTGGCTCAAGATCACCTCGCACCTCCCCTGGCGCCGTCCCATCGCCTCGCTCAACTATCTGCTCGCCTCGCACGTCTGGCGGCAGGACCACAACGGCTTCACGCACCAGGACCCCGGCTTCATCGACCACGTCATCAACAAGAAGGCGTCGGTGGTGCGCGTGTACCTGCCGCCCGACGCGAACTGCCTGCTCTCGGTGATGGACCACTGCCTGCGCAGCCGCCATTACGTCAACGTCGTCGTGGCGGGCAAACACCCCTCACCGCAATGGCTGACGATGGAGCAGGCCGCCGTGCACTGCACCAAGGGCATCGGCATCTGGGAGTGGGCCGGCAGCGACCGCGACTCCGAGCCCGATGTGGTCATGGCCTGCGCCGGAGACGTGCCCACGCTGGAGACGCTGGCCGCCGTTTCGATCCTGCGCGAGCACCTGCCGGAGTTGAAGATCCGCGTGGTCAACGTCGTCGATCTGATGAAGCTGCAGCCATGTACGGAGCATCCTCATGGACTGAACGAGAAGGATTTCGATTCGCTCTTCACCGCGGACAAACCCGTTATCTTTGCCTTCCATGCCTATCCCTGGACAATCCATCGGCTGACCTACCGCCGCACGAACCACCACAACATCCACGTGCGCGGTTACAAGGAAGAGGGGACAATCACGACGCCCTTCGACATGACCGTGCTCAACGACATGGATCGCTTCCACCTCGTACTGGATACGCTGGATCGTTTGCCGCGGTTGGGTGCCCGGGCGGATTACCTCAAGCAGGAACTCCAGGACAAGCTCATCGCGCACCGCGAGTACATCGACGAGCACGGCGAGGACCTGCCGGAGATCCGCCACTGGAAGTGGACCAACCCGACCGCGAGTAACGTCCCGTCCCAGCCGGCGTGGAAAAGCACAGAGCGAGAAAATCAATGAGTATGCACGAAAGTCTCCATCCTGGGCCGCGCCATTACGGCACCATGCAGACACCTGCTCCGTATTGGAAACGTGCGCATCGCAGCTGGATCTTCTGGGCCGGCGTCGTGCTGATGTTTGCGGCTATCATGGTGTACGTGCTGAGCTTCGACCTGGCCTGGCGGCCTCGCGGTGGAGCGGCGCAGCCGGCACCGTCGAGCGCCGCCGGCAAATAGCGGTATCCCACGCGGCTCCGGCCACGGACTCCAAAGGACAATGACAACGTGCCCGCGCGTCTATTTCATCCGACACGGCGCAACCGCATGGACCGCCTCCGGCCAGTACACCGGCGGGACAGACGTTCCGCTTTCCGCGCAGGGCGAGGAAGCCGCCCGGAGACTCGAGCCCCGCCTGCGCGATCTTTCGTTTACGCGTGTGCTGACGAGTCCGCTGCAACGTGCCCGGCGAACGGGTGAACTTGCCGGGCGTGCCGACGCCGAGATCGACTCGGACCTGACCGAATGGAACAACGGGGAATACGAAGGGCGCACTTTGACTGATATTCTCGAACTGCAAACGGGCTGGAATCTCTTTCGCGACGGCGGTGGACCGCAGGGCGAGACCCCACGGCAAATTGCCAGCCGGGTGGACCGTTTCATTTCCCGTCTCGAAGCGATGGAAGGAAACATCGCCCTCTTCTCGCATGGCCATTTCGGACGCGGGCTGGGTGCCCGCTGGATCGGACTTTCGGTTGCGCAGGGGCAACCGTTCTTGCTCGATCCCGCGTCGCTGAGCATTCTCGGCTTCGAGCACGATCGGCGCGGCCAGCCGGCGATCGCATTGTGGAACTCCGTCTTGTGATTCGCGTCTTGGAGATCGCGCTGCCGGAAAGGATCTGACCCGCCATGAAAAAGCTCATCGTTTTCGATCTGGATGGCACCTTGGCGGAAAGCAAATCTCCGCTCGATACCGAGATGGCCGGGCTGCTCACGGCTTTATTGGCCATTGTCAAAGTGGCGGTGATTTCCGGCGGCAACTGGCCCCAATTCCAACTGCAAATGCTTGCCAAGCTTCCGAGGGATCAACGCCTGGATAATCTCTCGCTGCTTCCTACCTGCGGCACGAAGTTCTACCAGCACGCGGGAGGCTGGAAAAAACTATACTCCGAAGATTTCACCGCGAACGAGAAGGAGGAGATCATTCACTGTATCCAGAAGGCACTCGCCGAAGCGAATTACGCCGCGAACGCTGTGTCGGGAGATACGATCGAAGACCGGGGCAGCCAGATCACTTTCTCCGCGTTGGGACAGCATGCTCCCATCGAAGAAAAGAAGAAATGGGACCCTGATTTTTCTAAGCGCAAGAAGATCAAAAACCTCCTCGATCAACTGCTCCCCGAGTTCGCCGTGCGCCTGGGCGGAACCACCTCTATCGACGTGACCAAGCCTGGCATCGACAAAGCCTACGGGATCGGAAAACTGCGGGACATCCTCGGTCTTGCGGTCGATGAAATGATTTACGTCGGCGATGCCCTGTTCCCCGGTGGGAACGACTATCCGGCGGAGGAAGCGGGCGCGTTGTCCGTTCAGATCCGCGACCCGCACGAGGCGAAGCGAGTGGTCGAAACCATCATCGCGTGCCTGGGTGGCAACCTGCCCGCAGGCGTTGCGGAGGAGGGAAGCCGGGTGTCTGGTTTGGCCTGGACATGACCGGGCTAATCGGTTGGTCGGTGGCCGGTGCCGCGCTGGGTCTCTGGCTGGACGAGCACCATCCGAGCGGGCACTCCTGGACGTTGGCCCTCTTGATGGCCGGTCTCATGATCGGTTGTTTGAACGCCTGGCACTGAGTCGCCAAGGAGGATAAGGCGCTGCGGGAGGAACCCGAGGATCACGATGAATGAACCACTGACACTAATGTGGGCGGGGCTGCTGGGAGGAATGCTCGGAGCGGTTTTCTTCGGCGGCTTGTGGTGGACGATCCGCAAAGGAGTTACGTCTTCACAGCCGGCATTCTGGTTTCTGGGCAGCCTGCTGCTGCGCATGAGCGTCGTGCTGGCTGGTTTCTATTTCGTGGGTCACGGGCAATGGGAGCGGCTCGTGGCCTGTCTGCTGGGGTTTCTCGTGGCGCGGTTTGCCGTGACGTACCTGACGCGGCCTGCTCCGGGAACTCAATTTCTTCTGGGATTGGAGGCCAGCGATGCGTCTTAGAGCCCTTCCCGTTTGATAAAGCCTGCCGGGAGGGACCCGCTCCGTCGGGTCCGGGGAGCCGGGGCTACACGGCACCGGGCATAGCCCCGGCTCTGCGGACCCGACGGAGCGGGTCCCTCCCAATCTGTCCAAGGCTTGCCCAAACGGGAAGGGCTCTAGTCCCGACCAAATCATTTTCTGGCAGCACGGATTTTTCAAACTTAATGGCACCATCGTGTTCATGTGGGCCTTGAGGCTCGTGCTGGCGATCGGTTCCAAACTGATCACGCGCAATCTCTTGAAGGAGATCACGCGTTCCCGATGGCAAAACCTCCTGGAGATCCTCGTCACCGCCATAGCGCAGCAGCCCGATGCCTCCGCCACCATCACACGGACCCTCTTCGTCGGTCTGGCGATGATCGAATTCATGGCGATCTACTGCTTCGTTGTCTCGATGATCCTGATCTTCGCCAACCCGTTCTGGAACCACGTCATCGCCCAAGCGGCGGGAAAGTAAAGCGATGCTAATTGACTGGTTTACCGTCGGGGCGCAAGCGCTCAACTTCCTCATCCTGGTGTGGGTGCTGAAGCATTTCCTCTATCGGCCCGTTCTCGACGCCATTGATGCGCGAGAAAAAAAGATCGCGGCGGAACTCGCCGACGCCGACGCGAAAAAGGTAGAGGCGCAGAAGGAGCGCGACGAGTTCCAGCACAAGAACGAAGAGTTTAGCCGGCAGCGTGCCGCCCTCCTGAGCAAAGCGTCGGACGATGCCAAAGCCGAGGGTCAGCGGCTCCTGGATCAAGCCGGTAAAGCCGCCGATGACCTGAGCGTCAAACGACACGACGCGCTCACGAACGACGCGTATCAGCTCGATCAAGCGATCCGCCAGCGAACGCGAGAGGAAGTGCTCGCCATCGCGCGCATGATCCTGACGGACCTCGCCACCACGAGTCTGGAAGCACAGATGGCCGACGTGTTCACCCGCCGGCTGCGCGGCCTGGATGCTCCCGGCAAAAAAGGCCTCGGTGACGCCCTCGCGGCGGCACCCGATCCCGCGCTCGTGCGCAGCACCTTCGAGCTGCCCGCGTCGCAGCGCGCAACGATTCAGCACGCGCTCAACGAAACCTTCTCTGCCGACATCCCCCTGCGCTACGAGACCTCGCCGGATTTGGTCAGCGGGATCGAACTGACTGCCGGCGGACAAAAGGTGGCGTGGAGCATCGCGGATTATCTCACGTCGCTGGAAAACGGTGTCGGCGAACTTCTCAAGGAAAAGGACCAACCCGCGCACCCATCCGCTCCCCAACCTGCGGCATCGAAAAATGGGGTAAAGGCTCATGACTAGCGAACCTGAGATTCTACAGAACGTGCTCGACGGCGCGTTCGCGGCGATCCGCCGGAGGCAGGTATTGGGTTTCGCGCATGAACCAGAGCAGCGTGTGCGTGTCCAGCAGGTATTTCATTCCATGTATTCGCGGAAGTCTTCGAGTGGTTCGTCGAAGTCGGCGGACATCCAAAACCGACCCGGCATTTCTTTCCATAGTCCTGCCTTGGCCTTGGTCTTCGGCTGTTCCGCCGGTGCCAGGTCCGCCGTGACTTTGACTTTCCCGTGCTGCAACTCCATCGGCAGCGGCAGGTGCAACGTGCCGTCAACGTCCGCTTCGAGAATCGCCGTGATCGTGCTCATGCCGGGAGGATACGGGATATTGGCTCGAAAGGGAAGCACACACGACGGCCTGCCAAAGTGCATTCGCCTTGTTTGAGGGTCGGCGTTCGCCTACTACCTACAGGCCCTATGACAACACGTTTTCTCGTGTGCGTCGCTCTTGGTGTGCTGCCCTGTGCTTGCACCACCTCACCGCAGGTCCGCACCTACGCAGATGTGGAGGCAAACATCGCGCGGATGCAGGCGGATTGGGAACGTTCCCAACTTACTGACCATCCCCAGCAAAGTCTCTCCACTTGCGACCGGAGCTTTGAGTTGTTCTTCCATCTTCCTCTGTCCGAGCGTGCGGCGGTCATCATAGACTCCTTCGCCAACGCGGAACTTGACGGAGAGCTTGCTTTCATGATGGGCCAGATGCTTCTTTGCCGTACAAAAGCTAACTCTGACATCCCGGGCTCTCTCCACAAAGTAGCTCCGACGTTTGACCGTGCCTACACCATCACCCTGTTCCAAACTATCGAGGCCTACCCGGAGGCCGAGGTGCGACGCTTCTGCTACAACGATGTGCGTTACACCCGGTTTCTGCGTAATTTGCGAAGCTGGTAGACTTACTGCCAAACCACCGAGGCCCAACAGTAACGGTGAGCTTTAGCGAAGAACTGGAACTTCTTGCCACTTCAAAGGGAGCGCACGAGGCGACAGAAGGTCTTTTGGTGGCTCGAAAAAACCTTTTGCTCACCTTGACGGTGGGGATGTTCACGGGGCGGTCGTTCGTGGATCACACCGCGCTGGCCGCGCCCGGCGTGCCGGAGGAGCAACAATACCAGCTTCTCGCCCTGAAGAACGACGTGGTCATCGGCCAGCCCAGCCCGATTTTGACGGTGACGGTGAGTTAGCGGCCGGGGCGGGGATGCGGGTTTCACCTGATAGCCCGGCGGCGCGTTCCGGGCGATAGCATGGTGCTCCACCGGAAGACTGGTGGGGAGGCATCATGTTTATGGAGCGCCCGCTTTCCCACGTTTCTTTTTTCCCCGCGTTCGCGGATTACGTTCACCAGCAACGAGACGCCATCAACGGCGAGTGGATGCCATTGGTCCGGGAAAGTCCCGAGATGCCGGACGCCTTGCACATCTCTCACGAGGCGCTGCAAGATCACGTCCCTGAACTCATCGACGATCTCGTGGATCGTCTGCGCCTGGAAAAAGAGGGACCCGAGGAGGCGGTCTCGGATCACTCCCGCAGCCACGGCCGCGCGCAGTGGAAAGCCGGCTACAACCTTTCCGAACTCATCTGGGAAATTTATATCATCAAGCGGGTGTTGAAACGGACCGTCCTCGTGAAGTTCGCCCAAATACACCCGGAATACTCCAGGGAGGAATGCGCGCAGGGGGAAGTGCTCATCAGTGATTTCTTCCATCGCCTCACCTGTGATTCCGTGGGCCAGTTCACGAAGGAGCAGCATCGGGTGGTCGAAGAGAAAAACCAGGCCCTCGAACAAACCAACGAAGCCCGGGAACGGCTCACCCGCACGGTTTCGCATGAACTGCGCAACGTCCTCAATGCGCTGACCTTGGCGACCACGATGCTCGGAGAGGACGCGACGCCGGAGGAAAGGCGCGAAATGAGCGCCATCTGCGCACGGATGCTCGCCGACATGAGCACGATTCTGAACGATCTGCTCGACTTCTCCGCCCTCGTCGCGGGCCGGGCGCAGCTGGCCCTCGAACGCCTCTCGCTCTGCGCGCTCTTCGAGGAGATCATGGCGCAATGGCGCCCGGTCGCCCGGGAACAGGGCATGGCCTTCGCGTGCCGGTGCGACCACACGCTGGGCGAGATCGTCAGCGACAAGCTCAAGCTCAAACGCATCGCCGGCAACCTGCTCTCCAACGCGATCAAGTACCGCAAGCCGGCGCAAGGCGGCGAGATCGACGTGTCCTTCGCGCTCGCTGGCACGACGGGCTGGAAGATGGTGGTGGCCGACACCGGCATCGGCATCGCCCGCGAGGACATGGCAACCCTCTTCGGGGAGTTCAACCGCATCCGGCCCAACAGCCAGGTCACCGGCACCGGGCTGGGCCTGGCCATCTGCAAGGAATACGCCGAACTGCTCGGGGGCCGCATCGACGTGTTTTCCGATCCGGAGCAGGGCACCCGCTTCGAGGTCACGCTGCCATGGAGTGCGAAAGCCACTGCCACGTTGCCGCCGGTCGCCTTGCCTGCGCTGGTCAGGATAGCGGCGTGAGGCCGTTGTTAGGGTTTCACCTGATAGCGCCGTTCGGGATTCTGACCGATGTCGATGGTTTCGCGGGCAACGCGAAATGGAAGCAACATGCAAACCACTGACATCGACCCCTTAATTCCCCGCCACGAAACTAGCGACGAAACGCTGACGCGGCTTTCCGCCAACCTCGGGACCCTCACGGGGTTGATGAACGACGCCGAGCGGATCGGAGATTACTACCTCGCCTCGTTGTTCAACCGGGCGCGGGACGCGAAGGTCGCGTGGGCAGAAGAGATCATCGCGCGGGTGACGGCGGGCAGCGGGAAATTGGCGGGCGACCGGCGGTTCCTGCTCGTGCGCGGCGCGGCCTCCGCAGGCGTCGTGCCGGTGCTTCCTCGTCAAAAGTTTCAGCGGTCAACGGGCCATCTGGCCCTGACCCAATGAGTGACCTGCCTGCCGGTGAGACGGAGGGCAAGCCGTCCCACGAAGCCAAACTCGCGGCCCGCCGCGTGGTCATCGAAAAGGAGATGGAAGCCGCGCCTTATCACCGGCTGGGCACGACGTGGTGGGACCAGCGCGTCGAAGAGCTGAAGCTCATCAAGCGACGGCTCGGCTCATGATGGAGACCAAAGATAACGCAGGAGAGGCGGCACGGGTACTGACGATCAACGTCGGCTCGTCGAGCATCCGGTTCGCGTTCTTCACCGGGGGCGCGGCTCCGGAGCGCGTCTTGTCGGGGCAGGTGGAGCGCGTCGGAGCGCCGGGAACCCTGCTAAGTTTCAAGACGGCGGCGGGTGAGTCCAACTCGAAAGAATTTTCGACGGGAGGGCAGGCGAAGGCGACGCGGGATTTGCTGGCGTGGTTCGAGACCATCGAGGTGTTCAGCGCGATGGAGGTGGTCGTGCACCGGGTGGTTCACGGCGGGCCGAATTTCCGCGAGCCGCAACGCGTGACGCCGGAGATGCTCGACGAATTGCAGCGCATCAGTGCCATGGACCCCGACCATCTCCCGGCAGAAATTGAAATGATCCAGGCGGTGCAGACGCGTTTCCCTGACCTGACGCAGGTGGCTTGTTTCGACACGGCGTTCCACGCGGGGATGCCGCGCGTGGCCAAGTTGATGCCGATCCCGCGCCGCTACGAGGCGATGGGCGTGCGGCGTTATGGGTTTCACGGGCTGTCCTACACGTTTTTGTTGGAGGAGTTGGGGCGGCTGGACGGCGAGCAGGCGGCCAATGGACGGGTGATCCTCGCGCACCTGGGCAACGGCGCGAGCATGGCGGCGGTCAAGGACGGCAAGTGCATCGACACGAGCATGGCATTCACGCCCGCGGCGGGTCTGCCCATGAGCACGCGCTGCGGGGATCTGGACCCGGGTATCTTTCCCTATCTGGCGCGCACCGAAGGGATGAACGCAGAGCAGTTCAACGACATGGTCAATCATCAATCCGGGCTGTTTGGGATGTCGGAGACCAGTTCGGACCTGCGTGATCTGCTCGCGCGCGAGGCGGTCGATGCGCGGGCGGCGGAAGCGGTCGCGCTGTTTTGTTATCAAGCGCGCAAGTGGGTCGGCGCTTACACGGCAGCTCTCGGCGGGTTGGACACGCTCGTGTTCGCCGGTGGCATCGGTGAGCATGCGCCGGTGGTGCGCGCGCGAATTTGCGAGGGCCTCGGTTTCCTGGGGCTGCGGCTCGATGAGGCGTCAAACGCGGACAACTTGCGGAGGATTTCTTCGGTCGATAGCCGGGTCACGGTCCGGGTCATCCCGACCGACGAAGAGATCGTGCTCGCCCGGGCGGCGAAGGCGTTTCGATGAACCTTTCCCCGGCAACTCCCGCCTTCTGGAGCCAGTCGGCGGAGGACGCCTTCCGGCGGCTGCGAACCGGCGTCTTTGGCTTGACGGGGACGGAGGCGGGCCGCCGCCTGGCGGAGGACGGGGGCGGCTTGCGCAAAAGCCGGGGCGGCAACACGACCTTGCGCCTGCTCCTGGGGCAGTTCAAAAGTCCGATCATCCTGATCCTGCTTTTCGCGGCGGCGCTCTCGGGCTACCTGGGCGACGTGGCCGACGCGGTGATCATCTCCGTCATCGTGCTCGCCAGCGGGTTGCTCGGTTTCTGGCAGGAACGCGGCGCGTCGGGCGCGGTGGAGAAGCTGCTGGCCCTCGTGCAGAGCAAGGCGCGGGTGCAGCGGGACGGAGTGGAAGTCGAGGTGCCGGTGGAAGACATCGTGACGGGGGATGTGATCCATCTCAGCGCGGGCGACGTGATCCCGGGCGATTGTCTGCTGCTGAAGTTGAAGAACCTCTTCATCAACGAAGCGGCGCTGACGGGCGAAACGTTCCCGGTGGAGAAGTCCATCGGAGTCTCTCTACCGGCCACCACGCCGCTGGCCGGACGGGCCAACAGCCTGTTCATGGGCACCAACGTGTCCAACGGCACGGCGGTTGCCCTGGTGGTGGCGACGGGCAAGGACACGGAGTTTGGCCGCGTGTCGGAAACGCTCAGCCGACGTCCACCGGAAACCGAGTTCGAGCGCGGCCTGCGCCGCTTCGGCTACCTGCTCATGGAGGTGACGCTGCTGCTGATCCTGTGCGTCTTCGGGGTCAACGTGTACCTGCACCGGCCCGTGTTGGAATCCTTCCTCTTCGCCTTGGCGCTGGCCGTGGGACTGACCCCGCAACTGCTGCCGGCCATCGTCTCCATCAACCTGGCGCGCGGCGCGCGGCGCATGGCGGCGGCACGGGTCATCGTCAAACGCCTCGCCGCCATCGAGAACTTCGGCAGCATGGACGTGCTCTGCTCGGACAAGACGGGCACGCTGACCGAAGGGGAAGTGAAGCTCCACTCGGCCGTCGGGCTGGACGGGAAACCCAACGATGACCTGCTCCTGCACGCTTTCCTCAACGCGCATTTTCAATCCGGTTACACGAACCCGATTGACGCTGCGATCCAGGCTCATCGCTCCTTTGACGTGGGGGCGTACCGCAAGCTCGATGAGCAACCCTACGACTTCGTGCGCAAGCGTCTGAGCGTGCTGGTCACGTGCCAAGGGGAACCGCCCGTCCTCGTCACCAAAGGAGCGCTCAACAACGTGCTGGAGGTTTGTGGGTCCGCCGTGGATGAGTCGGGCGAGACCGTGCCGCTCGCCGCCGTGCGAGCCACCATCGAACGGTGCTTTGCTGAGTTCAGCACGCAAGGTCTGCGCACCCTCGGCGTGGCCGTGCGGGAGATGGATGCCGCGGCGACCGGCCTCAACCGGGACGACGAACGCGACCTGAAGTTCCTGGGCTTCCTGCTCCTTTTCGATCCGCTGCGTCCGGGCATCGTCGAAACGATCCAACGGCTGAAAGCGCTAGGCGTGCAGCTCAAGTGCATCACGGGCGACAACGCGCTGGTGGCCGCCAGCGTCGGGAAGCAAGCAGGTTTGAACGACGCCCGCGTGCTCACCGGTGCGCAGCTCCGCGACATCAGCAATGAGGCCCTGCCGAGACGCGCCGCCGAGACGGATCTGTTCGTCGAAGTCGAGCCCAACCAGAAGGAACGTCTCATCCTGGCGCTCAAGCAAGCGGGCCATGTCGTCGGCTACCTGGGCGACGGCATCAACGACGCCTCCGCCCTCCACGCCGCCGACGTGGGCATCTCGGTGGCCAACGCCGTGGACGTGGCGCGCGAAGCCGCCGACATCGTCCTGCTGGAAAAAGATCTGGCCGTCCTCGAACAAGGCGTGAAGGAGGGGAGGATCACCTTCGCCAACACGCACAAGTACATCTTCATGGCCACCAGCGCCAACTTCGGCAACATGTTCTCCATGGCGGGCGCGTCGCTGTTCCTGCCCTTCCTGCCGCTGTTGCCCAAGCAGATTCTGCTCACCAATCTGTTGACGGACCTGCCCGAGATGAACATCGCCGGCGACCGCGTGGACGCGGCGCTCGTCGAGAAACCCCGGCGCATGGACATCGGCTTCATCCGCCGATTCATGATCGTCTTCGGGATCGTCAGCAGCGTGTTCGACTACGTGACCTTCGGCGCGTTGCTCTGGTGGCTGCACGCCGATCCGAAGCAGTTTCGCACCGCCTGGTTTGTCGAGTCGGTGGTTTCCGCCGCGCTGATCGTCCTGGTGGTGCGCACCCGGAGGCCGTTTTTTCGCAGCGGCCCCTCGCGCGGGTTGCTCGGGGCCACGCTCGCGGTGGTCGTAGCGGTGTTGGTTCTGCCGTATGTGCCGCCGGTTGCCCGGCTCTTCGACTTCACGCCGCTGCCGCCGTTGTTCCTGGTCGTGCTGGCCGGGATCGTGTGCCTCTACGTGGTGACGGCAGAAGCGGCCAAAGGCGCCTTTTACCGGCGATGGCCGTAAAAGCCTATGGATCGCCGTCCCTACTCCTGCACGGTCACGGTCGTCCCTTCTTTGACCTTGTCGTAGATCAAGGGAGCCACGTCGGCGGGCAGGCGCACGCAGCCGTGGCTGGCGGCGTACCCGGGCAGGATGCCGATGTGCATGCCCACGCCGCTGTCGGTCAGGCGCATGAAAAAACGCATCGGCGCGCCCTCGTAGTGCGTGCCGCTCGGCGCGGGATCGATGCGGGCGCTGATGCCCGCGCGCACGACGCGGCCCGTGTGATCGACGTAGTTGCCGTAGATGTTGGAAAAATGGTTCAACTCCTTGCCCCGGATGTGGAAAGTGCCCGTCGGCGTCGTGTGCCCGCGCTTGCCGCTGGAAACCGGCGCGTCAATGACGATCTCGCGGTTGAGCATCAGGTAAATGCGCTGGCGCGAGAGCGAAACGATCACGTTGGTGTTATCAGCGTTCGCCTGGTCCAGGAGCCGGGCGGATACCCGGGGTCCTTCCTGAACCGGAGCGATCATTTCGGCCGGCGGACGCTGCGGTTGCCGGAACAGGAAAAAGCCGCGGCGCGGCGGCGGCGTGGGTGTGGGTGCGTTGAACGGCTGGAGATCCTGCTGCGCCAGGGCGGTGCCGGCACCTGCCGCCAAAAACAGCATGCCCAACAGGCAGTTTTGCCATGCCGCCTTGTGGAGCTTCCGGGCGCTGGCAACCGTGCAGCAGACCAAAGATGGAGGACGGGAGCGGAGCAACAAGGCAGATGCGATCATGGAAAGTGAAAAATGCTCTAGGCTTGCATTGCATTCATGCTTGCGTTGCATGTTTTGGCCCGGCAAATCATAGTGACAGGTGGTTCAATAATCAACTCAATGCTCTCTCTGTCCGCGCTCGTCCGGCGACGGAGTGCTCTGGACGCTTCCGTCCGGGAGCCACGCCTGCCTTTCTCCCCCACGGCTCGCCCGCGGATCCCCGGCCGGTACCGGCTGCCCTGGCTGCTCGCTCTGGCGGGCACGGTCGTCCTGGGATTATCCGCGGCCCGCGGCGACGTGCAGGAGGGTAAACAGCGCGGCAGCCTGCCGGCCCAACAGGTGCGCAACGCCCCGGCCAGCGCGGTGTCCACGGGCGGGGAGATTGATCCGGGCGAGCAGATCGAGATCACCCTGACCGCCCACGGCGGGGGCAACCGGGCCATCGCCTTTACTTTCGCGGACCAGCCGCGGCACGGGCTGCTCACCGGTTTTCGACCCACCTCGCGCAATACGGCGGTGGTCACCTACGTCCACGACGCCAGAACCGGACCGGGCCACGATCAATTTACCTATCAGGTCCAGGCTTCGGGCACGGCCAAGTCGGGACCGGTCACCGTGGACATCGACATCCACGAGTACCCGCCGCGCCTGGCTGCCAGCCCGGCGGAGCTGGACTTTGGCGCGGTGGACGTCGGGCAGGAAGGCCATGCCATGTTGACCCTGCGCAACGACGGCGGCGGCACGGCGGTCGGACGGTTGGAGCCGCCCGAGCCGTGGACGGTGAACGGCAACGCGGAATTCCGTCTGGCCGCGGGAGAAAAGCAGGCTTTCCAACTGATTTTCCGGCCCACGAGGGGGCGCTCGTTCAGTGAAGCGATCCGGGTGGGCGATTACGCCAACGGCAGCCAGCGTCCCGCCAATCTGCATCTGCTCGGCACCGGCCTGGGTATGGATTTGCCGGACGAAAGGCAGTACGCGGGCATCAACGGCGCGCCGCCTCTTCCCTTGGACCCTGCCGCGACGGTCGTCTCGGGCATCCTTCGGAGCGGCGGACTGGCCGGTGAGCCGGTCGAAGCTCCGGCCCGGCCCGGTTTGGCGGCAAACGGGACCGGTGGAACCGGGAAGCCGGCCATCCCCGGTGAACGCGCGGACGCCGGCAGGACCAGCGGCAACGGAGCGGGCAACGGGACCACGGCAGGCCCAGGTTTCGAGGCGCCTTTGATGGGAGCGAATGAGGTGGGCGTCAAAGTCGTGCAGGAACGCAGCCACGGACGGACCAACCTGGAGCTTGCCTGGAAGCAGCCTGAGCCGCTGCCCAGCAAGTACCGCGTCGAGTTGCGCTACCTCTCGCTCGACCAGGAAGACAATTTAAAGATCGACTGGCTGCCTTACGCCAAGGTCGAGTACCGGACCGGGGACGGCCAGGTCGTGGCGAACCTGCGCGATTTGCCCGCCGGCACCAACCAGTCCATTCAAGTGGTGGCAATCGATGGTCAGGGACGCGCCGCGGTGCCGTCGGGGATCTTGCAGGTGCAACTGGACCCGGCCCTGAAGTGGTGGCGGCTGTCGCTGGTGCAATGGATGCTGCTGATCCTAGCGGCGCTCGCCGTATTGATCGTGCGCCGGCACCTGCAGGATCGGCGGACTGTCGCCCAGCTCGGCCTGGATCGTGTGGCCCGCCAGCGGGCGGAGGCGTAAAGCGGCGGAGAGATCATCTCTTCTACAGCGGTTTTCACAACGACTGAAAGGAGAGCGGAAAGCCACAATGCTTGAACC